>JBGSVD010000178.1:0-8941 GCA_041753135.1 Planctomycetaceae bacterium
TTCAATAGCCGCATCCAAGCCATCAAGTCCAACGCCCGAGGATTCAAGTCCTTTCAAAACTACAGAACTCGTATCCTCTTCTTCTGCGGAAAACTGTCCCTGAAACCTGCCCTAAATTGCCACTAAACTCCCGGAAGAACCTATTTTCATCGCCAACGATTGTTAAGCACCCGCGATCCTCAAGCCTGTGAACTGCGATTGCGTTGTCACGATGGATCGACTGTCTGGGTCCAGCTGGCATCCAGTCTTGCTCCAGGTTCTGACGGTTTGATCCGGCAGCGAACGGTGATTACTGACATTACTGCGATCAAGGAAGGTGAAGCGGCTTTAAGGAAAAGTGAAGAGTTTCAGCTTTCGATTTTCAATTCGTTGTCCGAGCAGGTCGCCATTCTTGATGAGCATGGTGTCATCATTGCGGTCAATGAATCGTGGAGGCAGTTTTCCAAAGCTAACTGCAATGCAGCAGAGTCGTCGAATCCAGTGGGTTTAAATTATCTGCAGCTGTGTCGTCAGGCTGGTGTTGAACAGGGTTGCAACCATTCCTTACAGCTCTGCACGGCAATGCGGGCCATATTGGAAGGGCGGCAGTCGGAATACGTGCAAGAGTATCCATGCCATTCTGCAAACAAAAAACGATGGTTTCAGGTGCACGTGTCACCAATGCGGGGCTCGCGACCTGGGTTGATCGTCAGCCATCTAAATGTCACGACGCAGAAGATGGCTGAGCTGGCACTTGAAGAGAGCCGTAGAGAACTTGTACTTGTGGCCAATCATGTCCCTGGCCCAGTGGCTCGAATCTCGCGGAACCTTCGTTACGTTTTTGCAAACCACCACTATGAACAGTTCTTTGGAAAAACAATCGATCAGGTCCTGGGCCATCACATGTCGGATGTCCTGGGAGATGATCTTTTTCAACAGATCGAGCCGTATATTCATCGCGTGCTGGCAGGTGAGCACGTCACGTTCGAAAGCGTGTTTCATTCACCGGATCGAGGTGCTGGACATACGCTGGTGAACTATGTTCCTGACCGAGACGCAGAACAGAACGTTATCGGCTTTTATGTTCTGGCGATTGACATTACGGAACGCAAGCAGGCAGAAGAAGCCAAGCTTGAAGCGTTGAGCATCCTGGAGAAAGTCACGAACCGCGTCCCTGGAGCTGTGTATCAGTTTCGGCTTTATCCGGATGGACGTGTTTCATTGCCGTACAGTAACGAGGGGCTGTACGATCTGTTCGAGATTTCTCCGGAAGATGTCAGGGACAATGCTGCGGGAATCTTTGAAAATACTCACCCGGATGATCTTGATGGCATAATGGCCTCTATCCATAAGTCTGCTCAAGACTTAACTCCGTGGACGCACGAATGTCGCTTTCTGATCAACGGAATTGAAAAATGGCTCGCTGGTAATTCAACGCCTGAACTGGAGCCAGACGGCTCCGTATTGTGGCATGGTTTCATTACCGACGTGACCGAACGTCGAGCGGCGGAAGCTATAAGAGAGTCTTTGGAATCGCAACTGCGTGAATCGCAGAAGATGGAAGCCATCGGAACGCTCGCCAGTGGCATTGCACACGACTTCAATAACACACTTGCTGTGATACTTGGAAATGCCGAACTGGCTGGTGTGGAATCTGTTGAAAACGATTTGCTGGCTCACCGCCTTGGCGAGATTCAGCGATCAGGATTACGAGCCCGAAATCTGGTCCAGCAGATCCTTTCTTTCTGTCGCCAGCAGCGAACTGAGTTGAAGCCGATATCACTTGTGCCCGTGGTGATGGAATCGATAGCGATGCTGAGAGCCACGGTGCCGGCCAGATTTCGGCTGGATGTCCACTGTGAACCGGAACAGCCTCTTGTTTTGGCTGACAGAACGCAAATAGAACAGGTAATTGTCAATCTGATTACCAATAGCGTGCAGGCCATTGGCACTGATTCCGGGGTGATCAATATTCACGTTGACGCAATTGTTTCAAATGATCTGAATCTTGTTGCTCGAGACGCAATGGCTGAGGTGGAACAAAGTCTAAATGGTCGAGTCTTACGGCTTACCATCAGCGATAGCGGACCTGGTATTCCCCCGTCGATTCAGGACCGGATTTTTGAGCCGTTCTTTACGACGAAGCCTCCAGGCGATGGGACAGGACTTGGACTGTCGGTCGTCCATGGAATCATAAATTCTCACAAAGGCTCCATTGTTGTTGAAAGCGAACATGGCAATGGAGCAACGTTTCGAATCTATTTCCCTGTTGCAACTGAGACTACAACAGAGGTCGCGGATGATGCTCCGTCTACCGCTGGTGGTCTTTCCCGCGATCTCGAATTCGCCAGTTCAATGCGCAAGCAGATCCTGCTCGTTGATGATGACGAAGCTGTTCTGAATGTCACGAAGTTCCTTCTTGAACGAAGCGGATACCAGGTTCGAACGTTCATTGACTCGCAAGCTGCCCTGGAGGCCATTCGAAATGATCCACGTGCGTTTCAACTGGTGATCACAGATTACAACATGCCAGTGATCCCAGGCCTGGCCGTCGTCAGCGCCGTTCGCAGTATCTGTTCGGACTTGCCTGTGGTGCTGACCTCCGGTTTTGTTGACGATGAGTTACGCGCTGGGGCCATTCGGGCTGGTGTTTCAGAGTTAATTTCAAAGCCATTCACTTCTGCCGAACTCTGCGCAACCGTCGCGTCGCTTCTGAATCGAAATTGTTCACCGCAAGAGTAGTCGCAAAAAGCTGCGGTAACATCTCAATGGATCAATGAGACTACTGCGACGACTTCATCAGCGCCATGAAGTCGGGTTGTGGTTGAGGCTACCAGTTCTTCTGGCATCATAAAATACCTGGACCGTTGGCCTCGTCTTTTACGGCTAACCCGAAAATCTGCATTTGACAGGACATGATCCTTCAGCAGGGAAGTTTGCCAGGAGTGGCAGATCTTGTCACCATGCGGTCTCTCTATTCGCTTTGCCCACTCAGAGCCCACGATCCATGAAGACGACTATCAGTCAATTTTGTTTCGGACTAATACTCATACTGACGCAGATCTGTTCCGCGCAGGACGAACGCATTCCGCATGCTCAGGACAAGCCGCCTGGCCCAGCGCTCAGTCCTGCGGAGGCGATTGCGAAGATGACGGTGCCGGAAGGATTCACCGTCGAACTGGTCGCGTCGGAACCGGATATCGTGAACCCTGTCGCAATGACGATTGACGAACGAGGCCGCTTCTGGATCACCGAGTCGCTCGAGTATCCGCGACGTTCGCCGGGGCCGGGCAAAGATCAAGTCAAGATCCTGGAAGACACCGACGCTGACGGCAAGGCGGACAAGTTCAGCGTGTTCATGGAAGGCCTGAACATCCCCAGTGGCATCGCCGTCGGGCATGGCGGAGTTTGGATCGCGAACTCGCCCGATATCCTGTTCGTGCAGGACACAGACGGCGACGGCAAGGCCGATACGTCGGAAGTCGTCGTCACCGGTTTCGGCCGCGATGACACTCACGAACTTCCGAACTCACTGACCTGGGGCCCCGATGGCTGGCTGTATGGGCTCAACGGTGTCTTCAATCCGGCGCATGTTGTTTATGGTCCGCAGAATCCCAACTTCAAAGAGGGTCAGAAGCCATGGGACTTCACTTGTGCGATGTTTCGTATTCACCCGAAGACTCGCGAGTTCCAGGTTTTCTGCGAAGGGACCAGCAACCCGTGGGGCATCGCGTTCAATGATGAAGGAGAAGCCTTCATCAGCGCGTGTGTGATTGATCATTTGTGGCATCTGACGGAAACCGGTTACTACCATCGCCAGGGAGGCCCGTATCCGCCGTTCACGTGGAAGATCGAAAGCATCGTCAGTCACAAACATCAGAAGGCCGCGTATTGCGGCATTCACTGGTACGACAGCGATGCCTATCCGGAGCAGTACCGCAAGAAGCTCTACATGGGCAACATCCACGGAAGCTGTATCAACAGCGACAGTATCGAACGCTTTGAATCGACGTACAAGGCATCTCCTGAACCCGATCTGCTCAGCGCGAACGATGCGTGGTTCATGCCGGTGGTTCAGAAGACCGGACCGGATGGTTGTCTTTACATTCTGGATTGGTACGACCGCTATCACTGTTATCAGGACGCGAACCGTGATCCGGCGGGGATCGACCGTCTGAAGGGGCGGCTCTATCGACTGCGATACAAGGACACGCCGCGTGCGAAGGCGGAAGACATGGCGAAGTTGGATGATCAGGAGCTTGTCACTCGACTCGGATCGGGCAACGGCTATCAGCGCGACATCGCTCAGCGGTTGCTGAGGGAACGACTGCTGAACGACGGCGATCACAAAGCCCTGATTGAACACCTGACACAGGCGATTGCTTTTCCTGGACCAGTAGGCAGAGATCAAGGTGTGTTCGGTGTACTCATCAGCATTAACTCGCCTGAGACACAGATGCTGCTCAAGACGAACGGTGATGACTTCTACAAGTCGTGGGCTGTTCGATCGGCCGGAGATCAGAAGTCGCTCTCCGACGAGGCGGCCGAGCAAATCTTCGCTCTTCGCAACGATCCATTACCACAGGTTCGTCTGCAGGTCGCGATCGCTGCCGCCAAGCAGGAATCCATACCAACCATTCCCACGCTGGTCGCCGTGCTGGCTCAGGCCGGAGACGATCCGTTGGTGCCGCGAATTGTCTGGCAGAATCTGCATCCGTTGCTCGAAAAGCAAACGGCGGAATTCGTGGCGGAAGTGCTGAAGCTGCGCGCGGCCGACTCAGGCTCGTTCCCAAAGCCAGTCATCGAACTGCTTCCTCGCGCGGCCGATCGAATTCTTTCGACCAGCAAGCCGGATACTCTGGCTGTGGCTGAACTCGTTAAGCTCTTACTCAGCAGCGAAGCTACCGATGAGTCGGCTGATCGATGTCTGCAGTTGTTAACGGCGCGAATTCGATCGGGAGAAATCACGGGCGAAGCACTTTTCAACATTCAGAAGGAACTCGAAGAATCGCTCAGTGCATCAATGAAGAACCCATTGACGCGAGCGTCAACGATTTCCGCTGTTGAACTGGCAGCGTCGCTCAAAATGAAGAATGCCATCAACGCTGCGTCGCAGTTGTCGTCTCAGGCCAATGATGAATCCATCAAACTGCGAATGATCAACGCTCTGGTAACAGCCGGCGATGACAGTGGCTTGATATTCGCTGAGTCTCTGTTGTATTCATCCCGGTCATCGAGCGTTGTTCGACAGGCAGTGCAGGCGATAGGTCGAGTTGGCTCCATGAAATCGACTGAGATTCTCATTCGTCACCTGCCGAAGCTTGCAGCCGATGCTCAGCCCGCAGCCGTTGAAGCGCTGACTGATCGTGAAGAGTCTGCCATGGAGTTGCTCGGATTGGTCAAAGAAAAGTCGATTCCTGCCAACCTGATCAACGCGAATCAAGCTCACAAAATGCTGAGTCTGAAGAGTCCTCGCCTTTCCGATTACGTTGCCAAACACTGGGGCATCGTTCGTACCGAACGCGACCCCGCGAGGATTGAATTGATCGCTCGCATGCGCAACGAACTGCGGACCAGCAACGGCGATGCTGTCGCCGGCCGAGTCGTCTTCAAGAAACTCTGCGCTCAGTGTCACAAGATTTATGGCGAAGGAGCTGAAGTCGGGCCGGATATCACTCGCAACGGCCGCGCTTCATTTGAACAACTGTTGTCGAACGTGTTTGACCCAAGCCTTGTGATTGGTTCTGCTTATCAGGGAATGACGGTTGTCACAAAAGACGGCAAGGCGATTTCTGGTTTGCCGGTCGAAGACAGTGCTCAGCGAGTCGTTCTGAAGGTCCAGGGGGACAAACAGGAAATCATCGCTCGAGCGGATATTGACGAAGTCGTGCCGAGCAAACTGTCTCTGATGCCGGAAGGCATTGAGAAGCAACTGCGGCCCCAGGAGTTGCACGACTTGTTCGCCTTCATTTCGCTCGACAAGCCGCCGGAAGATCCGGATGCGAAGCTGCTGGTGGGTTCTCGCATTTTGCCCGGAGCGTCCACGAAGCCTGGTGAGTTTCTCGCTCTGATCGAACAACTTTTGCCCGGCTATTCCATCTCAAAAGTTGGCGAAGGCGGCGTCGAGGTACTTGTCGATTATCACGGCCGCCCTGCCCTGCGAACTCATCCCGTCTCTCGCTCAGAACCTTGCCGGCTGACCACTTCGACAACTTTGCCGACAGCATCGAAAGTCAAACTGCGTCTCAGCGTGGCATCCCATGAAGACGGAGACTGGCAGTTGACGGTCAATGTCAACGGCGAGATTCGTCATCAGTCGATCGTCAAACGAGGCAAGAGCGGTGTCGAATGGAAGGATCTGACTGTCGACCTGACCGATCTCGCCGGCCAGCCCGTGACGATTGAATTGTTGAACAAGGCCAATGATTGGTCGAACGAGTTCGCTTTTTGGAACGCGGCCGAGATTGTGTCGGAGTGAATTGTTCGGGAGTTGGCGGCTCAGAAGCTCAGAACGACGGCGGAAACTCCGCTTTCCCGAAAGTGCGGCCCTCGAATAGAATTTCGAAGCCATTTTTCCGCGTTGGCCCAGTCAACGCAGGGGCGTGTCTGAAGGGGGCTTCGAGTTTTCGCACGGACGCACAAACAGAACCAGCTTCTGCTGGCAATATTCCTGTTACTTAGTGTCAGCGGTTGTGTTCATCCGTCGCTGCCGCAGACGTTTCAGTTTGCGCGCACACTGGATGGGCGTGCGTTGCCGCCGGGGCGAGAATATTGGGCCGCATTTCGCAATCCGTCGCAGTACAACGCTTCGGGACTGTACTTGTTGCAGCCATATCAGCCGGGCCGCATTCCCTTAGTCCTCATCCATGGACTGGCCTCAGATGCTGTGACCTGGGATGAGATGATTGTCGCGTTGAATTCTGATCCGGAGATTGCGGCCAGATATCAGATCTGGGTTTATCAGTATCCCACAGGTCTGTCGTACCTCAGGACGGCTGCTGATCTTCGGAAAGAACTGCTGACTGTTCGTTCCGTTGTTGATCCCGGTTTTCTTGATGCGGCATTCGATCAGACGGTTCTGGTCGGGCACAGTATGGGCGGCTTGCTGGCCAAGCTTCAGGTCAGTTACAGCGACGAGCAGTTGTGGAGGGCAATCTCCGATGTGCCACTTGATGAAGCGCTCAATGCCGGTCCGGTGCCGGATGAAACTGTTTCGGCTTTCCTGTTTCAGCCAGTGCCGTTTGTCAGAAAGGTCGTGTACATCGCAACGCCACATCAGGGATCGAATTGGACTCAACAGCCTCTTGGTCAACTGGGACGATGGCTGATCAACATTCCAGATCAGATGCGAGACGATTACGCTCGATTGATTCGAGGTAATCCTGGGCTCTTTCGCAATCCCGGTCCGAATCCGCCGACCAGTCTTGATCATCTGATACCTGGAAATCGAGTCATCGTGGCATCGAATCATCTGCGGTATGCTGATCAGATTGAAACGCATTCCATAGTCGGTACCGGATATCGCTCCCCCGACGGATATCTCGGGGATGGAGTCGTCGCTTTGCTGAGCGCGCGCAGATCCGATGTGCGGACTGAGTGTCTTGTGAAAGCGACACATTCCGGTATTCTCAGGAACACCGCTGCTGCTGCAGAGTTGATATGCATCTTGAACAGAATGTAAGGCGAGCAGCAGGTGAAACGAATTCAGCACGCTGCGCCTGCAAGTGAGTTTTCGACTCACTCACTGGCGCGTCGTGCTGGTAGCAAAGAAAGTTTTTCTCTGCGGCTCGCCTCAACACTTTTGACGAACAGCGACCACTTCCCATGAACAGACGAATTTCCCGTCGATCAGTTCTTGCCGCAGGCTTGTGTGGAACTGCTGGGTTCTCGTGCAGTCGATTAACCGCCGACGAGTCAAAGAACGATTTCGACATCATCGATTGTCATACGCATTTTTACGATCCCGCGCGAGCTGAAGGAGTGCCCTGGCCGGGAAAGGGAACGTCGCTTTATCGAACAGTACTTCCAGAACATCTGCGAGCGTTGAAGCAATTTCGACGAGTCACCGGGACCGTCATTGTGGAAGCGAGCCCCTGGGTTGAAGACAACGCCTGGCTGTTGGATCTTGCGAAGGACGATCCATTTGTCGTGGGCATTATCGGCAATCTCACGCCCGGAAGCACTGAGTTCGGGAAAAACCTGAAGCGATTTGCTGCGAATGAATTGTTTCGCGGTATTCGTCTGTCGTCAAAGTCAGTCGCCGAATGCCTTGATCGGAACGATTTCGCCGATCTCAATCTGCTGGTTGATCACGATTTGACGCTGGATGTCAATGGTGGCCCTGAGATGCCGGCCATCGTGGCGAGGTTAGCTGTCCTGCTTCCAGAATTGCGGATTGTCGTCAATCATATTGGCAACGTCCGGATCACCCGCGATGCACCTCCAAAGGACTGGCAGCTGGGAATACAGTCTGCGGCGAAACAGCCGAGTGTGTTTTGCAAGGTCTCAGCGCTGGTCGAAGGCGCATCTCGCGATGGGCAGCAGGCACCAGGTGAGCTTGATTTTTATCGTCCGTATGTCGATGTCGTTTGGAATGCGTTTGGTGATGATCGTGTCGTCTACGGAAGCAACTGGCCCGTTTCCGAGAAGGCGGCTGACTATGAAACGCTGCAGCGAATCGCGTTGCAGTATGCGTCAGAAAAAGGAAGTGAAGCAACCTCTAAATTCTGTTCACTGAATTCTAAACGAGCCTACAAATGGGCAGATCGCCCCGGCCGAAAGTGAAGGTTTGCGTCGGATCTCAGCATCTCGACTGATCACCAGATTGGACGGATCAATTGCAGTGACATTCGCCAGGCCCTGAGCACCTGGGTACTGCCGATCCGAATGGATCGACTAATCGACAGTAGTGCTCCGCCAACCGTAGTTTGAGGAGTTGCAGAAAGGCGGGCGAGACGCCCGC
>JBGSVD010000179.1:0-3947 GCA_041753135.1 Planctomycetaceae bacterium
CTGTTCAATCGGTGTGAGAAGATTGGTTTGCTTGCCATATGTTTTTTCCTCCATTCAAGGTGTTGTGTTTTTCATTCACCACGGTGGCGCAGCCGATGGAAAACGCAACACCTTGAAGGAGGAAAGCGAGCCACGGGCGGCCGGCGGAAGCGAAGAGAGCGCAGCGGGTGCAACAAGTGACAGACAGCGCAGCGACTGGCATGCAGTTGCTCGAAGCGACCAAAGGCCGACCGATGGCGAGCGAGAAAACGGCAAGCCAACCACTTCCACCCGGAACAGGATCGGTGGCAGAAACCCCGGAACGAGTCCGACGCCGTCTGGCTTCACCTTTTGCGATCCGCCGATGATGGCGTCACTCGTCACGCCGTCGCCATGCGGTCTTCCCGTCAGCATTGCGGTCAGAACGACACATCATCCATGAGAAGGTGCATTCTTCATCAGCGGTGATCATCTCCAGACTCTGCAAGTCGCTCACCATGCACGAATTCCCCAGCCACTCAGCAACACCTCGCGGGATTCTCTCCTGCCCCCATTGAGGATGGGCAGTACCGTAAACCCGTCGCTCCGCCGACGGGCATTGCATTCTGTTGTAGAGCCCGACAGCCCGGCGAAAGCACAATCGCCTCCACCGGGCCTTTATGAAATCATTGTCTGCTCTACGCAGCAATCGCTAGAGCCTTCGTATTCCAATCGATCGTGTACGACGTTTGCTTTTCCGCTCGACGTGGCTCCTCCATGAGATCGAGAATCTTCGCCGCCGTCTGCTGGATCCGATTCATCGACTTCAACAGCAGTTTCGCATCGCCGTTGTACAGATGGATGTAGTCGCGAGACTGATCACGGCAATCAATCCCATTGGCCGTACAAACAACAAACGCCACGGCTTCCGCTTCGACTTCCATCTGTCGCTTCAACAATTGGCCGGAACGTCGATCCTGCTCCGAATGCAACAATTCATGCGCCAATTCATGGGCCAGCGTCGCAAACCGAGCCGCCTCGCTGAGTCCCTCCTGAATGAGCACTCGCCCGATCTGAGAAACGCCGTCGGTTCCCCAGCCAAGCGTCTTGGTTTCCAGCGTGATTCCCAGTTGCTCGTAAACACTCTCAAGTTCTTTCAACGCGTGAGCCTCTGAGTTGGCAATCGGTGTGACTGGGGAAAAATCTTTGCCCTCGGTCTGACTGATATCAAAGACATAGACAACTCGGTAACCCATTGGATCGCTGGTATCTTCCGTCTTTGTTTCTGGTCCATCGGCTCGTGCTCCGATGTTGGCTGTGGTGCGATCTTCTTTGTTTGCGCGTCGAGTCAGCGGAGCTAGTATCGCGATCCCGCTTTCTCCCTTCTTCACTGTTCGGTCCATCGATCTCCATGTGTGAAAGCCAGCCACATGGACTGCCTCTGGGCATTGCGAAGTGATCAGCATCAGGTTTCGAAAGCTGTACTTGTGCAATCTCGCCACGGCGGTCAAGTAGTCTTCCAGCACTTGCGACCGTCCCTGTTCCAAAGCGTGAGCCAGATCCTGTAGTTTCTGTTCAGCGACCTTCATTGCGTCTTCTCGTTTCATCATGATGTTTCTCCGTGTTGTGCTGACCTCAGCATGGTCAGCAGTTGTTGTTCGTTGAGGCACTACGCGTGCCACTTGGCCTGCCGTCGGCCCACGGGGCCTCATCAACACGGCAAGTCAAGGTGGAGCCTTTGCCACAGGCAAAGCAGCAGTGAGCCACGGCGAACGGACCTTGACGCCGTGATACAATCAAAGACTCCCGACGGCAGCCAGTCCCCAGTCCGGTAGGTTACTCGGTGAAACCATGCTCCGGTCGGCCTCGCAATCACGAATCGTTACTGGCTATGCCCTGACCTTTGGCTCTGACGGTCGAAAGATCCTCGGGTTCTTCAGCGTCTCGAGTATCGATTGCGAAGGGTCTCAGTTCAGTTGCAGCAAATAAGTCATTGCCGGCGCAGACTGCATGATGATTTCTCGTCTTCTCTACGACACGCATCTGGAATGACACTGACCAACTCGATCCGTGGGATTGAGCTGGTCGAGATGAAGTGCCTGCGGATGCGGCGGTCGCGTATCTTTTTTGTTCTGTGAATTGAGGAGATCCTTCCAATGCGAACGCACATTCTACTTACCGCTTTTTTCGGCCTCGCTGTTTCAGGTTGCGGAACTTGTCAGCCTGCTCTTGAGTCTTGTGGTGGAACCGGCGACAACCAGCCTCAGGAGCAATTCACGTCGGACTGCATCCCTTATGCAGTGATTCAGACGAACGACGATGGTTCCTTCATGATTCAGTATCAAACTGAAGTGCTGGTTCCGAGACAGCGAACCTTCATTGATGCGAATGGTCAGGAGATCGTTTGTACGGAAATGCAGCGGAGCTATGTGGAACACACCTCAACTGTTGCGCCGGGTACCGACATATCAGAGTATCTGAAGGTCAAGGCTGACGGCGCAACTCTCGATCAAGAAACGGATCTGCATTTTGATGAATACGTCGATCCTGCACCAGCGCCTCCTGCGCCTTCGGACGCGGTGATTCAACCGGAATTGCAAGTCCTGACGTCGATTGCAGGACGGCAATCGATGTGGCGGGCTCTCGAATAGCAATTGCGGGATGTCGAGGGCCGCCGTCCCATGGCGGCCCGCTTCGTCTATGAAGCTTTTTGTAGGATCGTCTGGTTTTTGAAGTCGTTGTTTTCTTGCAGGCTGGCTTGCTGGCTTTCCATCCAGTTGGCCGCTTCCTGGATGACGGCATGGAGGTCCTCGGCGTTGCGGGCGAAGAAACTGCTGGAGTAGCCTTCTTTTCCGGTGGCAGATGTTTTCCATGAGCGACTGACGGTGAAGTCGAAGTACTCAAAGCCGCTGGTTGCCTGGCGTTTCCAGATGGATGCGGCGATGGCTCCGTGGCGGACGGTTTTTACCGGGGCGGTGGCTGATTTCTTTTTGGTCTCGTTCATTGTTGACTCCTTTCGTGGTTTTCAATTCCCGTCTACATATCACGGTATTCGCCGAATTGTCCAGAGGCCAGGTCAAGATTTGTGTTCGAGATGAGACACCCTCACGTGACTTTTTCTCAGAACTGTGGCACAACCGACCTGTAGGCGAATCGTGAGATTTGCCGGTCGTCAAGCTCTGGAAAATGCCGTTGTCCGGCAAACCGATTGCGGATACGCATCGGCTAAGGACAGCATGCTGACGTTCAATGATGGAGCGGGCAGGTTTCGGTAAAGCTGGTCTCATCAACCAGCCTAAGAAATGAAAGGATCGCTTCCTTTCTTTACTGCCGCTCTTCGAGCTGGGTCCGCATCGAGAGGTGCTCGCCCAGTTCAAAGGAGGCTCGTTGGCCTAAAACCGATCGTGTGACTCACTCAGTTTGTGAGCCACACATATATCGGAGTAATCCCAGCGTTCTATCCTATAGCAAGGGCTGCGAGCCCTTGACCCGGTTCGAGCTAAAGTTCGGAATGCAGGAAGCCGCTCACGCTGCTCGCTTTTCGATTGGACAAAGTGAGATTGTGCGGAGAGGCCACCAGTTGCGACGTGGCTTCGGAGAAATCTTGATCTGAGACAGATCAAGCGACAACGAGAGCCCAACGCGGCAGCCTGCATCCCGACGAAGCGCACCGGGATTTGTTCTTTTCATCAATATGGAATTCGGGCGAGGCGGACATGCTCAGTGATCAACTGTCGGAAACGACATCGTTGATTCTGAGTCGTCCTGAACGAAGCGGGTGTGGCAATGGATTGCCGAATCCCGTCACGGGGGCTCATGGGCTTGCCATCATGGCGAGTTCGTTCAACCGTGCTGACGTGGGGAGCTGTGAGTCTGGCGACAGACCACACCGGGGCTGACAACCTCGGGGATCGGATTAAACGTCCGACCGTGAATAGCTCAACTATGAAAGGCCCAACCTCAACAGGTATGGGAGGGCTTGTCAGTGA
>JBGSVD010000180.1:0-6484 GCA_041753135.1 Planctomycetaceae bacterium
CCGATCACCAGCAAATCCTCCTCGAAAAACTCCGTCTGAAACTCCCGGCCAAAATAATCCAACGCAAGATGTAGTGTAAACTTTTGACCTGAAACCGCAGGAAACTCAGTGTTTCCACAATGAGCTGGGGAAGTTGGGTTAATGTTCTGCGGAAAATTTCCCGTCGGACAGGCTTCGTTGCGTTACCACGAACCGTCTGCGCTTGTTAGCAGCGTGCAGCCCTGCCGAAATTATTCGAATGATGTCCGGCCTTGCGAAAAAACATCCGGGTGCTCTTCCATCCATCTCTGCATGGACATTGCATTCCCCAGACAGCTGTGTGTTGGCATGGAGGGGAATGCACCAGAGAGAGGGATCAATTGCACTGGCGCAAAACCCGCTTTTCCTTCGAACTCAATACGACGCAAAATCACTTCGAATGTCCCATTCGAATTCTCGATGAACAAGGACACGAGGGAAGAGGCGTCGTTTAAGAATGGCTCGGCCACGTGAATCTCCACTCTTGTCATAGAGCTTCTGAGATGCTGCAGAACTTCATGACAGATTTTGACAGTTGAAAAGCGCCATGCATCGATTGGTTTTGAAGCTCTTACAGACACGCGACGGTAGAACATGTCTTCACGGCAGACGGATATTTAGCCGGGGGGTAGGTCACTGTTTCGGGCCTTTTCAGTTGTTCTCACGCACGCTGCCAAAGTTCGATTTCGACGCAAACTGCATCGACCAGATCTACCGGCAGTAAGTTTCCGGGGATTTGCCAATTCGACGGGCGTTGATTTAAAGCTTCCGCAAGTGTGGTACCTTGGTTAACACAGTCCGCAGCGATCTCGCTCGAGAACTCAGGAAAGTCAGAAGAAGTTTTTTATGAATCCGAGCGAGCTCGTCAGTGAAAGAATGCAGTGCATGGAAGTCTGGGGCGGCAATGGAGCGACGTGGTCTCAGTTTTCTTTACCGGGACCGGATCTCTGGGTTCACAGCGAGCCCTTTCGCAGCAGTGATGGAGGCGGCGATGTGTACTACCTCTCTTCCTGCGCATCGGGAAAAATCACGAGAATGCTCCTGGCTGACATGAGTGGCCATGGAGCGTCTGTGGCACCGGTGGCAGTGCCGTTGCGAGACCTGAAGAGGGAAAACATGAAAGCACACTTTCCTTCTAAATCTGCAGACACGAGCATCGAGGTGCAAGGACTCCCTCACAGCGGTAAAGCAAGGTCAGCGATCAACGCCTGCGCAGTTTTTCGCCCGCTGATCATGGCACCCTGAATAGAGGCTGTTTCAGAATAGTCGCCGCAATGATAGACATCATCGAACGGACGTGTGGGCAGAGCAAGGCCATCTTGAAAGTGGGCTGGCTGAGAAGGTAACGCAAAGGGAATGTGGTAACGCTTCAAGAGTGACCAGGAATCGACCGATACGCCAAACCACTTTTTCAGTTGCCTGCGTACGCTTTCTTCAACATCGTCTGAGCCTGATGCCGATTCTCCAATCGCGGAAACACTGATCAGTGACTGACCGGCAGGAGCATAACTTTTTGCCACATTGCTCACGACGCACAGATTGTTGATCGGACCCTCATTGTCCCCGTTAAGCACAAGCAGCGGTTCGTGGAAAGGTGCCTGCGGAGCAGCGTAGTAGAAGCACGTTGTCGCCCTGGCTTCAGCCGAACGAATCATTCCCCCCGTCAATCTTGATGCTTCCGGGCCTTCGACTGCGAGCACGATCGCGCGGCAATCAACATGTTCCCCACTCTTGAGTCGCACACGATGGCCGTCCACGAGGGAGTCGACAGGAGCGGAAAGGCGAATTGTTGAAGGAGCTAATCGCGCCGCCAATTGCCTCGGGATCGCGCCCATGCCTTCCTCTGGCAACGAGGCATCCCCCATTGCAAAGATGCGGAACAAAAATCTGAAGAACCTGCTCGAGGTGGTCAGATCCTTCTCAAGAAAGACTCCTGAAAACCAGGGTCGAAAGAAACGATCCACCATGTCGGATGAAAGCCCGCACGTTTTGCTCAGATATTCCCGAGTTGTCGATTCAGGCTCCTGCCATAGGTCATCAATGGATGTGTGAGTGACATGCCATCGCAGTTTTGCAAGTTTGAAGCGATCAGCAAGGGTTCCGATTCCATTGAATGCGGTGGACAACAACTTCGCAGGTCGCCGCCACGGGTCGCTCATCTCGACCATTCGCCCTTGAGTACGAATCAAGGCTCCGGGTTCGAAGCTCTGCAAACGAAGTGCGGGATAATCAAGCTGAGCGGCCGCCTCCGGGTAAGCAGTCTGAAGAACCTGGAATCCCCGATCCAGAAGAAAGCCATGAACATGATCTGTCCTGACGCGACCACCGATGTCACCCTCAGCCTCAAGCACGACGACGTCAATATTGTGCTTCAGCAACTGGCGAGCGCAGCAGAGACCCGAGAGCCCCGCGCCGATGACAACAACAGGCTTCGGTTTCATGAGCGGCCTTTTTCAGGACGATGGGCAGCCGAGGAAGCCACTGCGAGGTCGATCTTCCCACCCGGGACAGCAGAGCCCTCCGCGGCACGTGCGATGTTTCGGAGCATCCCGGCAAAGACGCATTGATGCAGCGGATAGATTCCGTACCAATACAGAATTCCCAAAAGACCCAGCGGGTCGAATATCGCTGTCTGTCGGATGGTGCTGCCTTGTTCGCATGGGGTGACTTCGAATTCGAGCCATGCGCGACCGGGTACCTTCATTTCCGCGTGAAGCCGAAGCCGCCGTCCGGGCTCGTATAACTCCACGCGCCAGAAGTCGAGAGAATCTCCCACTCGCAGTGTTTCCTCATCGCGCCGACCCCGCCGGACACCAACACCACCCATCAGCAGGTCGATGAATCCTCGAACGGTCCACAGCCAGTTTCCGTAATACCATCCGGTGCGACCACCGATGCGGCGAACTGGAGTGAACGCCTGCTCGGGAGGAATTGAGACGACAACGGTTCTGGAATCGACAAGTCGTGAACCAAATCGAACGCCGCCCCACGTTTGGCGTTCACCCGCTGATGAAAGAGCGTCCGACCAGCGCGTGGCGGCAAATTCACAATCCTCGTTGACCAGGGCCCGCGCAATCGCCTCCTGATAAGTGCGAGGGCGCACAGAAAATGAGGTCGTAGCCAGGTTATTGGAAACTAGTGTCGGATTGCGCAGACTTTCAACCAACTTCCTTCCCACTCGGGCATAGAGCGGAGTAACAAGTCCAAGCCAGAGACTGGAAAGATACGGCGTCAGGAAAGGCACTGGGATCATCCAGCGAGTCAATCCTCGTTGACGCGCGTACTCCTGCATGATCTGACCGTAAGAAACCTGATCCGGCCCGCCGATCTCGAACACCTGCGATCCGAACGTTGACAAATCCCTTGCAGCCACGAGGTACTCCAGCAAATCCTCAATCGCGATCGGCTGAGCTTTCACATGCACCCAGCGAGGGCAGATCATCATCGGCAGACGTTCCACCAGAGCGCGGATCATCTCAAAAGACAGGCTCCCGGAACCAATGACGATTGACGCTCGGAACTCGATGACCTGTGAGTGATGAGCTCGGAGCGCATCGCCAGTCGCCTGCCGGCTGCGAAGATGCTTCGATAGTTCGTGGTCGGGATTTCCAAGTCCGCCAAGATAGATGATCCGCCTGACTCCGGAGGCCGCTGCAGCCGAGGCGAAATTGGATGCTGCGATGCGATCCTGCTCTTCGAAATTCCCGTGGGCACCCATCGAATGCACGAGGTAATAAGCCGTGTCGATGCCGACAAGAGCTGCCGGGAGCGACTCGCAATCCAGTACATCACCGGCAACGATTTCCGTAGTTGGTGAGCGACGCTCTTCCAATGCTTCCGGACGACGGGTGAGACATCGCACTTTCACATTCTGCCGTTGCAGAAGCGATAACAATCGTCCTCCGACGTAGCCAGTCGCGCCAGTCACCAGTGTCAGTCCCGACATTTCAAAACCCTGTCGATCCGATTGTTGAAGCTTTGTCATCTCCGCCACATCAGAAGTCGACACAATCTCGATCTGACTGGAACCATAATCGTCCCAAAACATCCAAGCCTTACCTCTGGCCGAAGGTCCGCAACTCTAAGGAATTCAAGGACACCAACATGCCATGAATGTCGCAGAACTGCAAACAAAACGCGAGGCCTGCCAGTGAAGACGATCTCTCTGTTTCGGGTGTCAATTGTAAATGACTGGCCGTTGATAAGACACTCCACGCGGCCAGCCATCCTCAGTTTGGGCGAGGGCCTTTGTCCTCGGTACGGATTTTCATCGTCCCGCTCACCACCCACTCCGCGTGTTCCGCCTGTGGCCCGGTTCCGCTTGGCACCTTGACATGCATTTAGGAAAATTCATAGGTGATCTCAGCGTTCCGGCCTGTGAGGCGATCGTACAATCCGATTGCGAGTTCCTGCCAGCTTGTTGTCTCTTCAGTCGTCATCTTAATGCCCCATTAAAAAAGAAAAGAACGGATTCAAATTTTGTCCACGCTGCCTGACGAGCAATTTGGCGTGGGCCCGGACTTTCCGGGGGACCACTCACTCGTCTGACTTGTCACTCGCAAGCAACGAGATAAATGTCGATGTCAGAGCGATCGCAAAGACCACACAGCCCACACCAAAAATTACAAAATCGCTATTTGCCATTACTACCGCTCCCAAGCACGAGGGTTCCGAAACTAAGGATCGATGGCACCCACAACCCCACGTACAGACCCTCCTGTTTGCTACCGGTAAACCAAAGCGAGATTGAAAACAGGAAGGATGCCCCAGCGGCGGCAACATACCCAAATTTCGCCAATTTTCTCTTATTCATCTTCATCCCCTCAAATGATGCAACTGTCCTTCGAGCACGCTTGAATCGTTAACGCCGCTCGTACCCAGCATGCCGTAACGGCGCACAATTCTTAACCGAGTTTCGCAACGACTACCGATGCATGTTCTTTTTGCGTCTGGCGATCGCGAATTCGCATGTGACGATCGCCTCAATCATCCGAAGCAAAATGCTTCCTGTCAGTTCGACTTTGAAACAACTCGAATGGTGAACGATTTGGACTGCCGTCCATTCGCTCTCCAAACGGTCTTTCGAAGTCTCATGCGGAGGCAGGGAACAGGATGAGGGAATTGAACGAAGGACTCTGCCTTGGCAGATTTGCTTGGATTCCGCTCACTGATGTTGTTTTTTGGTGCAATTTCCCATGCGCAAAACGGGGATCAGCGATATTCAATCTTTTCCGAACAACCCGTGTTACTTATGAACGTTTCGTCCGGTTAGTCGGTCATCATTGAACGTTATGAACGTTTAGAAAAGCAAAAAACCAGACAGAGTGAGATCACAGATGAAGAAAATGATTACCGTGTTGGCGACAGGGTTGCTTGTTCTTTCTGCAACGGCAGAAGCTGGATCTAAGTGTAAGGGAACAACGACGACAAACCGGTCAGTACGCGGAGCACATGTGTTGACAACATTCGTGGCACATCCGGCCGAAAAAGACATTGTGGACACGGCCGTTGGAGCCGGTTCATTCAAGACGCTGGTCGCGGCTGTGAAGGCTGCAGGCCTTGTGGAAACTCTGAAAGGTGAAGGACCATTTACAGTTTTCGCTCCGACCGATGAAGCATTTGCCAAGCTGCCGAAGGGGACTGTTGAATCATTGCTGAAGCCAGAGAACAAAGCGAAATTGCAGGCAATCCTGACGTACCATGTCGTAGCCGGCAAGGTGATGGCGGCTGATGTCGTGAAGATCAAAGGGGCTGTGTCAGTGCAGGGCCAGCAGATTGACGTCGTCGTGAAGGACGGCAAAGTGAAGGTTGATGGCGCTAACGTCGTGAAGGCGGACATCGCGTGCTCCAACGGTGTGATCCATGTGATTGACAGCGTGATCCTGCCAGCTGACAAAGACATCGTGGAGACCGCTGTGGCTGCTGGTTCCTTCAAGACACTTGCCGCAGCACTGACAGCGGCAGGCCTCGTGGAAACGTTGAAAGGTGAAGGGCCATTCACAGTCTTTGCACCGACTGATGAAGCGTTTGCCAAGTTGCCAGCAGGAACCGTCGAAAGCCTGTTGCTCCCAGAGAACAAAGAAAAGTTGATTGCCGTGCTCACCTACCACGTCGTGGCAGGCAAGGTGCTCGCCAGTGATGTCGTGAAGCTGAAGTCAGCCAAGACGGTCAACGGCAAAGAAGCCTTGATCAAGGTCAGTGACAAAGGAGTGATGGTCGACGCCGCCAAGGTCGTTGCCACTGACATCGAAGCATCGAACGGTGTGATCCACGTCATTGACAGTGTGATCCTGCCGTAGTTGATTGAAGGAAGAAGCTAAGCTGAGGGCGGTCGACATTCAGTCAGCCGCCCTTTTTTTGTCTCTTAGACTCTGAATGATGAAAGTTCGTTCAACCATGTCAATCGCATTCAATGAGACCCTCACCGATGAATCAGCCGCGGACGATTGCTGTGTGCGATCGAATG
>JBGSVD010000181.1:0-20021 GCA_041753135.1 Planctomycetaceae bacterium
GGGTGGGCGGGCGACCCGCCCGCTGAATAGCCCTCAATTCGCAAATGACACGACGTTAGTGCTCTGTCAAGATTTGAATTTCGGGTATTGGACCATACTAAAGGTCTTGCGGCACCAGGATCTTTAGCAAGATCCATTACCTTCAACACTGGTTCTTTATCTGGACGGCGCACTAGCCAATTTTTTCCGGTCGAATCGGCTAGCGGCTCAGGCTCAACAGAAATAGTTCATTCTGCCAATCACCGGATGCCTCGCGGGTTGTGGTGTCTGTGGGCCGAGAATGATTTCTCGCGTGGACTATTGCAGATCAATCTCCACCTCGTGATTCCCCTGGTCGTTGACGAGCGGCACGATGAAGTCTGTTTGATCCACACCGTCGATCGCCAGGCGGCGGATTGTTTTGCCTTCGCCTCCGTTGTTGATCGTGATGTGGTAGTTCGTTTCGTGAAAGCGATAGTGAATCTTGAATGAAGGCCAGGCCTTGGGTGGTCGTGGATTGAAACGCAGGCGGTCGACTTCCAGTTGCAAGCCGAGCAGCGATTCTGTGATCAGGCGATACATCCAGCCGGAAGAGCCCGTGTACCACGTCCAACCACCTCGGCCGATGTGCGGGGCGACGCCGTAAACATCCGCCGCAACAACGTACGGTTCGACTCGATACGTGCTGATTTCTTCCGGTGTCGAACCGTGATTCACCGGGTTGATCATGTTGAACAACTCCCATGCGCGTTCCGTGTTGCCGAGAGCCGCGAACGCCATAACGGTCCAGATCGCGCTATGAGTGTACTGGCCTCCGTTTTCGCGGACGCCGGGGACGTAGCCCTTGATATAGCCGGGATTCAAGTCGGAATGATCAAACGGCGGATCCAGCAGTTGAATCAACCTGGCGTCAGGCCGCACAAGTCGACGATCGACGCTCGCCATGGCTTGAAGTGATCGTTCCTTTGTGCCACCGCCGGACAGAATTGACCAGCTTTGCGAGATGGAATCGATCTGGCATTCTTTGTTCTCCGATGATCCCAGCGGAGTTCCATCGTCGAAGTACGCGCGGCGATACCATTCGCCGTCCCAGCCGTTGTGTTCGATGTGCCCACGCAGGCGTCCAGCTTCGATGACGAGTCGGTCGGCAGTGACGGCGTCGTTCTTCTGCCTCGCGAGCTTTGCAAACTGAGTCAACACATCATACTGAAAGAACGCCAGCCAGACGCTTTCGCCCTGACCATTTTGACCGACGAGGTTCATGCCGTCGTTCCAGTCTCCGCAACCCATCAGCGGCAACCCGTGAACTCCGAATCGCAACCCATTGTCGATCGCACGCAGAGCATGCTCATACACGGTTCCGATGTCGTCTGAAATCGTTGGCAGGTCGTAGTTCGCTTCTTCGTGAGCATGCAGTGCGCGGGAAGTGAGAAACGGAATCCGTTCTTCCAGCACTCCGGTATCGCCAGTCATCTGGACGTACCGACACACCGCGACGGGCAGCCAAAGGAAGTCGTCGGAGAATTTTGTCCTCACGCCGCGACCCGCCGGAGGGTGCCACCAATGTTGAACGTCGCCCTCACGAAACTGTCGCGAAGAAGCACGCAGCAGATGTTCGCGAAACAGCCCGGGCTCGGCGTGAATCAGTGCCATCGAGTCCTGCAGTTGATCGCGAAATCCGTAAGCGCCGCCGGACTGATAAAAGCCCGTGCGAGCCCACATCCGACACGCCAGCGTTTGATAAACAAGCCAGCCGTTGGCCAGGAAGTTGACCGCCGGGTCGGGCGTTTCCACATGCACCACGCCAAGCGTTTGGCTCCAGTAATGCCAGACACCTTCGAGAGCCGTCTGTGCATTTCCTTCGCCTCGAAATCGTTGTACAAGACTACGGACATCGTCTTTGCTGCCGGCCGCTCCGATTGTAAAGACGACGATTTTTTCGTCGCCGTCTTCCAGAGAGATCTGCGTCTGAATCGCGGCGCAGGGATCTAAGCCGGCTCCGGTTCGATTGGAAAGTCGAACGCGACGCATCGCGGCGGGATTGGATGCGGATCCGTTTCGTCCGAGGAATTCCGTGCGATCACCGGTGACTGTTCGGACAGACTCGCTGCAGTCAGCGAAGACGACTTTGTTCGCAAATTCCGGGCTATAGAAATTACGTGCGAAGATCGCGCCGGTGACCGGATCGACTTCGGTGTCGACATGCATCATCGACTTACTTCGCAGTTCTCCGAGTACCCATTCCCAGTAACCCGTGACGGACAAGTGGCGAAATCGTCCCGAATGATTGCGGATCTTCAACCGCGCGAATTTCACAGGCGCGTTGATGTCGACGTAGACACACAACTCCGTGGTGATACCGTCTTCGGTGTAGTCGAAGATGCTGTATCCGAATCCATGCCGCGCGAGGTACGTGTTGGTTCCGCGAGCCGGTAATGGAGACGGAGACCAGAAGCGACCAGTCTCTTCATCTCGCAGATAGATCGCTTCGCCGCACGTGTCGGAAACGGGATCGTTGGCCCACGGCGTCAGTCGAAATTCATGACTGTTATCAACCCATGTGTACGCACTTCCGCTTTCGGAAATGACCGTGCCAATCTGCGAATTGGCGATAACATTCACCCACGGGGCTGGTGTTGCGGAATCATGCTTCAGCAGAGTCACATATTCACGACCATCGCGACTGAATCCTCCCAGACCATTGAAGTACGCCAGATCGCGAGACAACGGTTCCGCAGCCGCGATGATGTCCGTCCGTCGGCGACTTGGTCTAAACGGTGCGACGGGCGTTTCGACTCGGGCTCGCCGTTCGACTTGTTCGAACAGACTGCCTGCGTCATCGAGCAGGACGACTCGAGCAACGGTTTGCAGCAGCGAACGATCTTCATCGGACATCTGCTCACCGCGACGAATGAAGACGCCGCCTGGTCGATCGAGCATGGCCGAAGCCGGGCTGGCCGAGACGGCATCCATGATGGAATCCTGCAGCGACTGGCGATACACAGAGTCGTCTTCATTCCAGATGACCAGATCAACGATCAGTCCCTTCATTCGCCAATACGCATGAGCCTGAAACGCGTCTCGAACCAGTTCGATTTTGTCGCTGTCGCGAATACGAACCAGCACGATCGGCAGATCGCCAGAAATTCCGTAGCTCCAAAGTCCCGATTGGCCGCGTCGATTGCGAATCAGCACGGTCGATCGAGCGCGCCGAAGTGAAGACGCATAAATGATCGAACCCGCAAGACGACCGAAAGCCTGGGCATCGGCTTCCGAAGCATTCAACTGCTGCAGCATGATCGGTGCGCGACTCCACGCGAGTTCGAAGACGCGATCAGCGAGGCTCGGATCGCTGTATTTTTCAGCCATACCCTGGACGCCAGCTCGGGTTTCGGCAACTCCGGTCACCACATCGATTCGAACGGATTCGCCAGGCTGAAGAATCACCTGATGTCGAATGCTGACGATGGGATCGAGTGTTGAACCAACGGTATTCGTCAACCCGGTCTTGTGATCAAACGCAGCCGGTGCCGCAAGATCGCGACCACGGCCAATGAACTTCATTCGATCGGTTTCAAATGAAGGCTCACCGGTCGAAGTTCCATCCACCGTCATCATGTGAATCATCCACGGAGGCCGCTCTTCGGCTGAACGAGGACGTCGAGTACAGAACAGCGCATTTTGTGGCCGCACAATTTCCGTCTGAACGAACAGATTGCTGAAGGCCGGATGAGATTCGTCCTGCGCTTGAGACGCCAGCACGACTTCGGCGTAACTGGTGACTTCGATGGTGCGAGTGCGTTCCGATCGATTCGTCAACGTGACTCGCCGAAGTTCGACGTCATCTTCTGTGGACACACTGATCTCGGCGTGCGTTTCGATTTGCTCATCATGCCGCCGAAATTCAGCTCGCGCCTGAGTGAAGATCGCTTCGTAGGGCCTTGATGGCTTTCCGGTAGGATGCCACGCTGTCGACCAGAGTGCGCCGCTGTCAAGGTCTCGCAGATAGCAGAACGTGCCCCAGCAGTCGCGAGTTGGATCTTCACGCCAGCGAGTGACCGCGAGATCTCGCCAGCGACTGTAACCGCCGCCGGCACTTGTGATGACCACGTGATACTGGCCGTTCGACAGAAGATGAACCTCAGGAACCGGACCAGCGGGATCACTGAAGATTCGCATGGTTCCCGCTTCTTCCGCAGACGTGATACGAGTCGTGCTGGCTTCGATCGCATGCGGAAACACGGGGACGGTGGCCTTCGGCACACGCTCGTGCAACAGCAAATCGATGGCTCGAAAAGCAGGATCGGCAGAGAATCGTCGCTGCATCGGTTTGTTGAGCAGCAACGACGCGAGCGACAGCAAACTCATTCCCGCATGATGCACCATGACCTGCCATACCGTAATACTTTTCACGCCAGACGGAAGACGCGATGGTGTGTAGTCGACGGCTTCGAAAAATCCGTAGGCTCCTTCACGACCATCCTGAGCCAGTCGCTCCAGATTTCGGCACGCGGCTTCCGGAGCCACCATCAAAGCCAGCGCCGTGGCGTATGGAGCGATGACCAGATCTTCCGCAAGTCCACGTTTCAGTCCAAGGCCTGGAACTCCGAACGCGCGGTATTGATAATTCAAACCACGGTCGACCATGTTGTAGCCGGATTCCGAAATTCCCCACGGCACGCCTCGCTGACGACCGTAGTTGATCTGCCGCCGGACAACAGCGCGGCCGGTCTGATCGAGCAGCGTGCCTTCGTATGTCGGCATGACGAGCATCGGCATCAGATACTCAAACATCGATCCGCTCCAGCTGAGTAAAGCCGGCGCGCCGCCAGCGCTGGTGAGAAGCCGACCGAGGGCAAACCAATGCTCCTGGCTGAAGTGTCCCTGCGCGATGAGCACAAAACTGGCGAGGCGGGCTTCCGAGGCCAGCAGGTCGTAGCAGCCGCTGTCGATGCGATTCTCGCTGACGTTGTAGCCGATCGCGAAGAGATCTCGCGACTTGTTGTGCAGGAATTCGAAATCCATGTCAGCAAATTCTGAACACTGATCGGCGAGCTGTTCGAGACTTTGAATTCTTGTCGCCGCCAGCTTCGACGATTCTACCAGAGCAAGCTTGAGTGTCTGCAGCCATTCGCACTTCTGAGCCGACGCGGTGTCCGGAGTCGCAGGATCAGCGTTCGAGAACTCGGCGCAGATGGCATCAATCAACGGATCTGAAGTCTGAGTCAGCGAAGCGACTTCGTGCAGCGTGGGAACTTCATCCAGCCTGATGAGAAGAGCTCGCAGCTCGGCGAGATGTTGCAATTGATCCGCTGACCCAGAGTTCCAAAGATCGGGCGGAGGAGGCGGAATGGTCGACCACGCGGCGAGGCGTTGCAGTTCCTGAAGATGATCCGTGCAGCCGCGTGTGAAGGCACTGATCCACCAGTGAAGCTCTGGATGCTGAGCCGGATGCAGATCGGCCGTCGCGGCGCTGGAGTCTTCGATCAACCGCACCAGCAGCGTCTGAGTCGCTCCAATCCGATACGGACAACGCTGCAGTTCTTCGATCTGTCGCTCAAGCCGTCGCATCATGTTGCCATCAATGCGTTGGGTAGCCGGAATGGATGTGTTTCCTGGCGAGCGGGGGATGTCAATCCCCTGATTTTGAGTCTCACGAGGAATCAGGGGACTCACGTCCCCCGCTCGCCTGGGTTCTGTTGCTTCTTCCAGAGGAACACTGAGTGCATCCGAAAGGCCGTCGCAAATTCGACGGGGCAAAATTGCCGCGTTGACGAGCAAACGAAATCCACTGGCAAGGACGAACAATTGTCCGGCGAGGTTTCCGCTGTCGACTGTTGATACGTACTGCGGAGCCAGCGGCACAAGCGTTTGTGTGTCGTACCAGTTAAAAAGATGACCTCGATAGCGTTCCATCTTCGACATGGTGCCGAACGTCTTCCGAGTGCGATCCAGCAGGCAGCCCGCAGAAACGTAGCCAAAGTCGTACGCCGCCAGATCGGCCAGCAACGCGATCCCGATATTTGTTGGACTCGTGCGGGAAGCGATCACTTCGCCATGATTCATCTGAACATTATCCGGCGGCAGCCAGTTGTCCTCAGCAGTCACGAACGTCTCAAAATATCGCCACGTCTTGCGCGCCGTTCGTCGGAGAAAAAGGTACTGCTTTTGAGTCAGCTTCACTGGTGTCGAAACGATCGGACGACTCAACCACCAGGCGATTCCCGGTGAAACAAACCACAAGGCCAGCAACGGTCCGGCGATCCAGGCAATCTCCGGACGCAGCACGATGAGCCAGATGATCGTCACGGCAGCAATGACCGGTGCGACCACCATGGCTCGAAAGAAGCCGCGCAGATCCGAGCGAGTGCTGCGTTCGGTGTCGCTCGACGTTTTCCACTCCAGCAGTTTCGACTTGGTCCAGTGAACTCGCACCAGCGTTCGCACGACCGCGTCGAGACTGATGAAAGCTTCGTAGGGAAGAAACATCAGCGTAAACAGACACTGAGCAAACGGGCGGACCATAGCGGTCAATGCCGTCATCAGATGCGTGGATACAGGCAGCCCAGTCGGCTTGATCGCAACGTCCCTCAACGCAGTGAGTATCGACGGCAGAGTCACCGTCAGCACGATAAACAGTGTCGCATGCAGCGCCATTCGGGGCGGGGCCAACAACCATGTGAAAATCAGCACGGTCAGCATGGAGATCGGCACACCACTGCGGCGAAGGTTGTCGAAAATTTTCCATCGCGACAGCGACGAGATCGGATTGCTAACGCGACTCGACGCAAAGTTGCGAACTCGCGGCATCAGCCAGGCCGCGATCTGCCAGTCACCACGCATCCAGCGATGTCGCCGGCCCACATCAGCGGTGTAGCTGGACGGATAATCTTCGTACAGAATGACGTCCGTCAACAGCGCGGAGCGGCAGTAGCAGCTTTCGAGCAGATCGTGGCTCAGGATTCGGTTTTCAGGGAAATCGCCGCATCGTCGATCGAACGTATCGACATCGTAAATCCCCTTGCCGACGAACGAACCTTCCGCAAACAGATCCTGATAAACATCCGAGACGACTCGTGTGTAAGGATCAACGCCGGGGTCGCCACCAAAGAGTCGCACGAACCACGATCGGTACGCACTGGGAAGACTCACGCCAACTCGAGGCTGCAGAATGGTGTATCCATGAATCACTCGCTTGCCCGCCGAATCCAAGACAGGCCGATTCAGCGGATGAGCCATCGCCGCGACCATTTCGCAGGCCGAATCGCGAGGCAGTTGCGTGTCCGTATCAAGCGTGATGACATATTGAACCTGCTGCAGAATTTCGAAGTCACCAACGACGTGGGAGAATCGACCGATAGTTCCACGCAGCGTTGCGTTCAGATCGGCCAGCTTCCCTCGCTTGCGTTCGTAACCCATCCATACGTTTTCCGACGCATTCCAGCGACGCTCTCGATGCATCAGAAAGAAGATGTCAGTGCGGTCGTGCTTGTATTTGCGGGCGAGGTCGACGATGCCATCATAGGCTTGCTGAATGAGAGCTGCGTCGCCGGGAAGAACCTCTTTTTCTGCGTCTTCAAAGTCCGTCAGAAGCGCGAAGTGCAGACAGCTCTCGCGATTGGCGAGGTAGCGAATCTCCAGGCCTTCCAACAGTCGCTCAGTCGCCGCGGCGTTGGAAAGCATCGTGGGAACAACAACCAGCGTGCGATGTTCGGGCGGAATTCCTTGGTGAAAATCCATCCGAGGCAACGGTTGGGGACTCAGAACTGCCGTCATCAGCCAGTGAACCAGCCCAATCGCCATCTGCCCGGCCGACATCAGAACGGGAATCGCCAGCAACCAAAGCAACAAAGGTCCTGGTTTTTCGCCCGCACTGTATTTCCATCCGATGGCCAAAATCACGGCCGTGATCGTCAGCATGCAGGCCGCGTAGATGAAGAGTGGAAAACGTCGACGAAACTTCTCGATCGAAACTCCCACGGTGAGCCGCATGTGAACCAAGTGTTCGAGTGCCGGTCGCCCCTGATCCACGAGAAAATAACCAACGTGGTTGGTACGCTGATGCGACTGAACTGACACTTCCGCCTGAGCCAACTGCACGGCTCGTTGAGCGACGTCATATTCCGAAAACGTGGATCGTCGTGCGATCGCTTCGACGGCATGGCGATATCGATCGCGCGTGGCGAAGTCCATTCCGGGATAGATGCCGGCGGGATCGCGTTTCAGAGTTTGTTCAACAAGACTCTGATCGGCAATGAATGTTCGCCAGTCATTGACCGCCAAAAAACGCAAACTCGTAATGCTGTTTCCAACGGAGACCTGATCGGCGGCCTGGGCTTGTCCTTCTGCAAGAATGAGCTGTTCGGTATTCTGGCCCTGATCGGTCAGGCGTTGTTCCAGCCAACTGCTGGCGAATGCAAAATTCGGGTTCTGCCCCTGCAGGTGACGAGTCAGCTCAGCAAGAAACGCTCCGGACAATGGAGGATTTTCTCGAGCCATATCCGCAAGAACAAGAACCAGATCCGTCGGCTTCTGTTCAACCGTACGAATCATCTGCTCAGCCCAGCCACTGGCGTGATCGCGATCGCAGCGGCCCTGAGAAATCCTCACCGCCACTCGGCGCAGATTTTCGATCAGCGCGAGGCGCAGCATCAGAGGCAATGCCCAAAGCTCACCCAGTTTCAGCGGTACCACGGATTGATAGGCCGTCAGGAACCCAGTCAAACTGGCCGCATCCATTCGTCCGTCGGTATGGGCGATCAACTCCAGAGCGATATCGTAGACTCGCGGAAAATCGGCCGTCAGACGGTTTGCCAATCGAGGAAGTTCGCCACTGTAGGATCGAGGCAGCAAACGTCTGGTTGATCGAATTTGTTCCTCGATCAGATAGAAATTGTCGAGCAGCCACTCGGCCGCTGGGGCAATCCGACGGTTCTTTGCAGCCGCGGCTGCGATCAGATCGTAAGTGTCGACAAGGATTCGTTCATTCTCTGTCAGCCGAGGCAGCAGCTTGTCCGGCGCAGTACCGGTCGATAGTCGATGAGCCCCCGCGATCGCTCGCGCGTGCCGCTCCATCTGTTCGACGTTGAGCAATTCGGCTCGCAACGGAGGCTCTTCCACGACGTTCGGATGACTGACGCCCTTGCAGCCCTGTTTCGGCCAACACATCAATCGGCCAAACCGACTTTTAATTTCCGGCAACTGCATTTATTGAACTCCCTGTTTGTTCCTGGCGAGCGGTTGGGCGTCTGCCCTCCGTGTGTTCGGGCACGCCGTCCACGGAGGGCTGACGCCCTGCCGCTCGCCGAAGCCGTTTGAAAATCGCATCTGAAGAAACTGGATCTGGCTTCCGCGTCCAATCGACCAACCGAAGAAGATCATCTGGCGAGGGTGCCACAGGTTCAGTTTCTTGCAGATGCTTGTGTCATTGAAATCGCGGTGCCTCGGCGAGCGAGAACACCACGATCTCTTCACCCGTGATCGTGCTGATATCATGGTGCATGCTGCGAACCTTCACGCCCGCAGCTTCATGCACGAGTGACTCCAGCATCGGCCGAGCAATCTCCAGCAATTGTTTGCGCGTCTGTTTGATGAGATCTCTGCCTCGCTCTGGCGATGTCGATTTTCCAAGCTGCCGTTCAGCGAGAGTCAGCACTCCCATGATGCGAACGATGAGCATGTCTTTGATCAGATGAGCTTGCATGCGTTCCGATCGCCAGCCGAGGTATTCGTCCTGAAAACGAATAATCCCGTCACAGATTGCGGCTTCACATTCCACCTGCGTTAGCGTTTTTGATGGCCGCTCGCTGCGAATCTTGCGAGCTTCTCCCGCAGGCAGGCGTCTATCGGTCGCAGGTTGTGCGGCAGCGCGGGGCTTCATCGGTGGCGGACTTTTGGTGGAAACAACGGGAGCCATGTTTGTCAAAACCATCCGCACGGCTGCCAGTGTGACCGGCTTGTAGAGAACCAGATCGCATCCCGCCTTCATCGCCATCGCATGATATTCGTCGCCTTTTTGACCGGTGATCGCGACGATCTTCATTTCGGCAAACGCCGGAATCTGACGGAATCTGGTGACCAGAGTGCAACCATCCATTCCGGGCATCATGAGATCGACGAGCATCAAATCCGGACGAAACGCGGTCGCCACGTCCAGCGCCTGAACGCCTCCGTAGGTGACGTGCACTTCGTTTTCGAGCTCTTCCAGCAACAACCCCAACGCGTCAGCCCCGTCGCGATTGTCATCAACAACGAGGACGCGCAGTGGTTTGTGTTGGGTTGTGGACATTTTTGGATTCTCCGTAGACTGACAGTTGGTAGGTCCTTTCTGCCGGAAAGGACTTTCGCCGCAAGGCGAACCTGCGCGACAAACAATTGTTAAGGCAGGCCGATTTTGGTTATTGACGTACACACAAAGTCGCGGCATGCCGCGAAGTCCTGCCCGGCAGGCAGGACCTACTTAAAGCCCTTCTACACCTTCAAACCCTCCTGCACAGTAGCCAGAATCTTCTTGAGCTGATCAAATCTCGCGGGCTTTACGAGGTGATGATCGAAGCCCGCTTGCTGTGATGTTTGTCGGTCGGTGTCCTGGCCATAACCGGTCAGGGCGATCAGGACGGTGTTCTGGAGATCCGGTTGCTGGCGCAATCGCTTGGCGACTTCGTATCCGTTCAGCCCTGGCAATCCGATATCCAGCAGGACGACGTCCGGGCGATATTCGATCGCGATCTCAACGGCGGAAAGTCCATCGTGTGCAGTTCGCACATCGTGCCCCGAAGCCTTGAGCAGCATCGAAAATCCCAGCACGGTATCGACGTTGTCGTCCACGACAAGCACTTTTAGGTTAGTGGCGAGTGGTGAGTGCTGAGTGGTGAGTGAAGACGCATTCTGTGTCTCGTCATTCGTCACTTGCCACTCGTCACTCCTCACCGGCAGTCGCACGACGAACTCGCTGCCTTCGCCCAGTGTGCTGAACGCCTCGACCTTTCCGCCATGCAACTCGGTGAGACGTTGCACAAGAGCAAGACCAATCCCCAAACCGCCCTGAGACCGATCCAGCGATCGATCGGCCTGCGTGAATAGATCGAAAATATGCGGAAGCAAGGCCGGTGAAATCCCAACACCCGTGTCGCGAACTCGGATCACGACGGAAGGAGTGGTTAGTGGCAAGTGGTTAGTGGTGAGAGAAGGGACAGGAGTGGTTAGTGGCAAGTGGTTAGTGGTGAGAGAAGGAATGGACGTCACTTTCTCGCCACTCGTCACTCGCCACTCGTCACTCTTTTCTCCAGCGCGCGTCGAAGGCCCGACAGCATCCGACTGATTTCCGCCGACGTCGTTAGCAGCGAATCCAGGGTTGTTTGGTTGAGCAGACCCACTCGCTGACTGAGGAGCAGGTGTGTTTCGACTTCCATCAGCGATCCCCTCGCCACGCTCAGGAAATTCAGGAATTCCTTCGTGTGCTGACGTCCCTGCCCCTCCGCGATGTTGGCTGGCACCGACACTGCTGCTCGACGAATTTGGCTGGTTAGCCCGAACAGTTCCTCCCTGGGAAAATTTTTCGTCGCCAGATAACATTCCTCTGCCAGGTTCATCGCTGCCTGCCAGACCTTGAGTTCCCGGTAGTGTTGAACTGTCATGGCGGGGCTCCGCGGTGGCGAGTGGTGAGTGGTGAGTGGTGAGAGAAGGAGTCTGCAGTATATCACCGTCCGCCTTTTTTTCTTTCTCGCCACTCATCACTCGCCCCTCACCACTATTCTCCTTCTCGTCACTCGTCACTCGCCCCTCATCACTATTCTCCCCCGCCACTCGCCACTCATCACTCGCCACTACCTCCACTGTTAGCCAGATATGGCCGCCGCCCTCGGTGTACTTGGATGCGTTCGTCAGCAGGTTGACAAGCACTTGTTCCAGACGAGCTGCATCTGCGACCATCCAGACAGGCTCCTGCGGAAGAGTCACTGTTAATTCCTGTCGGCGTTGTTCGATCAGAGGACGGACGGTTTCGACAGCGCCTTCAGCGATTTGGCACATGGCGATGCGCTCCAGGCGCAGTTGGACTCGGCCGGTTGTAATGCGAGACACTTCCAGTAAGTCATCCACAAGATGCTGAAGCTGGCCGACCTGACGTTCGATGATCCCACGAGCCTGTTGCTGAATACGATTTTCGCTGGCTTTCTGCAGACCCAGAAGCTGAACTGCGTTCGCAATCGGAGCCAGTGGACTTCGCAGCTCGTGGCTGAGCATCGCCAGAAACTCGTCCTTGCGACGATGAAGATCGGAAAGCTCAGAGGCCTGCGACGACATCTGCTTCTCGAGCCGTCTTCGTTCGGAAATGTCGCGAATGTTACATTGGATGACAGGGTGATGTCCTTCGTTGTATCTGTTCGCAACCATTTCGACCGGATGCTTCATGCCACGACTATCCTCCAGCGGCAAACTTTCGTACCGAAGCGAACCGAGCTCGTCGAGTTGCTTCATCGCCTTCACGCTTGCCTGCTTGTCTTTCAGGAAACCAATCTCCCAGAGCTCTCGGCCAAGAAAGTGTTCAGCCGGATACTCGAGCAGCGTCGTCAGGAATGGATTAACGTGAGTGATCTTGTGAGTGTACGCGTCGAGGATCAGAATTCCGTCGTGTGCCGCTTCGAAGAGTCGACGAAAACGCGTTTCAGAGTCTTCCAGTTTGGATCTTGCCCGCCTCTTATCTGTGATATCCATGTGGCTGACGACGACGCCGGAGTTTCCGTATCGCATGCGTTTCGCATGCATCGCGTACCACTTGTCTCGGCCGGGAGCCGGGCAGGAATATTCGGCAACGAATTCAGCACGAGAACCGTTCAGGACCTCTTCCAGCCCTTCAATGGTTGCGAGAACATGCGGGGCGCCTTTGGCGATGGAGTTGCGGCAGAGATCAAGATAGTTTAGACCAACCGACGAAGCATCCAGGGCACCGCCGTTTTCAACCGCCAACAAATCCCACGGTTTGTTCACTGCAAGGACATTGCCAAGGTCGTCAAGAACAACAACGTGCTCCGGAAGTGAATCAAGAACTCCTCGCACAAATTCCCCGCCGGCGCGAACAATTTCCGACGAGTTCTTCTCGGCCGTCACATCGAACGTAGCGATCATTGCATGAGCCGGATGCTTGTCAACACCGTCGCCCTCGAAGTAGACCTGCTTTCGCACTCGCAACCAATGCACTTCGCCGTTTGGATAAACTACACGATGATCCATGGCAAACCAGCCTTCACCCGTGGGCGACAGCGATTCATCAATGCGGCGCATCAGTTCCTGCTGGTCGTCCGGATGGAAAGTTGCGTGCACTGCAGCCCGAGGAATCGACATCGCCACATCACCCAACCCAAACAGCCTCGCCGCATCCGCCGAAAGATGATTGACGCCGGTCACGTAATCCACTTCGGCGATAGCCAACCCCGACACTTTGACAGCCAACGCAAGTCGGGAAGCGCCTTCCTCGATTGAAGTTTTATCTGCCACTCGTTCGGTGACGTCACGGATGGAGCTGGAGATGAGTAGTCCTGCTGCTGTTTTTAGTGGGCTCAGGCTCGCCTCGATAGGAAACTCTGTCCCGTCTTTCCGCAGTCCCAACATCGCTGGACCGGCATTCATCATGCGAGTTTTTGGGTGTTCCAGGTAGGTCGCTCGTTGCTCCACGTGCCGATGATGGCTTCGCGCGGGGAGCAGCATCTCGACGTTGGCTCCCAGCAATTCCTGGCGGCTGTAGCCGAAGATCCTTTCGGCCTCTGCATTGACGAGAAAGATCTTGCCTTCCTGATCGACAATGACCATCGCGTCCGGAGCGGATTCCAGGAGCGTTCGAAACTGCTCCTCGCTTTCTCGCAGTGACTTCTCGGACTTAACGCGCTCTCGCAACATGGCGAAACGCTCGATCGCATTGTCGATCGCTCGAGTCAGGCTTTCCGCCGATAGCCAGCTTTTACCGAGATAGTCCTGCGCGCCGGCTCTCAACAGCGTCGGACCGGCTTTCCTGTCCGATCCTGTGATGACAACCACCGGACACGGAGGCATATCCTTGCCATTGCAAAGGGAGACGAGCACCTCGGGAGCATCCATGTCGGGCAGATGATACTCCAGCAGCACGCAGTCGAACGGTGAGTTTTCGTTCTCCTGCATCAGCGCCAGTGCGGAAAGCCCCAGCTCAGCTTCGAAGAATTCGTACTTCCGATCCGACCCGCGAAGCATCATCTGCCTGAGATCGGCTCGGCCGTCCGGGTCATCTTCGACGATCAGTATCCGCTGATTCGAACTACTCATATTCGTTCATCGCTTTCGGGAAATGACAAAACGGTGTTCGTTAGCCAATAGGAAAAAATGATTTGCAGGATTTGCAAATGAGCCGGATGACTCACCGGTTTCAGGTGATATGCATTGGCTCCGTGCTTGTAGCAAAAGCCAACATCGCGCGCATTGCCCGAGGCACTGAGGACGACAACCGGAATCCCGCGCAGCCGATCATTGCCAGTGATCGCACGCAATGCTTCCCGGCCGTCGCCTTTGGGCGTATTCAAATCCAACAGGATGAGAATCGGCAGCGTAAGCAGATTGCGTTCCCTGTCTTCGAGATACAGCAGGCACTCTTCCCCGGAGGTCACACGGCGGATCTCGTTCGGCAAACAGGCACGCCTGGCGGCATCCGTGATCGTATCGAAGTCTTCCTCCGAATCTTCCACCGCAAGCAGATATCCCAACCTCTTTGTCAGCACGATGCATCCTCCTCACCGCAGGGCATCGTAAAGAAGAAGGTCGACCCGACCGCTGGCTTCGAATCGACCCAGACGCAGCCTCCGTGCCGCTGAACATGCTTCTGCACGATCGTCAGCCCAGCACCGACGCCACCACCAAACTCATCCCGTCCGTGCAGTCGCTTGAAAATCCGAAACACATGCTCGAAGTGCCGTGGCTCAATGCCGATCCCGTTGTCACTGACATAGAAAACGGTCTGTTTTGACGACGATACCGGCGCATTCGGACGCAGGCCATTTTCATCAGGTCGCAGAAAACCCAATTCGACCTGCGGTGCATTCGTTCCTGCATACTTGATCGCATTGCTCAGCAAATTGGTGTAGACCTCTCGAATTCGAATGCGGTCACAGCGCCAATGCGGAAACGGTCGAGGCGTCGTGACCTGCAATGCACAGTCCGACCGGCGAGCGCCGATCATCTCCAGAGCTTCCTGAATCACGTCATTCAGGTCCACAGTTTCCAGTTCGAGAGCCGATCGGCCCACGCGTGAGAAATGCAGCAGTGAATCGAGCAAACTGTCCATTCGAACGGTCAACCGCATCAGGTTCTCGACTCGCTTGTGATTCACTGTGTCCAGGAACTTCGCCGACTCCAGCAACTGATGTGCGTACTTGTGGATTCCTCGAAGAGGCTCTTTGAGGTCATGCGATGCCACGTAGGCGAACGCATCCAGCTCGTCGTTGCTGCGGGTCAGGTCAGCATTCAATTCGGTCAGGCGTTCCGCGCGTGAGACAACCAATTCCATCACCAGCATTCGGAGTCGCAGTGCGGAATCGATCTCCATCTCGGACCATGGCATTGCCCGTTCTTTGACGGTTTCGATGAAGAGATCAAAAGACCCTCTCGGCGTGAGACGCGGTCCGTTGGGACCGGTGACTGCGAGTTTGGTGTTCGGATCACCTGCCCAGTTCACGGTCTGCGCAGTCTCCGGTCGAAACCACAGAATCAGATCGCGCGTTCGGCGGGACACTCTGACGGCCAACAGTCCGCTTCCGACGTCCGCAAACTCTTTGGCATCGGGGAAAATTGCCGAAAGTTGATCGGTCACAAAGACAGGTCGAGTCGTTGATTCAAACTCAGGGCGATGATTCAGCCAGTCGGCCAGCAAGTCCAGTTGGTGAGTCGCAGGAGTTTTCCCCGAGCACCACCAGCGGTCAAGATGGAACAGAGCTGCGCCGCCTGCATCCAAAGCATCAAGCAGCGATGGTTCGTTGTCGCTCAGAGCCATCAGATCGCCGGCCTGAGCCGCTTTTGAGACCAGCTTCTGGTGAACTTCCTCCAGCTTGAGTCGGTAAGCCAGTTGCTCACGCTGCTCGACCGACTTAAGCTGCAGGGAAACGACCTGTGCCAGAAACTCGCAGGCGGTTCGAATTCGATGCGGAAACTGCGTTGGAGTATTGTGATGTCCGACGACAAGGCCCCAAAGCTCGCCATCGATCAGAATGGACATCGCCAGCGACGCCGCGACGCCCATGTTCGCGAGGTATTCCGTGTACATGACGGAGGTGCCTCGCAGAGCACAATGCGTCATATTCAGCGGTCGACCCGTATCCGGATTGGCCAACGGGACCATTTCAACAAGAGGCGCCGCAGCATTAGGAACTGGTCGTATCCATATCCGTGTAAAGATATCGCGCGCTTGTTTTGGAATGTCAGCTTCTGGATAATGCAAGCCCAGTAGCGGGGCCATATCGGCTCGTTTTGCTTCTGCAAAGACCTCGCCGTGGTGATCGGCATGAAATCGATACACCATCGTTCGATCAAGACCTGTCAGGCGTCGAACTTCTTCGGCCACCTGATGGCAAAAACTCTTCAGGTTGTTAGTCGCTTGAATTCGGCAAACAGCCGATTTGATCAAATCAAAATAGTCGTACTCTTCATTGCTTGTCACACCAGAAGTTCTTCGTTCGGTATTTTCAAATTCGAGGATCATCACGCCGCTCTGCGTATGAACGCAGACGTCGAGAGCGCTAACCGCCGTACTTGCTGGCAATGTGAATGCGTACTTCGTCGAAGATTCAATCGATTCGTGTTCCAGAATTTCTCGAAGGCGTTGTTCGTTTGCCGCTCCAATCACGCTGGACACAGGCTTACCGAGCAGGGTTTCGGGTGCCGTCAGTAGAAATGCAGCAGTATTTTCGCTCGCCTGAAGAATCGTGAAATCGGTGATTCTTAGCACGAGCAAGGCGCCGTGGGATTGGATGCAGCCGGGTGCCTGAACCGGTTCGCTTTCGCAGGTTGCCAGCGTCTGTCCATGCCGAACGATGCTGTATGGCCCGTCGCCCCAGGCCGGCGGAGCTGGATCTGGAGGTGATGCGTCGCTCATACTTTGAATCTTCCGTCGGTGGCTAATTTCATGGCTGTTGAGTTCCTGGAGCTTGAAAATTCGTCGATAATGCTAACGGCTGATGTGAGTGACAACTTCACTCGAAACGTCACACGTTTCCACAGGAAATAGCCACTCGGCCAAAGCGACAAACGTCGCGTTGGCGCTGGCGACGATTTCGTTGTCCTGGTCCAAAGGTTCTGCCGTTTGTGTCAGAAAATGCCGAAACGACTGCCATCGCGAGCTCGTGTCCGCTCCATATCCATTGAAGAATGCGCCGCCCGTCTGGGGCGTCAGTCCCAGTTGCACGGACAGGAGCTTCGTAATGACCTGCCCGCCAAGAGTTGCTCCTTCAACGACATAAAGGCAACCTAATACTTCGGCGGGGGATCCCAGAGAGGGAAGCACCAAACATTCATCGTCCGCTGAAGTTATCTGGCCCAGAGTTCTAAGATCGAACTCCAGGAGCGGCGATTTCTCACGCTCGGCCCAGACGTATTCCGTGTCAGACCAAAACTTGTTGATCCAACTCTGCAATTGTTGCTCGAGCGGGACGTAGAATCCCCTGAACCGAGCCAGCAAATTTCGGTACATTTCGAGCGACAGCGATGGGTCGAGCAACGGCATTTGCGATTCGATGGCAGCGTGATTGTGAGCAGTCTCGTTGCGAAGTCTTTGAAGAAGCATCATCTGCTTTCGTTAACATTGAAGAAGGGCTAATGTTTTTGATTTGTGAGCCGAACGGTCGGCGGGGCTTTTCAACAACGACCTGTTACAGGGTTAACCCCAATTCATTGCCCAGGAAAGGCACGACCTGCTCGGCAACCGTTGCCAGAATCTTTTGCAGTTCTTCAAAGCGAGCCGGCTTCACAAGATGGTGTGTGAAACCCGCTGCACTGGATGTCTGTCGGTCTGAATCCTGTCCATAGCCCGTCAATGCCACCAGAACAACATGCTTCATGTCGGGATGTGCTCGCAGTTGCTTGGCGACTTCGTAGCCGTTGAGCCCCGGCAAGCCGATGTCGAGCAGAACAATATCAGGGCGATATTCAATCGCTGCCTGAACAGCCTTCAAGCCATCGTGTGCCGTCTGCACATCGTGCCCTGATGCCCGCAACAGCATTGAGAAACTCAAGACTGTGTCGACGTTGTCATCCACAACAAGAATTCTGAGTGGAGTGGCGAGTGGAGGGGAAGTGGCGAGTGGTGAGTGGTGAGTGGCGAGATCTGTTCTGGATTCTACCCTCTCGTCACTCGTCACTCGCCCCTCGCCACTCTTCTTCTCGTCACTCGTCACTCGCCCCTCGCCACTCTTCACCGGCAATCGCACAGTAAACTCGCTACCTTTCTTCAATGTACTTTGTACCTCGACGCTTCCTCCGTGGAGTTCCGTAAGTCGCTGCACCAGCGCCAGTCCGATTCCCAAACCGCCCTGCGAACGGTCCAGCGATCGATCCGCCTGAGTGAACAGGTCAAAGATGCAGGGAAGCAAATCCGCTGTGATGCCAACACCGGTGTCTCGTATGCGGATGACGGCGGAAAGAGTGGCGAGTGGCGAGTGGTGAGTGGCGGGAAGAGGAGTGGCGAGTGGCGAGGGACGAGTGGCGAGATCAGTTCCAGATTCTGCCTTCTCGCCACTCGTCACTGGCCACTTACCACTTGTCTTCTCATTACTCGTCACTCGCCCCTCGCCACTCGCCACTAATTCCACCGTCAGCCAGATATGACCGGCTTCGTCCGTGTACTTGGCCGCATTTGTCAGAAGGTTCACAACGACTTGTTCGAGGCGTGCGGCGTCGGCATTCAGCCAGATGGGTTCCGTTGGCACGGAAACGGAAAACTCATGCCGCCGCTTCTCAATCAAAGGGCGAACCGTCTCGATTGCCCCTTCGATGATGTCGCTGATCGTCACCGGGATTCGGCGAAGCTGAACCATCCCGGTCGTAATGCGGGACACGTCCAGCAGATCGTCCACCAGTTGCTGCAAGTGCGCCATTTGTCGCTCGATAATCGCGCGGGACTGACGCTGCACGAGACTCTCCGTGCCTTTTTGCAGTCCCAGCATTTGGACGGCATTCGCGATCGGTGCCAGCGGACTTCGCAACTCATGGCTAAGCATTGCCAGAAATTCATCCTTGCGGCGATGCAGGTCCGAAAGTTCTGCCGCCTGATTCTGAGTGTGCTTTTCGAGTCGACTGCGTTCCGTCACATCACGAGCCGACGCGAATACTCCCTGCAACTTTCGATCACGGTCATGGAAAGTTGTCGCATTGTACGACACGATGGTTTCCTGACCATTTCTCGCGCGGGCCGTGAGTTCGTAGTCAGTGACTTTGCCTTCTGAAAGAACCAGCTTGATCCCTGCTTCGGCTCGTTCGGGATCTGTAAAGTAATCCTTGAACGGCGCGCCGATGAGTTCATCGCGAGTACACCCGGTGAGCAGCTCCATCTGTTTGTTCACATCGCTGATGATTCCGCGCGGGTCCGTCGTCATCAACGCATCGATGTTCGATTCAATCAGCGACCGCGTGTAAAACTGCTGATCACGGACTCGTTGATCCAAAAGCATTCGCTCAGCTTCGACCTGCTTACGAGCCGTGTTGTCCGTGCCGATCAACAGATAGCCGATGATATCATTCTGAGCATCTCGCAGCGCGGTGACGGAGACGACTGCCGGAAAACGACTGCCGTCTTTGCGGATGTAGGTCAATTCGTAAATATCTTCGATTCCTCGTGAGGCCTTAAACACAAGGGCCTCAAAGCCAGGCGTGATCGGAGTATTCAGTTCAACGCTCAGCGACTTCGCCCGTGCCACAACTTCCTGCGGGTCAGAAATGTCGGCTGGCGTGATCGTATTCATGACCTCCGCCGCCGTGTATCCCAGCATCCGTTCCGCGCCGACATTAAAAATCTGGATGACACCCTTCGCATCCGT
>JBGSVD010000182.1:0-22302 GCA_041753135.1 Planctomycetaceae bacterium
TTGTGGGATGATGCTGGGTTGGGAGATCGTGTCGGCGTGATTTGATTGCGTGGCGTTGTCCCGACCTGAGACAGGTCGGGCTACAGAATCCCGTCGGCGGAGCGACGGGTGTACGGTACTGTAGGCTGATCTGTCTCAGATCAGCGGGTGCTCGCGGTGTCAGACGATGCCGGGTTAGGAGATTGTGTCGGCGTGATCTGATCATGGGGCGTTGTTCTGACCTGAGACGCGGCGGGCTGCAGAATCCCGTCGGCGGAGCGACGGGTGTACGGTACTGTTGGCTGATCTGTTTCAGATCAGCAGGTGTTTCCGTTGTGGGATGATGCCGGGTTGGGGGATTGTTGTCGCGTGAGTTGCTGACGGGGCGTTGTTCTGACCTGAGGCGGGAGAACGGAATTGGGACATTGTACTTATCCACTAAAGTAGAATGTCCCGACACTGTTCTCCCTGACTCACGGTTTTTGCCAGAGCGGCTTTCAAAACCTCCTTAGAGCCCATTCCGGACCGGACTGCAAAGTAACGCGTTGCAGTGAATGGAAGCTCAAAGGCGGTATTTCGCGCGAATTTACGCACCGGATCGCCGCAAAGCGAAATGCAGCGTTCTGGCTATGAGAGGTTGCGAGGAGTTCGAAGACTCGGCGCGGCTTCGGTCAGCTGGTTGAATGTCCCAAGGCTTTCGGTGCCGCTCCAAGTTTCTTCGGAGCAGCGATTTTCTTCGCCAGAAAATCGTCTTTTGTGAACTACTCGACGAACTGGCGCCGACAATATCAGGGCAGGGTGCGGCGTACTTGAATTGATGAACGAGCTCGGAAGCAACACAACAATGGGTTGTTCAGGTCAGCCCCAGTGCGTTCAGAATTGCCACTTCTTCGTTATCAACAACGACCGGAGGATTGGCAAACGGAGTCGACGTGACGCCTGCTGGAGTCAGTTTCTTTGCCATCAGCTGCGGATCGTTCGAGTGATAGGCCATCGTCAAATCCGGATCTTTCAACTCATGACCTGTAAGGATACAGACGACTCGATCATCGGCGTGAATGACTCCCTCTTTTCGCAGTTGAAGAACTCCTGCGATCGTCGCACCACTCGCAGGTTCGCAGCCGAAACCCGTTGCTGCAATTCGTGCTCGACAGTCGATAATTTCCTGATCGGAGACCTTACGAACAACGCCATCACAAACCGACAAAGCACGCAATGCTTTTTCAAGATTGACCGGACGATTGATCTCAATCGCGCTCGCCAGGGTAGAAGCACGATCGTTCTTCCTGTCCATTTCGGTGTAGTGCGCTGAAATCTGAGCCGCATCAGGTCGACCATCATTCCAGACAAGTTTGCCATCATTGACGAACTCATCGAGCGTATCTGCTCCAGCCGCATTGATGATCGCAAGACGCGGAACACGATCAATCAGCCCCAGCATTTTCAGCTCCATGAACGCCTTACCAAACGCGCTGCTGTTGCCGAGATTTCCGCCCGGAACCACGATCCAGTCAGGAACCTGCCAGCCGAGTCCTTCAAGAACTCGATACATGATGGACTTCTGACCTTCCAGACGAAAAGGATTGACGCTGTTGCAAAGATAGATCGGATGCTTCGCGCAAATGTCGCGAACTCGCGCAAGAGCATCGTCGAAATCCCCTTTGATCTGGATGGTCTTTGCGCCGTAATCAAGCGCCTGAGAAAGTTTGCCGAATGCAATCTTTCCACTGCCGATGAACACAATGCATTTGAAATGACCGGTGACTCCAGCATAAATCGCCAGCGATGCGCTGGTGTTTCCAGTGGAAGCGCAGGCGGTCATCTTTGCACCGACCATTCGCGCGTGTGTGGACGCGGCGGTCATGCCGTTGTCCTTGAAACTGCCAGAAGGGTTCATTCCTTCGTATTGAAGAAAGAGCCTTCCGGCCTTCATGTCACACTGACTGGCGAGAAGATCGTTCTTCTGCAGAATTGTTTGCCCTTCGCCGATGGTGACAATCTGCTCGTCGGAAGCAAATCTCAGAAGTTCACGAAACCTCCAGACCCCGCTGTAGTCAACTGGATTCAATCGAGTCGTCCAGCGACGTTCAAACTCCGACATCGACAAGGGAACCGGAATGGAACTCCAGTCATAATTGATATCAAGAAGACTGCCGCATTTCGGACAGCCGGTGAGAACCTGTCCAACATCAAAGGTTGCAGCACAATCAGGATGAATACATTGTTGAAACGCGGCGGACATGGGAAACCAGAAGCTAATTGACAATGGAACAAAAATTGTGCACTGCGACGGTCAGGAGCCGTAGCGTAAAGCCGGAAGCAGGCTAATACCAGACGATTGCTGTTCAATTGCCTGCGCGGCCCATCCGACAAGCCGGGCGATGACGACCACCAAAGACTGCCGATCCGGCGGAATATCCAGCAATGTCATCAATCGTGCAGCAGCCCAGTCGGTCGTCGGCACCATTTGATCCATAGAAAGCAGCTTCTCAAGTCTGGCAGCGGCCGCCTCAACTCGAATTCTGTCAATGCTGCCCAGCATCGAACGACAAATCTGAGTCAAAAGCTGAGCCCGATTGTCCTCGGTTTCGGACGTGAACCCAAATGGCATCGGCTGACCTTCCCGGCGTTTCCACCAGGCTTCCGCCTGCCCCGGATTCTTAAATCCTCTCAGCAATTCACTGGTCCAAAGGAAAGGGTCGTTTCTCAACTGAGACACAAACACCGATGCAGCCGACTGCAACGCAGCCACAATGTGAGTTGTCGTACTGGCAGCGAATCTGGCAGCAAAGCATGCAGGACGCATTTCTGTCAAACACTCACAAATCAAAAGGGCATTCATCGCGGCGTCTTCAGCAGCCGACGGTCGACGCTCATTTCCCCGCAGACGATACAGCAGACGGCCAGCCCACGAGAGTTCTGTTTCGTCGGTCGAGAGTTGCGTCATCTCGTCCGACAAGTCATTCGGGGCATCTCCCAGCCCGGCCGAGATAATCAACGGAAGCTGAGCAAGCAAACGCCAGACTCTTGATCTCGCGCTTTCGTCGCTGTTGTCCTGCGGAGTCGGATCGAAAAATGAGAGCAGCGAAATACAGAGTGGAAACAAATCCAGTGGCCGCGCGCCAAGCGGCAAATGCGCCAGAATTTCCACTGTGGACTGATCGATCACCGCGGAATCAGCCAAAATGGAACTGGAATCTGCAAGCTCTTCTTCGGTTGGCATAGACTGATTGAGCAGTAGCCAAATGACTTGCTCAAACGAATGCTGTTCCACCAGTTCTTCCACTGGCTGTCCACAGTAAGAAACGCCCGCGTCAGAAAAGGCAAGCAATTCCGTTGTACCACAAATGACCTCAGACAGGCCATTTCCGACGTTGCTGTCGTTCTTGCTGATATCTTCGACTAGTCGTCGCAGCCCCTGAACAAGATGAGCTGCTGGCAGTGCTGATCGATCCATAAAGTCAGATTCCCTTCCTCTTCATGAACACGAATCCGTCCCGAGTCTTCAATAGATCAATGACAATTCGGAACTCATTTCCGTCATGTCATCACTCTGCATGAAATTTGAAGATCTCCCGAACCGTCACTCTAGCCAACAATGCAACAACTGTGAACCGAGTTCACGCCTTTGAAAAAATGGGCTAAACAGGAAGTTTCGGTGATTGCGATTCGTTGAGTTTCCGGACTGCGAATCACTGATGCACGGTGGAGCGCATTGCAGCTCTTTAATCATCCGGCAATGCCCTCCGGGATCATTCCGGGCACAGCACTTCCAGCATGCGGACGGATCCCTGGGGTGTCAAAGTCACAACTCCAGAGCATGCAGGCAGCAAAACCGTGGAACCCATTTTGAGAGGAACTGTCCCATAACGGGTTGATACAGTCGCATCGCCACCGAGTGCCATCAAAATCCGGAATCGATCTTCGACTGTAATCTGGATTGGATCCAGAAATCGGTGACGTCGAATGACGAAGTACTCGCAGCGGACTAGTTCTTCGAAGGAATGGAAGGCATCACAAAGCGAGACTGGAGTGACTGGACAAACAGGGCCACGATCAAAATCAGTGCAGGCAAGCGACTCTTCAACATGAATGGGACGCGGATTTCCTGTGGCATCCACACGCCCCCAATCAAACAGCCGAAACGTCAGATTGCTTTGTTGCTGAACTTCTGCGAGCACGATTCCGGGGCCAATGGCATGCACCGTTCCCGCAGGAACAAAGATACAATCGCCCGCCTTGACGGATATCAGATTCAGACAGCCTTCCACTGTTCCCCGCAACAAGGCCTCGCGCAGATCTTCGCGCGTCACACCCGTTTTCAAGCCGGCACAGATCTGACTATCAGGCTGAGCTTCAACAATCACCCAGGCTTCGGTCTTGCCGTTTTCTCTGGGGTTATATTGCTTTGCCAGTCGATCATTCGGGTGAACCTGAAGCGACAACCAGTCGTTCGCGTCAAGAAACTTGATCAGTAACGGAAACTGTTTGAACGCGGATTGACGTCCCAACAAATCAACCGGGTACTTTTCAATCAGTGAGGACAGAGTCTGGCCGGAAAATTGTCCGGACGATACGCAGCTTTGACCGTCCGTGTGATCAGCGATCTCCCAGCTTTCGGCATAGTCGGAACCGTCACCGATTGACTTTTTCAGCAAAGTTCCCAGTCGGCGTCCGCCCCATCGAATACGCTTCAAAATCGGTTCGAACAACAACGGGGGCAACATAAGACTCACCAACTATTTAAAGGAGAAGATGTCAGCAGTCGGAAGATCGGCAATCGTCTTTAATCCGAACAACTTTAAGAACTTCGCAGTGGTCACATAGGAAACATCGGACCGACGGCTCCCCGTCCTCTGCAGTTCAACAAGCTGAAGTCTAAGCAATTGGCGAATCAGCGCCATCGCGTTGGGGCGATCAATTGTCTCAACGGTTTCTTTGATGACCGGCTGATTCCAGGCGACAAACGCCAGAATTTCCAGAACGTCGGGAGACAGCTTCACATCACGTGGACCGAGTCCGAAGGTCCGTGTGGACACGTCAGAAAACTCTTCTCGCAATTCCAGACGGTAGCCACCCTCAGCAAGTCGAATTTCGTAGGGGCGATTCTCGCGAGCATACGACTGATTGAGAGAATCCACCAGCGATACGGCGACTCGATTGTCGACATCCTGGCCGATCAGTGATGCCAGCTTTCGTGCCGTAAGGGCGACGTCTCCACCGACAAAAATCGCAGCTTCAATCACCTCACGCGGTGAGACACGACGAATACCATCCACGAGCACTGTCTGGTTCGAAGCTTCAGTCTCGGCGGCAGTGGACTTCAGATCCTCCGCCAGCTGAGCACCGATCGAAATTCCATTGGCAACCTGCTCGTCTTCAGCAGCGGAGGATGCAGCAGGCTCAGCAAAATCAACAAAGACCGAGCCCATTTGACGCTCAGCCGCATCCAGTGCCTCGAGCGCCTGACGATACGCCAGTTCGATGTCTTCAACAGCAAAATCCTCCTCCGGCAAATCGCCGTCGTTCAGGTCAATGCTGTCCAGTTCATCAGGTTCTTCAGATCCATCTGCCATATCACTGTTATTCGAAATTGGCCTTCGAAAAGGCCGACATCAATTTTCCACCGAATTGAAGCAGCCCGGATTCGAGTGTCAGATCGCCCGTGACTTCACCGTTTTGTACTTTAAAGTCAAGCACCATCCCATCGCCACCGTTTTGGAACGAAGCGATCGCGCGTGCGCGGCGGCGAGCCCATTCACGCTGCAGCTCAAGTTCTTCCGGGGTTTTTCCCGGAGGATCGGTCTTTGCAATTTCTTCGAATCGCTGAACCCATGGCAGCAACTTGACTTCAATATGGACAGGATGATCAGATGACTTTGCCTCTCCAAGGTCAGCAATCGTCTGCTTCAGCTTTTCTTTGCTGCCCGGACCTGATGCAAGCCAGACGTGTGATGGACCGACACCAACAAACAGATCTTTCTTCGCACCAAAAAGCTTATCGACAAGATCAACATAACCTTCTGCCAACTGAATCCTGTGGATGGAAACATCTCCCTGTGTATCGACGTTCATTTCAACAAGATTTCCCTTTCCGGCTTTCGCAAGATCGGGCAATACGGTCGTCAGATTGGCAGCGTTGGGAGTCGAAAACGCAGCAATGGACGTAAACGCCCCTTTCCCATCGGGCACAGATTCAATAAACCCGTTGACATAGCCCGCTTTAATGCTGCCCCGCACAACGTCCAGAACACCAGTTGTCACTTTGTTCGAAACTTCCTTTTCAGTCTCATTGCGTTCTTTCGAAGCCTTCAACCGGTCAGCCATATCCTTCTCGGTCAGCCCCAGAAACTCCAGCATGTTTGTCTGACGCATTGGGTCGACAGGATGATTGATCCGAACCGACAGAGCTGATCCTTGAAACTTGGCCAATCCCGCAAAGGCATCAGGCTGTGTTCCGATTTGTTCAATGGCCGCCGCCAGAGTCGAACCGCCAATTGCCGTGGCCGACAATTTCAGAGATGCCGTTGGCGATTTGGGCGTCTTCTTGTCCAGAGTAAGAATCATGAAGATTCGGGAAGCCTCGGACAAAATCCGTTCCCCTTCATCCATCTGTTGTTTGACTGCCAGCTTTCGCAGTTCGAATTCTGTAGCAGACTCGGCAGGACGCTTCTTCACAGCGTCCAAACTGACTTTGCGAACTTCGTTGAACGATTCGCGACGAAGCTTCTGTGCTTCAGGACTGACGTCCGTATTCAGCAGCTCTGCCGTCATGTTGCCTTCGATTTTTCCATCAGGCAACTGGGCCTTCAGAATCAATTCTTTGAAAGCAGGAAGAGCAGCTTTTTCCTGCGTCAGTACAAACACCGCATATTTGATTTCCGTCGCCAAACGCAACCAGCCGAATTCCGGGTCCTGACTGATCTGGTAAAGGCTGTGATCCTTTGAGTCTCGGCTGACTTCGTAACCAAGCGATTCGAGGTTTTCACGAAACTGCTTGAACAGCGGTTGCGCATTTGACAAAGGAACCCAGATCAACAATGCATTCGGCTTGATCCCTGTGATCACACTAATCTGAACTGGCCGACTGTCATCAATGCCTATCGCGAAGGTATCAATATAGCCTTCGATGTTTTCCCATTGAGTCTGTTCAGCTGGAAGCGTCAGATCGATCAATGTCTTCAAATCGCTCTTAAGCGAGCCAAATCCCGGATGGGAAATTGTGATCCGCGCATCCTGCGGCCCTTGCGCCACAGTTGTCGATCGTGTTGCGATTGCTGCAATCAGCAGGAGAGCCAGACGAATTGCAATCTTCATTGTGATCACCGAAAGGTCGAGTGGAATTTCTGGACAGGAAGGAGACAAGGGAAATGAAAAACGGTCATTCCTGAGCCTCTCCGGACACGCCTAAGAAGCTCACTTCCGAGACGCAAGTCTACGCTTTTTGACACTTCAGGTGCCAATGGCGTGAGCCTCGTAGCATGGCTATTCTATCTGAACCAGTCAAAACGGGTAAAGGCAGGAAGCGGCACCATGTCCCTGATAAAGCGCCCGAGAAGTCTTTTTTGAAGGATATCGACACGAATTATGGCGTAAATGACCGATTCCCGGTTCTTGCAGACCTGATCGAATCAGTCTTGAAGCCGCAGATCCGTTTGAAGTTGTTCGGCCGGATTTGCTAGTCTCCGCGAGTCATGGTTCTATGTCCGCACCTACTACGATTGTCCTAAGAGATTCGAATGCCGCGTGATTTTCTGAAGGGTACCCGAGACTCCTATGACGTCATTGTGATCGGCAGCGGCCTCGCGGGGCTGACATCCGCCAATATCCTTGCACGGCAGGGGTATAGCGTCCTGTTGCTGGAGCACCACTATCAGCTCGGCGGAATGGCAACGTGGTTCAAACGGACTGGCGGCCATATTTTTGACATCTCCCTGCATGGCTTTCCGCATGGAATGATCAAGAGTTGCCGCAAGTACTGGACGCCCGAAATCGCGGAATCTATCGTCCAGTTAAAGGGCGTACGTTTCGAGAATCCTCAGTTTTCGATTCGAACGACTTTCACACGCGAAGATTTTACTCGCATCCTTGTGAACGATTTTGGAATCTTGCCAAACACTGTTCAGGATTTCTTCGATACCGCTCGCGGAATGAACTTCTTCGACGAGCAGGCAAAAACAACCCGTGAGCTTTTCGAAACGTTCTTCCCCGGACGTGACGATGTTGTACGCCTCCTGATGGAGCCGATCACCTACGCGAACGGTTCTACGCTTGAAGATCCGGCCATCACTTATGGGATCGTCTTTTCGAATTTCATGCAAAAGGGCGTGTACACGTTCGAAGGTGGAACCGACTCTCTCGTCCTGAAGATGAAGGCGGAGTTGGAACGCAACGGCGTCGACATCCGCATTCGCAGTCTGGTTGAGAAGATTGAAGTCACTCCCGACAGAAAAGTCACCGGAGTCGTTGTCAACGGAAAACGCATTGGATGCAAAGCGATCGTTTCCAACGCGAACATTAAGGCGACAATCCAGAACCTTGTCGGTGAACAGCATTTTGATCGCAAATTTATTGAAGACGCAAAAGCCGTTCGACTTAATAACAGCTCTTGCCAGGTCTACATGGGATTGAAACCTGGGCAAGGATTCGATGAAAGCTGCGGGGACCTGTTATTCCACTCTGAACATAAAGGCTTTGACATCGACGCCTTGCTCAGCCGTCAGGTCAGCAGCCGCACATTCAGTTTTTATTACCCCCAAACGCGACCGGGAAGCGATCGTTGGCTGATCGTTTCCTCGACGAATGCGAATTATCGTGACTGGGCGGAATTGTCGGAGGCTGATTACGAAGAATCCAAAAAGGATCTGATCGAATCCACTCTGAATTGCCTGGAGAGATACGTCCCTGACGTGCGAGAAAAGCTGGATCACATTGAAGCCGCTACGCCAAGAACATTTGAGCGTTACACGCGACATCTCGCGGGCTCGTCATTCGGAACCAAATTCGAAGGTTTGCAGGTCAGCCGCGATTTACCACAACAGATCAGCGGACTTTTCCACGCCGGAAGCGTGGGAATCATCATGTCTGGCTGGCTGGGTGCTGTCAATTATGGTGTCATTGTCAGCAACGACGTTGATAAGCTGCTGACTACATCGTCCGCAGCTTCCTGATTTGCTGAGGTGGAGGCAATCTCTGTCCACGTTCGGTAACGTCTATCGGATAATCGTTCGGACATTTGTGTTGTTGTTTGCGTGTCGGCAGTGCATCGCCGACTCTGTCTTCTTTGTTGAGCATTTGACTATGAAACTGATACCAGTGGTCTGTCTCTCCGCAATTCTTGCTCTCTTCACATCGTCCGCGAAAGCAGACGAAGGCATGTGGCTCTTCAATGACCTGCCGATCGAACTTCTGAAGCAGCGATACGGTTTTGAGCCAACCAGTGAATGGGCTGAACATTTGATGAAGTCGAGCGTGCGATTCAATGTCGGCGGGTCAGCATCGTTCATTTCCAGTACAGGCCTGGTCCTTACAAACCACCATGTTGGCTCCGATACGCTCTACAAGCTGTCAACTCCCGAACGAAACATCATGGAAGTCGGGTTTCTGGCAAAAACACCCGACCAGGAACTCAAGGCACCGGATCTTGAGCTGAACCAACTTGTAAACATCAAGGATGTGACCAGCGAGATCAAAGGCTCCGTGACGGCCGAAATGTCAACAGAACAGGCTGTTGCCGCTCGGCGAGCCATCATCGCGAAGATTGAAAAGGATGCACTCGATCAATCGGGCCTCAAGAGCACCGTGACGACTCTGTATGGCGGTGGCCGATATCATCTGTACCAGTACAAGAAATACACAGATGTTCGACTTGTCTGGGCACCTGAAACAGCGATCGCATTTTTTGGCGGTGACGCAGACAATTTTGAATACCCTCGATTTTGTCTCGACGCCACGATCTTTCGAGTCTACGAAGACGGCAAGCCAGCAAAGATTGAACATTTCCTGAAGTGGTCTGAAACTGGTCCCGTTGAAAATGAAGTTGCTTTCGTATCCGGCAATCCAGGTCGCACCAGCCGCATTTACACGATGGATGCGCTGAAGTTTCAGCGAGACCAGAACCTGCCATACATTATGAACAGCCTGCGTCGACGAGAGATCCTGCTTCAGCAATACGACCTCCGCAGCAAAGAAAACGCTCGCCGAGCAAGGGACGAACTGTTCGGTGTCCAGAATTCTCGCAAAGCACGGCTTGGCATGCTGGCAGGGCTGCAGGATCCACAGACACTTGAAGACAAGGCCGCCGCTGAAAAATCACTACTTGCTGCAGTCAATGCAGATCCAAAGTTGAAGCCGCTTGCTTCCGCCTGGCAGACAATCTCTGAAACCACTCAGAAGCGTGCCGAACTTCTTGGAAAGAACATCGCAGTCAATTGCCAGCTCTTCGGAATCGCTCTGGAACTGGTACAGATGGCTGAAGAAGACCTGAAGCCATCGGGCGAACGCTTGCCTGAATTTTCGGACGCGGGCCGAGAATCATTATTGCAGCAACTTTATTCCGAAGCGCCGATTTATGCGGATCTTGAGCAGGTTCTGCTCGCTGATTCTATCGCAAAAACACTGGAGCAGCTTGGCTTCGACAATCCCATTTGCCAGCAGATACTCAACGGAATGAGCCCCTCAGATCGGGCAGCCGAACTGATACAGGGAACGAAGCTTCTGAGCGTAGACAATCGAAAACAAGTGGCACAGAGTGGCATCCAGGCCATTAATGACAGCACTGATCCTATGATCTTTCTCGCCAGAATCATCAATCCGGAAATGCGTCGAATGCGAACGATCACTGATCAACTGGACGAACTGGACAAGCAGGCGTACGCTCGGATTGCCGAAGCAAAATTTGCAACAGAAGGCACTTCGACATACCCAGACGCAACATTTACTCTTCGCCTGGCGTTCGGGCCAGTGAAAGGCTACGAACAGGACGGACAGCAGATTCCAGCCTGGACAAACATCGGCGGTGCATTTGAACACGAAAAGAAGCACGAAGGACAAACCGACTATGTGCTGCCGGAATCATGGAAAAAGGCTGAACCAAGTCTCGTGAAGTCGACGCCATTCAATTTCGTCAGCACTGCCGACATTATCGGAGGCAACTCTGGAAGCCCGGTAGTCAACAAGGCCGGGGAACTTGTCGGTCTGATCTTTGATGGAAATATACAGTCCTTGTCAGGCAACTTCGTTTACACGGACAAGCAGGCTCGTTCTGTCTCTGTCCATTCAAGCGCTATTCGAGAAGCGTTGCAGGTTGTCTATGGCGCTGACAACATCATCAAAGAACTTGGCCGATAGGCGTTCGTGATTTGTTTCCGTTTCCTAATGCTATGCAAAGGTGTGCAGGCTGCCCATGACGCTTGACGAACTTCAACAGCTCATCGAACGAATGTATTCTCGCAAAGATCAGGCACGCGGTGTCGAGGGAACATTCATGTGGCTGATGGAAGAAATTGGGGAGCTTGCCGCCGCTCTTCGTGAGTCGCCAAAGGAAGAGATCGCAAAGGAGTTTGCGGACGTACTTGCCTGGCTGGCGACAATCGCAAACGTTGCTGGAATCAATCTGACCGAAGCCGTGCAACTGAAATATGGCCAGGGTTGCCCCGGCTGCCAGAAGATGGTCTGCGTCTGTTCGGATTCTGAGAAGCCGTAATCCGGCTTCTCACCGACTCCGGCACAGCCATTTGCAGGCAACGTCCCCTGGTGCAATTCTCCGCCTCCGTCGGACGGCCCGGCGGTGGTCGATCACACTTTAGAAATATTCCGATGATGCAACGAATCTCCGCTGCCGGGCAGTAGGAAATTTGCTGCGACCAGCATGCCGTGTTAGCAACGAAAACTCTCGCGCGTCCTGCCTGTTTGCCGTTTAATTTTCACCCGCCGCCGCGTTTCGAAAAGCAGTGTCCCGATAAGCAGCCAGCAGCGAACCATGACAATGGCCATTTCCCCGAGCTATTGAAACGGTCATTCAAAGCAACGTCAATCAATCACGCTGACAACGACATTCAGCGGACCGCTGTCACCGCCATCGCCATCCAGCAGCGAAATCGAGATCCGCCGCTGCGCGTTGCTCGAACTGCCATCGGTCCGGAACCTGACAGAACTCAGCAGTTGCCGAATCTGCCACGCACGCGAGGCAGAGTTGAACGTAACGACGAATGGCTGAGCACCAACGCCAGCATCTGTGTTAACAGTCCCAATAATCACACTGGCACGAAGTAGATTTCCGGAGGTGTCGATCGAGAACAAGGAGCCGCTCAGTTCCAGGCGATTCGCGGCAACGTCTCCACCGGATACAGAAATTCTTAGCTGCCCATCAGCGAAGTTAAAACTATCAGCATCGGATACTGCTGCGTTTTGAGCGATGCGGACACCAGGAGCTGAATTCCTATGGTAGCTAACTCCAACAGGAAGCCCGCTGAGAGTTGACCTGTCATTGGAAGGGATTACCTGGACCTGAATCGCTCGCGACACAGCACCAGATTCTCCATCGGTTAGTCTGATTCGAATATTTCTGACTCGCGCAGTAGGATTGTCCGAGGTCGAACTGAAGGCAACTGTCCGAAGCAACTGCTGAACGAAATCCAGTCTGGCATTCAAATTCAGGTCAATCACCAGATTCGTATTCGTGGTACCACTGTTAGAAACTCTGCCGATATTTATTCCGTTAAACTGTACCATATTGCCAATCTGTTCAATCCCAGAACTGCCTCGAATAGACAACAGGTCTCCGGCAATAGGATTCGCGATCGAAACTATCAATTGGCCACCACTCAAAACGGCACTATCTGCATCGGTCAGCACCGCATCGGGGGCGATTGCACGAGGAGTTGATCCTTCATTGTACGGAGCATTGGCAGCAACATTTGCGATCGCAGGAGCGCTCGTTTTTGCGAGCCACAATTCTCGCCCCAACGCCCCCGTACTGCTGAAGAGGATTCCGCCATTCCACGGGACTAAACCAGCTGGCGAAGAGAAGGCAGCCCCTTTGGAACTGCTTGACAGTCTTGTTGCTCCACTTGCAGTTCCATTCGTACGCCAAAGTTCGCGACCGTTGATGCCAGCGTCCGCAGTAAAAAACAAGACCCCATTCAGTGACGTGAATCCACTGGGTCTTGAGCCACGCGGCTGATTAAAGGCTCCGAATCCGGTTGCAATATCGCGTACTAATCTCGTCCCCGCAGTCGTGCCGTCACTGCGCCAGAGTTCTTCGCCATGGGTACCGTCGTCTGCAGCGAAATAGAGAACGCCATCCACATTCGTCATGTATCGAATTCCTGAGGAATCAATTCCCAGGCGAATATCTTTGATCATCCGCGTCCCACTTGCAGTACCATCACTGATCCATAATTCCTGGCCATGAACGAAGTCAGACGCCAAAAAGAATAAGCTGCTCCCCACCGAGGTCACCTGCGAAAAATCACGGATTCCTCGAATGGGATCTGAACTGAAACTCGTTCCGTCCTGCGTACCATCACTTGTGGCAAATCGAATTCCGCTTTCATCCAAAGCCATGAAGTGCAGCGTGCCATTCCGGTTCGATAATCCGCGGGGTGATGAAGAGAAAATCTGATCCGAGTAATACTCCGTTGCACCTGGAAACAGATCTTTCACCAGGACGGTGCCCCCCGTCGTTCCGTCGCTCTTCCATAATTCCCGCCCGTATACTCCATCGATGGCAGAGAAAAACAGAGTCCCATTGACGTTCACCATCTCACCGGGAGATGAAGAATTGGGATAGTCGCGATAGTACCCACGAAACCTCCCGGGGAAAATGTCCTTCACCATCGCGGTCCCGGATACCGTTCCGTCAGACTTCCATAGCTCCGTCCCGTCGCTGCTGACTCCCTGGAAAAAGATCAAATCCCCGGAAGAAACAAATGGAGACGTCGATGGAGACGCAGTAACCCGAACATTCGAAAGCATCTTCGTGCCTTCGGACGTTCCATCGCTGATCCACAACCCATCTCCAAGCGTTGGGTGTGAGACGCTGAAATAGAGTGATCCGTTCAGACTACTAAGATTGGAAACGGTGATTCCAGCAGAGCCCGGAATAAGGTCTGCGACAAGATCGATTGTGCCGTTTGGATTTCGGCGACGCAACTCATTGCCGGTAACGCCGTCGTCTGCCGAAAAATACAACGCCCCGTTGTGCAGGACTGCTGCTCCGGGATTGGAGCCTGCTGTCCCCGGTCCATTGCGTTTGACTTCGACCGACGTTTGTGAGGACGCAGCCAATGTCTGCAACTGCAGTCCACCGGTCGATTGGCTTCGAAAAAATGTCAGTGAGCCATTTGTGTTAACGAGCCGAGATGCTGAACCGTCTTCAACTTGCACTGTACCATTTTGAGTGCCATCGGTTTTCCAAAGTCCACCCATCGCAACAAAGAACAGTTTGCCACTCACGTTCACAAAATTCGACGGGTATGAGCCGTAACCGTAACCCTCGTTGAAATGAGGGTTGATGTTCTTCACCTGGACCGTGCCGACCGTTGTCCCGTTGCTCTTCCACAGTTCCACACCAGAGTCCTGATATGACGCACCGGCCGCGAAATACAGCGTCCCATTCATGTTGAAAAGGTTTTCCGCAGCATCCGAGAATGCCCGGATCGTCGTTGTGCCTGCAGCCGTTCCGTCGCTTCGCCACAGTTCTCCCGACGACACAAAAAACAGCGTCTCATCGACCTCTGTCAGTTCCTGAGGCAAGGCGCGACCAGACAAGTCGGCCACCAGCGAAGCACTCGCGCCATTCGACGTCGTCTTCCAGAGTTGCCCTTCATTGCGAACAAAGAATAGCTCTGAACCAATCCTGGTCGTCTGAGTGATTTGACCAGCAGGAAGATCTGTGACTTTCACCGTCCCGGGCTTGAATCCGTTGGTTCGGTATAAATCGAATCCGCCGCTGCTCGACTTTGCACGAAAGAAGACATGATCGCCCACCTGCTCCAACTCTGAAACGGCATCACTGGAAGAAGGAACAGCGTCGAAGAAGCGAAATGTGCCGGCGGTCGTTCCGTCGCTCTTGTGCAGTTCGGCATTCGCATTGAACAGCAGTTTGCCATTATGGTTGATCAGGTCCGTCAGCGTTGAATTTTGAGCTCCGTACCTGAGATTCCGCACGATCGCTGTACCGGCAACAGTCCCATTCGACATCCAGAGTTCATGTCCGTTTGCCGCATCGTGACCGCGAAAGAAAAGTGTCCCGTTGACATTGGTTAGCTGATGCGACTGACTGTCGTCAGGGCCCAATCTCGCGATCCGAATTGTGCCGGAGGTCGTCCCGTTCGATTTCCATAGATCAAGCGTCGCCGCATTCGTTTCAGAAGTAACAAAATAGAGATCATTTCCGACCGCAGTGAACTCATGCACATTCCCCCACGGATTCTCACGGTTTACATTGGCAATTTGCTGCATTGTGACGGCAAGGAGTTCACGGCGTTCCAGATGCTCGGAAGCAATCAGGACTGAATTCGTTCGATGTTGACGACGGATTCTACGGTTGCCTCTGGAACTCATCAGAATTCTGCCTTCACGCGATTGGCTGAAATTGAACGACTGAACATTCGAACAAGACGGCCATGGTATGGTTGATCCTGGGGTCTTGTAAATCTGCGAATCCTGTCGCGAGAGCAAAAGTGGGAACGCAGGCGGAGAATTGCTGGTCTTTCTTGTTCCAATCAGGCGCATAAAAAGTGAGCGACGATGAATCGTCGCTCACTCAGAGAATTGGCAAAATTTCGACCGTCCGCATGAAGCCCAGACCCTCTATGAGCCTGGAATACCTGTGATAACGGACGTTACTCTCTCAACCTTATAGAACATCAGTGATTTCACCGGATACCAGTCCTGTGATGACATCGTCGAGGGCTTTGATATACCAATCAGTTCCTGTTGAACCATTGAGCTGATCATTCTCCCCTGCGTCATTGAAGACGGTCGTCTTGGCTTTCAGCGATGGCTTCGGCGATCCTGTGCCAACTCCTGCACGGAGATTCGCAATGCGAGTGGAGTAAGCAATGTTTCGCTTCCATTCCGTCTGGAACGCTGTCAGATCCGAAATTCTTGCGTCGCTGTTGGAGTACCCTGCCACCAGGATGTCATCGTCTGCTCCGCCATTCAGGTTATCAAGTCCTCGTCCGCCGATCAGGATGTCTCGGCCGTTTCCACCTGACAGTGTGTCGTTTCCGTTGGCTCCAACGAGCACATCGTTTCCATCATTCCCCGTCAAGGTGTTGTTCAGGGTGTTGCCGATAAGAATATCGTCGCCTGAACCGCCAATGACGTTCTCAATCGCGGCCCCGGAAGAAAGTCTGATTCGCTGAGTACTGCGAACGTCCTGATTACTGGTCACCCCCAGATTGATCTTTATCGCAACTGTCTGATTGTTAAATCTCAGCGTGTCAGTGCCCTGACCGGCGAACTCCGTGATCTTGTCCAGATCTGAACCCGAAGAGGTCTGGAAATAATACGCATCATCTCCAGGTCCTCCGACCAGTGTATCGCTTCCGGCTGCACCATTCAGAAGGTCATTTCCGGCATTGCCAAACAATGCGTTATTGAAGTCGTTACCGACCAGCGTATCGTTTCCAGAACCACCAAGCGCCTTTTCGAAGACGCTGCCGGAATTCAGTTTCAGCGTCCGATTTGGTTGAACGTTCTGAACAGCGGTCGAACCCAGATTCAACGTAATCCCGACAGACTGTGACCCGAAGTTCAGTGTGTCGTAACCGCCTGTTGACGTCTCAGTCACGGTGTCCGCAACCGTTCCATTGAAGTTGCCGAAGTAGTAGTTGTCGTTTCCATTACCACCGATCAGAGAATCGTTTCCAGAACCTCCGTTCACGACATCGACGCCATCATTACCCCTAATGGTGTTATTCAATCGATTTCCGGTGAGTCGGTCATTGTTACTGCCCCCAGAGACATTTTCTATCGCAGCGCTGTTGGTCAGCTTCAGGCTGAGTCTCGGGTTAATCACCTGAACCGTCGTCAATGCCAGAGAAATCTTCACGGCGTTGGACGATGATGAAAAGTCAATGATGTCGGTGCCTGAAGCATCATCGATCGTAAACGTGCCGAGCGTAGTGTCAGTATCAAACACGTAGGAATCATTCCCACCTTCTCCGTGGAATTCACGATTCTCGACACTCTGCAGAATCAGTTCAGCCCCGTTGATCGTCAGGCCGGCTGCACTCGCCGAAAACGTATCCCCTGCGCTACTGCCGGTGATTTCAACAGTATCTGTGCCTCCCATGCCATCGATCGTCAATGGCGTCGCCATGGAGTAGGTTCCCAGATTCGTTGCGGCACCACCGTTGGTCGAAATCGTAACCGAAACAGTTCCGCTAGGAGCAGTCCCATTGTAGGTCAGCACGAATCGGTCGTTTCCTGTTGTCCCGACCGGCAATGTCTCACCAAACCGTGCCAAAGCGAAGTTGTTCCTGTCATTGTAGGTAAACCCGCCAACAATCCAGTTGCCCTGGGCATCCAGATCCAGTGCTCGAGCCTGATCACCTCGATTTGCATAAAACGATGTATAGATCAGGCCACCTTCACCAAGCGTCGTGTCCAGGGCTCCAGTGGTGCCGTTATACCGAGCCAGAGCAAAGTCTTCCTGGGGATTTGTGCCAGTCTCAAACGATCCACCTGCGGCGACAATCTGATTCGAAGAATCCAGCTCAAGTTCGAAAATCTGATCGTCGCTGTCGGAACCTCGTGTGAAGTCCGTTGTCACGCGTCCATCACCACTGAACTGCGTACGAGCTGTGCCATTTGCATTGTATTGTGCAAGAGCAAAGTCGCGTTTGCCGGAGGAGGTTACTGTGGAGCCACCGGCTGTGATCTGGCCACCCGGATGGATCACCAGACTGAAGGTTTCGTCGTTCCGATTGCCACCAAAATCCGTCGTCACTTTCCCGTTGGAGTTGAACGTCGTATCGAGATTCCCCTGAGTTGTCAGCCGAGCAATCGCGAAGTCTTTGGTCGTGCCATTAAATGCATAACCAGCCAGCACAGCTTTGCCTGACGAGTCGAGTTTCACCTCGCCCACTTCGTTACTGTGCGCTGAATTAAATTCAATCGTTTGCTTGCCGTCACCACTAAAGTCGGTATCCAGCGTCCCATCGGTGTTGAATCGTGCGACCGCGAAATCGAATTGGCGAGATTGAATTCTCACTGACCAGGAATTCAGCGTGCCAAAATCCCCGCCGGCGAGATCTCGAATGCGGAGAGTCCATGTTCCATTGGCCAACTCTCCGTTCAGGATGGAAAGAGGCTCATCGGGACGGAACGTACCATTAAACGGGGCGGATCCCGATCCAATCGGTGTCCCCGCACTATCGTCAAAAACAGTCGTCGCGAAATTATCGCCGCTGAATCCGCGTCGATTACTCAGCTTTATCTCTGTCCCCTTCGGACTGATCAATACGAGTTCAAGATCTGCATCCCAAGTATGCGTAATATTGAGCGTGACATTGACATCTGCAATCGTATCCAGGTTTGAAACTTCCACGGTCGAAAAGACGGTGGAAAGATCCGGGAGAGAGCGAGGGACATTCGAAGAGTTGAAGGTCGTCGTCTGTGTGGAACTGGTGAGTGTTGAGCCAGCGGCAAGGATCTTCCCATCGTCCTGAATCGCCAGACTTGTGGCTTCGTCAAAGAAGCCGGTGTAATCCGCTGAGGCAAGCCCGCGATCTCCAAACGAGCTGTCAACGTCACCTGCCGCCGTAAGCTTCAGAATGGCAAGATCATCGTCGTTGCCGTTGAAAGTTCGCCCCGCAAGAAGCATTGAGCCATCTGAGAACACATGCACATCTTTCGCCCCACGAAGCAGACTCGTTGCGACGCGTCCACCAATCCCGAATGTCGTATCAAGTGTGCCATTGGAGTTATATCGTGCAACCCACGAGATGATATTGCTGTCATTTCCGACAGCGACAATCTTGCCATCAGCGAGCGTCTTAACCGCCGTGATCGCATCAATGGAACCACTAAGTGATGTGAAGTCGGTCACTATGCGACCACTTTGGCCAAAAGTCGAATCCAACGATCCATCATCTGGACTAAAACGAGCCAAAGCGAAATTGTGGAACTCATTGTAGGTGAAACCGCCTGCCACCCAGCGTCCCTGAGAATCCAAATCCATCGCCCGAGCCTGATCACCAAGGTTTGCATAAAACGTTGCAAACACAAGGCCACCGTCGCCGACGGATGTATCCAGAGCTCCATTGCTGCCGTTATAGCGAGCCAGAGCGAAGTCTTCCTGTGGATTCGTACCGGTTTCAAAGGAACCGCCTGCAGCGACAATCTGATTTGAAGAGTCCAGCTCAATTTCAAAAATCTGGTCGTCACTATCGGTGCTGCGCGTGAAGTCCGTTGTCACTCTGCCATCACCACTAAACTGCGTTCGAGTGGTGCCGTTGGCGTTGTATTGAGCCAACGCAAAGTCGCGTTTGGTGCTTGCTGTTGTCGCAAAACCACCTGCTGTAATCAATCCGGTGGAGTGAATCACCAGGCTGAACGCCTCATCGTCCAGATTGTCGCCAAAGTCGGTCGAAACTTTGCCGTTCCCGTTGAACGTCGTATCAAGGTTGCCCTGTGTCGTCAGACGCGCAATTGCGAAATCTCGATCATTCCCGTTGAACTCATAGCCTGCCAGGACTGCTTTACCGGAAGTGTCAATCTTCACTTCACGCGCTTCATTGTCCTGACCGTTGGTGAATTCAACAGTCTGCTTGCCATCAGTGCTGTAATCCGTGTCCAGAGTGCCGTCCGTATTGAACCGAGCAATCGCGAATTTCAGATCGCCATCCTGCGCGGTGCCAGCGACAAGAATCTTTCCATCAGTTTGAATTGCAATGCTGGACCCAAAATCAGACTGACCAAAGAAATCCGCCGTTGCCAGTCCACGATCGCCAAAACTCTCGTCGATATCACCCGTAGCTTTCAGCTTCAAAACCGCCAAGTCGTCATCGGTTCCATTGAACGCTCGACCGGCCAGAATCATCGTGCCATTTGAAAAAATGTGCACGTCGTTCGCACCAAGGAGCAAACTTGTGGCTACCCGACCGCCAATTCCGAACGTCGTGTCGAGACTGCCATTCGAATTGTAACGAGCCACCCACGAAACTGATCCTCCATCATTTCCAACCGCGACAGTCTTGCCGCTGGCGAGTGATTTGACGGCGGTCATCGTGTCCACGGACCCACTGAAATCCACAAAGTCGGTTACGACTCGACCACTATTGCCAAAGGTCGTGTCCAGAGAGGCATCATCAGGACTAAAGCGGGCCAATGCGAAATTTCGGAAATTGTTATACGTAAATCCACCAACAACCCAGCGTCCCTGAGAATCCAGATCCATCGCCTGAGCCTGATCGCCCAGATTTGCGTAAAACGACGCATAAACCAGCCCGCCGTCGCCGACTGATGTATCCAGGGCTCCTGTGCTGCCGTTGTAGCGAGCCAGTGCAAAGTCTTCCTGAGGATTCGTCCCGGTCTCGAAAGAACTGCCTGCGGCAACAATCTGATTCGAAGAATCCAGCTCAATTTCAAAAATCTGATCGTCGCTGTCGGTACTTCGAGTGAAGTCTGTTGTCACTCTGCCATCACCATCAAACTGATTTCGAGGCGTCCCATTTGCGTTGTACTGAGCCAACGCAAAGTCGCGTTTGCCACTGGCTGACGCAGCGGATCCACCGACGGTAATCAGCCCCCCCGAACTGATCACAAGACTGTGGGCTTGATCTTCCCGATTGCCGCCAAAGTCGGTTGTTACCTTGCCATCACTACTGAAAGTCGTATCAAGGTTACCCTGTGTCGTCAGACGGACGATCGCAAAGTCTCTGTCGTTCCCATTGAATGCATAGCCAGCCAGTACAGCTTTGCCTGCAGCGTCAATCTTCACTTCACGAACTACGTTATCTTCGTTGGTAGTGAACTCAACAGTCTGCTTGCCGTCGCCGCTATAGTCAGTATCGAGGGTCCCGTCTGTATTGAAGCGAGCAATCGCAAAATCAAAGTCACCATCCGTCGCAAAACCGGCCGCAAGGATCTTTCCATCTGTCTGGATGGCAAGGCTCTTGGCTTCGTCATCTTGTCCGAAAAAGTCCGCCGTCGCCAAACCACGATCGCCGAAATTCGTGTCGATGTCACCTGTCGAAGTAAGCTTCAGCACCGCAAGTTCGTTGTCGTTGTTATCCGAATCAAACGCACGGCCCGCAATCAGAATATCGCCACCGGAAATGACTTGCACGTCATTCGCACGGCGGAGGAGACTGGTTGCCAGTCGCCCATCGACACCGAATGTTGTGTCAAGAGTCCCATTGACGTTATACCGGGCCACCCATGAAATCACATTCCCGTCGTTGCCGACAACCAGCGTCTTCCCACTACTTAGGGATCGCACTGCAGTGACCGTGTCCTGTGAACCATCAAGGTCCGTAAAATCGGTTACAACTCGCCCGTCCGCTCCAAAGGTGCCATCAAGCGCGTCGGCACTCAACAGAACTCGAGTCTCAAGCACCTGTGCATCTTCAAGAGAACGCCCCCGAGACGGACGGCGCCCTCGCGCAGCAGCAGCAGCAGCATTAAACCTACCGGAATTAGAAGCAAAAACCCTTCGCAAGGACTCGATGTAGAGATTCAACATAACGCTTATGACTTTCAAAAAAGGGACCACCAAATTGCGTTCGAAAATATTTCTGAAGGCAGAAATCACTAAAGAGGCAAGGACACGCCAATTAGGCGACGATGAAAAGCAGGGCTGCAGAAGCGTTGGCGTGGTGATGAAGTTCCGGAGAATTTCGCAGGCGATAAAGATAGAGAGCTTCGCACATGGGACGCACAGTTAATGCCGCCTCTCCTCAGCATCCGACAACATTCACAACGGTGACCAATTGTCATCCACACCCCCACTCGAAGCAACTCTCTAAAGTTGCTTTTCTAACAAAGTTATTTTTCTAACCAAGCTCAACATTGAGACCCCAGAACTTGTCCTGATTGGCAAACGGAAGATCCTCACCACACCCGGAATCTGGTGCGACAGGGATCGCCGGTTCTGAAGAAAATTAGAAAATCGAAAACGAAACACCGCAGGCCTTCCGGCCCAGAAAACAGGTAATTTCTGACCCGACTAGGAGTCTGTCCTGATACATGTCACCAAACGTCGCTGAATTGTGTTGAGAAAAAGTTTTTTTTCGGCCTGCGAATTGCTGTAGAGCAGCTGACATGAAGTCGGCGGCGGAAAATGGATTTTTGGGCCAGTTAGAGATC
>JBGSVD010000183.1:0-23267 GCA_041753135.1 Planctomycetaceae bacterium
AAAAGTAGCGGAGCAGCGCGAGCTGCACCGTGAGTGTCTGCAAAATGCTGGCTCACCGGACGGCTTGCGACGATTCCGCATGCGTGGTAGTGGAAGTTGCTAAACTTCCTGTACTCCAGATCTTTGGCAAGATCCACTACAGGCGTGAACCTGCTTCATTGAACGGTGTTGTGCTACAATTTACAGCATGATTGTGAATTGCATTGAAAGCAAAGCCCAGGCAGGGAGTTTGAGATGACAAGCACTCGACGCGGATTTCTGAACAAAGCGGGTCATGATTTTGCGGGACTCGCTGCGGCCGTGATGCTCATGGAAGAACGCACGAAGGCGAATGGGTTTTCTGCAGCGGAAGTGGGGGAAGGTGGCGTTCTGAAGTCCCTGCATTACCCTCCCAGGGCCAAGCGTGTGGTCCAGCTTTTTATGGCAGGTGCTGCAAGTCATGTAGACCTGTGGGACTACAAACCCGCCCTGGAAAAACATCATGGCGAAGCGTCAAATTTCGGCGAGCATGTCGAAGCGTTTCAGGATGGACTTGGTCCGTGGATGAAGTCGCCCTTCAAGTTCGCTCAACATGGTGAATGTGGCAAACATCTGAGTGAGGTCGTTGAGCCTCTTGGTGCCGTTGTGGATGACATCGCATTCGTGCACAACCTGATTGGCAAGACTGGCGTCCATAGCCAGGCCACCTATCTGCAGTCCACAGGGTTCGATCGTCCTGGCTTTCCTGGCATGGGAGCCTGGGTCAGTTATGCACTGGGATCACTGAACGACAATCTTCCAACATTTGTTGTTTTGCCCGATCATCGTGGATTTGCAAGCAACGGTCCGAAGAACTGGGGTTCTGGGTTTCTCGCCGCAAGCACTCAGGGAACAATGATCTTTCCGCAAAGAGCGACGCCGATCGACGATCTCTATGCCGAATCGGATTACCTGACCGCTGCAAGCGAAAAAGATGGTCAGAGTCTGCTGCGTTCGCTGAATCAAAACTACAGTCGTCAACGACCGGGAGATTCACGGCTGGAATCGCGGCTTCGTTCGTATGAACTTGCGGCCAGAATGCAACTGAGTGCTCCCGAGGCATTCGACCTTTCCAAAGAAACGGCCGCAACACTAAAAATGTATGGACTTGAGAATCCCGGTGCGACGTATCCGGCCGAGATCAATGTTCCCGAGGAGGCTGAATACTTTGGACGCAAATGCCTGATTGCTCGACGATTGCTGGAACGCGGAGTTCGATTTATTCAGATCTGGTCCGGCAACGACAACGGTTTTCCACGACGTAACTGGGACAGCCATGAAGACATTGAACGCGATCACAAACCGCTTGCGATGGGAATGGCCATCGGTACTGCGGCATTAATTCGCGACTTGAAAGAACGCGGCCTGCTGGAGGATACGATCATCGTCTGGACCACGGAATTCGGACGAATGCCGTCCACTCAGGGCAGCAAAGGCCGCGATCATAATCCGTATGTCTTCACGAACTGGCTCTGTGGCGGCGGCATTCGCGGGGGAATCAGTCACGGCCCATCCGATGAATGGGTCTACAAGCCACTCGATCGAAACAACCCAACTCAGGTCTACGACATTCACGCGACGATCCTGCAACAGCTGGGAATTGACCATACGAAGCTTACCGTCCGAAACGACGGAGTTGACCGTCGTCTGACCGACGTTCATGGACATGTGATCCGGGAGATCATTGGATAGCTCGCTGCGGCCACATCATCGCCAGAAGGCGTTGGTCGAACAATGTCAGAGTGTCGTTTAGTAACAATGCAGAAACAGTTTCCGTGACTGGTGCATCCGGATTGAGTCGCCACTGATTGTTAATCGGAGAGGAGAGGCCTCCAGAATCCACTCGTAGTTGGAATTCATCGAAATCCGCCACGGCACTCCTGGTTGAGATCGCGCTTGCCTTTGATTCCAAATCGCTGGATGATGATGGTACCATGCGAGCAGCTCGCTCCCCGCCCAACAACCATCCCGCCTTCAATTCATCATGACATCAGAACGCACACTCGGACTTACGGTCTCTTTACTTTTGCTGCTGAGCGTCATGTCCAGTGCTCGCGCTGATGATGCAGATGTATTTCAGACTCGCGTGCAGCCCTATATTGAAAAATATTGCGTTGAATGCCACAGCAGCAACAAACCCAAAGGGGATCTGGACCTTACCAGCTACAAACAGTCGCTCGATGTGATCTCCAGTTTCCGCCGATGGAACGGTGTCATTGAGTTCATTCACGCGGGAGAAATGCCGCCGAAAGATTCGGTGCAGCCGTCCATCGACGAAAGCAACGCTGTTGTTGCTGGCATACAATCAATCCTGATTGCTGAAGCCAAAAAGCAGGCAGGCGACCCAGGTGTGGTGTTGCCTCGCAGGCTTTCCAACACGGAATACGATTTGTCCATTCGTGAACTAACAGGAATCGACATTCGTCCAACAAAAGATTTTCCGTCGGACCCTGCAGGTGGTGAAGGATTCAATAACACCGGCGAAGCGCTGGGGATGTCTCCGAATCTTCTGAAGAAGTATCTGTCGGCCGCACAATTGGTCTCCGATCATTTGGTGCTGAAACCGCACGGTATTTCTTTCGCGCCGTTTCCGGTTACGTCGTACAACGAACGCAAGAAATTGACCGAGGGAGCGATTATCAGCTTCTACGAGAATCATGCCGTCGACCCGCTGGAGTACGTGGACGCTGCGTGGCATTATCGATATCGCTCTGCTGATCAACAAGACATCAGTATCAACGACTGGGCCGCAAGAAATGAACTCAGCCCGTCCTATCTTCAAATCGTTTGGGACCTGTTTTCTGATCCCTCGATTCGATCTGGCTTACTTGCTGAACTCGGGACAACGTGGGACTCAATCCCAGCTCCGGCCAATGAATCCGATCAACCAGCCGAGCTGCTGGCGCTTCGAGATTTGATCAATCTGAATCGACGCGTGCTGGCACCGCCGGAAGAACAGTTAATCAAAGCCAGTGCTGGAAACTGGCCGATTAGTCACCTCGACTTCCGAGCGAAAGTTGCCGAGAGCCGAGATCAATTTGATTCCAATAATTTGCAGCATGAAACTCTGCTCAGGATCGGCCGAATCAATAAACCTTCAGATGGCAATCCACAATCGCTTTCGTTGTTCGTTCGAATCGATCCTGCATTTTCCAGCGCGGGTGGTTATGTCGTAATCACGAAGCCTGTGTTTACGAAGGCTGATCAATTGCCACGAAATGCGGAGGATGAAGACAAGCAGGAAGTGCAGTCACTGCAGAGCGTGCTGGAACAATCGAATCCCGAGCTGCTGACGGCGCTGGCGTTTGGAAAGCATCCTGAGGGCAGCGAGATCGATGCGGATTCATTTGTTGTCAAGGCCCCGGCTGTCATTGAGATCCCGCTCACAACAGAAATGCAAAGGCAACTCGAAGGGAAGAATCTGCTGATCAAATGCGAGCTGGATTCAAAGCACAGTCACGATGCCAGTGTGCTTATTCAATCATCGATCAGAAAACTGAACGAGAGTAAATTTTCGGCTGACCTTCAGCTGCTGATGTATCGAGATAGTGCGACGGCTCAACAACTGGCAGTCCCAGCAGATCTGTTCTGCAACGCGTTCCCCAACCGATTCTTTTATGTCGATGAAGGTCGCGGACTGGCCGCCGGATTCCACCTGGTCGAAGGATTTTTTCGAGACGACTTGCCGCTCGTTCACAAAGTGCTGAACGAAAATGAAAAATCAGAACTCGATCGGCTTTGGCAGGAACTGGATTTTGTCACACAGAGTGCGGAGACGCTGCTGCGAGGATTTGTCTGGTTTGAACGTTCCGAGCGTGAGGTCCTGCACGATAAACGTTTCAATTTTCTAAGCTCCGAAGATCCGCAACTGGTTGAAGACGCGTTGCTCACAAAGTTCGAGTCACTCTATCAGGACAAGATGGGGGTCAAACTGATTGACGGTAAACTGGAGCCGATATCTCCGGATCCGAAATTTGAAATGATCCACGGTTTCTTTAACAACATCCGTGAGGGACTCAATCGACAACAGGACTTGACGGCTGAGGCCGAGCACCTGGCGATGAAAGACGTTCAGCAATTGGCTCGCCGAGCATTCCGCCGCGGACTGCGAGAAGATGAACGCAAGTCGTTCGATTTGTTGTACTCGCAGCTTCGCATCGAAGGGCAGGATGTTGAACATGCATTGCGGGGCGTGCTGATGGCGATTCTGATGTCGCCCGATTTTTGCTACCACTACCAATCGCCGCCGGAGGGAACTTCCGTCTATCCGTTGACGGGCGATGATCTGGCGAGTCGTCTGAGTTACTTTCTGTGGTCATCACTGCCGGATGAAGAACTTCTTGCCGCAGCGGCTGCTGGCCAACTGGAAACGGAAGAAGAATTGCTGAAGCAGACTCGCCGAATGCTCAAGGATGATCGCGTCGAATCATTTGCTCGGGAGTTCTTTGGACAGTGGCTGCGGTATCGTGATTATCTGTCGAAGGACCCGATCAATGCGGCCGCGTTTCCAGGCTATGACGATGAGTTGAAAGCTGCGATGTTTGAAGAACCCGCGCGACTGGCGACTCATCTGATTCAAACCGATCAGCCTGTGACTCAGTTGTTGAACAGCAACGTGACAATGGTCAATCAGCGTCTGGCAAGACATTATGGGGGCGGGATCGAACGTCAGTTCAATCTTCAGAACTCAAAACGTGTGACTGCACAAAAGCGGCATGGTCATACTGCACCAAAGCCCGATCAGGTCTGGCATTTGGTTGACGGTTTGCGAGACGAAGGTCGCGGCGGTTTGTTTGGAATGGCTGTCGTCCTTGCGAAGAACTCGGCTGGTGATCGAACCAGCCCGGTGAAGCGAGGATTCTGGAGTGTCCATCATTTGTTGGGACAGCATTTTCCTCCTCCTCCCGCCGATGTGCCTGAGCTGCCGAAGTCGGAGAAAGATGCAGACCATACAATTCGAGAACTACTCGCCGCACACGTAGCCGACTCAAAATGCGCGATGTGTCACAAGCATTTCGACGGTTTGGGGCTGGCGATGGAGGGCTTTGACGCGATCGGGCGTTCTCGAAAATCTGATCTCGCAGGCCGGCCGATCGATAATGTCGCGGTGCTGCCAAATGGAGAAACAGCGGAAGGAATTCCTGGACTGATTGATTATATTGACAAGAACCGTCAGCAGGATTTTGTACGAAATCTGTGTCGAAAGTTCCTGGGCTATGCTCTGGGGCGATCGGTGAATCTTTCTGATCAGCTTCTGCTGGACGAAATGGAATTGGAGCTGGCAAAAAATGATCATAGATTTACCGTCTTGTTCGAAGTGGTGATTCGAAGTCCTCAGTTTCGCAAACAACGTGGACAGGATTTTGTCATCACAGGTCGATAAGACGAGTCGCATCAAGCCAATCCGTCGTAAACACAAGTCGAGTCTTTCTGAGGATGATGTTCGCTCTGCAAGTGCATCCAGCAACAAGTGGTAAATGTCAGCGAATATTTTGGTATCAAGTCGACAGGTCAACGAAATCAACGATGACTTCCTGGTGAGAGAATAAGAGGCAAGAAATCATGAAAAAGAAATCGTCGACAATTTCTCGTCGTGTTGTCCTGAACGCACTCGGCGCCAGCGTTGCCCTGCCGTGGCTTGAATCCGCAAAAGCCTTTGGTGTGGAAAACGCTAAGGTTGCTCCAAAGCGGTTTGCATTCCTTTTCTTCGGTGACGGAATTCATCCGCCGGAGTGGTGGTCTAAAGGCGAAGGGACAAAGCTGGAACTGGGGCCCGCGTTTGCGTCACTGGAAACAGTGAAACAGAAGATCAATTTCATCCATGGTCTGCATCATCCCGAAGATGTCGTCGGCGGTCATGCGAAAGGTGCCGCAGGGATCCTGACGGGAGTTCGTCCCCAGGGCGGTCGTGAAATTCAGGCGGCGACCAGTCTGGATCAGTTGATGGCTCAGCGATTTGGGGATGAAACAGCATTGCCCAGTCTTGTGCTGGCCTGCGAACGCCCAGTCAGCGGGTTTCATGAATCCAGTTTCTCGATGATGTACGCATCGCATGTCTCGTGGAGTTCTCCGGTTTCGCCAGTGCCGGCGGAGATTTATCCATCACTCGCTTTTGACAGTCTGTTTGAAAGCAAAGGCAACCGGACACATGTCAGCGTTCTCGATCATGTCTATGAACAACTGCAGAATGTCTCTCGCAAAGTTTCTTCCGCAGACAAATCGAAGATCGATGAGTACACAACATCAGTGCGAGAAGTGGAGCAGCGACTTGCCAGGATGCAGGAACGCCAGAAGGATGAAGTTCCGGGCGCGGCTTCTGTAAAGTATGAGCGACCCGCAAGCGGTGTTCCGAATCAACTTGATGAACATAGCCGTCTGATGTGCGACATTATCGCATTGGCATTTCAGGCCGATCGGACTCGTGTCGCCACATTGCTTCTGACCAACAATTTGTCGGGGCAGGTTTATCCGTTCCTCGGACTCAATGTGGACCATCACAACTACTCGCACAACTGGCAGAACAAGGAATTCGCCTCGATCACGCGTTTCTGGGTGGAACAGTATTCGTACCTTGTGAGAAAACTGGATTCCATGCAGGAAGGCGATGGTACGGTTCTCGACAATTCGTGCATCATGCTGGCCAACGAACAATGGACGGCTCACAGTTCTCCTAAAATTCCGCTGCTGGTTGCGGGCAGTTTGTCGGGCAAACTGCAGACAGGTCGCACGCTGGACTATGAGACTGCTAAAGAGCGCAAGATGTCTTCTTTGTACCTAAGCCTGCTGGAGCGTATGGACGTGCATCTGCCGGAATTCGGAAACGCGTCCGAGCATCTGCCCGGCGTTTGATGCAAGTTTCCGGTCTGTTTTCACGGCAGGAAAGCCATATCGTGAAGTCGTGTGGAATCTAAGTCTGACCAGTTCGAGTTCAGATTGGCTGTCAGCGTTCCTGTCTCCTTGCTGGCATCGTGACGCGGTCTTAAGCAAGCGAAAAGACGGTACGGAATTGAGTTCCATACCCTCGTCGCAAATGCTGTCGGTCCTCTGCTGCAAACGTTAGCCTGTGGACAAACGCCAACGGCAGTCAGGAAACTACTCCATTCCGTTTTCCAGTACTTCTTCGAACGTTCCGAATGGCTCACCGCCGTTACGACCGACGGCAGGAAGCACAATGTTGATATCCAGAGCTTCGTTCCCCTGAGCCGAAGAATGACCGTGTGGAATAGTCAACTCAGGATGATCGAACGCAGCCTTGCGGTGCTGCTTTTGCTTGTCACAGGATACCGCAGGCGATGTTCTCTTCACGACAAGCGATTTCGGCATCAACAGATTTGAAGATCGCATCTTCAATTCATCACCAACTGCGCATCAAAGATCCTGCTCGAAAATAGACGACTATTCTTTTCGAATCGGCGCAATGGTGGCTCCGGTTTTTCCGACATTGAAGACACCGATGACTTTGCCGTCCTGCATAGAGATCACTGGGGCTCCATGCCATGGTGAAAGATCGCCAGCATCCATGGTCACCGACCAGATTCCGGCGACCTGCTTCAATTGGTCTCTGCTGATGCTCTGAATGACCGATGATGCGTCGTTGTCGGCCTTCACGCTGCGACACAGGCAACATTCTTCAGGAACCTCTGGAGCTCGAAACAGGCTGAATTTCGCCGCAGGCAGATTGTCTGCCGTCGTGGTCATCGGCAACCAAACATAGCCCGACAGATTTCCACTCGCATCGGCGATCAATCCTTCCGCTGAGCCGAAAGAAATCGTCAGCGGATAAACATCGACCGTGGATGGAGAGCTGATCTGAAATTCGGCGACTGTACCAGCGCCTGCGTCGGACTCTGCCGCATCTTTGTTGAATGCTGGCACGATGTCAGCGGCCGTCAGGATCAGTGGTGTGTCACCTTTTCCTGTGACGACCAATCCGTTCACCGTAAACTTCTGGTTTCTGGAAATGCCCAAAAGGCTGGTCTTGCGAGTCCCCTGCAAAGTCACTGTTGGAGGAAGATCGAAATCAACAAAAGGCAATGATGAAGCGGAATTGAGCCACTCCGGATTCGGCTTACCATGCAGAACAAACATATGACCAGAAGTCACCGGGGATTTGTCTTTGCTCACGGCTGGTGTCGCAAAAGAAACACCACCGCGAACAATGGTGCTCAACGAATCCGCATTGAGTCGAACGCCGCTCAAACCGACATCGATTCCCAGGCCGCTTGTGACCCAGAACTGCGAAGTCGTTCTCAGCAATCGCGTAAACTCCGCATTGATCTGTGCGTGTACGTCGACAAATCGTGCATCCGGAGACAAATTGATCGATAAGATCTGGCCAACATCGACACCACGCCAGGTAATCGGAGCTCCGACAGAAACGCCATGTTTGGCATCGCTCCGCAAAACGATATCAATTCCGTCGCCGCTGTTTTCGTCGGGAGGAGCCGCCGCAAGTCCATCAAAAACGCTCTGACTCGGGCCATCCGGATCACCAGGGCTGACACCGATGTACTTGGCTCCAACTGCTGTATCAAGTCCGCTGACTCCCGCGAGACTTAACTGAGGCCGAACAATCCAGAACCTCGCTCCTTCACGAGCCAGGCCAGCGGCTCCTGGTGTCAGAGTCACTGTGGCTGTGATTTGCGACAAGTCGTCGCTTAGTGCGATACTTTCAACCACGCCCGCTTCGATTCCACGATGCCGCACTGCATCTCCTGCTTTCAGACCGTGTCCATCAGGAAACTGAATGGAGATTGTCGGGCCTTTTGATGGAATCGACTGCCACGTCAGCCAGAACGCGGCAATAAAACAGGCAATCGTGACCCACCACATTTTGGAACCACGAAGTAACGCGGACGTCACCTCTTTCGCTTCCTGAACACGGGCCGTCGGAAATCCAGTTGCGGAAACTGCGTCTTCAACCGTGTTCACCGGGGTAATGCTCTTATCAGCCGTCGCGCCTGCAGGCTGTGAATCCGTCTTCGTAGTCTGGCCAATCGATGATTCCGGCGAAGTCATTCACTGTCCTCCCAGATTGCATGCGGATCAAAAGAGATCGACGCCACCATGCTCATCGCAACACACAACACAAACGCAAACACGGCCGGCCCAAGACGAAATTCCACAAGGTTGCCGAGTTTTACAAGCATCACCAGAAAAGCAAGCAGCATCACGTCCATCATGCTCCAGCGTCCCATATGCTCCATCAGGCGGAGCGATTTGGCTTTGTGCCGTCGATGCAGAAACTCCAGCAGACTGAGTTCCAGCAGCAGAACGATTTTGGTGAGCGGGAAGATGACGGAAAAGATCAGCACGACTCCGCCGACGAGCCAGCTTCCGTGCTTCAGCAGATCAATGGCGCCACCAAGGATGCTGGACTGTTGCCGAAGTCCGAGTTTCTCGATCTCCAGGATGGGGCACAGAATCGCCGGCCAGAACAACACAAAGGCGGCCACCGCTGCGGCGGCCGTCCGGCTTGATGTTGTACGACGACAACCCGGCGGCGGAAACAGTGAACCGCATCGTGTGCATGCGGCTCGCTGTTGAGCCTTGAGCTGCGGGATGGCGTGAATCATTCCGCAGCTGTGACATGCCAGATACTTTGCCACAAGGTTTCTCCTGAAGGTTTCAAACACCGCCACTTTGCTGGCTCAGGAAACACGGGCTCTAGATGTTCATTGCAGATGCCGTTGCGTCGCGGCAGCCGGGATCACGCCATCGTCGAGACCGTGCAGAGCTCCCGTCTGCTGCAGTGGATTAAACAACGAGTCCTGCATTGCTCCATTTTGTGATGGTATAGGGGACTCGCAGCCTCGTCCACGACGAAACCAACTGGTTCGTTGCACGCACGCCACTCAAAAGTTTGACGATCCTGTTCAGAGAAAGTGGAGTCAAAGATTACGTGGCTTCGCTGGCCATTTCTTCAAGTACTTCCGCAATGATCTGAAGACCTTCCATCAGATCCGCGGACGAGACGTTCAGAGCTGGCAGCAGCCGCACGACCGTATTGTTAGTCGCGTTGATCAGCAAGCCACGTTCCATACACTTGGCAACCGCAGGAGCAGACGGAATGTTGAGGTCGATGCCGATCATCATGCCACAGATTCGAATCTCGCGAATAATCGGCAGCCGTTGCTGCAGAGCTTCCAGCCAGGTTCGAGCTTCCTCGGCCAGCTTCTGAACGTGTTCCAGAAGTCCTTCTCGTTCCAGAGTCATTCCCGTTGCCAGTCCGGCAGCCATGGCTAATGAATTTCCTCCAAAAGTGCTGGCATGCATTCCCGGTCGCAGATCGGCGGCAAACTCATCACGGCAAATCATGGCACCACAAGCGACACCCGCGGCAATCCCTTTTGCCATGGTCAGCACGTCCGGCTGAACACCAGTCTGCTGATAACCAAACCATGTCCCAGTGCGTCCCATGCCCGTTTGCACTTCATCAAAAATCAGCAGGAGACCATGTTCATCACACAAATCCCGAAGAGCCTGCAGGAAGCCTGGTTCAGGGATTCTGACGCCACCTTCGCCCTGAATGGGCTCAATCATAATGGCAGCGGTTTCGTTATCAATGAGGCTCTTGACTCCTTCGATGTCGTTCATCTTTGAATATCGAAAGCCAGCCAGCATCGGACCAAGGCCCTCGTGATACTTCGGCTGAGCAGTCGCTGTCAGTGCGCCGAAGGTACGGCCGTGGAATCCGTGTTCGAACGTGATAATGCGGAATCGTCCCTGAGCCGACCCGTGAAGTCTTGCAAGTTTGATCGCCGCTTCATTGGCTTCCGCACCGCTGTTGCAGAAAAACGCTTTTCCAAAACTGCGAGTACAAAGGAACTGAGCAAAAAGTCCCTGTTGTTCGATGTACCACGTATTCGGCACATGGATCAGCTTTGCCACTTGCTCCTGAATGGCTTTGACAACGGCAGTTGGCGAATACCCCAGGATATTGCATCCCCAGCCCGGGAACAGGTCCAGATAACGCCGCCCATCCGCGTCCCACACGTGCGAACCTTCGCCTCGAACCAGTGCAATCGGATAACGACGATAGTTCGGAATGACATACTGGTCAAAAAGATCTATGGTGGCCTGACTCCTGGACACGGCAACCTGCGTCATCGAACAATCTCCGGAATTTTGAATTGGAACGGGAACGGGAATCTGAAAACAGCAACGAAGTCTAGTGGACACTTCGGTGCGTGCGAAGTTCAGCCAGTAAATCGGTTACGGGACGATTTCCGTGCCGACTCCGGTATCGGAATAAATCTCAAGCAGCAAGGAGTGAAGCATCGAGGCGTCGACAATGTGAATCTTGTGAACGCCCGCATTCAATGACTCGAGCGCGGCTTCTACCTTGGGAACCATGCCTCCGGCAATGGTTCCATTGGCGATCAATTCTCGCACCTGACTTGAGGTTACATGTGACAATCGAGAACTCGGATCTTTCAGATTCGTCAAAATGCCCGGAATATCGCTCAGGAAAATCAACTTCTCTGCAGACAACGCTTTGGCAACGGCCGCAGCCGCGGTATCTGCATTCACGTTCAAGCGATGCCCCACGGCACTCAGAGCGATGCTTGGGATTACGGGAATCGTTCCCGTTGAGCAGACTCGAACAAGCGTATCCACGTCCACGTCCGTCACATGACCCACGTGGCCGAGGTCAACATCGTTGCCCTGGTCGTCTTTCAGAGTCAGCTTTTCTGCCGTCAGAACGTTTTCCGTTCCGTAGTGCAGTCCGGTCGAACGAGCTCCGTTGTGATTAATTCGATCGACGATCGACTGGCAGATATCTTCCACCAAAACACGCGATGCAATCTGAAGAGTTGCACGGTCGGTGTAGCGACGGCCAGCCACAAAACGAGCTTCGATGCCCGCGGCATTCATTGCCGCACTAATCGCTTTGCCGCCGCCGTGAACAATAACAGGTCTCATTCCAACAGTCGCCATAAAGACGACGTCGGTCAAAAGGCTGTTGACGGCGGCCACATCATCCAGCGTGCTGCCGCCAAGTTTCACCACAACATATCGGCCACGAAATCGCTGAATCCAGCTGAGTGCTTCGATCAGAACTTTCGCTTTGCGAATCGCTTCTTCCATCAGAGTTCCGTTTTGGCCGTGACGTGTGTATGGCGGTTGAGTTAGGTAGCAAGCAGGTCATTCTACGAACACAAACCCCTGAATCAACGAGTGCGTCATTCGTTCATCTGACTTTATCGCGGTTAGCAGACTTCCCGCCGTTCACTTTTGACCTGCTGGAAAAGCTGTCGTCACTGCAAATGCAGGATTTGACTCATTTGTTCGCAAAGCAATCGCGAATCAGGAGGCACTTCGCGTGGAAGAAATTGAGGCTGGCCTTGTAGTCGGATCTCACTCAATTCTCGAAGATTCACCAGTCTGACGGCAACCTTGCTGCTTCGGCCCCCTGAATTGTGGTCACCGTCGAGGCCGTTTTCGCTGTCCTGAACTGTACTCCCGAGCCTCCGCAAGAACGCCTCGCCCAAGCCAGGCAACCGCCACGCCGCTGCCCAGAACAACGCAAAGCGATATCCAGTTGTGTTCGCCGGGAAGGCGAGGCGACGTGGATGAGTTTGCGAGATACTCGACTTCGATCTGACCAGCTCCAAGGTCGACGCTCGCAGGGATACTGATGCTATGTTTCCGGATTTCTCCACCGTCCGTAAAGCTGACTTTAACAAGCCCGCCCTTGCTTCGGATTGGCCTTTCGCGGCCCATCGCATCGAAGTCCTGGACGATGCTGGCAGTCGTCTTCTGTCCCCAGATCAGGTACCGAAACTCCGTCAAGCTGTTCCAGCACGACCAGACAAAGATGGCGCCAATCACAATGAATGGCTTGATTCGTCTGGCTTGTTCATATCCCTCAGAGTCAGCCGCGCGATGGATCATTCCACCAATACTCATGAGAAACACGCTCCCAGACAAACTCGAAAATCAACGCCAGTATGCAGAACATCGCACAAAATGTTACTGCCGCGAGACCGACTGTAAAGCACGGGCGTCTCGGTAATGCCAAAAGGGTGCTGTGGCAGATTTCGGCGGGCCGATCTGTCCGCCAATCTTGCTATCGCAAGGCTTTGGCGGTTTCACTGAGTAGGCATTCAGCAAGCCTCTTCGGAGGACCTGCGAAAATCACCTCTCCGCCAAGATCAGCACTGTCGGGACCGATATCAATGATCCAGTCAGACGAACGAATCATGTCGACCTGATGCTCAATCACAATCACACTGTGGCCGACAGCGACCAATTTTTGCAGATGACTCAGCAAGCGATGAACATCCGCCGGATGCAGCCCGCTGGTCGGTTCGTCAAGGACATAAAGAGTATGCTCACTGGACGGCGTCGCCAATTCGGATGCCAGCCTGGCTCGTTGAGCCTCGCCGCCCGAAAACGTTGTTGCCGGCTGACCGAGCTTCAAGTATCCAAGACCGACGCTGCAAAAAGTCGCCAGAATGGAACTCAAACGACGGAATTCGGAAAAAAAATCGGCCGCTTCATCAATGCGCATCTGCAACACATCGGCAACCGACTTATCGCGAAAGCGAATCGCGCTAACGGCTTTGCTGAATCGCATTCCAGAGCAGACCGGGCAGGCAACAACAGCATCCGGCAAAAAGCTCATGCGAACATTTCGAGTACCGGTGCCGCGACATTCTGAACATCGGCCTTCGCCGGAGTTGAAACTAAAGTGCTTCGATCCAAAACCCTTCGCGCGCGCTTCTCGAGTTTTCGCGAACAATCGGCGAACCTCATCCCAGAGATTGCAAAGCGTGGCAACACAAGATCGTGAGGATCGCCCGAGCGGGCTTTGATCCAGCGAAAGAACTCGTTTAATCTGCTCCGTGCCGTCGACACCATTACACCGTGCGTCCGCGGCGGCAACGTCGAGGCGATGAGTGACATCACGACTCTGTGAGACCGCAGCCGTCACGACCGGCAGGAGTGTTCCAAAAATCAGAGAACTTTTTCCGGAGCCACTGACGCCGGTGACACAAACCAGTTGATGCAGTGGAATGCTGAGGGTGACATTCCGAAGGTTGTGCAGGTGAGCATTTCGGATTGTCAGGTGAGCCGACGGTTCGGATTCGGCCGCGTCTTTAGAATTGTCGTCTTCCGGAATCCCTCGCAAAAGATCTTCAGTGTTCGAGTATTTGCCACGCAGGTAGTCGCCGGTCGGAGACTGAGCCAGTGCTTCGGCATCCTGCGGAGTTCCGGAGAACAACAAGTGCCCGCCGTCGGCACCAGCTCCGGGGCCAAGATCGACCAGCCAGTCGGCGGCTCGCATGATATCACCGTCATGTTCCACAACGATCACAGTTCCACCAGCGTCGCGCAGATCGAACAGTGTTTTCAGCAAGCGTTGAGTATCTCGAGGATGCAGTCCGGCCGTGGGTTCGTCCAGTACAAAATGGGCTCCGTACAATTGGGATGATAACGACGCAGCCAGGCGGGCTCGCTGAAATTCACCGCCAGACAGTGTTCGAGTCGGACGGTTCAGGTTGAGGTATCCAATGCCGACATCCGACAGACACTTCAATCGCGAACGAATGTCTGGCAGAGTGCGCTCGGCTACAAGGCGAGCTTCCTGAGTGAGGAGTTCGCCGGCCGAATGTTGTTCGCCAGGCTCAGTGACTTCGGATTTTTCAATCTGGGCCATCCATGATTCAACCGTCACCAATGCGGTATCAACTCTCTGACATGCGAATTCGGACAGCGTTGTTCCCAGAAAGGTGATGCCGCGCGGAAACGGCTGAAGGCGTGTTCCGTGGCAAACAGAACAGGGTTGCTTGTGAAAGACGGCGATCGGTCCGTCGGTGTCCACGGCCCCCTGAACGCCAAGTCCCGAACATTCCTGACACGCGCCCCACGGCGAATTGAAGCTGAAGCTGCGTGGTTCCGGGGTGGGAAAGTTCAAATCGCATTCAGGACAGCTAAACCGAGTGCTGAACAATTTCTCGCGCCACTGACCATCGGCTTCATGACTTATGATGCATGTGCCGTCACTTTCACGGCAGGCAAGTTCGATGGATTCGCGAAGTCGAGGAGCGATGCCTTCCTTAATTACAATGCGATCGACAATCGCTTCAATCGTGTGAGACTTGCCTGCGGCGAGCGGCTTCGCTTCGGAGATGTCGATAATTTCCCCATCCACACGAGCTCGCACGAAACCATTGCGTGCAATGCGTTCGATGACGTCACGATGCACACCTCGACGACCTCGCACCATCGGCGACAGGATCATCAGACGCGTTCGTTCGGGCAGTTGCAAAGTCTGCTGCAGAATCTGATCCACCGATTGCCTCTGCACGGGCTTGCCACAACCCGTGCAGTGAGCTGTTCCGCCGCGAGCATACAGCAGTCTGAGAAAATCGTGGATCTCGGTCGTTGTTGCCAGAGTGCTTCGCGCGGGGACGGAGGAGACTCGCTGATCCACGCTGACGGTCGGGGCCAGCCCGGTGATTTCGTCAACATCCGGTCGCGGCAGTTGTCGAAGCAGCGTTCGTGTCTGGACTGACACGCTTTCCAGATATCGTCTCTGCCCTTCGGCAAAGAGCGTATCAAAGGCCAGCGAACTTTTCCCCGACCCACTGACGCCCGTCATGACGATCAATTTCCCAGCGGGAAGATCAACGTTCACATTTCTCAAGTTGTGCGTCCGCGCACCGCGAATACGTATCATGGGCCGGTCATCGATTGGGGATTCAAAATTCATCCACGTGTTATAGCCGCTCTCGTCATTTTCAACCATCTGTCGCCGGCTGATCGATGTGTGGGTCGCTGTAGGCCGATCTGTCTCAGATCGGCAAGCTTACGATTCGTGCGCCAAGGCCGGCTGCGTGGTTCTGTTTTTTTGCAAACGCAATCGCCTGAGGTTTTGATATGGTCAAGGCGGTTGTTTGATGTGTGGTCCGCCGTTGTCGACCTGAGACAGGTCGACCTACGTAGGCCGATCTGTCTCAGATCGGCAAGTCTACGATTCGCGTGCCAAGCCCGGCTGCGTGGCTCTGTGTTTTTGCAAACACAATCGCCACTGCGTTCGTTTTGAAATTTCAAATCTGAAATTTCAAATCCCTGTTGTTCAATGCTCATGCTCCTCAAACAACGCGTTCGTCTTATCCCCACCGCCCAGCACATACGCCAGCAAATCGAAGATCTCTTCGCGAGTCAGCTTGTTCAACACGCCTTTGGGCATGATGCTGAGTTCGCTAGGGGTGCGTTCTTCGATGTCGGATTTGTTGATGACGGTGATCTTGTCGGGGGCTGACGGATTGTCGACGAGTTTCACAATGTCGCCAGTTTCTTCCACGATCAAGCCAGTGATGACTTTGCCGGAATTGAGTTCAATCACATTGGATTGATACTTCTTGTCAATCTTCTTCGACGGGTTCAAAATGTGGTCGAGAACGTCGACCCTGGAATATTCCGGCGGCAGCTTGGTCAGGTCGGGACCGACGTTGTTACCCTGGCCGTTCAGCTTGTGACAGCCAATGCACGCGGCGGCTTTGAAGAGGGACTCGCCGACGGCGAAGTTGTTGGCTCGATGTGACAAGTGCATCACGTCGCCTTTCAAATCGTCCAGCTTCCAGTCGGTGTTGCGGCCGAGATATTTCAACAAATCGTCTTTCATCTCCAGCTTGTTGGCGGCGAGATACGCGGCAGGATCGGCTTCGTACGCAGACAAATCTGCGACGACGTACAACGCTCCGTACATGCGACGCCAGTGGCCGGGATAGGTGCAGACGTACGGATAAATTCCGGGCTCCTTCGGCACTTCAAAGAAGATACTGTCAGTCTGTTCCGGCTGAACCAGCTTGCTGGCGACCAGGATTTTGTCGCTCTTCGGGATGAAATTGCTCTCCGGAGCGCGGACGTCTCGTCCGCTGTTTTGCCCGCTATCCCCTGTCGAATCCTGCGGACGAGACGTCCGCGCTCCGGGAATTTCACGGCTCTGGGCTTCGGCGAGCTCACCGACTTCGGCCATTGTGCCGGGAAGCACCACGGCAAAGTTGTGAGGCATGTTGTCAGTGTTTGTCAGTCGAAATTCCACCGGTCGACCGGCTTGAACGGCGATGGTTTCGCGGTCATAGATCATGCGTTCGCGAACTGTACCCAGTTGGATCAACGGCACAACGACTTCAGACAATCGCTTTTCGAATCGAACAAGGCTGGCGCCATCAAGGCGCGTCTTTACGCCTTCGGCAATCTTCAGCGCCAGCGCCGCCTGATCCGAGTTGCGTTCGTTTGGTTCGCGACTGGCGAGATACGAGACTGCGGCTTCGGCAATATTGCCAAGCTGATCCTGCGGCCATGATTCAGCTGGAATGGTGACCAATGACTTCAGTGATGAGTTCACGGATTCGCGTTTCTTCAACAGACTCGCAAGGATCTCAGTCTTCGTTGCTTCGTGGCCCGGGATGTTCATCATCGCCTGGATGCCAAGATCCTGAATGGTTTGCTCCGCAGCGGAGACAAGCACCGTGGCCGGAATCTGTTCTTTTTGAATGCCAGGGCCAGCCCATGACATGCTGAGCCCATCGCCGCCGCCGTTATCAAAGTACGTGGCGATTATCGGATGCAGTCCAGCCGTTAAAGTGACAGTGCCGCTCTTTTCGATCACACCATGCAAGCCGTCATTGTCGATCAGCAGCTCGCCATTGATGTAGAAGCGAGAACCATCATCGGACGCGATGAAGAAGGTATACTCGCCCGGGTTTTCAATCACGATGTGTCCGGTGAACATCAGAGCGAACGCATCGCGAGTCTTCAGAACAGGTTGATCCATCACAATCGTCGTGGCGACACCCGTGTTCGATGGTGTCATTGCCTGCAATGTTTCGCGAGCCACGTTGGATGGATTCGGGGCGTAGAAATCGACCTTCAACCCGGGCTGCGTGAGCGGCGTTGATCCCTTCGATCCTTCAAGTGTTAGGATGATCGCCGCAATGGAATCCATGAGTGAACTCTTCGCATCGCTGGATGACACAATTGGCACCGATCGCAACACGTCTTCGAGATTTAGTTCGCGTTTCTCCGCCGCTGTGAAGACAGCCTTGCCGTTACCATCCGCACTGATCCACGCAGCAATGGCGACTCGACGAGTTTCTCCGGACTTTGCGGTGGTGGCGAGCGTTGCGATGCGATCGCGGACTCTTGAAAGTTGATCGGCCGGTTGATTGGCGAGCAAACGGCTCAAGCTGTTGAGCACATTCACGCTGGCTTTGGCGTTCAGCTCTTCGATCAGCGTGAACAGTTCTTCGATCTCAGCGACGTTGCGAAGTTTCGCGAGGCCGGTCAGTGCTGTCTGAAGAGTCTCGACGGGAACATTTTCGCGAGTCAGGATGGCTCGATAAACGCCCTCGGTCTTTTCCATCTTCAGCAGATCTTCGACGCTGGCGTTGGAGAGTGCATAAGCTTCAGCATTAGTCGAAAGCTTTTCGCCGCGAGCCAGTGTTTCTCGAATCGCAGCATCGAGATTGATGATACCGCGAGCTTCGTTGATGACATACGTGAGCTGCGGGTCCTGCTCGGTTTGCATCGAGGCGAAGAGGATTTCTGGTGCTAGCAGACCTCGAGTGTGCGTGGCTGCGACGACAATTTCAGCACGGACTTGTGGTGACTCATCAGCCGCATTCGGGAGGAGAAGATTTTCCATCGCCGCAGTGATAATGTTTGTATAGTCGTCACCTTCACGGAACTTTCCCGGCTGACGCATGAAGTCCCGAATTGTGCGCACTGCAGCGGCACGAGCGTCGGCAACTGGGGAGGCGAGAACTCCGGATATGAGATTTTCGGGCCACGTTCGATGTTGTTCGAACACCCACATCGCCTCGACAAGATTCCTCGCATGTTCCGGATTTGCCGCATCGAACCGTTTAACCCAGTCGCTGACAGCCGCAACCACTTCATCCGGATTGCGACCAGTGAGTTCCAGGCGTGCACGATAACGTTCTGCCAGCGTGGATGATCCAAGCGCCGCGACGACATTCTTAGTGCTTGCCTTATCGAGTTTCACAACCGGCTGCACATCGCGACCTTCCACCGTAACTCGGTAAATGCGGCCGTGCAAATGGTCGCGGCTGGGGTCGCGGAGGTTGTGCTGCATGTGGCCAATGATGGGGTTCTGCCAGTCGAGCACATACAACGCTCCGTCGCCGCCGATCTCCATGTCGCTTGGACGGAAGTTCTGATCCGACGAATACAGAATCGGCTCCACTTCCTTCGCAAAGAAACCCGCTCCCTGCTTTTCGAACTTGTACTGAGTCACGCCCTGAAAGCCGATCACGTTCGCGATCAAGAGATTGCCTCGGTTCTCTTCCGGGAAGTGCTGGCTGTCCAGAATCTGAATGGCCGGAACCGGGCGAACTCGCTTTTCATAAAGCTGCGTCGGAGCACCATGTCCCGGCATGCCGATGTAGTTGCCCGTGCCGCCCGTTCCGTCGGTTGCGAACTGATTGCCCCACTGATCGAACACGTCGCCGTGAGGATTTGGGCCGATTGGGAAATGGAAGTTGATATCAAACGTGACCGGATCCCATTCGTAAACTCCCGTGCCGCCCGTTCCAAATCGCTTGGTCGGGCCCCATGGAGTTTCAAAGTTCTCTGCGTGGAAGATGCCGCGTGAGAAGTAGAACTTCCCGCCGGGGCTCATCACAAATCCGTTGGCCGTGTGATGCGTATCGGCAGAATCGAGTCCGTGGAAGATGCGTTCCTTCACGTCAGCTCGATCATCGCCATCGGTATCTTTCAGGAAGAAAATATCTGGAGCCATCGCGACCAGAACGCCGCCGTTCCAGAATTCAAAGCCCGTCGGATTGTGCAGGCCGTCAGCGAACGTGATGCAGCGATCGGCCACGCCGTCACCGTTGTCATCGGGCAGGATCAGCAGCTTGTCGTTCATCGCTTCGAGCGGATTCCAGTGCGGATAAGTCGGCCACGCGGCGACCCACAGACGTCCATCGGGATCGACGGCACTTTGCACCGGATTGACCATGTCGGAGAACATTTCTTCTGACGCGAAGACGTTGACCTTCATGCCGGAATGAATGGTCATCTTGTCAATCGCTTCTTCCGCGCCGAGGAATTTGTGACGACCTTCTTCGAGCTGCCCGGGTTTGTTGGTTTTGACTTCGAGCGGTTTAGGAAGATTGCTGTCATCCGGTTCGATCGTCTTCCCATTTGCCGCCGCCCAGATCACGGCATCGCGATTGGCTGTCATCGCCGTCAGAATTTCGAGCTCACGTTGCATGACGTCGAAGTTCGTCTGTCCTTCAACAAACCGCAGGCCCGATCGACCACCGAAGACGCTGTAGCCATCGGTGGCTCGATAAACGTTGTTCCAGATGTGGTTCTTGGCGAGAACGGCGTTGCGAATCGTGTCGAGTTCTTGTGAATTCACGGACTTTGCGTCGAGAACGCTCAAGACCTGCCTATCGACGGAGATCGCCAGAAGTCGACTGCCGTCTTCTGTGATATGGACACCATTGATCGTCAGCGGAAAGAAAAAAATCATGCCGTCCTTTTTAGGATCCGGATACTCGTATCCGAAACGATCACGTTTTTGTCCTTCCAGATTTCGCAGCGGGCTGGCGTCCCATCCAACGATCTTCATGATCTTTTGTGAATGCTCAAACAGATCTGCGAACGGCAACTTCCGCTCGGCTGCAACCTTCGCCATTTCGCTCGTGTACAGCTCCAGATTCTTATTCTGCACCTTCCCATCCGGCAGATGCGGCCACTTCAGATCTTCAAACGCAATCGGTGAACACAGCACCAGCCTCGGAGCTGATTCGCCGTTGTACTTCTGACTCAGTGTGTGATCGATGAACGCCTCCAGATCCTTTCGAAACTGCGGCAATCCTGCTTCACCGGCGTACGATTCGTTGTAGCCGAAGAACGCGAAGATCACGTCCGCTTCGACCTTCGTCAGCCATTCATCCGGCGTGCCGAAATTGTCCGAACGAGGCCGCTCGGTCAGCGTGTCGCCGCTGAATCCGAGATCTCGTACCACGAGATTGTGTTCCGGGAAGCGATAGTGAAGCGTTGCCTCAAGATGCCCGAAGTGCTGCAGCCGATCGGCCAGCGTGTTGCCGATGATGGCGATATGGTCGCCTTTTTCGAGCGTGAGTCGCTGCGACTCCTGAGCCTCCGTGGACTGATGCCGTAGAGCAAATACAGCACAGATCAACAGTAGCAGACATCTTGGAATCGGCGGCATCGCCTGTCTCCGCAGGAAGGAAGCGTGGGTAGGAAGAACAAAATCTTCCTGGAGCTTCGCAACTTCTGAGGAACGGTCAAGTCAGCCACGACCGCGCCGCCGAGTGGAACCGGCAGATAAATGCAAACCGCATTACAAGTGATGCGGTTTGCTCCTGGCGAGACCTTTTATGGCTCAGGCTGGCTGTTTCGCTTCATTCTCAATACGGCTGGGGTAACCATAAAGATCAAACACCCATTGAAGCCGCTGATAAACACGATGGATCGTTTCCGAATCCATTCGGAAAGAATTTTTCTTGTAAGCCTTCAGCGTTGGCAGTTGTTCGTGAACCTTGGGTTCAACATTTTCCCAGCCGGGTAAGCTTAATGTCTGATAGATCTTGTGCATCTGGCCGAGTGGATCGACTTCAAGATCTTCAAAACGGAGTTCGTGTAGATTTCCTGCAGGGATTTGAGACTTCGTTGATTCGTAGGTTCGAATGCACTTCTCATAAAAGTGCAGCATGTCTTCTTCGCTGTTCTGCAGGTTTGTCGGGCTGACAGCGTTCTCCACAAACATTGTTCGACGAAGATGCAAAGTGGACTGGTAAACCGCGTACGGGTCACGCTTGATGTAGATGAACTTTGCGTCGGGAAACATCTCGAGAAGAATCGGAATCCGGAAGGTATGCCCTGGATTCTTCGAAACAATCGTGCGATCGTTTAGCGTTGTCAGCTTTCGCATCAGAGTCAGGAACGACTGTTTCCAGGTGGCTCGTTCTTTTTCTGTCATATCACGCGGATCAAAGAAACGCTCGTAAACTTCACGACGATCAGCGAATGCCGCCATCATGTAGGGCGAAATTCCGCAGTCAAGAGCGAGGGCGATGTCTTCTTCCTGAGGTTCCTTCCATCCCGTTGGAATGTTGTCCATCGGTCGTGTTGCTGGAAGAACCCAGTTTGTCAGCGGCGCCAGGAATTTTTCTGTGAGGAGAAAGTGGCCCGGATTGACACACTGATAGAGATTCGGAAACGTCACCTGAGGATCCAGCGTCATCAGGTTGTGCAGCATTGTTGTGCCGCTTCGCCAATGGCCAAGAATAAAAACCGGCGAATGCTTGATGGCCGTGTTTCGTATCTTTCGTCCGAAGACAGCAGATTCTGTCAGACCGTACGCGGAGTTAAACGTGCTGATCGCGGCAATGGAAAACCAACGGGGAAGGTACGACAGAGAAAAGCGGGGACGCAATCGAATCAGGCGACAAAGTCCCGACAGAGTCAGGCCATGCCACATGCATATCAGCCCCTGGTTCGAAGCTTTCACTGCTGGCTTCGAAGACTCTTTAGATTCAGCTCTTTGTAGACGTAACGAACTCATAGCGGATTAACGCAGCGAAATTCTGAGGGTGAGAACTCAACACTGGCGACAAGAAGCCGTGCTGCAATATTTCGCGGGGCTGGTACCCCAGCGTTCAGTCAGCGACCTGCTTTCCAAACCATCGACATGTCATTTCAGAAGTGTTCCGACAAAGGGCATTGTCATCGCCCACTGTCAGACTGATACGAAAAGGCGTTGCTCACATTGTTTGGTGCCGCAAAATGTGTTTCCCGCGGGTGTCAGTTTCTGGGGAAAGCTTCCACAAATTGTCAGTGGCCGATTGGGCTTTTGCCGGAACAAAAAACCTTACGGGATGCTGCGCCAACTCCGTGAGCGTGAACCTGAACAGCCAAAGTATGACGTCTTTCGAGGTCGTGTCCACACACTACCCTTCAATTCAGAGCGGCAAGCAGAACGGTCAGGCAGTCGTTCCGAACAGGAAAAGCTACACGATTGGCTGGTTAATGCAGTGGCTGCTGATTTCGCGGAAAATCAAATGGAACAGGGTGAAAAACCGAACCATGCCTTCCCCTAGGAGTCTGTCCTGATACATGTCACCAAACGTCGCTGAATTGTGTTGAGAAAAAGTTTTTTTTCGGCCTGCGAATTGCTGTAGAGCAGCTGACATGAAGTCGGCGGCGGAAAATGGATTTTTGGGCCAGTTAGAGAT
>JBGSVD010000184.1:0-32249 GCA_041753135.1 Planctomycetaceae bacterium
GAGTGGGCTTCGAACACTCAATGGCCCACTCGCTGGCGCTTCGAGCTTGTACAAAATCCATCATCGACAACTGAGACAGGGCTACACTTCCTGCGGGACATGAATATGGCAACGCATCGCACGGCGTGGCCATTGATTCAAACTGCTTGATCGATATCACTCGTAACGGGAATCCGGGTTCAATCTTCGTGTTCGACCACGATGGGCGGAGAAGTCGTCTGGGAGAAAAACCGAACGACCATCAATCACGACACGAATGGACCATTTTGAATGGCCAGAATCATTTTGGGGCCAGCCTCAGCATTTTTTCTGCCATTCATCGTGTGGAGCGAACCAACCGATCATGCCAATTGTCCTGAAATTGCGGAAGTCGCACGAGTAAATCCGGAAATCCTGAACTCGGCATAACAGAACACTCCAAAAAACCGGCGCTTTACACGATCTGGATTCAGTGTTACATTTCCGCCCATCAGCCGAGCAGACGCGACGTTGATCGAAGTGAATTACTCCGTGGTGTAATTGGTAGCACTACAGTTTCTGGCACTGTCAGTTGGGGTTCGAGTCCCTACGGGGTAAATGAAAAGCTCGGGAAATGCTGGAAGTACAGTGTTTTCCGGGCTTTTTGCGTTTTGGTTTCATGCCATTTTGCACCGTTTCGCATGTCGTGTTGGCCACCTGAATGGCCACCTTTTCCCGAGGAAAGTTGGCAGTTTCTGCATCATCACTGGCCACCAATTGGGTAGCGCTGGGAATGGTGGCCTTTTCGAAGTGTGCGTCAGTTGTTTGCAGGTAGTGCTTTCGAGCCACTTTCTCGCTGTGCCCGATCCACGAAACGACGACGTGAGCGGGATAGATTTCCATCATCTCGGTTTCGCGAGTCGATCGCAAGTTCTGGAATGGCTTCTGCCATGAAACAAGCCCCGCGCGGATAACGATCTTTTCGAACGTCGTTCGCAGGTTCTGTGTGGCGTCGCTGTAACGTGTGACGACACCCGTGTACTCTGTCAGTCGTCCCATCAGCCAACAGTTGCCAGCAAATTCGGCAATCCCTGCCTGAGACAGATCCTTTAGGTTGGGCGCCGCGTCGAATGTCGCCGTTTTCTTCACGTGGTGGGCGATGTCCTCCACAGCAAACAGCGCCAATTCGTCAGATGGCCAGGTGACCTCGACTTTTGTTGCCCCAGCGTCCGACGAATTTGCGATAAGTTCAATGATCGCCGTTCGAGGCGAACGCAGGATGTTTGCACCGGTCATGGACTCAAGGAAGCGGGACGCGAATAGAACACCTTTCGAGGACATTTTTAAATTCCCCATGACAATGGCTCAGAGCAGTAAACATCTCGATATGACCGTGGTCATTTAGATGACTGGTACTCACCTGCAGATTCGGTCGTTCATCTCATGGCCAGATTTACTGTTCGGAGATTCGAGAAAGATATTCACTTAAATCGCATACCGACCATCGGGCAGCAGGCGGGCCTGGCCGATGGATGCCAGAGTGTCGAGCAATTCTTCCACGTCATTGGCTTTGACGGATTTGAATCGCTTGGCGATGGCTTCGGAACTGGTGGGGCCTTTGTGGTCCTGCAAAGTCTGACGGACAACGGTGATTTGTTCGCGCAGTTTCTTCGGCCATGCGGCTTTTGCGGGGGCTTTGTCTTTGGCCTTTGGTTTGGCTTTCGACTTTCCGCCTTTGGTCTTTGGTGTCTCGGATTCGTCGTCTGAATCTTGGTCGTCCGCTTCCAGTTCCAGTTCCGTTTGAACGGCATGTTTGCCGCTCGCTGGATTCTGGAACTCCGGACGTAGCCACTGAATCAGACCGTTCTTTTCTTCCTCCGCGCGTTCGTGGTTCAGTGCAACCAGTCGCTCTAGGATTTCTTCATCCGTCAGATCATGCGGCCAGCCATAGGCATCGAACACGGCCGCGTCCAGTTCGTCGTGAATCTGTTTCAGAACGCTGACAAGTCCCTTTTCGTGAATCTGTTTTTCCTTGGCTGTCAGTTCTTCGCCGGACCGCAGCTTTTCGAGAACGTTGTACATGCCGGTAAGTGTCAAGTCTTTATGTGCCCGTTGTTGTTTCTTACGATGGGCGTCAAGTCGTTCTCCAAACCGTTCGATTTCTTTTCGTTGGGCCGTGGAAACCATTGGGAAAGGAAAGGGCAGGAAACAGGTTGAATTTGTCCACGTTGGATCATTTCCAACACCTAGCTTTCCCCCCGCAGCCAGAGCCCATGTTCGGTGCAATCGAGAAGAAAGCACCCCCAACACCGCGGCATCTTCCGAAGCAATCGCGTACAGCTTGTGGTCGGGGCAGACGTCAATCTCGAGAAAAACGAAGGGTTTATGGGTTGAAGTCTCAACGGTAACGATAAACCTTTTCAGCCCCGACAGTGCTTTGCGTAATTTCCCGACCGGCTCCCCAAACAACCACCAGTTCTTTTTTCGGGACGCACGATTGTTGTGGTCTCTTTCAGGTTTGACACGGACGAGGAGATGCTGATACACGGTCGGGTAGAGTTCCTGAACGGTTTCTTGCTTCAACCCGAAACAGTCGATCACAAACCCCGAGTTGCCGCCTTGAACCAGCGGTCTTCCTTTTTGGTATTTGCGAATAACCGGTGGAAGAGTGGCGGTATTAAATCCGAGGCTTTGCACTTCCACTTCATCGACGCGAAATCCTTCACCGACCAGATTCATTCCTTGAAAGCAGATCCCACTATTTGCATTTAGCTTGATTGCTGTAGTGACGTCAGCGCCTACAGTTAAATCCGAATTGATCTTCCCACGCTTGTCGAGGAAGCCAACGGAGGCTGAACCGTCACCTTCGATTACCTGTTCCTGCAAGACGGTTTGAAGCAGCCCGTGTTCCGGATGTGTTGCTGCAACCGTAAGAGCCACACGTACATCAGCGCCGTCTGCGGTATCGATCCAAGGGTGGTCAGGAATTCCGTAGTTGATGAACAGTGGTGGCCGGTTCTTATCGCTACACAAGTGTGAATGCACAATCTGTCTGTTGAACGTTTGGGTGATCGAGTTAGTCGTGATGAAGCCAAATTGTGCGCATGCGCCATCTCGTGTTATGCCAGCAGCCTTTTCCCACCAATACATGACAAAGTCAGCGGTTTTTGGAACTGTGGGATAAGCAGTTCGCAGCGTTTCCGAGTAGCCGTCCCCAAGCACTTGCCGCATGCGTTTATTTCCAACAAAGGGCGGATTTCCTATGATGTAGTCTGTTTCAGGCCATGCTGCGGGTTTTGGATTTTCGTAACGCAATTCTTGTACGATCGCCGTTTCATCGGGAACCTCCTCGCCGGTCACGGGATGCCGCTTTGTCGTCCTTCCGTCCCATCGAGTGACCGGGTTCCCGTCCGCATCGAATACCGGTTCAATCGAATCCCACGCCAAAACCGCATCCCGGTTTTCAATGTTGTCAAACTTCCGAATGATCGGTTCCGAAATGGTTTCCTTTCCTCGAGCTTTGATGTGCCATTGAAGGTAACCAATCCACAACACCAGTTCCGCAATTGCCGCCGCTCGGGGGTTCACTTCGATCCCGAGGAACTGGTGGGGATCAATCGTAATCAGAACCTGTTGACGGTCCCCAAAGTCAACCATTGCTTTAATCACTTCGCCTTCCAGTTTCTTCATCAACTCCAGCGCGACATAAAGGAAGTTGCCGGAACCGCAGGCAGGGTCGAGAATTCGGATGTGACAGAGCTTTTCGTGGAAGTCCCGGACGCACTTTTGTGCTTCGGAAACCTTGTCGGAGTTGTACAGCGCCGTGGCTGTGGCGTAGACGTCGTCCCATTCGGCCCGCAACGGTTCCATGACGGTCGGTATCACCAGGCGTTCCACATAGGCCCGGGGCGTGAAGTGTGCTCCCAGCTTGTGGCGTTCGGTGGGATCCAGCGCCCGTTCCAGCAACGTTCCGAAGATGGCCGGTTCCACTTCCGCCCAATTCGCTTTGGCCGCTTCCAGCAACAGTTCCAACTGATCCCGGTTCAAGGGCAGAGCGGACGAATCCGCAAACAGTCCGCCGTTGAATTGGGCAATCTTCTTTCGCAAGATCGGACTGAATCCGCCCTTGTCCATGTTCTGCCAGAGTGATTCCACCATCGGGACAAAGTCCGCGGGGGTCTCTTTCAGGCTTTCCAGAAGTCCGACGAACGAACCCCGGGGAATCAGTTCGACGTCTTCGGCAAACATGGTGAACAGACAACGCATCAGGAACTGTGCCACCTGGTGGGCTCGCTGGTGGACATCGTCCGCCGTCTGCGTTGCTTTCCCCGCCCCACTGGCTTCCAGGCTCTTGGCGAGCCTGGCGAGTCGGTCTGCCAGTTCCCTGGTGACCTTGGCGGATTTCTTCGAGGGATCCAACGAATGAGGATCCAGCCAGATAGCTTTCAAGAATGCCTGAACTTCCGGCTTCGTCAAATCCGACAACGGGATTCGAGAACTCCGGGGATCGGGGAACAGTTCGTAATTCTTGCCCGAACAACTGAAGTCCGCGTAAACGTCAAAGCAATACCCCACGTCGCAGACCACCAGAAACGGGGGCCACTCTGGCAGGGCTTCGGCGTAGCGTTTGGCTTGCTGGAATGCCGCACGCATTGACTGAGCCCATTGGGCCGTTCCCCGCTGTGCTGTGCCCTTCCTGTGGCGTTGCTGCTTTGTGACGGTCGCCAAGGCTTCGGCCAGCTCTTTCGCTCGCCGTTCGGCCCCCTGTTTGGATTCCAGAACGAAAGTCTTCTGCCGGTACAGGTCCACTCGCCCGGTTGACGAAGTCCCGTCCCCGTTGTTCAGGTTGACGGCCTTTTCGAAAACATAGGTGTTCTGCGATTCGTCCGCCTCAGTCGGTTCCGGTTCCGGAACCCCCAGCAACAAACAGAGTTCTTTCAAAAACGACTGACTATTCGCCAGCTCCGCGCCCCCGCTCCGCTGCCATCGAGAAATGAAGTCTTCAGGTGTCGTCGTGCCGCTGCCAACCGATCAGTTCTGTTATCGCACTAGGGAATCTGCCGGCTCGCCAGCGTAGGGTTCTTTTCAAACTTCTGCAAATGAACGGTGGTTGATGGCATAGCTGAAGGTCAATGTTATCTGAGCACGACCTATTCGCAAACAACTCCCATGCGCAAAAAAAGCCGGACAGAAATTCCGTCCGGCCCAATGCGCACTCCAAATTAAACTTAATTTTTTGATGGCCAGAGATCTTGAGGCGAAACCCCAAGTGCCGACGCAATCCTCGCGACTGTCCGACGCTGTGGCCGAGATTGTCTATTCAACATATTCGAGATTGCTGACTGCCCAACGCCAATCGCAGCCGCTAACTCTTCCTGCGTTTGTCCCTTCTCCAACAAGATTGCGGCCAATCGATCAGCAAAAGTCTTCTCTTCATCGATCATCGTCTGATTATGACCATCAACATCCCTCTTCGCCAAATGGCTGCAAACGCTCAAAAGATCAACAGACTCACTGGGGAAAATGGCATCTGTAATCGTGTGAATGGCCCGTTGTTTTTCATCATCGGTTGATTCGTCACTATTCCAGATTCTGATCATGCAGTCGACTACTTCCTGAATCTCAGGATCGCACTGATCATAAGCATTGCGAATTGCTACATAGAGTTTTACGTTCTCCATCAACACGTTAGAGATGGGATCTCGGCTAGACACTCTTTCCTTGCTTTTCGTGGTTGTCATAGGGTTCTTCACTTTCTTAGACAATCCTTGTCAAAGGTGATCGCGGTAGTTACGAATTCGAACGATTTTGATCCTGGACGAAAAAGTGTCGAAATCGTTTTTTGAAAATCGCTGCGTCTTCTTCTGCATTACAGAAATGACCCACAAACGAGGCAGAAAATCGCCCGGTAAGATGATCTTCTTTTCAAAGGGATAGAAGATAATTCGCAGGTTGTTCTGACCTCCGATCTCATCATCAATCCGCAGCTCGTTTGCCCGAGGCCGCTCCATTCCGATGATTTCGTCCCAATCCAAGTCCTCCACTCTTCCGGACACGGATTTCCCGGCTGGCCAGAATGCCAGCTTTAGAGCTTGCCGTCGCAACTCCTGATAGTCCTTGAACTTTGGGAGTAGTGACTCTGCATCCTTGATTGCGGAACTGATGGGTGTGACGTGGAACTCACCGAACAACTTGGACATCCGTAACCTCTTTCATTCAGACCATCATGCCTGATCGGGCGATTCACCACAATAGTATCACACAATATCACACAAAAAAGGAAAAACATCACATTTATCACACAATGGCCTCGCTTGGTTTTCGGGGCATTGGATTTCAGTGTTCGGAATCGATTCGCCATAGCAGCTTATTGGGGTGTTTTTCAGCGTTGCGTTCACTGAATCATTTCCGATTCCAATGCATTCAAGATTCGCTGAACCTCCGTGCACGCCCAAGTGGCTTTTGGGTCAGCATGATGCCGCTGCCACGCCTTCAGGCGATCAAAGGCCTGATTCAGTTCCCTGATCGCCTGCAGCTTCAAACCGGCCACCATTTCAGAATCTGATTCAAACTGGCCACCTGAATGGCCACCGTTTTTAAGTTGTTCAGAATTCCCCGTCTTTTCATTGGTGGAATCGATTTCCTTCGAGTCCCTACGGGGTAAATGAAGTTCGCGAAGGCGAGCAAAACCATCTGCAGAACCACGAAAAACATTAGTGTTTTCGTGGTTTTTTGCTTTGGTGGGTTTGAATGGGCGACTTTGCCCGCATCTGTGACACTGCGTCGGTATGAAGAAGGCTGTCTTCGGTCAGATCTCTCAGGTGAGCGACTGTCGCCCGGGGACGAGTTCTATCAATCCACGGATATGACGGGATCAACTCAGAGTGAAAAAGTTGCCTGCAGGCTAAACAATAGGTCCTGCGAAGGTGCCAGCCGCAATCGGCAAAAAAAACTCTCAAGCCTCGATCGAAGACTTCTGTTCGTGAACTGAAGGAACTTGGGGTTCCAATGGCGGTGGAATTCACCCGCGATCCGACGTCTCGGTTCAAAATGCACCAAGACAGATAATGCTCCCTATCAGCCGCAAATTGAGCATTCACGGTCAGGGAACACCACATCAGAAATGCAAAACGCCAGGATAGCCAATCACGGTATCGCTGAATGCCCCCCGGAGTTGCTGTTTATACCTTTTGCGGTCAGAAATGAGGTGTCGGCGAGCGAACGGATAAGCGGGCGAGACGCCCGCGCTCCGGGAGCGCGGACGTCTCGTCCGCTTGTCGATGCCCCATTTCTCGCCGCGGTGAGCATCATGATTACTGTTCTTCGGTCTTCGGTGGATCCAGATGGAAATCGATGTTGGCCTTCACTTCTTCAAGTGTGCCTTTGACTGTCCGCCCACCCACTTTACAGGAATAGCGCTTGTGAACGCCCGGCCGAACGCCGCCGCCTGACATGAATGAATGGTCTTCCTTGATTTCGTGTTCTCGATACGAAATTCCAGTTGGCTTTTTTGCGGCCATCGAAATCACTTTCTAATTGAAATAAGTTTGTCGTTATGGTCGGCTTGGCCTTTTATAGTCTCCGCCAAAATTCGCAACCATCTGTCATCGGTTTGCAAAAGTTCCATGGAACATACCATAGATCCACGACTCCATTCTCCATCACCTGCGATCCATCGAGCCGCAAATCCTGTCTCTAAACTCTCATGAGAATTTTCACGCCGCAACCAGGAGATCCCGCCACTTTTCGGTTAAGGGTACTGAGCGAGACAGCGAGTCCTGCCATCATGTCGATGCCGGGACTTCGTCATGCGAACATCGCCTGTTGAACGTTTCCGAATACATCCGTCAGACGAAAGTCGCGTCCTGCGTAGCGATAGGTGAGCCGCTTGTGATCGAGCCCCATCGCGTACAGGAGAGTCGCGTGAAAGTCGTGCATGTGCACTGGGTTCTCGACTGGATGAAATCCAAAATCGTCTGTTGAACCGTAAGTGAATCCTCCTCGAACCCCGCCGCCAGCCATCCACATTGTAAAAGCCGCGGGATGATGATTCCGGCCGTCGCCGTTTTCGACAGTCGGAGTGCGTCCAAATTCCGAACCCCAGACCACAAGCGTATCTTCAAGCAAGCCGCGCCGCGCGAGGTCTGTCAACAGGCCAGCAATCGGACGATCGACCTGAGCACATTCTTTCACAAGGCCATCGTTGTTTTTTGTGTGGTGGTCCCAGGTATAGTCGGTAGAAACCTGAATGTAGCGAACTCCCTGCTCAGCAAACTTGCGAGCCAGCAGACACTGCCGTGCAAAATTGTTCGTCGGTTCCTGATCCACACCATAAAGTTCAAGCGTCTCTTTAGACTCATCCGACAAACTCATGATCTGCGGCATTGCTGACTGCATTCGAAAGGCGAGCTCGTAGCTTGCAATCAGTCCATCAATTCCCTGATCCGCCTCCGACTTTTGAAGGTGCTGTCGGTTGAGCGCCTGTATCAGATCCAACTGCTCTCGTTGAGATGATCGATCGATTGCAGGGTTAGTGATGTTCGAAATCTTTGCGTTGGCAATCGGAATCTCCGCGGCACCAATGGCGGTGCCCTGATGAACGGCCGGCAGAAACGCGCTGCCATAGTTTTGCACGCCGCCATGTCCGCGCGGAGGAGAAATTGTGATGAAGGCAGGGAGATTTTCGCTCTCACTTCCCAGTCCGTAACTAACCCACGCGCCCACGCTCGGACGCAGCAGGTTCGAGTGCCCGGTATGCAGATTCAGCAAAGCTTCGCCATGAGCGGAACCATCAGTATGCATCGATCGAACGACACACAAGCGATCCGCATGCTGGGCTAGTTTTGGAAACAACTCACTGACCCAAACACCTCCGTCACCGTGCTGACGAAACTTGAAAGGCGACCCCAGAATGTTGCCGCCAGGAGGCTGCTGGCCACCAAACGCATCCGCTGTAACAGGCCTGCCGGCAAATTCGTTCAGTCGTGGTTTGTAGTCAAACAAATCCACATGACTGGGTCCGCCCCACATGAACAGAAAGATCACTCGTTTGGCCCGTTGCCTCAGATGTGGCAGCGGCGACTGCAGAACATTCCCACTTTCAGCCGGCTGTGCCATCAGTTTCGACGCAGCCGATCCGGCCATCGCTGCAAGACTCAACCTGCCGAACCCACAGGCGGACTGTTGAAGCAGCGAACGACGTGACAATGCACTGGAAAAGTTGAAACATCGCATAGGAAGTTATTCCAGAAACTGAAATCGGCTGGAAGCAAACAGAGCGTGGCAGGCCAACGCTAATACCTTTGTCTCAATCTCGGCATCATTGACGGCAACATTGGATGACTTCAGACGCATTGATGTCTGCTTCAGAAAATGTTGCAATGCCTGACGCTCGCTGTCGCCAGGAGGGCCACTTACAATCAGCTGAAACATTCGATCAACCCGGGCTTCGGACGGTTGCGATGCAGTTTCTGCGATGACTCGACGGGCTGTCGATTCTGCCGCCGCCATGACCATCGCATCGTTCAGCATAAACAGCCCCTGAGTTGGCACTGTAGTCCTGGGCCGCGCGCCCGTCGACAAATGCGGATTGGCAAAATCAAAGACTTCGAACAGCTCGGGCAGATCGTTGCGGATGACAGGAAGATAGACGCTTCGACAATTAAAGTCGGTCCGTCGCCGAACAGGATTGCCTCCGACAGCGGTCGCCTGATCCCCAAGATAGGACACCGTTGATTCCATGGGATTCAGATCCAGCGTCCCGGCGGCCATCAACATTGCATCCCGCAGAGATTCCGGATCAAGCCGACGACGGTTTGCGCGCCACAAGAAACGATTTTCAGGATCGCGTGTCTCGTTAGCAGAATCGTAGTTACAACTCAGCGCAAAGGTACGACTGAGCACGATTCGGCGAATGAGTGATTTGAACGACCATCCATCGTCGATCAACTTTGCGGCAAGATGATCCAGTAGCTCAGAGTGACTGGGCGTTTCTCCAGTTCGACCAAAGTTATCCACTGTCCGCACAAGGCCGCGACCAATCAGATGATGCCAGATTCGATTGGCCTGAACTCGCGCCGTAAGCCAGCCTGCTCTTGAGTCACGGTTCGTCATCCAGCGAGCAAGTTCAATACGTCCACTTTGGCCAGAGGGCAGTGGAGCAGTCGCGTCGTCACACAGCACCTGCAGAAATCCGCGAGGAACTTTTTCACCGTTCACATCAAACTTACCAGCAACTCGAATGTTTTCATCGCTGATCTTATCCGCGTCACCGGGAATCATCGCACGAGGCGGAATCGCGGGCGGGTTTGCAAGGGAATCAGTTAGTTCCTTCAGCAAGCTTTCCTGAGCAGCAATACGCTGCTCGATACTGACCGTTGCATCTCTTGCGACATCAGCAAACCCATCACCGTCAGCGGCCAGCTTCTCAGCAATGTTCTGTTCATTTCTCTGCTGCAACAAGTCCAGAGCAACCTTTGCCTTTTCAACTCGTGACTTCAGGTCCGCGAGACTTCTCCAATAGTGCTCATAGGCATCGTCAGTCGCTTCGCCGTTGTCCCCGAGCCCCACAAGGCGTTCCATGACTCGCTGCTCGTTGAGCATGTACCGTTGCTCCATGACCTGCGTCGATGTCAAGATTCCAGCCAGCGCATAGTAGTCTGCAGTGGGAACCGGATCGAACTTATGATCGTGACAACGAGCACAACCAAGCGTCTGCCCTAACACCGCACGACCAATCGTATCGACCTGCTCATCGGCAACATCCATAAGCTGCTTTTGCGGATTCACACCTAACAACACCTTGGGTCCAACGACTAGAAATCCCGCTGCAATTCGCTGGCGATCTCGCTGCGCAATTGAATCAAACGGCAACAAATCGCCAGCCAGTTGTTCCAGCAAGAACTGATCAAACGGCATGTCGGAGTTGACGGCATCAATGACCCAGTTGCGATACCGCCAGGCTTCGCGAAAAAGGAAGTTTTCATCCAGACCGTTTGAGTCGGCATAGCGGGCCAGATCCAGCCAGTGGCGTCCCCATCGCTGCCCGAACTGGGGTGAAGCAAGCAATTCATCGACAATGATGGTCAACGTTTCCGGGGTCTCAGATTGTCGGTACATTTCCAGGTGAATCGTCGAAGGAGACAACCCGGTCAGCTGAAAACTCACTCTTCGGATCAAGTCATCTGCCGACGCATCGGCAACCGGAAGCAGTTGTTCCTGTTCCAGTTTGGCAAGCACAAAACGATCGATGTCAGTCCGTGGCCACGAAGCATTCTGAACAGTTGGCGGAATCGATTTGTTCAGCGGCTGAAAAGCCCAATGACTTTTTCCTGCAACAGGGTCCGACGGCCGAGCAAACTCCGATGGCCCAATTTCGGCCGGCGCCGGAGCACCCATTTTGACCCACGCTTCCAGCATCGAGATGGCTTCGTCGGAAATTTTTTCCGTCGGCGGCATCTGGAAATCAGGATCGTTGTAGCGAACGGCTTTAATCAGCAAGCTGGCGTCCACATCGCCAGGGATCAGGGCCGCGCCTCGATCACCTCCCTTTTGCCATGCATCGCGATGATCCAAAAGCAGACCGCCTTCTTGCTTGCCTGCTTTTTGAGAATGGCAACTGTAGCACCGCTCAACCAGCAGTGGCCGGATGTTCTTTTCAAAGTACGCAATTCCTCCGTCGGACGCATCTTCAGCGAGCAGAGTGTTCCTGTCGCATAAAACGAACAGCAACGGAACGATACAACTCAGCCAGATGGCTAGTCGCAAACGCAGCCAAATGGGCTGATCGACCAAACGGACGAACCAGTAATTCGCGAGCGTGCGGACAGTGAGAATAGCGTGGGGAATTATCAGGTGGGGCGAAGACAAGGCGGGGCTCCTTTGGGCACTATTGTGTCACATGGACGCAGCTTCGTCGATTCAAAAATTCAAACCGAGGCGAATCGCCTGAACATGTCGGGGCAGCAACACGACAGACGCTTGATTCGATCAGAAAGCCATGCTGCCAGTGTCAAAACAGGCTTCACTAACAAAATCATCGCGCCGGTTTTGCATCAATCAGGAGTTTTGGATTCAGTTTGAACTGCAGCATCTTTGCTGTTTCACGCCCGTTGTCACCACCTTTTCGCTGCATCGTGATCCGGCCAATTTTCAGATTTCCAGCTTTCGTAATCTGAACGGGCCCCTCAGCGAAAAAATCAACAACATCCCTGGACGATCGAATCAACCAGACCGGCTGTCGATCGGTTTTCAGTGTCACCATCATCCAGTCGGCTTTGTGGAGGCCATCGCCAGAAATCAGATCCGAGACGATTTCCAGTTTCCTCGTTGTGAAAAATTCAACAATCGCTTTTTGGATATCGGGATCAAGTTCGTCCAGAAACATCCGCTCCTTGTTACGACTGGCTCTGTCAGGCGCGACCTCACCGACAAAAAGCCTTAATGCTTCGACAACATCCGGAGGCATCTTCCAGATTTCGGAGTACGTCGACAGCCATCGCTTGTCAATCTGATTGAAGCCATTGGCATTGCTGACAAGTTTAATTGAAATCCCATGAACCTTCTCTTCGGCCATGGATCGAACTCTCACTTCGATATCAGCCTTTTCAGCGTGCAATTTCGTGGCAACCACCTGATCAATCAATAGTGGATCGTGGCTCATTGCCTGCAGCCACTCCCTGGCGTCGAGATCACTGGACCAGTCGTTAAACTTGTCTCGTATGATCTCCTCATTTCGGAAGCCGTCTTTCGCAGTTTGTGAACCGCGTTCGACCATTGACTGATTTGACTGCTGCTCTGACTGCTGAGAAAAAGCCTGCCGACAAAGAGCCAGGAAAAAAATGAAAAGGCATGTCGCGTGCTTCATACTGAACGCTCGTGTCAACGCAGGAAGCCGCCAACAAGTGACGGCTTCCACGCAAAACAAAAGGAACTCTATTGAACTTCTTTCGCAACCTTCACAATCTGAAGCAATGCAATCGCTTTGTCGAGCCCGCCAACAGAATTCGCAAAGGCAACCGCCTTGCGAATATCCCCTAGCCCAACATTGCTGTTTGTGTCGTCGGCCATTTTCACCTTGGCAGCCTTCTGAGGAGGCGTGTCTTCGGCAGAGGGCGTTGCTACTTCTGACTCGGTCGCCTCATTCATTTCGTTGGCAGCTTCATCCGCCATCATTCCCGATTCATCGATCGACTTCCGGCCGCTTGTATTCTTCTTAGCCATTTTTGTACTTGATCACCTTTCCCAGAGACGATTTACCGCTCGACGAGCATTATTCTTGTTCAAAATCCCGATTCTTCTTAGAACAAAGATCTAAGCAGGCCGAGAATTGTAGTGCATTCCCCAACGACCCGGAATCAACGAACGCACGTTGCAATCTTGAAGGATTGAGGACCATTCAATGCAAAACAACCTTGAAGAAGAAATCAAGTCACTGCTCGCCGCGGGCGGAAAAATTGTCGCGATCAAACGATATCGCGAAGAAACCGGCACTGATCTTGCCACCGCAAAAACGGCGGTGGAATTATTGGAAACAGGCGGTTCCTGGACAGGCACAACGCGATCGCCTGATCAGGAGTTGATCAGTGAAATTGTGTATCAGCTCAGTCGGGGAGAGAAGATTGAAGCCGTCAAGCTTTATCGCGACAAACTACGTGTCAGTCTGAAAGAAGCAAAAGATGCGGTTGAGGCAATCGGGGAGCAAAATGGCATGCCAAATTCATCGGGTGACGGTTGCTTTGGAATCATGCTGATTGGTGCGATCCCGATTTTCGTGTTGCTTTATCAAATCGTGTGATGCCGCAAAACAGCACAGCATTGACCAGACGCCAGCGTGGAAACAATTCACCGCTTAGGACAACTCCAGATCGCCCGTGATAGGATCGCCCCCTTCTGCATCATCAGGTCCGATTGCCAGGCACGTGCGGGTCGGGCGGCCGTGAAATTCCGTCTTTCCATTGTCGGTAATCAGGTACACTTCCAGACCAGCCGCGACGGCCTTATTTGTAAATCTCCGGCACCGCATCTTCGCTAGCGACGCGAACACTGACTTTTGCAAATGAACCTGTGAGCCACGCTTGCTGGGTCTCTGAGAAATCCCGGAGTGCGACGACATCCTTTTGCCGCAACCTTCGGTGAAGGAACGACATCGAGACATTAGCTCTCTGAGCGAACTGTTTTCCACAACAAGGATTGGATGCCATACCCTATCAATGAATTGCGGCAAAACGACATGAATATTTGAAGCGAGACTTTCGCAGGAATTGATCCAAACAAGTAGGATCGGACGGACTTGAACCATCACCAACCCGGTTAAGAGCCGGGTATGCTGCCACTAACACTTCGATCCCGTTATGTTTTTCATGCCTTCAGAAAGTAGCCCGAAAAGGAGTCGAACCTTTGTTTCCGCCTTATCAGAGCGGCGCCCTGAACCATTGGACGACCGGGCTGTAACTTGTCTCAGTGACCCGTGTGGGATTCGAACCCAACCTCTCCAGCTTGAACGGCTGGCAACCTCACCAGAAGTCGAACGGGCCGTGTGATGTGCGCACCGAGTGCGCAAAGTGGGTCGAGAGGTGCTTGAATCATCGTCTGCGGATATTCAGTCCGCCGCCGGGCACCGATCGCGGATTGGTCGCGTCTCAACTACCGACCCATGATCGGGGAAGACATCCCGGCAGGAACAAAAAAGCCCGATGTCGAGGTGACACCGGGCTTTGGAGGTTTTCTCCGAATACGGCCATGCGTCACAAGTGCAGAATCTGGGTGGATAGCTCCGTTTCATTATGAAACCGGGCCGACTGCTCGGCATAACTACCTGTACTCAGGGATTTACGAATGAGACTTGACCGCAGGAAAAACATTGAACGGCAACCCCAAAGTTCTGACTTGATTAAGCGACACTTAACTGTCGGAATGCGAGTGAGACGCGCGCCGGTTTCAAATGGTTCACGGAATCTTTCGATATTATCCTCTGGCTGTTACAACGAATATGCGAAGCCCCTGCAGTCGATAGTTTTTGCGGTCCGTCCCGCAAGGACTTCACGCAAACAACAGGACAACTCACCGTACGCTGTGGTGTGGGTGAGTCCCTTTGGACTCGGCTTTGAAATTGAAACGGCGGCTGTAGGGTCTTCCGTTTCAGTGGTTCGCTTAAACGCAGACATGCCGAATCAGAACGGTGACGGGACACAAGTTTCCTGGGCCACGTTGTCGGATGTCATGACCTTCAGCAAAGAAGGCGATGGCTCTATTTCCTGCAATATCAAGTCGACCGACAGCGCAGAAAATGCGGGGCTCACCCTTGCACACAAAGTGACGTACGCCTGTCCCACTGAGGATGTCGACGGCTGTCGTCTCCACAAACTTATCGCTGGCGAAGTGAGCTTCAATACCGAATCTTCCTGGTCACAGGATGGCTCAAATCGTAACAGCTTCAACCGTATAAACGTGGTGGACGCCGGACCATTCTGAAATGATTTTGATCGTCGGCCCGGTGCGGTGCGAAACAAAGAAGCGGTCAATGGGGCTGGATCAATCCAGACCCGGCAGATGGGCGCGTCTTTATGCAACGCGGGGAAAAAGCTATCTGACCTCTCCTGCCGACAACGGCAAAGCCAAATTCGTGCAAGTTCAGCGTTCCGATGAAACGTAAATCCACAAAGTCGCCCTGTCCCAGGACGAAACCAAAATCGCATTTCAGAAATCGGTCGACCAGAAGCATGACATGTACAGGGGCGGACCGATGGTCTACGCAAAGTTTGATATGTCCGTGCCATCCATTATCGACGAAGTGATCTTTGATGAATTGGATCCGTCCACGATGGCCTGGCTTGTTTCGATCTCCACGGATCACAAGTTCCTGCTTTTCGACAAAGACGGAGCCATTATGCAGCACGACGTAAAGAAGGGAACGACGACGAAAGTATGTGCAGATTCAGATCCTTGTAAGGCGTATCCGACTTACACAACGTTTTCGAAGTGAAAATCAACTCGCAGAATTCTTTTATGTGTGGGATACTACACAAGCCCGGTGAGTGTTCCAGTGCCTGGCCCGAACGTGTCCGTTTCGATCCCCAACTGCTGCAGCATGCTGACGTAGAGATTGCACAATGGTGGCGGCGAATGGGGATCGAAGGCCAAATGCTGGCCGTGCTTAAACCCGCCACCAGCAAGCAGGACCGGCAGATCGCGGGGCGAATGGCTGCTGGCATTGCCAAGGTTACTGCCAAGAAACACTGTTGTCTGATCCAGCAAACTTGCTCCGGCTTCCTGAGACTGCTTCAGTTTTGCCAGCAGATCACTCAAGGTCTTCATTGTTTCCAGTTCGATGATCTTTAACTGAGCGAGCTTGGCGGGGTCTTTACCATGATGTGAAAGGTCGTGGTGGCCAAGAGTGACTCCCGGAATCGGTGGCGCATTTCCTGAACCGGTCAGCATGATGGTGACGAGCCGAGTCGAATCGGTTTGCAAAGCAAGATGCGTCAGGTCAAACATCAAACCCATGCGGCCAATGATGTCCGCTTTGTCAGGAATATCCTGCGGAGGCTCCACATCAACCGTCGGCTTGGGTTTGCGGCTCCACGCTTCCTCAGTGACCAGTCGTTCCTCCAATTGACGCACGCTGGTGAGATATTCTTCGAGTTTCTCTCGATCGTTGGCGCCAAGCGTGGTCCGCAATGAGTTTGCCTGGCCGCGAACATCATCCAGAATGCTGCGGTTGTCTCGCAGTCGACGCACCTGGGCCTGAACTTCGCCGACGCGACCTGCCAGAAACATTTTTGCAAACACGCGTGCAGGTGAATCTTCGGCCGGAACCTGCGCACCAGTGCGAGTCCACGAAATACCAAGTCCGGCGCAAGATAACGTCAGCGTTGGAAACCGAGTTTGCGCGCCGATGTGTTCCGCCGAGAATTGATCCAGTGAAATTCCATTGCGGAAGCCGGGACTTCCGGCGCCTGGGATGCCGGTCAGGAATGTAGCCTCGGCCTGATGAGCAAACCCTGGACTCACCCCGGCATGGGACAACCCGGAGATAACCGTGAAGTCCTGGCGGTAGTCTTTGATGACTTCCAGATACGGCGTCAGCGCGTAATCGTTTCCCGATTCTTTGGGGATGAAGTTTTCCGGATGCAGTCCCAGTGGCATGCAAATGCAGACCAATCGTTTGCGGACCGTTTCGGAACTTCCAGCGTCAGCTCTCGCATCGATGTCAAGACATGGCAATGTCAGTGAAACACCAGCCACCTTCAGGATGCGTCGTCGATTGAGTTTCATTGCTGGCTCGATTCGTTGGGGGCTGTATGGCAAGAGGCGTCAAGAATCCAACTCCGGCCTGTCGGCGTAGGTTGAACAACATATTCACTGACACATTTTTTATTTGCTTACTTGTTTTGAAAGATGCTGCTTTGCACGACTTCGTGCAAAAGTGACCGCAGTCCATAATTCCTGTCGCGAACCTTCTCGACGACACGATCAATTTCAGACTGGTCGGCCGTCGTCGGCGCCGCGCCTGTGGCGTAGGCTATTAGTTTTGACGCCACGGATCGTGCCAGCTGATCTTTATCTTCAAGCAACAGTTGTTTGTATTCATCGATGTTCCTGAATGTCCGGCCGTCCGGAAGTATGGCAGAAGCATCGACGATCGGGCCGTACCGATATCGCATGTGGCGATCATCAATGATTGCGGGCTCTCCCGCTCCGATGCTGCGATAATTCTCACGCCAGCCTCCGATCACATCAAAGTTTTCCAGCGCAAATCCTGGTGGATCGATCTTCCGATGGCAGGTTGCACAGGCGGCAACGTCCCGGTGTTTTGCAAGCTGATCGCGGATTGTTGTCGCTCCCCGAATGTCTGGTTCGATCGCTTCGATATCGACCGTTGGCCTGGGCGGCGGCGTCCCGAGAACTCGATCCAGCACCCACGCTCCACGGAGAACGGGTGAAGTTGTTGTTCCGTTGGCAGTCACTTTCAGCACAGCCGCCATCGTCAGGATACCGCCGCGATGGCTCTCCGGCGGCAGCGACACTTTGCGAAACTCAATTCCCTCGACGCCTCGAATCCCATAGTGCTTCGCCAGTCGTTCGTTGAGCATCGTAAAGTCGGAGGATACGAATCTGGTCAGACTGAGATCATTCTTCAGGACTTCGTCAAAGTACAGCGTCACCTCTTTAATCATGGATTCTTTAAGCAGGTCGTCGAACTCGGGGTAGAGCATTTCATCCGGCAGCGTGTCGTCAATCGCTCGCAGAGCCAGCCATTGCCCCACGAAGTTCTCGGTGAACGCAGCCGACCGTGAATCATGCAGCATGCGATCAACTTGATTTCGCAGCGTTTCTGGTGAGTTCAGTTTTCCCTGTTCCGCAAGAGTCAGCAGTTCCTCGTCAGGCATCGAACTCCATAAAAAATACGACAGCCGACTGGCCAGTGCGAAATCGTCAAGTCGAGTTGTGTCTTTGGAATCTTCACGGAGGAACAGAAAATCGGGCGAAACCAGGGCCGCTTTGAGCCCGACGCGGACCGCTTGTTCGAAGGAATAGTCTTCTGCGAGTTTCGCCGCGATACGATCAAGAAACGGCTTGATGTCATTGTCCGAGACTGGGCGCCGAAACGCTCGACGTGTGAACTGCCGCAGAATTCGTTCTGCATCGATCAGAGGCTGTTCTGAAACGACTTCGAACCGATTACGATCGTCGGGCGTTCGCTGCTGCCGCAAATCGCCGAAGATGGATCGATGGCTTGCCGGCGGCCACTCATCAATCAGCGGGCCTTCGACATCAACCCATTGGATGACCATGCCGGGCCCGATATATTTGTCCGCGCCGATTTTCTCGAGGTCCCAGGGTTTGATTTTTAATCCATCGGCGACGATGCGAATTGTTTGCTCGGCTTTCATTTGATCGACAAATTCGATCACTTTTGGTTCGCCGACAGGGACTTCAAAATATCCAATCAGATACTGCTGGGCCGCCGCGTTCATCGGGCCAGCCTTCACATGAAATGTGACTGGATCATCAGTTTGGTAAGAATAACCCGAAATTCGAAAGCGATAGGCTCCGGGGTGGCGTGACATGAAGCGCCACATCGTCACCTGAATGTTTGCATTCACGGCTGTCGAAAAAATCGCCACGCCATCGTCCAGATGACGATAGACGCTGCCGGTGGCTTTGACTGTTTGCTCATCCTTGATGTCGTGTCGCTGTTTTACAGTGGGTGGGCGAGGACCGTTGGCGATGGCGGCATCCAGAACTCGGTCAGCCGCAGCAAGATAGCTGTCCATGAGATACGTTGAAACGTGAAGCGACTCTGAGTTGTTATCAAACCCGCTGGTCGATGTGCTCAACGGTAACAGGTCTTTTAGGTCAACATTGACAGCCAGCAGGTCGCGGACAGTGTTGGCATATTCGTTTCGATTCAGTCGACGCAGAACCACTCGCCCCTGAGAGGCACGCTGCTTTGCTTCAGCCGTTGCCACTTGATCGCTGATCCAGTCGCTGACTGATTTCACGTCTTCCGCAAGCGGCTGCGACTCTTCGGCGGGTGGCATATTGCCTTCACGGATCTGCTCCAGCACACCAAGCCACTGCTGTCGGACGGTCTTGTCGTCAAAACTCTGAGACAAGTGAGTCAGATCGAAGTCACCTTTTGGCTCCAGCCCTGAGTGGCACGATCGGCAGTGCTTCGCGAAAAACATCTCCGCAAAACTGTCCGGGCGAGACGCTGCAGGCACTTCTGTATCCTGACAATACGCGACCTGCTGAAGCGGTCCGATTGTGCCGACAACAATTCCGGGCAACAGCAGAATGACGCTGACCATTCTTCCAAAACCCAACAACATGCCGAAGCGAAATTGATCTCGAAAACTCTGCTCCACACTCACAGTCGTTTCCTCGCTTGAGTTTGTCAGATTAACGCATTAACGCAGCGGGTTTGAATGCCCCAATCTGCCGGAGCAATTTACGGATTGATACGATCCTTCGCCGATGAAGTCGTCAGGGCTTTTGGCTTCACCACCGCGACTGCCGAAACGTCGGACGAATTCTGCTCTACGTTTCGCAATCTGCTATGAGTATACCGGCGTCGCTGACAGGAGCCAATCGTGTCCTGATAAGCATTTGTGGTCGTGTCGCCCGCAAGTAGATGTGCGCAGCGTGCACCAGAAACTCCTTCGGATCTACGGCAACTCGACGAGGTCCACCAATTGGCTGCTCAACAGTTCGCGAACAAATTCAGAAGAGCCGGTGTGAGTCAGAATCAGAAGTTCTTCAGCACGAGTCAGGGCGACATAACTTGTGCTGCGCTCGGCGACCATGGTGGTATCTGAAAAGCGAGCCGGCATATCGTTGCAGCAAATGATGATGACAACGCGAAACTGCAAACCTTTAGCCGAATGGATCGTCAACAGCTTGGTATTATTGTCGGTCACCTTCAGGCGGTCATTGGTGCTGCGGTTCAGCCATGTCACCGCTGGGGCATTTGAGAGTTGCTCAAACTCCGGGTGGCGCGGATTGTTCCTATAAAGGACTGCGATCTCCGCAGGCTCAACTTTGTAGCTGGGAAGCGGTTCGAATTGCCCGGTCGTGAGTTTCTCGATGATGCTGCGAACAGCTCGAAGTTCTTCCGTGCGGTTTGGAAAACTCAGAAGTATCGGCGAATGAAACCTTCGTTGGCACAACGTCGGGTCAACCGTCACGATTGCCGGCGAGTCCGATACCTCGTCGTCCTTCGGTGTGCGGGCAAACTGCGTTGCCAGTCGAAGAATCTCGCCCGTGTTTCGATAGTTTTTGGCCAGATCATTTCGCTGCGTTCGCCCCTTCGCTCTTACACCGACTTCCTTCCAGCGAATCTTCTTGTCACCATAAAGCCCCTGACTGCCGTCGTGAACAATCAAGAGATCACCGTCTTCACCGCCCCGCAGTGCCGCAACGACACATCGATACCAACTTGCAGCAAAGTCCTGAGCTTCATCGACCAGAATAGTATCGAAGAGGTCAGTTTCCGGAATTGGCTTTGAGCCAACTCTGGCCAGCCACCGTTCACCCGTCAGCTCTGGATCTTCGTTTCTTTCGAAGGGGACGTTGGCCCATTGATGAAAGTTCCTGACCTGTACGTTGCGATAGTCCTTCAGACAGGAAGCCAGATAGACTCGCAGGGTTACGTTATAGCACAGGACCAGAATTCTTGATTCTGGATTCTGTTCACTGATCAGTTTAGCTCTGGCAATCAACAGTACTGTTTTTCCGGAGCCAGCAATGCCGTAAATGATGCGATGGCCGTCGCCAAGTGTTCTGGCATTTCGTTCCTGTTTCAGATCCAGCGCTTTCAGGACTCCGTCGGGTGATTCAGACTGCGACATGTGAATCAGAATTTCCGGATGAATGATCGTCCGCAGTCGAAGGACCTGGTCGGAGTTCAGCCGCGGAAAATTCCAGAAGGGATGAAAGAAAGGAAAGAGCGCATTCTGAATTTCGCTCGCACACGAAAGAACCTCCCATCGCAACAGTTTGTCTTTGCTGATACAGAACTCCAACGGGAAGACTGCTTTCCATTCCGCCTCCGTAAGCTTCTGGTCGCTGATGTTGGAGAGTACCGTCATGTGGCAGAACGGGAAACAGAATCGGTTCGTTAAATCCTCAAACAGTTCACCCGCAACCCGCCGATGCATGCGACAATAATCCATCAACCCAAACTTGTAGTCTCTGGCCTGGATATTCGGATGCTTGTGTGGCGTTTCACTTCCATCGCGGCCCCGAACAGTCACTTCATGTCCGTTGGCTTTTGTGATCTCTGCCGCGTACCAGCCTTTCACCTCAATGATCAGCACGCCGTACTGCGGGATGATCACAATGAAGTCCGGGTTCCGTCGATTCACCAGGGCTTCGTAGTACACTATGCAGTCGTCGGGCAATTGCGACAGAATACCGAAGAGACGCTGCTCTCCCTTGCTCGCCTTGGACGGAATCTTTTCCGGTATCATCTCGGCCATTAGAAACTCACGGTAGACCACTCAAACTGACTGCAGACGCGGGCGGAAGTGTGCATCGCGAGGCTCTGTATTTCGAGTCTTCCGTGATAAATTCTCGGGTAAGTCAGTGAGTCGTTCTTTTGGATCTGTTCAATCCGATACGCCTGGCGGGCGTTTGGCCAATAGCAGTCATGTTTAGGACAGGCGTCGAAATAACTGTCGTACCTACACGATGATGCCGGGCCATTTTCTCAAGACGTAGGGTCTGACAAGTTGCCCTCATTTTTCGGGAACTGCCTGCTGGGAGTATTGTTCTCGGAACGGGAAAACTATTTCGAGTTTAACTCAATCATCGCTCGCCCAAGTGCGTCACCGATCAGAAAATAGCTCTCCGCATTTCCATACCAGTGATGCCCATGCCCGACATTGGGAGACATTTCCGCTGGTCGCGCGAAAGTGTGAGTCACAACAAGCTTCGCATTGGAAATACGTTGTGTGCCAGACTGCTGAGCGTCACGGAACTGTTGCATCGGAGTACCTGATTTAGCCTCGCCGCCGTTGCCAAGTTCCCCAACAATAAATGGCAGTTCCGGCGTTTTGAATTCCTTTCGAACATCTGAGGCCAGATGAACCAGGTTGTCGGCATATTCTTTTCGAGCCTCCTCATCAATCATGTCATTCCAGCCCTGCATCCAGACAAAGCCGGCGATTTCATACGACTCCACGCCGCCTGCACGCAGTTGCGGAAAATCTGTATCGATCGCAGCGAGCGCTTCGTGAACTTCTTTGATCATCAGAGTGTAGTATTCTCCCGTGTCACCTTCGGCACTCGGTGGACGAAAGTCCTTATACAAGCTCTTTCCACCCCACGCGGTTTTGATCAACAGCACGGGTTCGTCAAAATAATCACCCACAATGTGACCAAACTGCAGTTCAAGACCGATGTGGTGCTTCCCTTCGTACCCGCTGAGCCCAATAGTCAGGCCTGACCGCTTGAGTGTTCCCTCTGTCTGATACCGCACAACAACATCATCGCGTGTCACCCACACACCGTTCTGATCACGCAGATGTCGCATTTGATCTTTGCTTGCCGAATGCTTCATCGACCAGATCAGAGTCCCCTTGCCTCCGTTGTAGTCTCGTGGATCATCAAGATCCACAACGCCATGCCCCTGCATATTGGACTGGCCAGCCAAAATAAAAACCTTGAGCTTTTGAATTGAGCACACATTCGCTGTGACTGATTGTTCACAGAGAGTGACGCATGCCATTGCGGAAAAGAGCGTGAGAAAGAATCGAGATTGAATCATGAATTGAGCCCACAAAGTAGTTGTTCATTACCAAAACACGTTGTCCATCGTATTGTTGTTAGCGGACAGATCCTCGATGAAATGATCCGAGCAAGAATCAGCCATTGTGCTGCGACAGACTTTCAAGTCGGTCGGATGGTCTGCATAATCCCCACCTATCAGAATTGCAAAACGCATCGCGCACAGATCGAAACATGGACTGAACCAAATGAGCACCACGATTCTACGCAAGCTCGCCCTGATCGCCATACTGATGATCAGCAGCAAATCCATCGCGTCGGACGAACGCCTTCCACTTCGGACCCCACTTGACGATTATATCCAGAAGCCTGATCCAAGCTATTCATGGAAAATCGTCAGCTCAAAATCTGTCGGTGGCCTGAAAACGGTCGTCGTCGACATGGTTTCTCAGACGTGGCGGACGAAAGATGAGGTTGACCGACCGGAATGGCAACATTGGATCACACTCGCGTTTCCTGAAAAAATTACATCGGATGTTGGAATGCTGTTTATCGGCGGTGGTCGCAACGGTGGTAGCCCGCCCGAAGAACCGAACGAACGAATCATGAAGATCGCTCAGGCTACCGGCAGCTGCGTGGCGGAACTCAAAATGATTCCTAACCAGCCACTCATCTTTCACAACGACGGTAAACCTCGCTTTGAAGACGATCTGATTGGTTACACATGGGATCAGTTTATCAAAACAGGTGACCCATCATGGCCCGCACGAAATGCAATGATCAAAAGCGCCGTGCGAGCGATGGATACGATCACCGCCGTCATGGCCGCTGAAGCAGGTGGCGGGCAGAAGGTCGAACGGTTTGTTGTTGCGGGTGGCTCCAAGCGGGGCTGGACGACATGGCTGACTGGTGCTCTGGACAAACGCGTAATCGCTATCGTGCCAATTGTAATCGACGTATTGAACACCAAAACCTCAATGGAACACCATTTTGATGCGTACGGTTTTTGGGCTCCTTCTGTCGGTGACTATGTAACACACCAACTCATGCAGAGAATGGATCACCCACGAGTCGCAGAGTTGTATCGTCTGGTTGACCCCTGGTATTACCGCCATCGATTGACGATGCCAAAATTCGTGCTCAATGCGGCGGGTGATCAGTTCTTTCTGCCAGACTCGTCGAAGTTCTACTGGGATGAACTTCGCGGCGAGAAGTATCTGAGATACGTTCCTAACGGGGACCATGGCCTGGACGGAACCGATGCCATGGAAAGCCTGATTGCATTTTACTCCATGATACTTGCCGACCGAAAACCACCACAGTACCTGTGGACTCAGGGAGACGATGGTTCATTGCGTGTGATGACAGCCACGACTCCTAAAGAAGTTCGGCTTTGGCAGGCCACCAATCCGGAAGCTCGTGACTTTCGACTTGAAACACTTGGTGCCAAATATACGAGTACGCCACTGCAGCTCAATGACAGCGGCACCTATGTTGGCAACGTTGAAGACCCAAAGCAGGGCTGGACCGCGTATTTTGTGGAACTGACTTACGATATTGGTGGCCCCGTCCCATTCAAAGTTACCACAAATGTCCGCGTGAAACCCGACACACTTCCTTTTGATAAAAAGAAATCAGACCTGCCAACATCAGTCACCGTCATCGGTGAAGCTCCCAGCGAAGAGGAAGCGAAGACTGCCGTCCAGGAGGCCAGAGACTTCATCGAGAAACAGGGATTCGCCGCAGGCGATCTGTCGTTCCATTGCGACGGGAAACGCTGCTTCTTCAATTGGAAACCAAGCGGTGATGTGGACGCCGGAGCCAGAACAATGACTGAATGGATGGCAAAAAGGAAGTTCGGAAAGTTCGCCTATCAGCTCGAATCCGGCAAAGAAATCACATTGCCACCTGCGTTGAACCCCTGATCGAGTCGTCGCATTCCTTCGTCCGGCGTGAGAATAATATTTCCACGAATTCGGCAACCGCAGAGCGGGGCAGGCTTTGACCCGTGCCAGTCCGCGGGGGTCGAACGTCGACATCTTTTGTTACGGTTTTGCTCCGGCATTAAGAAGACGTCGAGGCAATGCCCGTGGTCTTCATGGAAATATCGCGAGCCAAAGGATGAGCCAATTTGCTGCTGATTGGCGTTGATTACAACTATCACGATCCAATTGAACGAATTGCGATATCTAATTTCGCCCTCAGTTGTACAGTGACTCTGTACTCCACAATAGAGTGGATTCCAAACGCCGCTCATATTGAGTCTCCGGACCGCCCCGGATCTGCGGGCCGAGGCTCGAAAACCGCTTTTGAGGGGCTCATTGCTATCACGGCGGACAATGCTGCGGAGTTACTTGCCGATGCGTGAATGTGACCGGTTCGCGCGCTGAAGGGTCTCCGCATCGAATCGCGGACATCTTCATTCAGAAGCCATCAAAGGAATATGATGCACGCATGCAGTTGTCGGTCTCTGGATCATCTCGATCGAATGACGGACTCAACCGGATTAATGCAACACGCGATCTATACCGTCCCGCGCAAAGACAGCGGCTACACCACGAACGATAACGCCCGAGCCTTGCGTCTGTGCGCAAAGTTGTATGCCAGTCACCAGGAGGAACACATGCTGCAACGCGTGATGTGTTACCTCAGTTTTCTGAGTCACGCCAATTGTCCCTCTGGCGAATTCCATAATTTCATGAGCGCTCAACGCGAATGGCAGGATGACGTCGGAAGCGGCGATAGCCAGGGGCAGGCCGTGCTTGCATTGGCCCAGGTCATTGCCAGCAATCTGCCACAGGCATGTCGCGAAGTTGCCTGGGAACTGATGGATCGATCGTTGCCCGTATTGAAAACACTGACGAGTCTCCGAGCTCATGCCTATGTCATTCAGGCCTGGGCAATTCTTTGGCGAGCAAACATTGCGAACAGCAATCGTGTGGAACATACCGCTCGTGAATCGGTTCAGCGACTTGTCGACGCGTATCACCATTGGCAGCATCCAAACTGGCAGTGGTTTGAATCACGCATGACTTATGCGAATGCTGTCCTTCCCCATGCAATGTTCGATGCTGCCGAACGATGGCCGGACGAAGAATTCCTGTCCCTTGCAGAGGAATCATTTCGCTTTCTGGATGAGGCCACAACGTCAACGGACGTGTTCTGGCCAATCGGGATTGACGGATGGAATGATCAGGACGAAGAAAGACAAATGTATGATCAACAGCCAGTTGAAGCCTCAACGATGGCGGCCGCGGCATGTGCAGCCATGCGGTTGCAGCATCATCAAATCGACCTGGTTGCCTTTCAAAAAGCGCACGGCTGGTTTCTTGGACAAAACAGCCTGCGTTATCTCATGGCTGACCTTGAATCAGGTGGCTGCCTGGATGGACTTGAATCTGCTGGAGTTAATCGCAACCAGGGTGCGGAATCAACGCTGGCTTACCTATGGACTGAACTGCTGGCGTTCGATGTTCAAAGCGACTCCATGCCATTTTCGAACGCATCATCCGCAGCCAGTCCGTCATTCAAATTGCAAGAAGGGTTCAAAACCCGTTGAACAATAGTTTTGATGCCAGACTCACATTTTTTGTTTCAGCAAAGGAGAATTTGTTATGGGCGACAAAGGAAGTAAAGACAAAGACAAGCGAGAACAGCAAAAGAAGAGCATGCTGAGTCCCAAGGACAAACGCAAAGCCAAGAACGAAAAAAAGAACAAGACCGAGACGGTCTGAACAGAACGACGCAGTGCATTGTCATGACTGCTCCGCCGTCATCTGTGGATTTGATGATGGCAGGACGGACTTCTCAGACCGTACTGACTTGGTGAGAAGTGCGTCCTGTTGTCGTTCTCAATGTTTTAATCCGGTTGGCCGGTGTTGAAGTGGCACTCTGCGCAGCGTCGTTCATGCTGGATCTCGATTCGTTGTTACGGCATCAAGTGAAAATTTTACCGACGCGGTCCAGGTCCGCCAGCTCGGAGTTCGATCGGGGTTCCTCGAAAGTTTCGTGGAATGACCGGCCAGTCGTTCGTCAGAAAGTAGGCATAAGTGCCATCAGGGAATTCCGGAGTCACGCAAGTTCGGCCGTTGCATTCGTCCAGCGTTCCACTGCCGGAAACGTATTCATAGTCACGAGTAAACGCACCGTCGTACTTGCCGCCAGGTCCTTCTTCGCCGCCTGGACGCATACCAGACTTGAGTCGATAGCTGGAAGTTAGTTCGACGATCGGCGACTTCGGATCTTTGGCATCGCTGCAACCGTACATCGCATAGATCGGGAAGCCATCCGCCGCCCAGCCAAGCTGTGGTGAATGTACAGTTGCCACCATGCCGAGCTTCTGCAGATACAACGTTGGCAAACCGTGGTAGTGATACGAACCGTCCGGCTGCACGTGTGCATGGTTCACATCCAGCCCCAGTCCGACAGCTCCACCAAGGGCTTCGTAGTTCCAGCTCAGCGAACGATTGCCCATCCAGAATTCGGCTGTGCCGGGATCCAGAAGGACGCCATTCAGGGCAATTCCGAACGGGCGATTCGGTGGTCCCTGGCGACCTGGCGGATTATTGGCTGAAGTGATTTGGTCAGCGACTTGAGGACTGGCGGGCACTTTGAACAAATAACGCTGTTGAGCAATCGAGTGAGGGTTGCCTCGATTTGGAAACTGCCCCACCTTGTGTTCCGGAATACCATTCCCTTCAAGCACGCGTTTGCCTTCGACAGTCTGATCGCTGTGCTTGCTGCTGCCCTTTGGCTCTTCTGTCGCCGGCACTAATCGCAGCGGCTGGGATTGGGTGGCCGTATGCTTTCGCATTCCAGGACGTCCGCCTGGAGGCTGTGCAATCGCCGCGGTACCGACACTTGCGAAAACTAATGCCAGGATTGGAACAAGACGTTTGGGATGCATGGAAGAGACTCTCATTGTGGAATTTGCGCAGGCAGTCCGTCGCTTTGTAATAGCCGCAAAACTCTGGAACGGGCGATACAGTCAACCCGAATTGTATGCGGTCAACCTGAATTTAAGATGAAGGCCACAAATTCAGCTCTCGAACGTTGGCAATGCCGTTTGTATTCTCAACGAGGACGACCGACAGAGATTCGCTGGTCGTGGCCTGTTGCTCACTCCAATTCCACAACTGCCATTGTGTGAATATCAAGTTGGGGGACGGTGACCGTGACGCCGTTCGCCGATCGAGAGACGGGTAGCTCAATCCCATCAGGCTGTTGCAGCACGCGTTTCACTGGGTACCGTACATCGATCGTGATTTGGATGTTGTGGATCGGAACCGTTTCTTCCCGCAGTGGGACATCGTCGATCGGTAATGCGTGGTGAGCTGTCGTATTCAGGTCGTTGTAGAGATGCACGATCAGCCGACTGCCGTGATCCAGAGTCTGTCGCATAATTGTGCTGTGGACGCACATCGGTGCTGTGACTTGAATAGGCGGCGATTCATTGGCCGCCCAGGTGATGGCGTGCTTCAGAGCCAATCGCTGATAGGGATACGAATAGAGATAATAACCGGCGTCCAGCCCGGCTGCGAAATACACAACACGACCTTTGCCGAACTCACGTGTGACGACTCCCGGAAATTCCGTGGCATCAGCCGACGATTTGATTCGCAGCGTGGCGAGTCGATTTTGATCAGCCGACTGTGAGACCACACGAACTGCAGGACCTTTGAACGTCACCGGCTGATCATTCACATAGGTTCGCATTTTCCCCTGATTGAGCCACGACTGCGGATCCTGACGGAAGTCAAAGACGTTTTTGCGCTTCTCCCAATAGTCAGGCCCGATGGCCTGAGCAAAATTCACGTCGAGCTGCCCCCTCTGATCCGCCTCCGTCGTCAACAGGCCTTTGTAGTCGACACCAAAAACGTCCGCCAATGCGAAGTTGTTTCGAGGCGTGCCGAATTCATCGAACAGCGACGTGTCGAGACTCGCGACGAGTCCTCCGCCATTGGCGACGAATTCCTTCACTGCCGCCACTTGCCGATCATCGAGACATGCGGTGTTGGCAAGCACCAGGACTTTGTACCGCGACAAATCTTCGGTAGTCAGATTCCAATCGTTAATCACGGTCAGCGGCAGATGTTCTTCCACGGCAGCTCGAAATGTCCCGAATACGCTGGCAAGATATCGTTCTTCAACCTGCCCCGCCGATCGTCCGTAGAAGTTGCGAGTGTTATCGCTCATGACAAGAGCGGCCCATGGTTCAGGCTGCTTGCGAGTCAGCCATTCTTTGCGGCGCTGCAGTTCATCCATGCACGCATACAATTCCTGCTGCAGGTGCGCAGGCTGGGTCACAGCGACACTGGGACTGGCTCCATAGGTCGCCGCCAGCAACATGCGTCGCAGGATTTCCGACGGTGGAAAACTGTCTTTACCATACGGATTTCCGTGGCTCAGAATGTACGGTTCGCTGAAGGCAACTCGATGATTCGTGCACGCCCAGATGTACGCGTTGGCAAAGGCCGGCACGATGGTGGTGCCGCGATTGGATTCGTCGAGCCAGAATTCCTGGTCCGGCGCGTCGAGTATCAAATTCATTCGCGATGGCATGTTGCGAGGAATGCTGAGGAAGTGTCCGAATCGGCCGGCGTTAGTCGTCCATGTGACCAACGCGACATCAGGCTTGATGCTTTTGAGTCGGTTTTGCATGCGACGTACCAGATCTTCCATACGTCGATCGGCCCAGTGCTGATACTTACGAAACTCCAGGTCGTTCAGATCCGTGTTGGGGATTTCATCTCCGGTTTCGTTGCGATAATTCCTGCGACAATGTTCGCAGTAGCAAACGCCACCATAATGTAGCCCGTCGAAGCTGAATGCATCAACGGCGGGAAACGTCGTCAGAATTTCTGCCAGCACGTCGATGAAGAAGTCGCCATACGGCCCGAGCAGACACAACATGCCGCCATGCGGAAACTGGACCATGTCCGTCTGAGGAATCTCGGTCGTGTTCGTCGCGATGCGTCGCCAGTCCGGATGCAGTTCATACGCTTCGGCCTGCAGACATGGCGGATAGACTCCCAGAATACGAACTCCCAATCGCTTGTATTCTGCGATGTCCTTTTCGAGCCGATCGATTGGCACGTGCGGACTCCGACGTTTCAGCAATTTGCTGTCGTAGTAAGTGTAGAACGGATCAACGAATCCCATCTCGCTGATAGTGACGCCGTGGGCAGCGGCTTCGGCGCGTTGTTCGCTGCTCATGACGGACAGCGTATAGCCGCAGCCGAGCGTGTCCTGCAACCAGTCAGGAATGGCAATTTGTTGAAACGGTTCTTTATCAAACGGCTGGGGGAGGATTTCGCGATCCCAGATTTTGTTGGCTACCTGAGCGTTGGCTGTGACGGTGCAAACAACAATTACACAGGCCACAAGGTGTTGCACTTGTCTTATCATGAATTTCCTCCATTGACCGGACTGTAAATCAGCACAGGAATCGACCAAAGGACACCGTTGGCAGATCGATTCGAAAAGCGAAACGCAGAAACAGCAGAGTATCTGCACTCGGTGTGCTTGCATTGCTGCTTACACATCAGGTTCATTGTGTTTTGAGAAATCCGTATTCATCCGACTGGCCATAAACAATGCCGCCTTTACCAGTCCGGTGGGCGCATCAGAAGGAAACGAAATTGCGAGTCATTGCCTTTGTTTGCAATCGCGGTGTTTCCTGCGATTCACCGTGAAACGGTTTAAGGAACTGACCGGCAGTGCGACTGTCGGCCACCGACGAATTTCTGTTATCCTGTCACAATGAGTCGCATTCCATCGACCACAACCAGGCCGCGCACTTCGGTTGTGTATTATTGTGTCGCCTCAGACCGGGATACATACCGACACATACCCCGGTCGTGAGGAATTGCCAGAACGCGTGCGGTTAGAGGTTCAAGTGATGAAATCCGAAAAAGAAAAAATGCTGGCCGGTGAACTCTACGATGCTCTTGATCAGGATCTGGTAACAGCCCGAGAGCGTGCGCGAGATCTGTGTCAGGATCTCAATGCAACGCGGGAACGAGAACAGGAAGCTCGTCGTCACATTTTGAAAGAGTTGCTGGGAAGTGGCGGTGATTCGGTTTGGATGCAACCGCCGTTCTTTTGCGACTACGGAAGCAATATTTATCTCGGCGAACGAGTCTACTTCAACTTTAACTGTGTGATCCTGGATGTTTGCGAAGTCCGCGTCGGTGACTTTACTTTTTTCGGCCCCGCCGTTCAGATCTATGCGGCTGGTCATCCCATCGATCCACAAGCACGTCGCATTCAGGAGTTTGGAAAACCCGTGACGATCGGCTCTGATGTCTGGGTTGGCGGTGGAGCAATCATCCTGCCAGGAATCACCATCGGATCAAAGACTGTGATCGGTGCGGGCAGCGTGGTGACCCGGAACATTCCGGAAGGTGTTGTTGCCGCCGGAAATCCCTGCCGAATTCTTCGAGAAATCACAGAGACCGATTGTGACAGACAATTTATTTAACAATCTGCCAGCGTCTATTCCTCAGGAACTGATTGAAGTCATTGCCGCAAGTCAACATGTCCGCATCGAACGAATCACCTCGCACGGACACACTTCGCCCGAAAACTTCTGGTACGACCAGGAAGAGCATGAATGGGTGATTGTTCTGAAAGGGGCTGCAAGATTGCGATTCGTCGATGATTCGCTGGAACTCAAACCGGGCGATTTCGTGAACATTCCCGCCCATAAAAGGCATCGAGTCGAATGGACAACCTTCGACGAACCAACAATCTGGCTCGCCGTCTTCTACAAAGATTGAATGCAGGGTGTTGATTCAAGTTTGTAGTCCCGCCTTTAGGCGGCTGGTGGGCTGAACGGCCAGCGAATTCCGGCTGAAGCCGGGACTACAAGTCCAATCGGTCACTCAATCAACACTCCGCTAGGAGGCTGTCCGGAAAGTAGCCGTCCATTTCTCCGTGAATCCCCATCGTCGTCGTTTTTGTTACGCGGGTTTGGGGAGTGGAATCAGGGTATTGAGCCGTGATTCGGTGGGCGGATCGAGGCCGCAGTTTTTCGCGAGTCGAGAGAACAGGCTTTC
>JBGSVD010000185.1:0-7979 GCA_041753135.1 Planctomycetaceae bacterium
GCCATTGGGCTCGCGCCCTTCCGCTGCAACCAAAGAACGGAGACTATTTCGGGACTATTCCTAAAGATCCGGGTACACCGGAAGTTTGGCAACTTCCACTACGTTTATTGAGACGTAACGCGTGAAACGGAAACAGCAGCGAGCGGAGTTGATTCGTCGCTGCTGCTGATGTCCCGCCCTGCCCCTGGCGATCGGCCCTACCATTTCCAGCCGGTGGTCCCTTTCAGGTTTTGAATGCAGTCGGCTGGCCATTCGCCACCATGGAGTTTAAGAATAATCTCTGCACCGAGTGCCCAGGTGGCATCGTGCGATTCGTTGTCCAGCCCCGCGACGTGGCCAGCCAGCAGGACGTTGGACATGCCGATCAGTGGGCTGCTCAAAGGCAGCGGTTCAGTTTCAAAGACGTCGAGCCCGGCTGCTCGAATTCTTCCCGACTGCAGAGCACGAATCAGCGCGGGTTCGTCAATCAGCGGGCCGCGGGCCGTGTTGATGATGACGGCGGTTGGCTTCATCAGGTCGATCGACTTCTCATTGATCATGTGTTTTGTTTCAGCCGTGGCTGGTGAATGCAGTGAGATGAAGTCCGACTGTTTGAATAATTCTTCCAGCGAGACCATGGTAATCCCGTGCTTCTTCACAAACTCTGCGGGAGCATAAGGATCGAAGCTAAGCACTTTCATTCCGAGACCGATGGCTCGGGTTGCTGTTGCCTGGCCAATACGTCCCAAGCCAACCAGTCCCAGAGTGCATTCGGAAATACGTGGGTACGGAATTCGCTTCCATTCACCGCGGCGCACTTCCTGATCCAGTGCTGGGAATCCTCGGCCTAATGCCATCACCATGGCGATGGCATGTTCGGCCACGGCGTGGTGATTACAACCTGGAGTTGTTGCCACAACAATCCCGGCTTCGTCGCAGGCCTTCAGGTTGATTGCGTCAAAACCAACGCCGGCGCGGGCGAGGACTCGGACCTGCGGAATGGCAGCAATCACGTTGGGCGGATAGGGTTCCGAACCGGCGATGACGGCATCAAACTCTTTCAGAGTATCGATCAGGACGTCGTTGTTCCAAAGATCGCGAGAACGATCAGGAACCAGACATTCGTGTCCGGCATCTGCCAGCATCTTAAAGTGCGGACCACTCTCTCCATTCAACGCCGTGCACAAAACGCGTACCATGTGGGTTCCCTGGTCTTCTGAATTTGATAAAAGCTCTTACGTCAGCGTCCGGAATTCTCCATGCATACCGTATCAGTCAGTCTAAATGCCGACAATCAGATCACTGTACAAGTTGGCAGCGAATCCCGCGCGGGGGAAAGCTATTATCTTGGGCTGCAGCCGAACAGTGATAATCATGAATTTCGTCCGGCGACCGGGACCTTGCAGCTCGTGCATGAATGGATTCGATTGCTCAGTGAACTGAAGGACGGCCAGCAGTTGTTCCTGCCGTTCGATTTTTCTGACGAGTACACTCGCTGGCTGACTGTGCACCGCGACGGTAGAGAGGTCACGATTGTCTTCGGCTGGGCGACCGTGGAAGGTTGGTCTATTTCACCGCGTGATTTTAGTCAGTATGCTCACGGTGTACCGGGATTCATGCCGGATGAACCGCTTCACACGCAGGAATTTTACTTGCCTCGAGTCCTGGCGGACCTGCGCCATTCGCTGATGATTCTTAAAGATCTGGCGGAAAGAGAGTCGTTTCACCAAGGCACAGACGACCGCCTGCTGACATAGGATTTCACGTCCAGCACGTGCAGAATTTCGCGATCAAACGACTTTCAGGCAAACAGCTTTCAGGCGAGCGGCTGGAAATGGATTACCCGCCGATTGTGGAGGAGTTGTCTCAACTGCTCGTGAACGATTGGGACAATCGTTCTACAATGGTAAATCTTCTCCAGCCGCTCGCCCTGGAAGCTGCACGACATTCCGCTCGTGAGTGATCGCCAATTAGCGTCTGCCGCTTCGCAGAAACAGTTGTCCCAGAGCAGCCGGAGGGCTGCCATAAACTTGCTGGACGGCTTGGCCTGCATTCGGATTTTTGCGGAGTTCACCGACAAGTTGCTGAAAGCGATTTGGTCCGCCCTGTGACAAGAGGAACTGCACGAGCAGGTAGCCAACATCTCCAACTTCTTCGGGCGCCAGAGTGCCATCGTCGAAGAGCTTGCCGACGTTGTCAATTGTTGCGACTGCCTTTGCGGCTCGACCCGGAATCGCTTTGACATAAATGGAATCGCTTTTCAGGCCAGACTCCATCATACCGAAGCCCTGTTTAATCCAGTCTGGCAAATTGGCGCCGTCGCGAGTCAGAAAAGTCTGACTGATAAGAGAGTTCATGAGTTGTTCGGCGGAAAGTGAATCGGCTGATTCGGTATCCCCAACATCATGCATTGCGATATAGGCTGTTTCGAAATTTGCATTGATGACCGAGTGCCCGGAAACGGCCTTGGGAGTTCTGCGATTCATTAAAACGGTGTTGAATTCTTCGTAGTCGAACCGATCCGTTGTGACAAACAATGCCAGGCGACCACGAAACGCTTTTTCTGCAGACGGCAGTGGATACTTGGCCGTTAGCGCGGCCAGGTGGCTTTCGGCTTTTTCCCCCAGTTCTTTCAGGCGATCTTCGGAAGCCGTTCCATAGAAGTAGAAGTTATCGGTCGTCGCAGAAGTTCCTTCTGTCTTCGGAGAAACTCGCTTCCACAATTCGGCGACTTGGGTTATCCGACGCTCTGCAAATTCAGAGTCCGACATACTCGCCAGTTTTGCAGCTTCCATTTGCGCTTCGGTCGGGACGATGTCACGCAGAGGAGCTTTTGGATCCCGGCCATCGAAGTGAGCGCCTTCTTTGACCCAGGTTTCCAGCGCCAATGCCTGAGATTGCTTGAGTTGAGCCTGGCCCGCGGGCATCTTCAATGGCTTCTGTCGCAAGACCAGATCGACAATATAACTTTCGTCGGGTTTTCCCGGGACAATCGTCATCCCTGTCGGGCCGCCCTGGAGCAATTGTTCGAAAGTAGTGAAACCATAGTCGCCGCGAGGATTGTTTCCGGAATGGCAGCCCATACAAATATTGACCAGCCATGGAGCGATATCGTCCTTGAAGGAGACCGTTTCTGAACCGTCCGCCATCACGACTTTCACAGGCTCTTTTTTCTCAACGGTTGAATCCCCGATCGGAGCATCTCGATCAGTGCCATCAAAGTTGGCTCCCTGTTCAATCCAGCGCGCGATGGTCATGATCTCTGCTTCCGGCAGTTTTGCGCCACCTTTGGGCATGCGCTGCTGATCATTTTCTGCCACCATTCGAAGGACGAGTCCACTGCGTGCCGGCACTCGTGGTGCAACAGGGACACCGCTGCGACCTCCTTTGACCATGCCATTGAAAGTGTCAAGCCGAAGGTTAGCGGCCGCCTGATTTTCGCCGTGGCAACGAAGACAGTTTGCCTTAAGGATTGGAGCGACCTCATGCTCAAAGCTGACCGGAATCAGGTTCCTGGCTTTTTCCAGAGCCGATTTGAAGGACGCGTAGGTTCGATCTTTTTCATCATCCGCGATCGCCAGTTCTTTCACGCGGTCTTCGGCCTTCTTGATAATCTCCTTCGCCTGATCAACTTCCTTCTTCTTGATCATGCCGGTGACATCTTTCAGTTCCTTCATCAGATCTGAAAGCTCTTTTCGCACTTCTGGCGGCAACGCAGCGCAAGCCGGTTTGGGGGCGATGACGACCGACGATAGGGCCAAACAGGCGATCAAGAGTGGTCGAAGGAACATGGAGAATTCTCCGATGAATCGGTTATTTGTTGATTCGGGATCAGGTCGAGCGGACTCCGCTTTGGGAAATCGCGCCTCGTTTTAAAGTACGGAAATATTGTTGAGTGCTCAGGTTGTCCGCCAGCAGACGACCTGTCGAACTTGTTGACGTCGTCAAATGATGGCTGACTTAAGGGCCGGTTATCCGGTTATATCGTCAACAGGGATTTTGCAGCTTACCAATTGCCAAGCTTGTCGCGGAAGCTTTTGTCGAAATTCAGGGGCCGCAGTATATCGATGACCGTCTCAAGAACCAACTTTTCGGGAGGCGGATTCACTCAACCGGTCAGCAAAACCGCGTTTCACTTTGACGACACCTCTTGCCATGCTTAGACTGTCAGTCCTCCCTACGCGCCCTCCCAGCCATGTGTTCTTCGGAAAACCTGCCCGATGGCTGTTTATTGCACACCAAAATCGTCCTTCCTTCGCAATCTTCTGTCGATCGCGACCCTTGTGGTTATCGCGATCAGCTGGCTTCCGCACGCCTGCGCGCAGGATCCGGTCATTGATCGAATTGATTCGCTCAATCTGCGGCCGGGGCAAAAAGCATCTGCAACCGTTCACGGAAAACAGCTCGCCGGAACGATGAGCCTTTGGACTCCAGTGGGGACTTTCCGACCGAAGGAGGGAACCGATCTCACCAAAGATCAGCCCGTTCCGCTGGAAGGCGACATTCGCGAAGATGCGATTCCTGGAATTTATCCGGCACGTCTGGTCACGAACCATGGTTGTTCCGAAGCTGCCTGGGTTGTCGTGGATGATCTGCCTGGCATCTCAGTGACCGCCGAAGCCGACAGCAAAGCCGGACAACTGGTCGCCCTGCCCTGCTGTCTTGGTGGGCAAATCAATCCGGTCGTGTCGAAGTTTTTTCGAGTTGCCTTGACGGCCGGACAGTCCGTGAACATCGAAGTCTTCGCCCGACGACTGGGCTCTGATCTTGACCCCGTTCTTCGTGTCACTGGTCCCAACGGCGCTGAAGTGGCATTTCGCGATGACGTTCCTGGTGCCGAAGGTGACACTCGACTTCAATTCCAGGCAGCGACCGATGGTGAGTACCGCATCGAAGTTCGCGATGTTCGCTACTCCGGTGGGGCTCGTCACTTTTTTCATCTGCGACTTGGGAAGTTTCCGTCGGCAGTGGCCACGCTTCCGCACGTCGCTCAAAGTGGGCAAAGTGTGTCAATCATCGGAGCCACTGGTGATGTGCTTGGACAAACATCCGCAGCCGCTGAAGGACAGTTTGAGACTCTGCTGCTCCCCGTGGCCATTCGAACAGCGGACAGCGACGGCAGTGCTTTCACCACACAAGTTCTGAATGATGGTGTTGTCCAGTCGGAGACGGAACCCAATAACTCACAAGAACAGGCAACACCGATCTCTGCAGAAACGACTGTTCTATCAGGCTGCCTGCAGGACAATGGCGATGTTGACTGGTTGAGGATCACAGTGACAGAACCGACTGCGTTCCTGGCAACAAGTCGCACTCGAGAAACCGGAAGCCCCTGCGATTTGATGTTCGCGATGCACAAATCGGATGGTGGAAAGTTGGCAGAAAATGACGACGCCGGGCCGCGAGATGCGGAGCTGGCGGTGCAGCTTCCAGCGGCTGGGGATTACTTCCTGAAGGTCTCCGATATCGCCGGGCGCGGCGGAGCCGGTTGGAATTATGGTCTGGAGTTGTTTGTTGGTCGCAAGGACGTTCGTATCACGGCACCGACCGATCGCCTGAATGTTCCTCGAGGTGGAAGTGCGTCGCTGGTACTGAATGTTCAGCGAATCAATTACGACGGAATTATCCATGTTCAACCTGTCAATCTTCCCGCCGCGTTGACAATGAACCCGTTTACAATTGGGGCGAAGCAAAGCATCGTTCCGGTCACGATCACCGCGGCTGATCCAGCAGCCGCCAGTTCCGACAACGACGCCAGCTTCGTCAGCTTTCTGTTTGCCTTCAATGATGGATCGATGATTCGCCACTCGTTTCCCCAGGTCGCTCCGCCCGCGCCGAAGAAAAACGACAACGAACCGTTCCGCAGCGCGCGACTTCGAAATGACTTGTTTACCGCAGTCGCTCCGGCTGCTCAGTTTTCGTTGACTGTGGATCAGCCGACGATCACCGTGACTCAGGGAATGTCGGCCACCGTCAACCTGAAGTCGACTCGTGCGGCGGACTGGACGATGCCGATTGAGATCGCTCTGGCAACTCCGGCTGACCAGCTTCCTCCGGGAATCACTGTGACGGCTGGCTCCATGGCGGCTGGTGAACTTGCCGTGACGATCAACGCGGCGGCTGATGCGACTGTCGGGCCGTTCACGTTGTTCCTTCAGGGCAAAGCGAAGAAAGATAACGTCGAACCGGTTCATCCGGTGCCACCGATTGTGGTGGAAGTGAAGGCGAAGTAGAGGGTTTTCGGATTACGGTTTGAGGTTTTCGGAAACAGCAATCTTCCAATGCGTTTTCTGAAAACCGAAAACTGAAAACCGAAAACTAACCTTTTAAGGTGATCATCATGTTGCGATCAATTTGCGTCATTGCGTTACTTGGTGTGTCCTCCGTGGGCGTTGGTGCTGAATTGCCGACGACTTCGTTGCAGATCCAGCCGGCGGAGATCGCTTTGATCGGTCCGCGGGGTGTGCAGCAACTGGTCGTGACGGCCAATTCAGAGGCCGCGACGATTCATGATGCGACGAATCTTGTCGAATACAAGACGGATGATCCTGCGATCGCCGTGATCGAAAACGGGATCGTCAAAGCGAAGGGGAACGGCACGACAACCGTTCATGCCACGCGAGCCGGTCAGACGGCTTCTGCCAAAGTCACGGTGACTCAGTTTGAAGTCGCCGCACCAATTCCGTTCCACACGGAAGTTCTTGCGGCTTTGACCAAATCCAGCTGCAACATGGGAGCTTGTCACGGATCGCCATCGGGCAAAGGCGGGTTCCGATTGTCGCTGCGAGGCTACGATCCGGCGGTTGACCTGGTCACCTTGCGAGGCGAATTTTTCAATCGACGCTCGAACATCCTGAAGCCGGACGAAAGTCTTCTCCTTCGCAAACCACTGATGGAAGTGGCTCACGGCGGCGGCCGACGTTTGAACAATGGCGATCCAAGTCATGTGGTTCTTCGCGAATGGATTGCAGAAGGCATGAAGATCGAAGCGGAAGGCACGCCAACTTTGAACCGCATCGAACTGCTGCCAACTCCACGAGTTCTTCGCGATGGTGCCGAACGCCAGCAACTGATGGTTCACGGTTACTTCAGCGATGGCACAGTTCGAGACATCACCGCGCTGACGGCGTTCGATTCGTCTGATGAAAGCATTGGAATGATTTCAGCCGCCGGGGTTTTGTCGATGCAGGGTCGCGGCGAAGTGACTGTGCTGGCTCGCTATCTGGACAAAGTTTCGACGACTCAGATTACGTTCCTGACGAACCGGCCTGATTTCCAGTGGCCGAATCCTCCGGAAGAAACCAAAGTCGATCAACTTGTCTTTGGAAAGCTCAAGCAGCTTCAGATTCAGCCGTCTGAACTGTGCAGCGACACCGACTTCCTTCGTCGTGCGACGTTGGATTTGACTGGTCGATTGCCCAGCCTTGAGGAAACTCAACAGTTCATCGCGGATCAGTCTCCGACCAAACGTGCGGCTGTCATCGATCGCCTGCTGGAAACCGACGATTACGCTCGCTTCTGGTCGATGAAGTGGTCTGACCTGCTTCGCAGCAACAGCAAGAAGATGACGAAATCAGGCGTTCACAAGTTTCGTCGGTGGCTGTTTGACGTCGTCAGGAACGATGTTCCGCTGGACCAATTTGCTCGCGAGCTTCTGACCGCCACCGGGAGTACTCAGCAAAACGCTGCGGCCGCTTACTGGAAAGCCAGCCGAGACGAGATCGATGCAACCGAAACAACGGCTCAGCTGTTTCTGGGCATCCGCATTCAGTGTGCGAAGTGCCACAATCATCCGTTCGAAAAGTGGACTCAGGACGACTACTACGGTACCGCCGCTGCCTTCACGCGAGTCGGTCGAAAGGAAACCGGTCTGCCTGACGACGAAATGATATTCGTTAAGGCGGGTGGCGAAGTAACTCAGCCTCGTACCGGTAAGCAGATGAAAGTTCGTCTGCTGCTGGAAGGTGATGTGGATGTACCGGCCGATCAGGATCGCCGTG
>JBGSVD010000186.1:0-25784 GCA_041753135.1 Planctomycetaceae bacterium
CAAACAGAAATCCAACGACAGAAACAGCGACCAATGCCTCACAAACAACTCGATCCACGCGCCGCGCTAAAGAGCGAGCGACGAACTACGCGCAGACATAATTTTCTAAACCGCAAAAATGTTCGCTTGTTTGAGGTCTAGCCAGCTGCCAGCGCATCGTCCCAGGTCAGTGTGAACCAAAACCGCAGCAGATCACACATCGTGTTGATCCGCAGTTTCCGCATAACATTGCTGCGATGTTTTTCGACGGTCTTGATACTGATTTCCAACTGACGGGCCACAGCCTTGTTTGGCAAACCGCTGGTTACCATCTCCATGATTTGGCGCTCACGTTCCGTGAGGCACTCCAACATGCGAGCCGCCTGAGATTGTCTTTGCCGAAGTCGTCGCACAAGCTCATCCGGTGATAGTTGAGCAGAGGATTCCAGAACCGCAATTCCTGTCCCACAGGCTAAAGCAGAAGCTAGAGCCAAATCTTTACTATCCGGGAGTCTTTGCATAATCGCCTCGTCGTCAATAACCAGTATTCAATTGCTCGACACGAGATCATACTGCCCACCGACATCCCTCCGCATGGCGGCTTTCCGACAAGACACCCTAATGATTGGAATGTTTTTCGCAGCCATTCGGCGGAAGAAGCAGCCTCACCCCGGAGCAAACCGACATCAAAGCCTACCTGGCCATTGCAACGGCTTCACGCCCAAGGCAGGCGGAAAGCATGAAGGCACTGCTGATTTCAATTCTCGGTGCCGCGCCATCGATTCAATCGTGGCATCTCCGCATGAGGAATTTCGAGCCCGGCAAGCTGCACCAGCCTCGCAATCTCCGCGATTGAAGACACACCCAGCTTGCGAGAAATATCCGACCGGTATCGCTCCACCGTTCTTTGGGCGACTCCTAACTCCTTCGCAATCGCTTTCAACGGAGCGCCATGACCAACTAACGCCAGAACTTCCAGCTCACGATGCGTGAGTGCATCCAGCGGCCCAAGATCAACAAGGTTTGAGTCGATGATCCGATATTCCACGCCAGGCTCAACAATATCAACACCCTGTCGCGTCACCGAAATGATCCGCGACTTTCGGCCGTCAACGGCTTCCATCGGCCAGACCATGGCCTCCGTTCGGCGACCACCACGGATATGACGCAGGAGAACCGGTTGTTTCGTTTCGATCACTTGCCGAATAACAGGCATGCGTTCTGCCGCAAATGCTCTTCCTTCAATCTCTTCTATTGTCTTGCCGACCGGATTGAAATTATCACCGTAGTAGATCTGCTGAGCCTGTTTGTTGCTGAACAGAACAAGACCATCAATGTCAATAATCAGAATGCCAACGCCGGGCTGGCTCTTGAGCAACATCCAGAACTCGTTAGACATTTGATGACCAGCCTCAGACGATTTCCTGACATAGACGCAGACAATGCGACAGTGAACTTTTATCCGTCCGATGAGCCACCGGACAAAAGATCGGGGCCTTTACCAGTTCGGCGTTCATACTGCCCATCACGATTCTTGACGTATTTCGTGAAGCCCTTTTTCTCAAGGTTCTTGTCGCTCATGCTCTTTTTCATCTTCATGGGCGACCACATCCCTGCGACAAATGGCGCGCACATGACTCGGCGAACAGCCTGGCCAGTGACCGGATGGTGAGTCAACGGCGCATCTTTGATGCCCTGCTCGATTTCAAAGGTTTCACCGACCGTGTCCTCGTCTTCGGACAAGATGACGCCATAAACATACGTGGGCATTGTAAATCTCACTGGAACGCCGGAGGCTATGGGGGGAGTGCTGCGACCCCGGAATAAGCCATGCTGAGAGCAATACTACTTTCTGCGCATCGCGCAGGTTAATCAATTGCCAGGGCGATGGACAATAATTCTGTCACGTCGAGCGGTGGATTGCAAATTTTGCGATCGCTACAAGCGCCTGTCGAACTTCCGAATCTGGCATCGTCCGCAGACTTCGCACTGCCCGAGCCACAAAGTGCTCCGCGCTGGCCTGCGCGGATTCGACACCCCGTCGCACCAATGGATCGTCACGCAACCGCTGGTGGTCACCGGGGTCCGACGAAAACAGAAGATCTCGCAATCGCCGACGATCCGCATCCGAAGCCAGCGTCAGGGCTCTCAAAAGAGGAAGGGTCATGCGATGGTTCGACAAATCGTTCGCTGAATCCTTCCCGGTCTTTTCCGCAGACTCAGTGAGATCCAGTACATCGTCAGCGATTTGAAACGCCAGACCGATCCGATTGCCAAACTGCTTCAGTTGCGACTGGTGAGCGTGCGATGCTCCGGCGGCCCGAGCTCCCAAGAGACAACTGACGGCAAACAACTGCCCCGTCTTTCCGCTGATGACGCGAAAATAGTCGCGCTCCGATGTGGATTGCTCAAGCCTCGCAGCGATCTGATTGAGTTCGCCTTCGCAGGTTCGATCTGTCGCAAAGCCAATCAACCGACAGGCTTCTGCATCCCCAGTGGTTGCTGCAAGGTGAAAGGCCTTGGAGAGCAAATAATCACCGAACAAGACGCTGGTCTCAGTATTCCATCGCCGATGCACCGTCGAGACATGACGTCGAAGATCCGAATCATCGATCACATCATCATGCACAAGTGTTGCGGTATGGATCATCTCCACAACGGCCGCAAGCTTGTGAGCATTCTCCGGAGCGGAACCGGATTGATCGAATAATCTGGCACTCAAAAGTGTCAGGATCGGACGAATTCGTTTTCCCTGAAATCGACTGACATGCTGAGCAACATCCTGCACAAACATGTTGGGATTTCGAAACTGCCGCTCCAGCAGACAATTGACAGCAGAAAGATCCGAAGCCAGAAGCTTCTGAATCTGCTGCTTAAGATTGTCGCGATTGGTCACGACTACGGACATGACGGATTCGTTTCAAAACAAGAATTATTCAGAACGGAACATCATCAAGCGGACTTCTCAGAAAATGCCCTGAACGGCCGCCAGACTTCTCCAAAACACGAATGCTGTTGATTTCCATGCCGCGGTCAACCGACTTGCACATGTCGTAAATTGTCAGGCACACAACGCTGACAGCAGTCAGAGCTTCCATTTCCACTCCGGTTTTCGCCTCAGTGGAGACGCAAACTTCAATCTGCACTGTATTTTCTGCGGGGAACGCGAAATCGACCGTAACTTTCTCAAGGGGCAAAACATGACAAAGGGGAATCAGGTCTGCCGTTCGCTTTGTCGCCATAATCCCGGCTAACCGAGCGACTTCCAGAACATCCCCTTTGGCAAATTTTCGCTCCTTCAGAGACCGCAAAGTCTCCGCCTGCATTAACACGACCCCTCCAGCACGAGCCATTCTCCGGGAAACCGGCTTGTCGCCCACATCAACCATGCGACTGGAACCATCAGCAGAAAAGTGGGTAAATTCACTCATTTTGAGACCTGCAATTTATGAGACTCGAACCTTCCCACATGCTATCAGACAACAGCTCACGCTGAAGGGCTGTTTGCGACAGCAGGCCAGGAAGAATGCTGCACCGCTGTCCGGAACTTGATCTTTTTCCAAACTTTTGCGAGAAACGTGGTGAAATTGCGTCTGCAGCAAAATTATCGATCACCCAACGAAAAGGCGACGGACCGTCGGAATTCCTCCGCTTGCCCGTCGCCATTTGGACTATCACCAGACAAAGACACCGCGTTCAACACACCTTCTGGCAACGCGGTTTTCCGTAGACTTTTGAACCCCTCGTGATACTTCAACCAAAAAATCGCTGCTTACTCGAGCGTAACCATAGGGACCGGCGTAGAAATAACTGTCGTTATTCGCGTGGCGTAAGCTTTCGGTGCCGCGACTTCGCAGGCACGAAACGTACGCCACTTTTTTCCCTATCGGCGCTGAGCTCTTCAGAACGTACCAGAAAGTATCCGGTTGTTGCCAACCATGATGTCGATTTTTGTCCCCCTTGAAACCGCAGGAACGCTGCCTCCCCGCTGATTCGTCAATTCCAGCTTGACCCTGCCAAGAGTAATCGGACGGCTACCAATCAGCGATCCGTTGACATAAATGGTTGCCGTCTGGCCTTCCAATCCTCGCAGATTTTCCCCCTCGACAGAGAAGTTCGTTCGGCTGGAAGACTGGTCAAATTTCGCCTTCCCCTTGACCATTGCCGGGACATTAGGCCCTGCAACTAATCGGGCCTGCAACAAAACTCGCGGGCCCTTGGCGAAGACATCCGTCGCAGATGCAAGCACGCCGGCAACAACAAGGAAAAGAACCGTTCGTCGTAAAATTCCCATTTCAATTTCTCCAGTGCGAATCCGAATTAGTCTGAAATCACCCATCAAAGTAAGGCGTCGTTGAAAACTCCGTGAGCTTCCAGTCGAACTGCCGCTGCCAAGGAGAGCGAGATTACCGCCGCTGATCCGCCAGTGCCTTTTTGTATTTTTTTCATCCGGTCATCGCCGATTCCCCATGAAACAGCAACTCTGGACAATGTTTAAGATAAGCCTTCTTTTCGAGGCGGATCTGCAGCAAAATCTCCGCTACTCGCCATAGTAAGCCGTGATGGTCCTTGCCAAAATCTGCATACCTCTCAAGTCTTCTCGAATGGAACCAGCTTGACCACAACGCCTTCTCCGGAACCATCAGACGGTTCATTGCTAAGACGCTTTCGAACAGGCGAGCAGGAAGCTGCGACACGACTCTACCTGCGTTACGCAAAGCGACTGCACGGCCTGGCTTCAGCACAAACCGGACAGGACCTGAAAACCCGAATTGACCCGGAAGACATTGTGCAGTCTGTCTTCAGAACATTTTTTCGCCGAGCACAGGAAGGCCACTACCTGGTTCCCGACGGCGAAGAACTTTGGAAACTGTTCCTTGTGATCGGACTCAACAAAATCCGAGACGCCGCTCTCTTCCACCGCGCAGCAAAACGCGACGCAAAGAAGACGACAACACTGGAGAGAAACCCAGGCGCCTTTGAGCCAGAGGCGGCAGATCAGGTTGCAGAGACGACTCTGCGAATTGTAATCGATGAGCTGCTGCAAAAGCTCAATGACACACAAAAAGAGATCGTCAAAAAACGTATGGAAGGAGCGCAGGTTGAGGAAATCGCATTGCAGACAAATCGCTCGCATCGCACCGTTGAACGAACTCTTCAAAATTTTCGGGAACTACTGAAGCAGCAAATTCAGGGGGACCTGAAATCCGGAGGTGATACACAATGAGGGGCGAAGAATCATTGTTTGGCGGAATGGACGCGATTATCGAATCCTTTGAAGACGCTCATGCGTCGGAGAACCCTGTTAGGATTCGCGATTTTCTGCCTGATCGAACGGATGCCATCTACACACAAGTGCTTCAGGAACTAGTCCGCATCAACATGGAAAAGCGATTTCGCAGCCATGAGTCAATTTCACTTGAGGACTATCGTGAAGATTTTCCTGAGCTGTTTGAATCAGCCGATCTGCTTGCGCCTCTGGCATTTGAAGAATTTCGACTGCGTCTTCAGTCTGCAGCACCGCTGGATTCCTCGGCATTTGCAAATCGCTATGGAATTGATACCAGCCAATGGCCAATTAGCGCATGCTCCGAATCAAGCCTTTCGCCCGATCGGCTGACATCGGGAGTTCATGCCAACCTGACGGTCGGACAGACCTTGCTGGACTTTGTTGTGGTCGGAGAACTTGGAAGTGGCGCTTTCTCCAGGGTCTATCTGGCGCGACAAAAATCTTTAGCTCGTCGAATGGTCGTCCTGAAGCTGTCATCTGTTCGACTGAACGAAGCCGAGCGACTGGCCAAGCTTCAACATACAAATATTGTCCCGATCTATTCCGTTCACGAATACGGCCGCCATTCGGTTCTGTGTATGCCGTGGTTTGGTGCTGCGACACTCAAGGATGTCATTGGAAACATTCGCAGCGCCGAAGCTCCGCCCAACGGTGAGGCGTTGTTGAGTACAGTGACGGCCTGTGACTCAAGGACACTGGCTTCTCTGGACGTCCTGCAGGACTCGATGCCCTCAGATTCCCAGTCGACGGACACGCCAACCAATCCATCGAAGTCTCGATCGCCGCTTGAACAGCTTGATCTGGAACAGGCCGCCCTCTGGATCGGCCGACAACTGGCCGCTGGACTTCAGCATGCACATGAACGAGGAATTCTGCACCGCGACTTGAAGCCCGCCAACATACTGCTCACAGAAGACGGGCAGCCAATGATCCTCGACTTCAACCTGGCTGTCGAGACTCGTGACACTGATTCGAGCGACGTCATTGCTGGCGGAACTCTGCCATATATGAGCCCCGAACAAATTGCATCACTCGACTCATTTCGCAGTGTCGACGCGACGTCTGACATCTACTCGCTTGGCATCATCCTGTTTGAATTATTAACTGGACAGTTGCCATTCTCACGAAATTCGGGCGACCGAAAACGAATGATCGAAGAGCGATGGTCGGGACAAGTTTCGCCGCGGTTATTGAATCCCAGGCTGACGATCGACACCGATACCATCATCCGCAAGTGCCTCGCAGCCGATGTCTCCCACCGATATCAGGCAGCCAGTGAACTGGTGGAAGATCTCAATCGACAACTTACAAATGAGCCCTTGCTCCATGCAGAAAATCGCTCATGGAAAGAACGTTCAATTAAGTGGGTTCGACGACATCCTCGCATCGCATCGGGCGGAAGTGTGGTTACCGTCTGTTCAATCGCGATGTTAATCATGTCTGTCCTGTGGTGGAACGGACAACAATCGATCCTCGCTGCGGCCGCGCGGCAACGGTTCAGTGAGTTTCAATCGCAATTACCAGATCTGGAAGCAAAAGCATTCGCCGCCGCCATCGGTGACCAGCCGAAACAGGCTACCGTGACATTACTTCGAACGGCACTTCAGCCCGTTGTCAGTGACCTGTTAGCCAAACCAATGCGGCTGAAGGATGGCGTCAGACTGACTGAATCCCACCGCGCAACGCTCCAGCGGCAGGTTGAAGAATTGAGTTTCATTATTCAGCATCTCGATCAGCCGAGCGACGATCGCACCAATGCGGAACAGTCTTCGGCTCGAGCTCCCGAACCAACAAATACGGCCAGCATTGAATCCGCAAATCAGTATCTGCATGCTCTGGAGCTTGTCTTCAGTCGACGTTTCTCAGAAGCCCGCAGTGTCCTGCAGCCTCTGAGTTCTGATCATCCCGATCGATTCCCCGTTGCCCTGCTGCTTGGCATGCTCGAACGAGCACAAGGCGACAAAAACCTTGCCGAGGCGCTGCTGACTTCGTCCATCGCAATCCAGCCAACTTGTAGCGAGGCGTGGTATCAACGCGGCGTTTGTCGATACAGCGTTCAAAAATATCAGGAAGCGATCGCCGATTTTAGTCGAGCCCTTGAGCTGGATCCTGCATTTGAGGCGGCTCGTGTGAGCCGGGCGATGTCGAACCAGTCGCTGGGAAAACCAGCAGAGTCTCTGCCAGATCTTGATGCCGCCATTGAGCATGGCTATCCAGAGACACGAATCTGGTTTATCCGAGCGACAGTGCATGCCCAATTGAAGAATATGGAAGCGGCCGCAAGAGACCAGGCACAGGGACTAAAACTCATTCCGACAGACGATCGCAGCTGGGTTGCCAGGGGTATTGCACAATTGCCGGACCATCCTCAGCGCGCGATCGAGGACTTTCGCCAGGCACAAACGATCAACCCAACTTCGCATGATGCTTACCGAAATCTGTCCAATGTCCTTTCTGAGTATCTCAAAAAGCCTGACGAATCGATTGCCGTACTCAGTGAAGCGATGATCCATCACCCCGAAGATGCCTACCTTTGGGGAGGCCGCGGCGTCCTGCATGCTCGGGCTGGTCAGCGGACGGAGGCCATTCAGGATGCTCAAGCAGCACTCGCGCGGTCACGCGAGCCACTTCTTGTCTATATGGCCGCCTGCATTTTTTCACTGACTTCCGAGCAAAACGGCGACGATGCCAGAATGGCCCTGACGCTGCTGGCGACCAGCCTTAAGGAAGATTTCTCACTTCTGTCGATTGCAATTTCAGACCCCGATCTCAAGGCCATTAGTTCACGACCCGAGTTTCGATCGATACTCGAAGCCGCTCGCGTTTTGATCCGACCAGTCCCCTGATCTGACTGTTTTTCTGAATGACCTTCCGCAGCAAACTGCATCAAAAGCCTCAAAACACGCACTTTTTTGGTACGTCGGATTTCTAAAAGATAAATTGGCGATTTCTTGTCGATTTTACGCTCCTCACACGGGATGATCTCCGCAGTGTGCAGTGAACCCTGCGCTGACGAAAAATTAGCCACAACTTTGCCTCGCAACGATCTTGAAAACAAAAGCTCGCGGGAGGCACCTGGGCTTGATTGAAAAACAGGTTACGAAATGAGCATTCTAAGCAGTCAGAATTGGCACAAGCTTGCGCAAGGCCTGCGCGCCTTCTGGTGTCCAGATCAGAATCGTCGGCGTCATGGGAAAAGCCTGACCAGCTCAGCCTCGCTTGTCGTGTCAGAAACCCTGGAGCGACGTGAACTGCTGACCGGACTCACATGGGAAAACCCCGAGCATCTGACAGCAAGCATCGCTCCGGATGGGACACTTATCGCAGGAAAACCAAACACTTTCCATCAGAGTTTTTCTTCGCTTGGCACATCAGCGCAGCTTCAAAGATGGCTGATGGAAGCCTTTCAAAGCTGGACTCAAACGGCAAATGTCAACGTGGGCCTGGTCCCGGACTCCGGCCTGGCTTTTGGCACTCCTGGAGAAACGCAGGGTGACAAGCGATTTGGCGATATTCGCATCGGTGCTGTTAGTATGTCGAATGACGTACTGGCCGTTTCAATTCCTCATACCGGCGGAGCTGCTGGCACATGGGCTGGCGATATTCTGTTCAACAGCAATTTCGAGCCCGTCAGCGTGGCCCAGTTCAAGGCAGTCGCATTGCAGGAGATCGGACACGTCCTGGGTCTTGAACACAGCACGGATCCCACGTCGCCAATGTTCCCTCGCAATTCCCCTTTAACGGTACCGAATCCCAGACCCGCAGACATTGCCGCGCTGCGTGCTCTGCATGGTACCCGCATTGACCGCAACGAGATCAGCAAGCCAAACGACACTTTGAAGTCCGCCACACGCCTGCGCGATGGTAGTTACGACGGACGTGTCCCACTCCTGAATTACGGCGATATTTCCAGAGCGTCCGATGTCGATTTCTTCTCCCTCGATAAGGTCGATCTTTACCAGGGGCCAGTAACGGTCAGCCTGCGAGCCCAGGGGTTGAGCTTTCTTCAGGCCAGGCTGCAGATTCTCGATCGAACCGGCAAAGTGCTGAAGAGTGTTACTGCCACGACCTCTGCTCAGACTCTTTCAATTACACTGCCAAAACTGGACCGTACTGTCTATGTACGCGTGTCGACAGCGAGTAACACGAACGCATTCCCAGTCGGCCGCTACGCACTGGTAACAACCTTCACTGGAATCAATACCGTGAGTTCAACTCGCGTGAATGAGGTCCTCGCAAAGAACTATGATTTCCTCAGACAGAGTTCGCTTGCACGTTTGTTTCAAACGGGACTGGTGACCCAGTTCTTTAACGACCTGCACACTGACGACACACTGGCAACCGCTGCACGTCTGGACGAAGTCCCTGGCTTTACGGATACTTCAAGATTCGAGTACTTCGGTACAATTTCAGATCAGACCGATGTCGATTTTTATACACTGAAAAGCCCGGCAGTCGTTACTGCAGACACGGTTCTCTCAGTTACCGTCGATGCCGCCGACGTTGGCAAACTGCTTTCATCCCTGACTCTCTACAATAATCAGCGCCAACGGCTGAACCCCGTGACCCTGAAGAATGTCAGCGGCACGGTTACGGTGCAGATTGGAAATATTGAAGCCAACAAAAGCTACTATTTAAGGGTCCAGGCAGAGTCGGGTCGTAAGGCATTTCGAACTGGCAATTACTCAGTCAAAGCAAGGTTCTCAACAGCAGCAGAGACTCAATTGACGATGCTGCAGGGATCTCTGAAGTCATCGTCGTCGCGGCTGTTTCATCAAATGACCCTGAAGCGAACAGCCATGTTCAATTTTGCACTCAAGACAAGCGGCATAAACTCCACGAATGTGGCTGCAACGCAGGTGACCATTTACAATTCACGTGGGAAGGAAGTCCATCGGATCGTCAATTTCGACGACGCGACCCGGACATCGACAAGCCTGTTACTGCTTCCTGGACGGTACTTTGTCCGCATTAATGCGGTATCAAAATCTTCTGTGCCGCTGAAGCCAATCAGCTACCGTTTGCTTGGTTCAGTGATCTCCGATCCTGTTGGACCAATCGGAACGAACCCGCTGACCACACTGCCGCCAACGCCCGGCATAGATGAGTATCTGACCTATTCGACATCCACCACATCACCTCCTCCCAATGTGACTTCGCCGCCGACAGAAAACCCTTTCGTTTATCTGCCACCCTCTCTCCCGACTTTGCCAGTCATCAATTTTCAGGACTGGTATTGGTACTACGGAGTGGCACCTCTTTGAGGATCATCACTGCGGACGTAGCCGTCTCTCAAAAAAACCGCCACGGCCGCCCTGTTGTCTTACCGAGGAGCCAACTTCCAGTATGAGTTGAAAACGTCGGACCAAACAACCTGTTCAACCAGATCCCCATTTCCGTCCATTGAAATCCGCTGGACCGCGATGTCGCCAAGTCGCGGAAACAAATAGGCGTTGGAGTTCCGGAAGTCCTTTTCGTGGAACGTGTGGCCGGAATTCAGGACGACGTACTTCGATGGGTTGAGCGGATTCGGAAAAATCAGGTTCACGCCGTGGTCACTGGCCGACCATTCACGTTCACCAATTCGAATTTTGTCATTTGTCCATTCGATCGGCAGCCGTTCCAGAATTTTCTTCAGCACTGCGTTTGAGCCTGGATCTCCAAAGAGTACCAGATGATTGGCAGCAATTGTTTCTTCGTTCAGAGCCACATCATCGATGATTCGCACGTCACCACGCATCCATTGTGCGAACTCAGTCGTGAATCGATCGAGCGTCCACGTCGACCAATTGTCGACTATTGAATTCCACGGTGTTCCCGTTCCACGCACACAGACAAACGAGCTCATGAATGCGTCATCAATCGGGCCCTGCAGTCCCGATCGCTTATGAAGCTCGGGATTGTCTGAAAATCCTCGAGATTCGTCGTAGTCAAGTACCTCCCAGTTTTCGCCATTCCTGACGTAAATCACATCGGGAAGCAAACCATCCGCTGCTCCTCGGCACTCAAGAATAGTGCCGTCAATGATGGCATCGGTTCCCACATCGCGTGATATCTTCAAGGCTGCAACATTGCTGGTAGCAATTTCGACGTCGCCCGATTCGTTAACCACGGCATCCACGGTGCTCGGCTGGTAAACCGTTTCGACTTCTTCAATCGACAACCAGTCGCATTTGTTGAATCGCAGTGTGCGAGTTGTAAATCGAATTTCCTTTCGCTGGCCGAATCGAGGGCGCCCTTTGGCAGACTGTTCCAGATGGAACGCCATGAACTGCTTTTGACTCTCCGGATCAAACGCATGTCCCATCTTCGGACCAATGATCATTTTGATCGGCACGTCCACAAGTTCCGCCGCTTCGACCATGGACGTACTGGCGAGCAACTGCGGATCATTTTCACCACCATAGGTGCAGACAGGAACGTTGAAGGCATTCATCGCGTAGTTGATTGTGTCATAGATTCCCAGCGTCGTGTGCTGGGGTTCCGGAAGTCGCTGCTCAGGATTTTCGGGATCCTTGTTCTGATAACGATAGAAATCCACGAATCCAGCGCCGGGACCAACAGAAGACCAGACGCCAGGATGCTGCATTCCCAAATGCCACGCGCCAGCGCCACCCATGGAAAAACCGTGAAGCATGATCCGATCTTCATCGATGCGAAAACGGCGTTTCACGTCGTCCATTGCTTCGAAAACATCGGTCTCGCCCGCCCAGCGATACGCATTGTTGCCCCGTCCGTAAACATCCAGCTGGATCCAGTTTTGCTCCGGCTGCCCAGGGACTGTCTTCAGAGATTTCCCGTCCATACGATAGATAAAGTTCACCTCGTTCATCTGGTCAGCACGTCCGTGAAGCACGACATGCAATGGCCAGCGGCGAGCCTCGTTCGGATTCACTCCGTTGGGAAGTGTCAGCGCATAGGGCTGAAGCGATCCGTCGACCTTGCTGACATAGCCGCGAACTGTGATCCCAGGCTTCATCGCCCAGTCTGAACTTCCTGCCGCCAGTTGAGTCGCGCGAGCGATGCCTTTTTGGAGGACATTATCCAGCTGGCTGACATAGTCAGTCTTTGGGAATTCCCCAAATCGAAGCATCCATGTGGCCGCTTTTTCAAAGACACCAACATCAGCAAGCAAGGCTTCGCCACTGCGAGTCTGGTAGTCCGACTTCGCCTGCAATTCTCCGACCAGCGTCCGTAACTGGTCTCGTGCTTCAACCAGCGGCTTGAGTGTTTCCGCAGACGGCGGCTCGGAAGGCTTCGCCTTTTCCTGACCAGAAACCGTTGCAACGCAAACTGCAAAGAAAAGCAATGACAGACTGAAACGTAATGGCATCATCGTGAATTTATCCGATACGACGGAGCACACTGCAATCGTGGAGCACACTGCAAACGCAGATGGATGGCCGCAGAATTTTCAGGACGGCTTCGGGGAAGAAACCGTCCTGGCATCCTGCTGTTGCATAGACGTCGCATTCACTATGACTGAACAGCTCGCTCGGCCGACTCAAATCCGCATGTCTTATGCGCACCGTCACAGAATGGTCGATTTGCAGAGGCACCACAGCGGCAAAGAGCGAATGTCTCTTTGCCATTGAGATTAAACGTATTGCCAGCCGCATCAGTGATAGTGGCCGGACCGGTCACAAGAAATGGTCCATTGTCCTTAACGACAACTTTCAGTTCTGACATTCGAATACTCTCCTGTTTTGTATCGTCCCGACAGTCTGATTGTTCGGGGGACATAACATCATCGATGACCGCGACTTCGCGACCATTGTTCAAAACCGGAGCCTGAAGCCATCACTCCATCGGCATGTGAGTCGCGCAACGACTGACAAGCTGAGGCAGCAGTCTGGCGGCGGACTCCGGAACAGGCGGAAAGCTAACGGCTTCCGGCGCACGTCGCAATTGTTGATGACGCCGTTCGGGCCGCATCTGCGGGATTGGCGGTAATTTCGCCTCAGTCCAAAGAACCGACGAACCTGAAATTCGTGAACGGTGACGCAGCGATTCTGCCGCGTTAGTCGACGTCTGCCAGTTCAATCCGGATCTTAACGATTTCCTCTCGAACGCTCAGGAAGGCATCGACAATCGCGGGATCAAAGTGAGTTCCGCTTTCTTCCTGGAGAATCGCGAAGCACTTGTCGATCGGAAACGCAGGCTTGTAGCAGCGTTTACTGCTGAGAGCATCGAAAACATCAGCAACTGCCACAACACGACCGCTCAGCGGAATGTCGGTACCTTTCAAACCGATCGGGTAGCCCGTTCCATCCCAGCGTTCATGATGAGTGAGTGCGATTTCGGAAGCCATGCGAAGCAACGGTGATGATCCAACGTTGACCATCATTTCCCCGAGTATCGTATGAGAACGCAACTGTTCCGATTCACTGAAACTAAGCGGCTGAAAGACCTTCTTGCCCAGGCCAACGTGGCGTTGCATCATCTCAAATTCTTCCGCCGTCAACTTGCCTGGCTTCATGAGAATCTCATCGGCGATTCCGATCTTGCCGATATCATGAAGCGGCGAGGCGTGCTCAATCAGCTCACAGGTGGCTTTGTCGAGCCCCAGGGCCCGGGCAAGCAGGCCAGAATAACGGCCGACTCGCACAACGTGATGACCTGTTTCGTTGTCACGATACTCGGCGAGCTTCGCCAGACAATGAATAAGCTCCAGTCGCGACAACATCAGTTCGGCTGTTCGAGACTGAATCTGCGATTCCAGTTCACGCCTGTGATTCAGCATCTGATCAAACTGTGCTCGCAACAACAGCGCATTTCGAACGCGAGGCAAAAGTGATGTCGCACGCAGCGGTTTTGTAAGAAGTTCGGCCGCTCCGAGCTCAAGTGCATCTGTTCGCACTCGCTCGTCTTCTGAGGCCGTGATCATGATCATCGGAATATTTCTGAGATCCGGGCTGGACACAACCTGCCTCAGAATCTGCAAACCTGACACGCTCATGACGACATCGCAAACCACCAGATCAGGCTGCAATGAAACGATACGTTCGAGTGCGCTCTCCGGGTCGGTGTGTGTTTCCACAAACTTATATCCGGCAATCTGCAGGCACTTCTGAATCAAACGAACATTGATTGCCTCATCGTCGATAATCAGAATCTTCCGCGAATGGAAGCCCTCACCATGCGTCAGCGACGCCCCAAACGGACTTGAGACCGCGTGAAGGTTGTTCAGAGGTTCGATTGGCAACGGCATCAGTCGATCCGCGTTTTTAATTCCCAACGTTGTTGCAAGCAACGATTCATCACAGCTGGAAATACATGCAGTGGACATGGTAACGAGTTCCGAATTTGCACAGTCAATTCAGTCAGAGCATCAGGAGCCAAGCTCCGGGAAAATGCATTAGCTATTCACTTAAAGCCAGTTTCATCGTCTTCGATTCAAATTTCCCCCGCAGCGAATTCACCGCCGAGAGACTTTCAGCAAGGTCTTCACGAAAATCGTCGATCTCATCTTTCATCGATCTTAGTGAGATGGTTTCATCAACCGTTCGTCGTTCCAATGCACCACATGATTCACTCAGAGAAACCGCGCAAAGATTGGCGGCGACTCCCTTCATCCCATGACTCAGGTGATGGACTGCAAGTCGATTTCCCGCAGCCAGGGCAACTTCCAGTTCTGCAAGGCTCTGCTTTCCTCGCACTTCAAACATATGAAGAAGTTCGACAACAAGCTCAGAATCTCCGAAGCATTGGCTCAGCAGTTGTTCTTCATCAAACACCGAACATATTGTGGCACTTTCAACGATCCGTCGATGCGGCCGTTCATCGATCTCCGGAGGCATTGTTCGCAGCTGTGGGATGGGCAGCCAGCGAAGCAGCATGCTGGTCAGCGTCTGGCATGTAATTGGTTTGGTGAGATAATCATCCATCCCCGATTCAAGACACTCCTCACGATCACCCGCAATAGCATTGGCCGTCAGCGCAATCAGAGGAATCCGCTTGCCATTCTTCGCGAGACCGCTTTCGGATCCTTCGATGATCCTGACCTGTCGTGCGACCTGCAGTCCATCCATCAGCGGCATCTGGCAGTCCAGCAGGACAAGATCAAATTCGCCCGTGAGAACTTTCTGCAATGCCGCCTGACCATCGCCAACAACGTCGCATTCAAGACCAAACCTTCGCAGAAACTCCTTCACCACCAACTGATTGATTTCATAGTCTTCCGCCACGAGGACACGGAAGTTCCGAGCAATCTCTGCAGGAATGGTTGTCGGCTCAGCGGGAACGACAGCGTCCAGACCAGCCTGAATACTGGCGAGCTCGGTTTGGTGATCTTCAACAGGTCTCTGCAAACACGCGGTGAACCAAAATGTTGAACCCTTATCAGATTCGCTCTCAACGCCGATTTCGCCACCACACAGTTCAGCCAGACGCTTGCACAACGCCAGCCCAAGTCCCGTACCGCCGAACCGTCGAGTCGTACTGCTGTCTACTTGTGAGAACAATTTGAACAGTCGATGCCGTCGATCAACCGGGATACCGATACCTGTATCCGATACGGCAATCCGAACAGTCATAAATTCGGAGTCACACTCTTCAAGAGTCGCCTCAACGGTGACTCGCCCCTCTTCGGTAAACTTGACCGCGTTACTGACCAGATTGAGCAGAATCTGACGAAGACGACCTCGATCTCCACAAACCCATTGCGGAAGGTTGTCTGAAAGTTGAGTGGTCAAAGCAAGCCCATTCTTTTGAGCCGCCGGATTCATCATCTCTGTGACGTCGTTCAAAAGCAGATGCAGGTCAAAATCGGCGGTATCAAGTTCCAGCATTCCCTGTTCAATTTTGGAGAAATCAAGTATGCCATTGATGAGGCTCAGCAAACAATCGGCGGACGACTGCGCACCCCTGACATATCGAGCCTGCTGTTCATCCAGCGATGTTGTTGACAGCAGCTCCAGCATTCCAGTCACGCCGTTAAGTGGCGTGCGAATCTCATGACTCATATTGGCCAGAAAATTGCTCTTTGCTCGACTGGCGTTTTCCGCTGCAGCAGTGGCGCGAGTTCGTTCTTCAACAACAACCGCCAGCTTTTCCATATGCCGCCGCTGAACATCTCGCAGCTCGCTTTTGGTCGTCAGTGACCTGGCCAATTGTCGAATTTCAATGGCATCAAACGGCTTCTTCAGCACCAGAAACTGATCCGTCTTTCCAAGACGGGTTACAATCTGACGCCATGAATAATCAGAGTAGGCTGTGCAGATCACGACTTCCAGTTGAGGGTCAACATTCCAGAGTTGTTCGATCGTCTGAACGCCGTCCCAGCCCGGTGGCATCCGAATATCCACAAAAGCAAGACGATACGGACGACCTTCTTCCACGGACGCTTTGACCAGATCCAGAGCGTCGGCTCCCTGGTAAGCTGAATCAATTTCGTATCGTTCCACGTCTGATTCGCGATCCGAAAGCGGGCCACCCGAAGTGCCGAATAAATCGCGTTCGGCAAAATCCAGATCGGCATCTTCGGTGGATTGAAGAAGTCTTCGGAAGTCCTGGTGGATCGAAGCATTGTCATCCACCACCAGAATTCGGTGAAGGTTGGCAATGTTCGTGGTATGCAGTAAATGACTCATACGTACTGTTCCTCTTTTCTACACGATTCGTCTGCAGATTCAGCATTCATGTCGAACGCCACAGATGCTGTCTGCAATGGGGCCGCCACTGATGAACCCCGCAGCTCCCGGATCGCACGTGGAACTGTGATTCGAAAAGAAGCGCCGAGGCCCGGGCCATCGCTAAATGCGGAGATGTCACCGCCCATCTCCCGAAGAACATTGATGCAATAGTGCAAGCCAAGCCCCGACCCGCTCTTCCGTGTCGTAAAACCCTGCGAGAAGAGTCGATCGCGAACCTCGGATGTAAATCCAATCCCTGTATCACGAATTTCAATCTCGAGTGTATCGCTGTTGATGACGTCGACAGCAATCGTCAAAACATGTTCTCGGTCAGGAACGGACTGCATCGAAAGCAATGCGTTCTTCTGAAGGTTCACCAGCACCTGCGAGATCCGGCTGCGATTCACGAAGACGTCTACATCCGGCGGAAAGGATGAACTGATTTCAACCTGAACCCCCGTCTTCTGTCGAAGCGGAGCGTTGACCAGCAGGGTTTCCTGAAGCAGTTCAGACAAATTCACTCGCTGACGAAAATCTGACTGGCGAGCATGACTCTGCTGGGATGCAATCGTATCTCGGATATGATTGATCGTCGCGCGAAGCCGGTGCACCTCTTCAAGGTTCTCGCATCGCTCACGCTGAAGATTATCATTGAGAGAAGTCAGGTAAAGGATCAGCTTTGGACCTCGAGCATCCTGGCTGAAGAACTGAGCCGCCCTCGGCGCCTGCTCCGTCAGCATCAGCGTCGCCATTTCCAACCCGGAAAGCCGGGAACTGTTGAGCCGATCTTCAACCAGCTCCGCACAACAGTTCGCAGTGTTGACTGCGTTACCAATGTTATGCAAAACCTCTGATGCAATTTCCGCCATCCCTGCACGATGAGCAGCATTCTGGAGCTTTTCCCGTGAGTCCGCCAGCTGTTCGACCATGCGGTCAAAGCTGCGAGCGAGAACACCGATCTCATCCTCACGACTACTATTTAGCCTTGCTTCAAGATCATTCGTGTCACCAACGCGCGACGCATGGGCCGCCATTTTCTGGAGTGGTTCGACGACGCGAAGCCTCAACGCCAATCCTGTGCCCAGAATCATGGAGAGAACACCGATCAGACTGCAGGTCATGGCTGCATTCGCAGCCTTTCTTCCCTGTTGAGAAATAGTTCGGGGATTCAGGAGCCTTACCAGGATCTGAGGATTCCCGAACACGTCGTTCATCAGAAAGACGACCTGCGACGTTTCGTCATCATGCGTTTTGGAAAGGACATCTCCCGGCCTGAGAGTCTTGAGCTCCGGCAAAGATTTCAAAACATCCTCTGGCAGGCAATCGCCCTCAACACAAAAAATTTCCACATCGGAACGAGTTCGTTGAGCAAGGTTCAAGATTCTCTCAGGACTCAACAACCGTCCCATCAAGACTGCACCGCGGATCGGGCCTTCGCGTTTTGAGGTCAGAATCGGCCGTGATGCGATCATCATTAAACCACGAGAGGTGTCGATCAATCCCTGGTGAGAATCATCCAGACTCTTAAAATCCAGCAAGCTGCTTCCCGACTCGACAATCGTTTGCAGCAGCTCACTCGTATCAATCGGCTTTCTGGTTTCAGGATCAATACAGCTGGTCTCGATGATCTTTTTGGCTGGATCTACGATGCAAAAAAAATCGTTGTTTGTCGTTTCATGAAACGATTCCGTCAGATTGGACTCACGGAATGCTTCATTCCGGTCTTTAACGAAAATGCACGTGTCATCCCAGGCGGCATAGTCAGAGGCCAGCGTATCCACACTGTTGATGTCACTTTTCAGAGCATCGAGATACCGACCGAGATTCCGAATTCCGGTTTGCTGTTCGAGGTCCTCAAACGCAGGTGCCGTCACGAATGCCTGCATCATCCACGTCGTCATAACGAAGACCGTCGACAGCGCGATCAGCAGCAGTGCCATTTGACGACGAATAGACATCAAGCCCGACTCAGTCTTGCATTAACAAACACAACAGCTCCGGCAACGGATGCCTGAGCGCACAAGTTACGCTAGAACACGCTGAGTTCAGATGTCGTCATTTGTTTAAAAAATTGAACGTGACACATTCAAATGCGGGGATGTCCTTATGGCAGTAGACGTCAATTTACGCATAAACCCGAATCAGCAATTTCACCAGTCTGAACAGACATTCCATGTTTTACTCAGAGAATTTTCATGACTTTTATCATCGTCGATGTCGAAGCAGATGGTCCTATTCCGGGCGACTATTCCATGATCAGCTTCGGGGCAATTGTCGTTGAACCATCGCTCGACAGAACCTTCTACGGTCAACTAAAACCCATCTCAGAGAAGTACGTCCCGGAGGCACTTGCCGTGAGTGGATTCCGTCGCGAGGAAACGCTGTCATTTGACGAGCCTTCAGAGGTGATGCGTAGTTTCCGCGACTGGCTTGCTCAAACATGTCAAGGTCGCTGCATGTTCGTTTCTGATAACAATGGATTCGACTGGCAATTTATCAACTGGTACTTTCATCACTTCCTCGGAAGCAATCCGTTCGGATTCAGTTCGACTAATCTGGGTTCACTTTACAAAGGTCTGACGAAAGATACGTTTGCCAGCTTCAAGCATCTGCGCAAGACCGCTCACACTCATCATCCTGTCGACGACGCCAGAGGCAATGCTGAAGCTCTGCTCTTCATGAAGGAAGAGATGGGTTTGAAGATCAAGCTGGAGTAAAGGCTTTTTCCCCAACCATTTGGATCTTTGTCAGATTTCCTGCAAGCCTGGCAAACAGCCATTCTTTTGTTTCCGCGACCATCACATGCCTTCTATAATCAAGCCTGCCTGAGTTGGCCTGAAGGTCATCTGCATGTTTCTGATCTTGATCTTGAATCGAATGAGTCTTTTCCATGGCCGTCGGTTATCTGCGTCCGGATGTTGCCGATATGGTGCTGCGAGTGTTTGAACGCTCGGTGCATCCGGAACTTATTGAGACGCTCTGCGAAAAGACAATTTCCGTTGGCCGCAATCAAGCGGTCCTGAGAATTAGTCGCAATGGTCATGCTCTGGAATTTCGCACGAAGGAACGAATCATTACAGAAGTGGCCACCAGCAAGTTTTCTCCACTGCCGTCACAGGGAAGAATGGTAGATCGTCGATTGATCGGCTATCGAACTCATATGTTTGACAGCCTCGGCCTGCGATACCATTGCAGCTATCAACTGGATGCGGTCCCCGCGGATGTCTATCTGCAAGTCCATCGCGAAATGGAAGCGGATGCCCGCAAAGCTATTCTGACAACGTCACTTCCCGGCTCCAGCCCCAGCAGTCCCAACTGCCTGAGTTATCTGATGAGCGACCTGCTGCCGGAGGGATTGGTCGTCCATTCGTTCCACACCTACCCCGACAATGGCGCGGTGCTACGAATCCAGACGCTTTTTGAAATCCTGTAGGTCGATCTGTCTCAGATCGACAATGTGTGCAACCACTTCCGCCAAGGCCACCTGGTTTTCACAACGGATCGCAGCAATCCAAACGCCGGGGAAAATCGTGACCAGCATCATTCAGCCACACGATACATCGCCGATCTGAGGACAGATCGGCCTACGTACGTCGATCTGTCTCAGATCGACAATGTGTGCAGCCACTTCCGCCAAGGCCACCTGGTTTTCAAAACGGATCGCAGCAATCCAAACGCCGGGGAAAATCGTGACCGGCATCATTCAGCCACACGATACATCGCCGATCTGAGGACAGATCGGCCTACGTTAACCGCAGCAACTCCCGGAAGGTCCCGCTTCGGCCGAACAACTCTTCGCGTGAGGCACGTTCCAGAGCTCCATCATCTTTGACGATTCGTAATCGCCCGCAGTGATTTGAAAACCCAGATCGCGAATCATTTGAAAATCGTCTTCGGCCTTTTGACCAGGAGTCGTCAGGTAATCACTAACGAACATCGAATTCGCCGGATACAAGCCCAACGACTGCATAGATCGCAGGTTCACTTCTCGACCACCCGCAATTCGCAATTCGGCTTTTGGATTGGTCAGACGGAACATCGCCAGAACCTTCAGGCAAAATCGTGGATCAAGTTCACGAACGGCCTGCAATGGTGTTCCATCAATCGAGTTCAGAAAGTTGATCGGAATCGATTCCACCTGCAACTCGGCCAGTTTCATCGCAACATCAACGACATCATCATGAACTTCGCCCATTCCCACAATCATGCCAGCACACAATTCCAAACCGGCATTTCGACAGATATCAAGAGTTTCCAGACGATCCTTGAAAGTATGAGTCGTACAGATTTCTCCATGGAATCGCTCACTGGTGTTCAGATTGTGATTGACTCGATCTACACCAGCCGCCTTGAGCGTCATTGCCTGCTCTGGTTTCAGCAACCCCAGACAGCAGCAGATATGAAGTCCATAGGTATCCTTGATCTGGCGCACGACGTTGGCCACATGATCGACCTCGCGATCAGTTGGCCCGCGACCACTGGCGACAATGCAATACGTGCGAGCATTACTCTCCGCCGCCTTTCGAGCGCCGTCCAACAAACGCTCGGCATTCAGGAACGCATATTTTTCAATCGGCGCTTCGGAGATTTTCGACTGAGAGCAATAGTTGCAATCTTCGGAGCAAAGACCGCTCTTCGCATTCTTCAGATAATAAAGCTGAACAGTCTTCCCAAAGTATTCGCGACGAACACGGTAAGCGGCGTCCAGAATTGCGAGCACCTGATCATCATCCGCTCGCAGGATCCGCATCGCGTCGTCACGATTCAACGAGTCTCCATTCAGAACAGCATCCGCCATCTCATTCCATGACAACGCGCTGGGAGTATATTCGGCAGACTCTGGAGCAGCAGAAACAGACATTCCGGGATCACTTACTGGAGGGGACAAAACAGACAAATCGACAAACATGACCGGCAGACTGGGAGAAGCCCGGCTCTGGATAAATCGCGCTTCTATTATTCTTCGGCGGTGCGGAGTCTACCGAATGACCCTGGCCGTTTCACGCATGGAACCGCCGCCTGTTGTCGTTTGAACCGTTTTGACGGTACCATAAGGGCGGAATTGCCCGTGAATTCGAGTCAAATGGATCCTTCTTGTGGCTGATTTTCGTCGAAAACGCCGTCATCTGAGCCTGCCCATCTGGAGCAGCGTGCTTCTGATGACCATCAATATCGCCTTGATGGCCGTCCTGATTTATCAACTGGCGCGGCAAAGTTCCTGGCTGGCCTTGATCCTGGGCTCCATTGCTCTGGCAATCAGCCTTTTCGGAATTTCGTTCTACTCGTTCCTGACAATCAAAGAAATTCAGCTGAACCGTCGTCAGTCGAACTTCGTGGACAGCGTCACTCATGAGCTGAAGACTCCAATCGCCGCTCTGCGACTTTATCTGGATACTCTGCTGCTGCGTGAACCGGAAGCTGCCGACCGAAAAGAATTCTATGAGACCATGAATTCGGAACTCGGACGACTTGACCGCCTGATCAATCAGCTTCTGGAAGTGGGCCGGCTTGATGCAATCGGACACCAGACCGAACCTGAATCGATCCATTTGGAAGATCTCCTGCGGCAGTGTGCCGAAACCGCCTGCCTTCATCACAAACTGGAATTCTCTGATATCTTCCGTTTCGAAGTGGCCCCTCTTGCTCTGACTTCCCGTCGACTACTTTTGGAAATGATCTTTGGCAACCTTCTGGACAACGCTGTGAAATATGGAGGCAAGCCACCCAAAGTCACCGTACATGCTTTTTCCCGTGGACGTGATCGAGTTGTCGTTCGAATTCGTGATAACGGTGCTGGCGTTGCTCAGGAAAATCGACGCCGCATTTTTCAGATGTTTGTCCGAGGCAACGACGAGCTTCATCGCACAAAAACAGGCACTGGCCTCGGACTCTATATCGTTCGAACACTTGTTGTTTTGTTGAAGGGACGCATTGCCGTTCTGGACGCAGAATCCGGAGGTGGCACTGTGTTTGAAGTGACACTGCCAGGCAGACAACTTAATCTGCCAGAATCTGAAAACCGTGAGTCCCGCAGTCGAGTCTCCGAACTGGTCCTGTCGACCAAGGAGAAAGAGTCATGAGAATTCTGGTTGTCGAAGATGAAGAAGCAATCGCCAAAGGACTTCGATTTAACTTCGAACGTGAAGGCTACCAGGTCGACGTCGCCGGAGACGGGGAAAACGCATTGGAACTTTATGAATCGGCACAGCCGCCGATTGACCTGGTCGTTCTGGATCTGATGTTGCCGCTGATGAGTGGTTACGAGATCTGCAAAACTCTGCGCCGACTGGACACCGAAATTCCCATCCTGGCTCTGACCGCAAGAACGCTTTCCGAAGACAAGATTCAGGCGTTCGATTGTGGCGTTGACCAGTACATGACCAAGCCGTTTTCACTTCCTGAATTATTAAGTCGCGTTCGCAATCTGCTGGACCGGCGTCGCAGAACACTTGAACGGCGTTCTGTTCGGCCAACAGAAGACGTTGTACGGTTCGGTGACGTCACGGTCGACTTCGGGCGATTCGAACTTCGACACAAAGACGAAGTCCACACCATGACAACTCGCGAACAGGAACTGCTTCGCTACTTCCTGGAGCAGGATGGCGTTGTCATGTCACGAGCCCGACTGCAGTCTGAGGTGTGGAAAGACTCGGCCGATATTTCCAGCCGCTCGATCGACAACTTTGTCATGCGTCTGAGACGAATGATTGAGACAAATCCGTCCACGCCCAGACATCTGCTTTCGATACGAGGAACCGGCTATCGCTTCGTGCGCGAACCAGCCGACGAAGCCAATGTGCCAGAGGAGTAACGTCGCCGTTATTTGCACAGCGAATCTGAAATCCCCTACAAGCTCGAAGCGCCAGCGAGTGAGCCGCAGAGCGCTCGAAGACGAAAATCGGGGCGGAGAAGAAAAGCTGTCTCCTTCTTTTCTTTGCAGTCGTTACGGCATGGTACTTGTGGTCATGCAAGCCCCGTAATCTTCCTTTTGGCAGCGTCCTATTGTTCGTCTTTTGTCAGGGACTCGGCGGTCAACTTCTGTCGGCAACGAAATAAGTAGTAGAGATCGCTTCCGACAGTACATTGAGCAAAGATGGTCCCATCATTGACGCGAGCGCTTGCTTTCAATTTCCAGTCACCATTCTTCGATGACTTGTCGATCAGTGATCGAAATCGATCCAGTGGAGTCAACTTCCCAAACATAAACCGTCGTTGTACTGTTGAGTATGAATAAAACTGCCACTTCTGATACGCCTCTTCAAACTGCCGGAGAATTTCAGCGTTTGAATCTTCATCAGCCCAGGCCGGTGCAAGATCCACCGTCATAGAAAAAAACGTACCGGAGCCTGTCTCGATCTGCTCGTTTTCGTCCGCAGCCATTAACTGCTCTATCGATTCTCGATTGTTCGAGCCGACGACCCCGATCAACCGACTATCTGTTTGTTTCAGATACACATCTACTGACAGCTTTTCCTCAAGCGGAGCTAGTTTCAGAGGCACTACACAAATGGTGCCTTCAATCTTCCCGGAACCCAAAGATGCGGAAAGTTGTTCCGCCTGCAGTTGGCCACCAGCGACGTCGGCCGATATCGCAAGAACTGCAGAGCTATCGGGTTGCATATCGAACGTTGCCGTCAGGTCAAATTTTCTGTCGTTGATCGTTTGCAGAAGACTTTCTCCAAGCGGTGTCTCGTGCAACGATGAATTCTTAAGCAATGCCTGGGCTGAAGGCAACATGAGTTCAGGAAGTGTGCAGTTCAGCGAACCAGACATTATCCGAGAATCAATCATCGCCGGGGCGGAAGAGGACTGCGGATACAACTGACGCAGAAACTGATCGAGCGTTGTTCCATTTTTCGCGACCAACGTGGCGACCGCCTGATAAGGTCTATCCTCCATTGGCAGAACCTCCCACGCTGTAAGACTTTCTACGTCATTCAGCACCGCATTGAAAGCATCGATATAGTTTTTCGCAACCTCTCTCCTGGCAAAATATGGCCCATCAGCTTCGCCATCTCGTCTCTGCATATTGACAAATAGCTTGCCCGTCAGAGTGTTCAGAAGACTCATCCGATGGCGAAAATTGACTTCCTGCGGTTGAATGCGAATGTACGTGTCTTTCCCCCGTGCTTCGTCAATGGCGTCAATAACCGCATTTGCGTCCACGTCATGCGCGAGGCGACTTCCAGAAAATACAACTCCCTTATTGTAGGAGTAGTACGAGTCGATCCAGCGAATCGTCGGTTTCCCGGCAGGAGCCTTAGGCGGAGACGGATTGGTAATCGTGACCTGGTATTGATCACCCTCTAAGATCGTATCCGATCCTCGCCGCAACATTTCTGATTCAATGAACTTCTGGAAACTTTCGGGGCCAGAAACCGTCCGAAAACCACATGTTTCAATCCGTCCCGTATTGCTAATGAAATACAGGTGCCCCACGACCGGCTCGAACCCCTCCGGATCGCACCATGTGTTTGGCTGGTCAGCAAGTCGCAGCCGCCATTCCTCAACTTTCGCCATCATCGCTTCGTCGTGCAAAAACTCGGCAGTGAACGAAGCGACTTGAAGGTCTCGCTCCCGCAGCGACCTTAGATTGCTGATGCGAATCGCATAAGGTTTTCCTATAGTCGCTGATAGAGCTTGTCGGGAAAAAATGAGATCAACCAACGCAAACACGATCGCAAGCAGCCGAACCATTGACTCATCTCCGCGAACTCAAGCTTAAGAAGGGGCTCCTCCGTCAAGGCCAGCGCACACTTAAGTCCCTTTGATACCAAGGACTTCCATCAGGAAGTCGTCGCTCCAGCCGCAGATTCTGCGTTTCATGGCGAGGCTGTCTTTGCCAGGATGTTGCTTCAGCAGAGATAATGTGAAGCGTCGGA
>JBGSVD010000187.1:0-20775 GCA_041753135.1 Planctomycetaceae bacterium
CGACTACCCTAGCTGTGACTTTTTTTGCTCGGCTTCCAGAGCCGCAAGACGTTCCTCAAGACTCGCAATAAACCACTCCCCAAAATCGATTCTTCCCTCGACAAGAATCACATTGTCAACGCCAACTTTCCAACTGCCCAGGGTGAGCCCGCCAAATTCAGACTCACCGGACGGCTTGCGGGCTGTTGATTTACTACTGTATTGGGCGTTTTCGTTTAACGGCGAGCCGCAGGCGTAGGCGAAATAGGGCAACGACGCCTGCGGCTTGCCGTTAAACGCAATACCGTTCAAAAAGTAGCGGAGCAGCGCGAGCTGCCCGGTGTGAGCCCGCCAAATTCAGACTCACCGGACGGCTTGCGCCGATTCCGCTACTTTACAGGCCGTTCGCTGAACGGTATTGCCTTTAAGAGACTGACGATAGCAGACTCGGCTTTGGGCGGAGCGATAAACAGAGGTTGGATGTTGCAGGAAGTTTGCCTGTTCAGGCTTCGGGATTCCTCGCAAGACCACGCGCGGAATTCGTGAGAGTCGGGAGCATCGCTTGATTTAGATCAAACTTCTCACGAACCCGGCGTTGGATCATTAAACACCACTCAACGTTCAATTCAAACCAGAGCTTCCCGGTTGATGCAGCCCATGATCCAATGATCAATCACTCGAGCTTCATTGCTGGTTGGATCAACTGGCAGTTCATTGATCTCCACATCCATTTTCGCCCCGGCGGCTCGCAGTAGTCTGACCGATTCCGCACAGCGAGCCATGTTGTCCAAAGAAGTACTCCGAGAGACCGACATCATCAGCGGTTTGCCTCGAAGTCCAGTCAGTCGATCGGCCCTTAACGCGTCAGACTTGCACGTTGGGTCCAGCAGCACGGCTCCGGCGAACCACTCCGGACGCTGAATAATAGTTTGCAAAGCCACATCAGCGCCATGTCCTGAACCAGCGACAAAAATTCGTTCGCTGTGGATATGAAATGCGCGGCGCAGTCGACAGGTGGTTACATGCAGCAGATCCTGAAGCGGTACTGAACCGAACAGGAGTGAAGAACCATCCCAACGGAAGCCGCCCGCTGTCTCATGAACGGTATTGCCTCGCAGGGCAAGTCCGATGTAGTTCTGGGAACTGACGGAGGCCATCACCTGTTCGAGCTGATCTTCATCGTTTGCATCGCTGTGAAACCAGATCACGAGCGGATACGCATAACGCTCTTCGTATCGTTCCGGGATGTATATGGACACCGGCCAATCGGATTCCGCGACCTTTCCCGAGTACTTTGCCAGAGAGTCTTCAGATTGGGTCCAGTTCTGATACAGCTCACGCAGTTCAGTAGGCAGCATTTCAAGATCAAGGTCCGGAACAAGTGAATTAAGTTCACCGGACGAAAACGACAGGCTGCGGACACGATTAAACATTTCAAAAACTTCCATGAGGGGACAATATTGTGTTGAGGAGAACGCCATACCACCGGTCGAGTGCAGTCCTTGCCTCAACGTCTTATCAGCCAGGCACTGAGTTGCCTCAGTGTCACAGCCGAGTTTCGGGAATCACCGTTCTGAGTTCCTTCAGAGGAAAGTGTTTCCCAGGACACGCTGTGGCTTTTACCGAAGCGTGCCCCATTAAATTCTCCCTCGTAATCCTGTGACGATCCGCGAGGGTTTTGACCAGTCCTCGAACAGACTCCAGTTGAGCCGTCGACGGTGGCCTGTTTTCAAAATTACCGATCAGACAAATCCCGATTCCTCGAGCATTAAACATGGCGTCGCCGGAATGAGCTCCGTGGATTTGCTCGTTCCATCGAAAAGTCGCTTCCACGGCGCCGTCTTTCATTCCGTGCCCATTGCCTATCACAAAGTGATAGCCAATTCCCAGCCATGGATTTCCGGCGGCGTCTTTTCGCTTTCTGTGTTCCTCGTGAATAGTCTTTAAACTTCCGGATTCAGTCGCCGAGTGGTGAATGATCAGGAACTGCCAGGATGTCTCCTGCAGATCCGGTCGCCAGTCATTGACCGGCTGAGTTACTGATGGCATCGTCCGATCTTTGGACAATCCCAACACAACCCTGCCTGGCAACATCCAACTTCTTGTTTCGTCGGCCCTTAACATCTGACGACTAAGCATCAGGAATATCAAGGCAGCGGGAAACAAAACTGTCAGTGAAACGCCAGCTAAGACAAGCCTGGAAAAAGGCCGCGTTAAGCAAGACCGCGATCTCGTTCTGCGGTACTGATTACTGGCCAAGGTTTGCACCTGTCTTTCGCGGAATCTCAAAAGTCCCTTCGCTGTGACAATCAGACCAATCGTTGCCTTTGGAAAGGTAAAAATCGGCTGAAGATTGCCGTCGCAAAAGTCGACTCGTACGACTCTACAAGCACCTCCGAAAGGTGTCAACGTCCTCTGATTTCAGCACCGGTTCGAGTGGCCTCCGAGCTGTTTTTCTGGTTTAGAACAAACAGTCTGCGCAGAATTTGACGTGCGTTCCTCGGGCCTACAAATAGCCCCGTTTGCCCTGGCCTTCCTAACCGTCACAATCTCGGCTATTTCGGGGATTTCGGAGCCCGCATTTCTGCTTTGGCTACAGTTTCTCGCTCGTCGCGTGAATTGACACTCCTGCCGCAACTATCGCGGCGGCGCGAAGCGGATATGCTTGTCCACATCCCAGGCCTCATTCAACGCGTGTCATGCATGCGAACTTCGGGGTCCAAAAGGTCGACTCTGACCCCGACCATGCTGTTGCCGACTCCCATGATTGCCTGATCGGGATCAATTCGCGATCACCAGGTGATCGCATTCTGGCCATTGCGGGAGGCAGAATTCGACCTGACATCGATCTTTCCCTGTCAGCGAATTGCCGAATGATGCGTTCGGACATCATTCGTCGTGCTAAAAATTCAACATCTCGGATTACGTGTTCTGCCAGAAAAAAACTGTACGGGACAAAGCCCATTTTGATTTCCCGCAGACCCTTGCACAACTTGGAACGTGTTATGGTTCCCCACCACATCGGAAAAACGATCTGTCTTCGAAGGTGAATTGAATTCTCTGGACGGGTTTGGAACGAAACGATGACATTTGGCAACAAAATTGAGCCGGAGTTAATTACGGTCACCATGAACAAGTTACGAAGCGTTGAGCGTGGTACGCACGCCTTGTCAAGTATTCCAGACGCGGATCAAGCAACGACGAGTGCTGCGCGGTGTGTTCTGCTGGCCGGAAGTGCAAGAGGCGGCACGTCGTGGGCGCTGAAAACTCTTGACGCTCATCCAGCGATCTGCGGTTGCCACGAACCGTTTTATCAATTGACGAAAGATGAATCGCTGCGAGGTCTTGTGGATCGCCTGAAAGACGGTCAGGGGACAGAGCAAGATGCTCGTTTGCTGATTTCCATGACAACCAAAGGAAGAGTCGAAACGCACAAACCGCCGTTCTTTCCAAAGCACTTTTTGAAAGCCCCCGCGATGTTGCGCACGGGCGCCTGGATGTCGGCTCGTGCGTTCAATTCTCTGCGACCAATCTTTGAATACCTGGAGACTGGCAATCTGACAGACGACCATCGTCTTGTGATCAAGAATCGACCATTCCCCCATCTTGATCGCGTGCTCAAGTCAATCAACTCCGACGTACTGATTCTTTTGAGACATCCATGTGGTGTCGTCAATTCGTGGCTTCGGGGAATTCGAATGGGAGTCATGGATGGAAGCAGCGCTGATCCTGCGACAACATGGAAACGCTATTCGCAGTATCTCGAACCCATCGGTTTGACGGAGCAGCAATTGTTCAACATGAGTGAGACGGGTGTGCTGGCGGTCAACTGGCTTGTCGACACGCTTATTTTTCGACAGTATGAGAGCAGCAATCTCAGAACCCGAACCGTTGTTTACGAAGACCTTGTCAGTAACCCGATCGACGAATGGACTCGCGTCTTTGAATGGATGGGGCTTCCCTTTGATCCTGCAGTTAAGTCTTTTCTGACAGATTCCTCAAAGCCCAGGTTTGATATTCGAAATCTGATGGGAAAGAAGTACGCGTATTTCTCGGTCCAGCGGCGAGAGAAGTCTCCGAAAGAATCGTGGCGAACGGACATGACGTCCTATGATATTGCCGAAGTGATGAACATCGTCACGCCTCATTTCCAGGTCGATCACTATTGGCCAACGACAACACCTTCGCGGCCAGTCGTATTGAAGACGTTGGAACCAACGCTGGCGATCATACCATAAGACGGCGCGTGGTCAGAACCAGGATTTGAATGAGGCAACTTGCGGATCCTGTTTTTGTGTGATGCAAACAAAAAAGAGCCCGACATCGCTTAGGATGCCGGGCTCTTTTGGATTCAGAAGACCAGTGCTTTGTTCAGATTTGAATTTGGGGTCGTGGACCCTGGTAAGATGAGTGGCAGGAAATGGATTGCCAGCCCATCGTTGAGCAGTTGTTTCAACTTCTCATGGACGATTGGGACGATCGTTCTACAATGGGAAATCCTCTGTGCCACTACCGCCAACCCGAATTCTTCATCTTGACGGAGCACTAGTTCAGGTTTCGTGCTTCTGGTGGAAGCGGAACTGGTTGTTCGTCGCTATGAAGAACGGATTCGGTGTCAACCTTCTGGCTTGATGCATCTGTTTCGGTGTGAGATTCTGTCTGAGAGAACCGAGTCATTCGGCGATCCAGAATGACTCGTGCGGCTTCTCGAACTTCTTCGTCACCCAGGCGTCGCAGGTTGCCGATTTGTGTCAGCGGCTCGACAACATGAGCGACTCGGCCAAGTGTTGACTCCATCATCGCGATGTCCATCAGCGTTCGGCGGAGAGTTTCAAGTGACTTCACATGAGCAGCAACTTCGATTCGGAAGTCATCCATAATCTCAAGATTCTGGATAGCACCGGCCAGTTGCTCCGACTGCTTGCTCAGGCTGTTCTGCAGGGACAGCAGTGAATCAAGATTCTCGTGAGCTGAAGTCAGTTGCAGAGTCGATCCATTCAGGCTGTCGTTGAGTGCAACAAGTGTTCGTGCATTCTCAACAGCAGATTCGACGCTTTCAGAAGATTCCAGAACTTCGTTTTTCAGCGAGCTCAGACCAGCAATTCCAGCATGAGCGGAATCCATATCGAGAGCAGCCGTCTGAACAGCTTTCTTCAGCCCAACGAATTCGTCGAACTTCTGTGCTGCCACTTTCAGATCGTCTGACTGAGCGACCATACGCTGAGTCAGGTCGGCAAGATTCGAGATGCCTTCGCTGGCTTTTTCGTAGCCGTTTGAGGCTGCAATCAATCGGTTCTGAAGGGCCACAAGACCTTCGAGTGAGTTGCCGGCAACCTCTGTCGATTGAGCACCATTCAGAATGGCTTTCTGAAGTTCAGCGATTGCATCAAGTTGAGCTGAAGCCTGCTGTGTCTGCTGTTTTGCACCGATAATTCGTTCCTGAACACCCGAGATTCTGTCCAGAGAAGCCATTGCAACGCTTGAAGCTTCCGCTTCCTGCTGAACCGCTGTTCGCAGGGATTGAATGTCAGTGATGCTTCGCTGAAGGGCCTGCAGACGGGAAGTCTGATCTTCCAGTCCTGTCAGAAGATCGTTCGTTCGGAACACAGAGTCGCGGGCAGCGACCAGTTTCGTCATATTGTTCTCAGAAGAATCCATGCGTGCCTGAATTGTATCCAGACGACCCTTCAAAGGGCCAACCATCATGAGCTGCATCCCGAAGAATACAACACCCAATGACATCAACATGGACATCCACACGAAGCTGCGGAATCCCCGCAACTCCTGATTTGAAGACCGCCGGACTGTTGTCGTTGAACTGCTCAAGGGACTACCTCCACATTTTGTTAGCGAAGTTGCTGCTTCGCATAAAAGACCAACTCACTGTCAACTGCGTTGTGCGTTGACTCGCCGTCTCGCTGCGGCCAATACCGCGGGGCTCGCCTGATCCCACTTTGCTTAAGCGGCGGTTCTTGTTCTTGTATCGCCGTCAGAGTCATGTGCAATTTGCCTCATTGATAGTTTTCGGCACGTTTTGCCGAAACGTAAAACCTGTCGGAAACGAATAGGACGAAGTTGCTGGCTGAACGGCAGGTTTCATTTGTGACGACTGGATTCTGCCGGATTCCTGTTCAGAGATGGAAACTCGAGATCTTAATAATCCCCTGAAGAAATCCTCTCAGGCGACCGGTGGGGAACGACTTACCAAAGCGAAACGCTTGTCCTAATCGTTCATGAGCAGTTGAGCCAACTGCTCAACAATGGGCGGGTGCGCCATTTCCTGCCGCTCGCCTTGCGGCCCTAACGCTCGAAGCACCGAAAAACCCTACCTTGCAGCGTGGCAAGATTCCTTCCACACTCCGCCGAACACCAGACGCAGGCGGCCTGTCGACGAGCAACCGCAGCAACTCTCAATTGTATTTCTGCAAAAGCACTGGACAGACTCGGCTGTGACAACCTCCACGCTCTTCAATCGGAATGATTCCGCTTCATCCGAACGCCGAAACTTCCTGGTACTTTTGTGTCATCAGGTGCTGTTCCGCGTGGCATGGATTTTCAAAACAGAAAGCGTCATCATGCCGGCGTTTCTGGACACGATCACAGAATCTGGTTTTGTCCGAGGAGCACTGCCGCTTTTGAATCGTGCTGGTCAGTCGCTCGCTCCACTGTTGCTTGCCGATCGATTGACGGAAGCGCCTCAGAAATCCAGGTGGCTCAGTCGCACGACTTTTCTGATGGGCATTCCATATTTGCTTCTTGGATTTTCAGTCTATCTGTCAGCGGCGAGTCTGCCGTCGTGGTATGCGATCGTGTTCCTGGTTATTTATGCGGCCTTCTTTTGCTTGCATGGAATTAACGACACAACGTACAGCACTGTTCTCGGCAAGCTGATTCCAGCGAATTATCGAGGCCGCTTGCAGGCTTCCGCGAGCACTATCGGTACCGGAGTGGCGATTACACTGGCCTTGCTGTTACTAAGTCGTTGGCTGAAAGAACCAGGTCGGGCTCCATTCCAAAACATCTTTCTGTTCGTTGGGACGACGATGATGCTGGCCGGTCTCGCCGCCACCATGTTGAGAGAATCGGTGGATGAAACGAATACTCCAAGACGCCGCGAGACATCTCAAGTCTTTCGGGACGCGTGGTCACTTCTGAAACGCGATGCCATGTTACGGCGACTTTGCACAATCGCCGTATTGTTCATCTCGTCGCAGATCATCTTTCCTCATTATCAGTGGCTGGGATTGTCTCTGCCCGGAGCTTCACAAACGTATCTGATGGATTGGGTCATTGCACAGCACGTCGGTGCCGCAATTTTCAGTTCAATTTCTGGCTTTCTGGCGGATCGATTCGGAACACGTGCCGCACTCCGCTTGCTGATATCGGCCGCGGTTTTTGCCCCGCTCATTGCCATAGGACTGGCTGCACATGGAAATGTCAATTGGTACTGGATTACCTTTTTATGGATCGGCTTGGTTCCTGTCACCCTGCGGATGCAAATTAACTATGCGATCGAAATCGTCGATCGTCACCAGCACCCTGCTTATATCAGCACCCTCAATCTTTGCATGGCGGTCCCATTTTTCTTTTCGCCCTTCGTGGGTGGACTGGTCAATTGGTTTGGTCATGCGGTCCCATTTGCAGTCGTTTCCTGCGCGATCGCGGTGGCGGCGATGCTCACTTGGACCATGAAGGAACCTCGCGTTTGACGAGTCGCTATTCTTGCGGCTTGCAATCTCGTTTCATTTCGATGTCCTCGCCGGTGGCATCGCCGGATTCGCCTGAATTCGAGCCCTCGAGGAATCCTGAAGAATTCCTCTACCGCCTCATGCAACAACTGCCTGAGACACGACACTCGATTCGCCTTTTTGACTGTCCGATCGCCGCGGCAACGGGAATAAGCATCTGCGCATCAGCCAGTGGCGTCGAAAGGTTTGCCAAGTTAGAATTCTGATCTCAGCGCAGGACAGAGAACAGAAGACTGAAGTGTGCTCTCCGATACTATTCGTTGCGAAGTCAACCTAAAACCGCGACAAGGCGTTTCCCATGACAGACGAATCTGACGATCTGAACAGTCGGCTGATGAAAGAGTTTAACCGGCGGGACGGCAGAAAGAACGATAAGGTCTCCGTTCACCCAACCACGGAGCTCATCACAAGTTCCACGCCCGACGATGCTCCGGCCAGGCAGGGATCTGCAGCGCCAACAACGGCGGATGTCGAACGTGATCAGATGGGAATGATCAATCGCCTGCGACTTCGAAATGCAGAATCCGCACATCAACTGGAACGCGCGAGGCTGGCTTATCGGACGGATATGCAGCTCATCACCCATCAGTCGGATGCTGCGATTCGTGAAAGTCGAGCCTTCTGGGATGCCAAATCCGTTGAAGTCGCTGAGACCATCAAGACGTACGTTCAAGCGACCGTGCGTGCGCTGGAAATTGATCGCCTGGATTCTCGCAATGCAGACATCCAGAAAACTTACGAAGTGGCCGCTTCAGCCCTGGAGAAGGCTCGAGCAGCAAAGCTTCCGGAAGTAATGAAGGATCGATTGATCAAGGATATTCTGGACAACTTCGAACGAACACTTGGGCGGATTCAGAACGACACAATCGTTTCGAAATACGATCTCGATTGAGTTCTGTGCAGTGTTGAATATCGGTCGAGAGTCAGCCGACAAAAATGAGCTTGCTGTCTTCGGTGCTTTCGTTGTCTTGAAGTACCTCAACAAAAACACATCGCATTGCCATGGCCACACAACCCCGAGTCTCAACGCCTGATTCGGACGAAGATGAATCACCGGACGGCCGCTTGCTTTTGGCTGCCGGTGTCTTTCTGTTTCTGTCTGGCGCGGCGTCGGGTGCGATGCTCTATGCCTTTGGGCTTGCGGGCCGACACTTTAATCTGTCAGTGCTTCGCGGAGGCCTGCTGACCTTCGGGATTATTTCTCTGTGCGTTGCCGTCGGCGTGGTGCTGATGACCGCTTTGATTCAGCTCATGGGAATTCTTTGGCCGCGTTCACTGACGATCTGGACGGAAAGCCGCATGTTGCGAAAGGCAAAGAAAAAGGCTCTTACACTCCTGCATCGGCGACACAATCTTCAGGAAGAGAAAGCCAGACTGACGGCCAAGATGCAGGCCACCTATGTCATGGAAAAGGAATCTGCAAAAGTCGCCAATCATCAGGCTCTGCAGGAACTTCGAGGTGCTTTGCAGACATCAATGGTTCGCAGTTGTGAAATCGTCTTTGACCATCTGAACCGAACTCTCGACCACTATCATGAACTGATCGCAGAAATCGAGGCCTCGGCTTTGACGACTCAGGAAAAGAAAGAATTGCTGGATGCTCTAAGCGCCAGGCTGGATGTGCAGGGCATCGACCAAAAGCGGCAGTCGACCCAGCAGTTGATGGAGTCAGCAATCTGGGAAATACGTTTCAATAAGGCGAGGATGATGGCACGCAAAAAGTCTGCGGCGGCCGTCACTTATTTGCAAAAGATCAGACAACGCACAGAAAGTCATAAGATCCTGATGCAGATCGACGCACTGATTCGCGAGCTGACGCACTCCGCATAGTGCGCAGGAATATCGCTCTCACAACTTTGGTTTAATGCCAACTAGAAGAGGCATTCCCATTGTAGAACGATTGTCCCAATCGTTCCTGAGCTGCGTAGAACGATTGTCCCAATCGTTCCTGAGCTGTGTAGAACGATTGTCCCAATCGTTCATGAGCTGTGTAGAACGATTGTCCCAATCGTTCCTGAGCCGTTGAGACAACTGCTCTACGGTGGCCTCGTGCTCCATTTCCTGCCGCTCGTCTCACAGCAGTACCGTTCAGAAAGTAACAACGCAGCGCGAGCTGCCCGGTGTGTGCTTGCAAAAATGCTGGCTCACCGGACGGCTTGCGCCGATACCGCTACTTTGCAGCCCAATCGTTGAACGGTATCACCGCGTGACACCGCCAACGTGCTTCCTGGAAACGCTGTCTACGTAAAGTGGCGTCTCGACGGCATCGCTGAATGGAAAGATACTTTCCAAACGAAGAAAGGTATTTGGTTTTCCAGGAGCCGTAGAAATCTTGTGAAAGACCGTAACGTGTTACTATGAATCAACTTGCCTGGATTCTCTGTGCGCGACTCACATTGCGTGGAACAGGGTTTGCTGATCCTTCGATTGGTAAAACTCAAAACTTCATTCACCTCATTCGTTAGAAGGATCGTGCAGCAATTCATCTATGCGGACCGGTACAGAAATATCTGTCCCTGAGTCTGCAAAGCGTCCTCGAGATATGAAAGGAAGATTCGATGATTCAATCGTCAGGAAATCTTCAAGACAGCAACTGTGATGTGCCAACCTTTTCAGTTCGCCGAAACGGAAGGAAGGAGCAGCTGACATATTCGCAGCTGTTTGCAGCGGCACATCGAATCTGGTCCGCTGGCAATTTTCAAAAGGCGAAACAGATCTTCGCTGAGCTGTCCGCAATCGCCGACCGTGGCCCAAGGGCTCAGATTTTTCTCGCGCATTGCCATGTGATGCTCGGCGACTACGCAAAGTGCAGTTCCATACTGAATCGCAGTCTGCCAAAAGAAGTTTATGGCGATGCGGCTGGTCAGTTGCATGATGCCTTTGTACTATGGAAGGTGGGCCTGTTTGTGGATGTAAAAAACGGCCTGAAGTCTTTGGCTCTCGCTCATGCAAAGCTTCCTGTTTTCAGCCTTCTGTTGGCTGATCTTCTCCAAAGTACTGGCGCACAAGAATTGTCAGCTCGGTTTTTTCGCCGAGCCGTAGACAATGATCGCCCTGACGGGGCTGTCGCGTTGGCGGCCCGATCGACATTGAAGTCAATGTCAAATAACTAGAGCTTGTGACCGCTGCGAAATAATGTTCGATGTAGTCCATCGTGGCGGTATTATCCTGGCTGTAGTGGATCTTGCTAAAGATCCAGAATGCAGTGAATCCAGACGGCACGGCATCTTTAGCAAGATCCTCTACGTCAAAATCAAACCCACCCAGAATTAAGCTGCGAACAAGACATTCTGGTGCTGTTGCTGATCATCTCTGGAACAGCCAACCTGCGATTAATGGGAGTGATGTTTGTGGAAGACCGAGCTTGAAGTACGACGGTGTCTTCATGTTCTGAATCTGTTCCACTTTGGATTCACTCTCAGTCGCCCAACTCAAACAGTCGCACAACTCAAAAGAATTGTTTCGGTTCTTGAAACTCCGCATGCGCGAGAAAACACGCCGCGCGTCGATTTCCTGGAGATGCCTGCGGAGTTTGCGAAAGTGAAGGATAACTGAATGATTGATGAAATGATGAATGACGCAACGGCATCAGAAAAAATAGAGCCGGCGCTGTCTGAAGTACCCGATCTTCTGCATGCTGACTCATTTCTGCCTCGCATCGCGATGATCTCAACACACGGCTATGTGGCAGCCCAGCCACCTCTTGGAGCAGCCGACACCGGCGGTCAGGTGGTCTATGTTCTGGAGTTGTCGAAGAAACTTGCACAGCTGGGCTACGAAGTCGATATCTGGACACGGCAATTTGAAGATCAGCCTGAACTGGAGTTTGTGACCGATCAGGTTCGCATTATCCGAGTTCCCTGCGGTGGGCCGAAGTTCATTCCTAAAGAGTATTTGTGCAAATCAATCCCGCAATGGTCTGCCAATGCCCTTCGATTTATCAACAAGCACCGACTGGCCTACGAATTTATCAACAGTCATTATTGGGATGCTGGTCTTGCTGGACAGCAGCTCAGTGAATCGCTGGAAGTCCCGCATATTCACACGCCGCATTCACTGGGAATCTGGAAGCTCCGCCAAATGCAGAGTGACTATCCGGGTGACGCAAGCAAACTCGAACTGCAGTACAACTTCACAGAACGAATTCTGCGTGAGCGGTTGCTTTACTCAGATGCCAATCTGGTCGTCGCAACAACGCCCCCACAACTGGATTTGCTCAGCGAAGATTACGAAGCGCCTGTCGGAAACTGTCGGATGATTCCGCCTGGCTACGACGACAATCGTTTCTTTCCAGTCGGTGAGGGCAGTCGTAACGCAATCCGACAGCGGCTCGGATTCTCCGGAAAAGTCGTGATGGCTCTTGGACGACTTGCTCGCAACAAGGGTTACGACCTGCTGATCCAGGGATTTTCCGTGCTGGCTTCTCGCGAGCCTGACGCTGTGCTGTACCTTGCAGTTGGCGGCACAACTCCGGATTCACTGGAGGCGACCATTATGTCGGAACTAAAATCGCTGGTGAAGGAATTGAATCTGGAGGACAAAGTTCGCTTCGGGAATTTCATTCCGGACGAGCAGCTCCCCGACTACTACCGCGCGGCGGACATGTTTGTTCTCTCAAGTCGTTATGAGCCGTTCGGTATGACGGCGATCGAAGCAATGGCCTCAGGAACTCCGACCGTTGTCACTGTTCACGGTGGATTGCATCGAGCTATGACGTTTGGGCGTCATGCCATTTTTGCCGACCCGTTGGACAAAGAGGACCTCGGCATTTCGATGATGAAAGTCCTGCGTTACCCCAAACTCCGCGCACGCATGTCGCGCATGGGGGCTCATAAGACTCGCAGTCTGTTTACCTGGACTGGAATTGCTCAACAACTGATCGCAATGGTTGAAGACCGGCCGGGAGTCGCAATGGTCATTGCAGAAGCGGAATGGGACGAGCCGTGGAACGACGCCGACTAAAGCTCCTTCAACCGTAGTTTGAGGAGTCGCAGAATGGCGGGCGAGACGCCCGCGCTCCCGGAGCGCGGGCGTCTCGCCCGCTGAACATCCCTCAATGCACAGATGACACGGCACTAGTCTAGAACCTCATGCAGTCGTTGAGTTATTCCGCAGTAGAATTCGTCAGAATTCCGCTACGCATCTGAATTCTCGCGAATCCTGCGACAACTAATTCAAAAACCTCATTCGGAAACTTTATGCACGCTAAAACGCCGATTTGCACTTCCAGGGTTGAGATGTTTTGTTCAGATCTTGATGGGACTCTTTTGGGAAACCCGGAGGCCACTCGACGATTCAAAAGTGCCTGGGAAAATCTGCCAGCGCGTTCTCGCCCATTGCTGACCTATGCCAGTGGTCGACTTGTTCAGGATGTCATTGACCTTCTGGCAACTCGAGTTCTTCCCTGGCCCGATTATATTATCGGCGGAGTTGGCACACAGATTTATGATGGTCGTCAGAAGCGGCCCATGCATGAATTCAGCCATCAGTTTTCAGGAGAATGGGATCTTGCAAAGATCGAAGCCATTGTGGGAGCTTTTCCGGGCGTGACTCACCAGCCGCCGCAATTTCTGCACAACCATAAGTCGAGCTGGTATTTGTACAACGCGACGCGGGAGGCCATTGACGAGCTACGACAACAGTTGGAAGCCGTCGGGCAAAAAGTGTGTGTTGTTTATTCGAGCATGAGAGACTTGGACATCTTGCCGGCAAGCTCCAACAAAGGAGGCGCCATCGACTGGCTTTGTGAACGGTTGAAATTGCCGCTGGAGAATGTTCTGGTTGCTGGTGACACCGGAAATGATGCCAGCATGTTCCTGCTGCCGGGCGTGCAGGGAATTGTTGTGGAGAATGCCCAGCCGGAATTGATCGACGCGGTGATCAAGGTACCAACGTTCAATGCCACTCGCGTCATGGCCGACGGAGTTCTGGAAGGGCTCGAGAAGTACGGCGTCATCCCATCAACTCCTCAGCCATCGGAATCTGCGCTGAACGCAGAGCAAATGGATCCGACACTGCGAATGCTGTTTTCAGAAGCGGCGCTCGGTTCACTGACGTCGGACGAGCGTGAGTTAATTGTGACCGGCTATCGTCAAGCTGTCGTCGCAGTTCGCAAGAACATCACTCCGCTGGGATTTTCCGCCTGCTCACTCGAAGATAACGACGTGACCGGGACGGATGCGAACTATCGCAGCGTCTGGGCTCGCGATGGATCGATCACCATCATTGGCACCATGGAATTAAATGATCCCGACATTCGCGCGGCACAAGTCGCCACGCTTCGTACTTTGTTTGATCATCTCGCGCCAAATGGTCAGATGCCAGCCAATGTGCGAATCGATGATGGTACGCCGGATTACAGCGGCATTGGCGGAATCTGTTCCATCGACAGTGCGCTGTGGGCCATCATTGCGTTTCATGCCTGGGTTCGAAAGAACGATGACATGGCGCTGCTCAAAGAATATTCAGATCGTCTGCAGAAAGTGATGACCTGGCTTGGCGCCCTCGACAGCAACAACGACCTTCTTCTGGAGATTCCAGAGGCGGGTGACTGGACCGATCTCTTTGGACGCAGTTACCACATTCTCTACGATGAGGTGCTTTGGTTCAGAGCCAATGTTGCGTACGGTCGACTGCTGGAGCTGCAGGAAAAGTTTGACGACGCGTCCGAATGCCTCAAGCGATCTCAGGCGATTCGCAGCAAGATCCTCGCGACATTCTGGCCGACGACTCAGCCAGCAGCGGGTGGGGCCACCGAACGATTCCATTTCGCACAGCAACAGGCTGCCGTTGGTGATGCAAGCTATCTTCTGGCAGAGGTGACTCCCTTTAGCTTCAACTGGAGATGCGATGTGCTCAGCAATGTCCAGGCATTTATCTCCAACGTTCTGGATGCGGACCGAGCGAAGACTGCGTTCAAGTTCATGTGGGGAGTTGGCGTGAATGAACCGTATCCCGTTGTGAACCTCTATCCGCCTGTCCAGGCCGGTGATCCTGACTGGAGACCGTATTACATCGTCAATCTTCTGAATCTGCCTGGACATTATCACAATGGAGGCATCTGGCCGTTCATTGGCGGTATGTGGGTCCGTTTCATTCATCGGCTTGGACTCTACGAAGTTGCCTGTCGCGAGCTGCTGAAGCTGGCACAACTGAATCGACTTGGTAAAAATCAGGAGTGGGAATTCAACGAGTGGGTTCACAGCCGAACCGGACGACCGATGGGCAAGTGTTATCAGGCCTGGTCCGCTTCTTCGTACATCCACGCTTGCCAGGAACTACAGGTCAACCCGGAACAGCTGGTTTCCGAGTAACCAGTTGTGCGGATCAGGAACAAAAATGGACGTGTTGATGAGTCTGGGGCAGTTCGCCGTGTGCGCTGCCATCATTGTTGTCGCCGGAACTGTGCTCGCCAATTGTGCGGATACCATCGCAGAATTGACGAAGCTCGGGCGGCTGCTTGTGGGAAGTGTTCTGCTCGCCGGAGCAACATCGCTCCCCGAGCTTACGGTGGACATCTCCGCCATACGGATCGGCGCGCCAGATTTGGCCGTGGGGGATCTTTTAGGAAGTTGCCTTGCGAATTTGTTCATCCTGGCGATTCTGGATCTGATGCACTTCTCACGTGGAAAAATGCTGTCGCGCAAAGCGGCGAGGCATGCACTTTCGGGAAGTATCAGCATTTGCTTGATGGCGGTCGCCGGTGTTGCCGTTCTGACAGCGAGTTTCGTGGGGGACGTCAATATTTTAGGGATCAACCCGGCATTATTGGTTCTGGGGCTCATTTACATTGGTGGGATGCGGATCGTTTACTTCGACCAGCGAGCATCCGCTCACGAAGCGGCCAATGTGTCTTTGGACGAGACGAACGAATCGGCATCATCGAATGATCATCCGCCAAAGTCGCTGAAGAAGGCGGTCCTTGGATTTCTCGCCGCTGCCGTAGTGATTGTTATTGTCGGACCGTTCATGTCCCATGCGGCTGAAGAGTTCGCCAAAGCGACCGGGCTGGGACGCACCTTTGTCGGAACGACTCTTGTGGCACTCAGCACGTCGCTGCCAGAATTGGTATCTTCGATTGCCGCCGTGCGACTCGGTGCCTTTGATATGGCGATCGGAAACGTTTTCGGCAGCAATGCTTTCAACATGCTGTTGCTGATTCCGCTGGACTTCGTGCAGACCGGTTCATTGATGGCGGTGGTTTCGAGCGGACATGCGATCACAGCATTCACTGCCATTCTCGCCACTCAGGCAGCCATCATCGGCCAACTTTACAACGTTGAACGTCGCACTCGATTTCTTGACCCCGATGCCTGGCTGGTGATTATCACGGTCATCGGAGGACTCGCAGTTGTCTATTACACTCAATGAGTTCGTTGCAGTTTTTATGTAACTGGCATCCAGGGAATTAAAAGGTCTTGTCGTGCACGAGACTACGAGTTCCGACGCCGACATCATTGCACGATTCGTTGTCTCGTCCGCTATACCAAACCGGAAAGCTGCATGAACTGAGTTGCTGCATGAACTCAGATCATGCAGCAAGGGATACAAAAACTGCCAGATGCGTCGCGATGATCAGATCGGCATCATTCCTGATCCGACTCCGTAGCGACATCCGAGCTGAGCGTGGGAGTCGTCGGAAGTTTCGCTGCTGGTCGATTCGCAACGGGCAGAGTGAATTTCGGCGGCACTGGTCGAGGCAGCAGACGTTCGGCTTCGGTGAGTAATTCCTGAAGCTGCTCGCCGATGAATCGGGAAGAGATCACCGCCTGTTGAAAATTCGTATGCGTTGAAGCATGCCAGGCGTCCTTTTGAAACTGCTCAGCGGCCTCACGAAGCCGAGCCAGCTTTTTACGAACGGTTTTGAAGTAGATCGCCGGGTCGTTCACCTGAGTCTCAACGGCGCGAAAGACGTCAAAAATTGTTCGAGCCATTTCGTTGAGTTCCGGGAAGTCATCAACTTCATCGGAGTGCTTGATGAACGTGCGAACCATCCAGGCGTGGGACATCACCTTTTGGCTGCGTTCTACCAGAACCAGGAGTGGTTCTCGGATTTCTGGAGGTAGGCTGGATTCTGGCAAATTGGCATCAGTCATTTTGGCTATTCACTTTTGTTGGAAAAGAGTGGTCCATCGTCTGCTGGATACCGGAATTTTCAAAAAAACGCGACGACCAACTGCAATTACGTCGCCCGGCGATAAATTGTTGAGCGGTTTGACCAGCGAATCGGGCAGCAATAAAATTCTCCGACCATCATTTGCAGTGTCCGCCGCAGGGCTTGTTTCTGCGGCTTTTTCGTTTCGCTGGATTACCGTTCTTTTCTATTGGCATCTCTGCCATGAAGTGTAGCCGGTGATTCCAGTCTGCTTCGTATCTTACGGCTGAAAATCTTCCTGTCCCGCCCTTTCGGATCATAACTTTCAATGAGTAACACTCGTCCTCTGCGTGCCCTGATCAGTGTCAGTGATAAAACCGGTTTGGAGCCTTTTGTAAAGGGACTCACAAAACTTGGCTACGAAATCCTCTCCACCGGTGGAACACGCAAATTTCTCGAACAGGCCGGCGTTCCTGTCATTGATGTGACAAGCTATACCGGGTTTCCGGAAATTATGGACGGACGCGTGAAGACGTTGCATCCGAAAGTGCATGGCGCCATTCTGGGGCGTCCTTCGCTGCCATCGGATGCCATCGCGATCGAAGCTCACGGTATTATTCCGTTTCAATTGGTTGTCGTGAATCTGTATCCGTTTCAACAGACCGTGGCAAAGCCGGATGTCTCATTCGATGAAGCGGTCGAAAACATTGATATCGGCGGACCATCAATGGTCCGTTCGGCAGCCAAGAATCACGCACACGTAGCCATTGTGACTCAGCCCGCTCAGTATGAGGAAGTGCTGGAGAAGTTGAGCAACAATTCCATGGACGAATCATTCCGCCGGCGTTTGGCGGCTGCCGCTTTCGAAATGACGGCAACTTATGATCGAGCCATCAGTGATTATATGGCCAGGATCGTCGCGGCAGAAAACGGCATCGTCAGTTCCTTTGGCCAGCGGCTTTCATTGTCATTTCGTTTGCAGCAGGAACTGCGTTACGGCGAGAATCCTCATCAAAGAGCCGCGTTTTATGTTGAGGATCATCCCAACGCCACGTCTCTCGCAAGCGCTCGGCAGTTGAATGGAAAAGAGCTCTCTTATAACAATCTGCTGGATCTGGATGCAGCCAAAGCCATCGTTTCCGATTTCGCTCAACCGGCGGCCTGTGTCATCAAACACAACAACCCATGCGGTTGTGCGGTTGCGGAGTCACTGGCCGACGCTTTCGAAAAGGCTTACGAAGGTGATCCGATCAGCGCGTTTGGTTCGATCATTGGATTGAACCGAATTGTCGATGTCGAAACTGCAGAACGCATGTGTGTGCCCGGCCGATTTATTGAAGCAATCATTGCTCCCGGGTACGACGAAGCAGCAAAACAGATTCTGACCACAAAGCCAAAGTGGAAAGGCAACGTCCGACTGATGGAAGTGGAGTTCTCCGACGCGGATCGAGGTTCTGCGGAATATCGCCGAGTGAGTGGCGGGTTGCTGGTTCAGGATCGTGACGACACAATTCAGTCTGAAGCAGCCTGGAAGATTGTGACGGAGCGACAACCGACCGACGCGGAAATTGCTGACTTGAAATTTGCGTGGAGCGTTTGCCGACATGTGAAGTCCAACGCAATTGTCTTCGCGAAAGGCGGAATGCTGCTTGGGGCCGGTGCGGGACAGATGAGCCGGCTGGATTCCTCAATGATCGCGGCCTACAAAGCCGGAGATCGAAGCCAGGGCGGCGTTGTTGCATCAGATGCCTTTTTTCCGTTCCGTGACGGCATCGATGCGGCTGCCAAAGCAGGTATCAAAGCTGCGATTCAGCCTGGTGGCTCAAAGAACGATGATGAAGTGATTGCCGCATGCAACGAACATGGCATCGCCATGATCTTTACGGGAATTCGACACTTCCGCCATTAATCATCAGGTCAATCGCCGGGCGGTGTATGCATTCGCTCAACTGTGACTTTGGACTGAGTGATCAACAAAAGGCGGATGTTTTAAGAAAAGATGCGCGAAACTTGTCAAACCCTACGTCTTGAGAAACTGGCACGTCGTCATCGTGCTGGTCCGACTGGCATTTCGACGCCTATCCTTAATCGAGCGGCAGGAGAGGATTTACGATTGTAGAATGATTGTCCCAATCGCTCTTGAGCTGTTGAGACAACTGCTCTACTGTGGACTGGTAATCCATCTCCTGCCGCTCGGCTGAGTAACGCCCGCTACCCGAAACTCAAATCTGAACAAAGCACTATTTGCCGTCTTTGCTAATGCAATAGAGACACTTGTTTGATCGAAGCAACAACTTGTTGTTGTAAACCGCAGGTGTTGCGTTGAAGTCGGTGTCATCTGACGAAATCTGGTTCTGTGCTTCGATCGAAAACGTGATGCTGGCGGGAATCACAAGGGTCCCATCAAGGCGAGTCACCACGTACAGCTTTCCGCCTGCCAGAATTGGCGACGCATAGACAGGTCGGCCGCCCGAATTTAAGCCCGGCACTCGCTCACGATAAACCTGTTTCCCGGTGGCCGCCTCCAGGCACCACGCGAGGCCCTGATCGTCAATCCAGAAAAGATGTCCGTCATGATGAACGGGTGTCGCAACATAAGAACTGCTCCGACTGTACCAGTCGACATGGGATTGCGTAACATCGCCTTTTCCTCCCGACCGAATTCGATAGCTTCCTGATGAGCGATAGCCACCGAATATGTAAATGGACTTGTCCACAATCAATGGACTGGGACTAACATTGCCCGTGAGTTGAGTCTCAACGAACCAGCTGAGTTTTCCGGTTTCGGCATTCAACCCCCAAACCTCACCGGGGACAGCCAGAACCAGTTCCGTCTTGCCGTCATCTCGCTTTAACGTTGCCGGAGTCCCGTATGTTAGCTCCAGTGCAGCACCCTCCGATTTCCAGACCTGCTTTCCGGTTTGTTTATCCAACGCGAGGACCGCTCGTGATTCTTCCGCCGCGTTGACAATCAGTTTGTCACCAACCAGCGTCAGGCTGGCGGCCGAGCCCCATTGTCGATTGCTCGACTCCGTTCCAACCGTTTCGTTCCAGACCTCATTGCCGTCGAAGTCGTAAGCGTGAACGCCCGATTTTCCGTGAAACGCAAAGACAAGGTTACCATCTGTAGTGGCGGAATTACTCGCATAGCCATGTTCGGAAATGTATCCCTGATAACGATCTTCACGGGACGGGGCCGCAGCTGTTTTATCCCAGATGATCTTGCCGGTCTTTGCATCGATACAAACAAGGTGGCGAACAAGACTGGAGGGATCGCCGCCAGTACTTGTGCCGTAGTCCGAGTAACACGTCACGAAAATTCGATCGCCCGATACGATTGGACTTGATGATCCAGGTCCGGGAAGTTCGGCTTTCCATGCAATGTTGTCCGATTCGGTCCAGACTGTTGGCAATTCGACGGAGTCGCTGATCCCCGTTCCGTTCTCTCCGCGAAAACGAGTCCAGTCATCTGCCAAAACACATTGCGAGGAACAAACAGCCAGGCAGAATGCAAGCTGCAGAAATGAGCGTAAGGATCGCGGCATTTTCAAATCCTGTTTTTGAATCAGTGATTATACTTTAAACAGTGCGGCCGGAGATGTTTTCGTTTAACCGTTAGCCGGAGACGTACGTTGGTCGCCGCATCCGCGTACGCCTCCGACTGACGGTTAAACTCTATACCGTTCAAATAGTAGCGGAGCAGCGCGAGCTGCCCGGTGAGTGCCTGCAAAACGCCGGCTCACCGGACGGCTTGCGCCGATTCCGCTACTATTTGAATCAGTGACCATACTTCAAACGGTGCGGCCGGAGATGCAAGGCCAGCGCACACTTAAGTCCCTTTGATACCAAGGACTTCCATCAGGAAGTCGTCGCTCCAGCCGCAGATTCTGCGTTTCATGGCGAGGCTGTCTTTGCCAGGATGTTGCTTCAGCAGAGATAATGTGAAGCGTCGGA
>JBGSVD010000188.1:0-12137 GCA_041753135.1 Planctomycetaceae bacterium
CCCTGACCTCAACTCAATGTCGCGCCCAAAATCGCTGACGAAAGCTGCTGAAAATAGAATGGAACAGCAGCGGTGGCGGTTTTTAGCGCATCGGCTCAGTAATTTCCAGGTCGAACGAGGTATCGGGACAGACTCCTAGGGTGAGCCTTTGTAGAAAGCCTGTCGAAATTGGCGCTGTAAGACTTTGGTCCCCTGCACCGGGATCAAAATCCACGGTCCCCGTGAAGTATCCGGCCGCGATGACGCTGCTTCCTGCAAAAATTGCTGCTGCCCTTATTGTGACACCATCACTCCCGCTTCCGAGCAAATCTGATTCCCACCGCACATTGCCCGACGCGTCCAGGCTTGTCAGTGTCGTTCCGAAGGAATAGATATTGTCTTCAGTATCGGTTAGCAACATTTTTTGTTCAGTCGCCATCGCTCGTGCCCACATTAACTCGCCATTGGTACTTAGCTTTGTGACAAACGAACCGTCCGGTACGTTTGGAAGCGGGTAATAACCGTTGATTGCTGGGTTGAAATCTACGAGGTTGCGATAGTTTCCGCTCACAATAATTGCTCCAACAGAGTCGACAGCAATGTCTCGTGGGTAAGCACTCCCGTATGGACTTGAAGCAAGTGTTTCAAATGTTCGAGCCCAGACAAACTCCGCATCGCTGTTGAGCTTCAAAACGTAAGTTCCTTGTGATCCGATCCCATGATCGATGAGATAAACGCCAGAACCGGGATCAACATCGATCGGATCACTTCCGAAGGAATTGGTCAGTAGAAGGTTCCCTGTTTCGTCTTCGGCGATTTTTGAACCAACTCCCAGGCTGGACCCTCCATATGACTTGGCCCAAAGTTGCGACCCATCTGCCGGGGCAAATTTGTGCAGATTTGTAATACCTGGGCTGTTACTTCCCACAACGATGTTTCCTTCATTAGAGAGCAACAGTGATTGTCCCGTATCGGCTCCAGTAGTCCCCCACGATGTAGCCCACGCAACGGCGCCCTGCGAGTCCAGCTTCATCAGGAATGCGTCCTGACCTCCAAGCGACGTAACAGAATACGCGCCAAACTCTGCAGTAAAGTTGAACGACCCGGTCACATATGTGTTACCCATTCCGTCCACAACAATGCCTAAGCCTTGCTCAGACTTTAAAACGCCCGTCGTGTCGCTTCCCATTCGACGAGCCCAGGCGAGTGAGCCATCCACAGAATATTTTGCGACATAGATGCTGAACTTATCGCCAAAAGATGTCAGCAGATCACTGTTGCCAACATGCTCGTTCGCAGGATCAAAATCGACGGTGCCAAGAAAACTCCCTGTCACGTACTGGTTGCCTTCGGCGTCCAGGGTCATGTCCATCACACGACTGGAGTTCGCTCCGTCACCAATGGCTGTCACGGAGTCAAAACTCAACCCAGTCAGCAGTTGTCTTGATTCCAGTTGCTCAGGACAAACGGCACGCGCTCGACGGTCGGTTCGTCGGCGTGTGGGTTTGGTGGCTCCCAGCGGAGAATGGGTCCCGGAGGTGCTGCCAGCGAGACGACTGAACAACGCAGCCAAAGCGTTTTGATTTCGGCGAAACATGATCCTGTGCCTTCTGCCTGAGTGATGTGTGCGAATGCGAACCATTGGCTCGCTAACACTCAATGCAGGAAACAGCAGAGAACCGTCCGGAGAATTTCGGAAATTATTTCTCGCCGGGTGTGGAAAGCCGTGCGGCAAACCACGCGCGGGCGAACTTCCAGTTGTCGTAAGCTTCTGTGCGGGAAAGGTTTAGAGCTTCTCCCGCTTCGGTCACTGAGAGTCCGGCAAATAGCCGCAGCTTCACCAGTTCGGCGGCTACGGAATCCTCACCAGACAGCGAAGTCAGGCTTTCATCCAGCTCCAGAATCAGGTCAGGATCAGTGGTGTAAGCCACGTCCAGTTCATCCATTTCCACCCGCCGACCCGTGCCGCCTCGCTTTTCACAGCGTTTGGACAGAGCCCAGTTGACCAGAATCTGCCGCATCGAATTGGCGGCCGCCGCAAAGAAATGGGCACGCCCTTCCCACGACTGCTCCGAGCCGACCAGTCGCAGATACGCTTCATGCACCAGCGCGGTCGCCTGCAGCGTGTGATCGGGCCGCTCCGCCGCCAATCGAGCGGCCGCCAGCTTCCGCAGTTCCTCATACACCAATGGCATCAGCCGACTCGCTGCCTTGGAGTCGCCGGCTTCGATCTGTTTGAGAATCTGCGTCACATCGGACATGAGCTGTGATCATCCCAACATTGGCTGTGCCGTGTCGTCACCGCCGGCACTTCCTATTGACCGCACGGAATTCTGCCAATGCTCAGGCTATCAGAAATGACTGGATGTTTCAGCCAGCAACTTCGATTTTCGGAGATGCCAGGCAACGGCCAGTCATCGCTAGGTATACTCGACCTGAATTTTTAACAGGCAGAAATCCCGTCGCTTCCATCACCGCAAGACAGAGCGAATATGCATGATGGCAATGAAAGCGACAACGACGCCTTTCAAGAATAACTGCGTCAAATGTCTCACATCGTCCATCGACAGGCCATGGACGCATGCAGCGATTATGAGGGTAGGTTGACGCTCAACGGATAGGTTGACTCACGATGGGTCAAAGGATATACAGCGAGTTCAGGTAGGCGAGAATTGCGCACCGTGAACACAGGGATGCCGATCCCTTGTCTGAAAGTTGAATCTCTCTAAGCGTTTTGAGCGTGGATCGCACGTCCATAAATTTGCTGAAACGGCTAAAGGAACCCAACGCGGATGGCGCATGGGCGAGATTCGTGGAACTCTACACTCCGCTCATCTTTTACTGGTCCCGTCAACACGGATTGAACGGTCTGGATGCCTCCGATCTTGTTCAGGACGTTCTCACGCTGCTGGTGACAAAGATTTCAACATTCGAGTACGACGCCGGTCAGAGGTTCCGAGGCTGGCTGTATACAGTCACTCTTAACAAGGCACGCGATTGGAATCGGCGACAAATGCTTCGCCCACGGACCGACCAGTCCTCATTTGTGGAACACATTGCCTTCAACAAATGTTCGGATGCCTTTGAGGAACGTGAGTACCGTGCTTTTCTCGTGGAACGTGCTAAGCAGTTGATTGCCGAAGAGTTTGAGTCAATCACATGGACTGCCTGCTGGAAGTACGTCGCCGAAGACCGATCTGCAGCCGATGTCGCCGCTGAACTGGGCATTTCTCCGAACGCCGTACGAGTCGCTAAGTGCAGAGTCCTCAAACGATTACGCGACGAACTGGCTGGTCTTCTGGAATAAATTCGCTGAGCTCTGAAATGATTTCGCTCTCTTGTGCGTAGTCCAATTTCGGAACGTGTCTTGATTACATTCAGATTACGAGAACTGCCATGAATCGTTCAGACTGCCCGGCCCCTTCCCAACTGCGGCAATTGCTGAGTGGAGAATCGGATACTGAGACAGTTAATCGCCTGGAAGCTCACCTGCTGGAATGTGAATCATGCGCTATGAGTGCCGAAACACTGTTTCCGGAAAGTGAAGTGACCGCGTTTCGAGAGGCCAGTCCGATCCGCTTTGAAGATTCACGTGATGAGGTACTTGTAGAAGCTTTGATCGACCGAGCAAAAAGAATGCGGGCCAACTCACCGACTGCAATGCCGGAGCAAACACAGATCGGAATGTCTCTGGACGATAACGATGATCCCCCGGGGAATTCAAAGCCGCTGCACGCGGATGCGGATGTCGCTGACGACCTCAGTTATCTGGCGCCGGCTCAGCAGCCGGATGAAATCGGGCGACTCGGCGACTATCGCGTCCTGCAAGTGCTCGGCCGTGGCGGGATGGGTGTCGTGTTTCGTGCAGAAGATCCGCGACTCAAACGGCAGGTGGCATTGAAAGTCATGAAGCCATCGATCGCAGCCAGCAGATCGGCGAAAGATCGGTTTCTTCGGGAAGCTCAGTTTACCGCATCGATTGAGCACGATCATATCGTACACATCTATCAGGTCGGCGAAGATCGCGGCGTGCCATTTATCGCGATGCCGTTTCTGAAAGGCGAATCTCTGAAGACTCGGCTGGAGCGGGAAGGGCGGCTGCGACAGTCTGAGGTGGTGCGAATCGGCAAGGAAGTCGCTGCCGGGCTTGCGGCCGCTCACGAGCGCGGATTGATTCATCGTGACATCAAACCCGACAACATCTGGATTGAAGAGAAAACAGGGCGAGCCAAGATTCTCGACTTTGGCCTCGTTCGATCCGTCTCTGATGATGCTGAACTGACGCAGTCCGGCACGGTCCTTGGAACTCCGAAGTACATGGCCCCCGAGCAGGCTCAGGGGCAGCATGTTGATCATCGTTGCGACCTCTTCAGCCTGGGCAGCGTGCTTTATCATCTGGCGACCGGAAAGCCGGCCTTTGAAGGCAATAATCTGACCGCGACACTGATGGCGGTTGTGCATCACGAACCAAAGCCCATTGAGGCCGTGTCTCCTGACATTCATCCGCAACTGGCGAGTTTGATTACTGAATTGGTGAAGAAGAATCGCGACCAGCGACCGCAATCGGCAAGCCTCGTGAGCCAGCGATTGGCGGATATTGAACAGGCCCTGAAGAATCCGTCGGCAAGCCCGGCAGGCAGTTTGGAAACTCTGAACAACGGGTCTCGGACCCCAATAGACCCGGTTTCCACGCCGAATATTGCTGAAGTGACGATTGTAACTCAACCAGTGCTTCACAGAATTCCGCCAAAGCCACCGCGAAGAAACATGCTGGCCCTTGCCGCAGGCGCGGGCGGGCTGCTGCTGATGCTTGGCATTCTGATTATCACCATTCGCAACAAAGACGGAAAAGAAACCACCATCCGTGTTCCGGATGGCGTTGTGGCCGACATCGATGTTCAGCCCGGCAGCAAAGTCAGCATTCGCGAGGAAGCGTCCGGTGCGAGTGATGCAGGGGAACCCGTGGGAATGAAGTCCGCCGTTGGTGCAAAGGGTCCATTCAGCGTCAATGATCGCGCTTTGCGATTTTCGGACAAAGGACAATACGCTGAAATCCCGTCGTTCACACAATGGGGCGATGCACCATTGACGGTGGAAGCCGTCGTACGATTTAACTCGGATGCACCGGGACAATTCTTGGTCCTTGATGGATGGATCGTGCTGGTGAATGATGCGCGGGAAGAAATTGGGGTTCTGTCGCAATTGTTCCTGAATGAGGAGAACCAAATCCTTCACGGCCATCCTGCCGCCACCGAGATCGGGTTGACCTGCCACATCGCAATTGTTCGGACATCGACAACTTTTGATTTGTATGTGAACGGAATCAAGGCGACCGATCCGCCGGGACAGGTGACGTGGTCCACGGCGGAGTTCAAAGCTTTGGAGCAGGGAAAACTGCCGGAGCTGAAGCTGCAGCCTGCGGTGGGGGGCACTCTGATCGGCAACTTCAAAGACTGGGCCACGCGTTGTGACGTGTCGTTCAGTGAACTTCGAGTCTCCAACAAAGCCCGATACACAGCCGACTTCAAGCCTCAATATCGCTATGAGCCCGATGAGCAAACGCTGGCTCTGTATCACTTCGATGAAGGCGATGGCACTGTTCTGAGCGACGCGTCTGGCAACCAACACCACGGCATTATTGTCGGCGGCACGTGGGTCAACGACGGCATCACTACAGACGTGGAACTCATGACACGCAGCCGGATCAATGTGGAGAAGGAAGCGTCGTTTCTGACTCCAGACAAGCCGAAGCTCTGGCCCGCCGGGCCGCTACCGTCGTGGGCCTCCAACACAGCTCCGTGGGCGATTTTGAAAGAAGGTTTCGTGGTTCCGGGAGCGGTTGAGCGGCCGACAGCGTTCGAAGGGATCGGTCGCTGGAATGTGGACACGATTCAGTCCAGAGGCCTGATCCGTGTGGCTCGCTACAGCCCGGACGGCAAATGGCTGGCCACAGGCAGCAGTGATGGCCATGTCCGCGTTTACGACGCCGCGATAATGAAACTGCATCAACTGCTACCCGGCACTGGAGGCGGAAACGGAGGTGGAGCGGGTGATCTGTCGTGGCATCCGGACAGTCTTAAAATTGCGGTCGCGGCAGATTCTTCGAGCGCGCTTCGAATCTGGACAATCGGGGGGCGACTGTTGCATGAGGAGATCAACTATGAAAACAATATGGAGGCGGTGGCATGGACATTTGATGGCAGTCGGTTGATCTGCGGTGGCGCAAAGCGTCTGGACGTTCGAGACGCTGACGGTATGCTGTTGAAGTCATTGACCGAAGGTCAGCCGGTTCTACACTGTGTAGCGGGAAACATTGCCACATCCCCGAACAGTCAGCGATTTGTGTGCTGGCATCATGACAGTGCTCGCATCTGGAACGGCGAAACGTATGAGATCGAACAGACGATCGACTTACCGGCGTTGAGCGGCGGGCATCGCATCCGATGGAGTTCGAACGATAAGATCTCGCTGTCTCTGAACGATCGCCTTGTGATCTGCGGTGCAGATGGAAAAGTGGTGAAGGAATTCCCATCAGAGCCGAACTGCGCTACGGCCTGGCGTCCGGATGGCAAACAACTAACGATCTGGCGACAGGAACCTTATCACCTGAACACGGAGACAGGGGAGACCACGCCGGCGAATGAACGTATGTCCGTGTCACCCGCATACGGTCCGGTTCCCACCGCGATCGACTGGTCACCCGACGGGAAACGCCTTGTCGTTGCCGCAGGCCGTTTGGCTGTGTGCAATGAGTCGCTGAATGAGATCGAGTTTGACACCAGTGCGACCCTAATGACGGTCTCCAGTATCAGCCTGAATCCCGACGGAACTCAGATTTCTTCTGTCAGCATAGTCAGCGACAACTGCGTTCGCATCTGGTCATCGGACGGTGCGGCACGAGGCGTCATGCCGCTGGATGAACATTTGCACTATAGATCGCGAGTTGCCTGGAGTCCTGATGGACAGCACATTGCCGTTTTCGCTCCAGAGTCTCGACTGCGAATTGGCCATCCCGAAGGCAGCTTTCAGGAAGTCGCCGGACAATTCATCAGCCTCGCATGGAATCCTGACGGAACGCAACTGGCTGCGGGACGCACCAACGGCCACATTTTGATCACCGACAACAAAGGGCAAACATTGCACGATGTGGACACCGGCGAATCCAGTGCGGTTGTTGTTGGTTGGTCGAAGCAGGGAATGCTGGTGGCTTATGTGGACAAAAAGATTCTGCGAATCAATCCGGATTCCACTGAATCAAAGGTCTCGTTGCTGACGGACGTTCCTGCATCTCATGACGATAATTTTGCTGTCTGGCGACCGGATGGCGCAGAAATATTCATCTCGCCTTTCCATGTGAACGTAGCGAACAGCGTGACGGATCGTGTTCGCGAGGCCGCAGCAGTCGCGGCATGGGCACCGGACGGTATGAGTTATCTCGGCAATGCATCAGCCGTTGGCCTGTTGCTGCCGGATGGCACTCTGAGTCGGTACACACGTGCGTCATCAACGGTCAGCGCCCCTGGTGCGTGGAGCCCATCCGGTGAAACGGTTTATGTGGGTTGTGATCAGAGCCTGCTGATGGCTCGAAAAGTGGAAGACCTGGAAGTGAAATGGTCGGCCGTGATTCTGCCAAACCAGAAGTCCTTCACGTTTGACGTCGGTGGCTCCGTACTTGACGGGGACCATGACACGCTGGACAGCCACTTTGTGTACTACACGGCCGACGAAACAGGGAACGTCAGCTTGCTGTCACCGGCTGAGTTCGAACTCAAGGCAGGCGAAGAAATCCTCCCGGTGCCGGGCAGATACTTCGACAGCGAATATGGCTTTGCAATCAATCTGGGGACCGACTGGCGACCAACATCGCTCGACGCTTTCACCGTTCCGGGAATCGCTCGAGCCGCCTACTCTCGTCCCGGAGGTGTCTCACTGAACCTGTTCATTCAGGAAACCGGCGATCTGGTGGATGCTTCCTGGATGCTGGCCGAAAGTGCAAAGGCTCAGGAAGAAAAGCTTTCGGCCAGAGTACTGGAAAAAGAAGTCCGCAAAATCGCAGGCCGAGACGCAATGTGGATGATCGCCGAAGGCCAGGGCACAGGCAGTGCAATCGATGGTAAAGGCCCTGTGCAGACGACTCAACACTGGATCGCCATTCCGCGTGAAACGGATGTCGTTGTTGCATTGCTGACCAGTCCGTCGGGAACTTTTGAGAGCAACCAGAAACTGTTTCTCAAAGCCATGGAGACACTGATGCAGAGAAAGTGATCCGGCACTTCACGCACTGTGTTTTGTTCCATCAACAAATCTCTGCAACGAGTCTCTCCAAATGACAACTAAGCCGTCTGAAGCAACACCGACCAATTCAGCTCCCCACACCACACAAATCGATCGCATTACTCTCAAAGGGGGATTGATGACAGTCGCCACGGTCTTCGTGCTTTTCTTTCTGATGGGATTTTTCAGTGCGTGGCTGCAGAGCGAGGGTGCTTTGATGAACCTGGTCATGCGAGGCTTGAAGGTGGGAGCGTCAGGCTCCATCGGAGTCATCTGCATTGGCGTTTCGGCGAAAGCCTGGCAGCGACTTCCGGTTCCGGCATGGCTTCCTTCAACGGCTTCGTTTGCGGTCGGCTTCTTTGCAATGAATGGACTCGGTGAAGCTTTCGACGGCCGTTACGAGAACATCCTGCCCAAAGCGGGAGGCGGCTTTCTGCTTGGGGCCTGCGTCGGTCTCGGAATTCATTTGGCCCAGAAGAAAGCCCGGGGCAAGCAGGCCACACCCGGGTCCCCACATCGTGAAACGCCCCAGTATTCGCAGGATGACGGAAAACCTGACGATGAGAAAAACACCTAAAAGCCCGTACAAAGACTATCTGCAGCAAATCCGGACGATTCCGGAGAGAATCCTCCTACCCTGATTTTTATTCGTGTAATCTCTCTGCAAGTTTCACCCGGCAGGGGTGCGCGACATTTGGTCTAAGAAAATGCCGTTTCGGTGTGATTCATTATCCGCCGCGTGTAATCATGGAAAATCGTTGACGCTTCAAACACAACTCTCATCCGAAGAACTCCCGATGAAACCGCTCACCCCTCGCTGGCTGTCGAAACTGTTACGATATTCCATTCAAAATTCGGCTTCGATCCTCTCCCGGCGAAATGCTCCTCGTTCTTCACGCCGCAACGTGTCCTCTGCTCCTCTACCAGAGCTCTTTGAACGGCGAATTCTGCTGTCGAGCACCGCCTGGATCGATGGGACCGGGGGCTCGTGGTTTGATGCAGCCAACTGGGGTGACGGGGGCCCAAACGCAGCCAGCAGTGCCACGTTTGGTCGCCCGACCTCGGGAACCATCACATTTGGGGGTGGTAAAGCAGTCGCCGATACGGTGCAAGTTGCCTCATCCAATGGTTACGGATACACAAAATTTGATCTCGGTGGTGGTCGGTTGACGCTGAGCAGTGATGGCGTCATTGGAGGGTTGTATGAACGCCCTGCTGGCCTCTTCGGCAGAGGATACAATGCAACGCTCGGCGCTCTGTACGTCGTTAATGGGGCTTTGTCAGTCGAGGGGAAGTTCTATGTAGGAGGGAAGCCGATTGAAACTTTCGGGGCAATCTCTCAGGAATCTCTGCCAAAATTTCCCGCGTCGTATACGCGTCCTTATGGTTATCTGGATATTGGGCCAGGTGGGCGAGTTGATGTCGCAGAAACCCTGCAAATGGGGGCGTATTGGAATTCTGGAACCTTGCGGTCGCCTCTGACTGAAGGTGTGGTCAGCATTTACGGAGGCGGGCAGTTGACCACCGATAAGGTGTACAGCGTAGCCAATCGAGCATTCATCTATGGAACAGGCAGCAAGTGGATCAATGACGGAATTTTTGCCGCGAATGTGACGGTTGGCGGAGGAGGTTTGCTTGAAACAAACACCTTTATCAATGGAATACTGAATCTGTCGGGCGGCACAGTCAAAGTCAATAACTACTCCCCCGGAGATCACAACCTTCGCAGTGGCCATTTGATCGTGAGCGAGGGAGGTTATCGGCATGAGAACACGGTCATCCCAAATGAAGTATTCCTCACCCTGAAGGACGGTGTGATCGGAGCAAATCTCGGAACGCTTGTGGTGGGCGAAGATTCGCTGCAAACACGGGGGCGTGTGACGGTCAGTTCCGGAAGCACGCTCGGTTGGGATTCGATCAAGCTCACGCGCGGACAACTGTATGTCAATGGAGAGGGCTCGCGAGCAGTTTCTTCACCGAGTACCTCTCAGCCAAATCCGCAAACGGTGGTCGAAGGATTCGGATCACAAGTCTATGTCTGGGATGGCGGTGCGCTGGACACCGTCGAATTTCTGGTTCGTGGAGGTGGTTTTGCGTCCGTTGGTGACACTAACAGCAGGATCTTCGCCAGCCAGTCAGTCAGTATTGGTGGCAGCAGTCCCACGTTTCCGAATGACAACAGCGGCTCCCGACTTCGCGTCGGAACGGGTGGTCGATTGCACACACCGGGAGAGGTCACTGTTATCAGTGCCGGCGAGCTGGCATTGGCGGGCGGAACGGTCACTGCTCAAAGCGTAGTATTGCAGGGCGGGGAACTTTCGGGTGGCGGGCGAGTCGCTACGAATATCAATGTGCAAAGCAGTGGAAGGATGAGTCCTCGCAGTGCGGTATTGCGAACAAACAGTGTTCAATTCAGTTCGGGCAGCAGTTTCGTCGTTCAACTGGATGGGACCACAGCTGGAACGCAATACAGCCAGCTTGATGTTACGGGAACAATTACACTGACGGGCAGCCAGCTGCGAGTCTCCGAGCGATTTGCCTCAAAGCCAGGAGATGAGTTTCAGATTATCAGAAACGATGGCACGGACCCGGTCAACGGGACGTTCAATGGGCTGCTGGAAGGGGCCGTCGTCACGCTCGATGGCGTCTCCTACACGATTAGCTATCTCGGCGGAGATGGCAATGATGTCGTGCTGACCTCCAATGGAAATCTCCCCGTCATCACTTCACCGACCACCGCAACATCTAACAACAGGCCGGAGTTCACATGGCTTCCGGTTCCCAGTGCCGCGTCTTACACGCTGCGAGTTCACAACCTTACCACGGGAGAGCAAAACGTCATTCAGGCGAGCGGCCTGACGGAAGCTCGATACCTTGCGACGGTCGATCTGCCATTGGGGAATTATCGGGCGTTTGTTCAGGCTTTCGACGCGAACGGCGTCGCCAGTCTGATGAGTCCCGCACGCAATTTTACCATACTTCCACCATTTTCCCCGAATGTTTTTACGGACAGTGTGGACGCGAATATTGGAAATGGCGTGGCTCTGGACAGTGCGGGCAAGGTGTCCTTGCGGGCGACGATTCAGGAGTCGAATGCGTTGCCGGGAACGGACAAGATCACGTTGGGAGCCGGCACATTTACGTTGTCTCGCAGTGGGATTGGCGAAGAGATCGCGGCGACCGGTGATCTGGACATTACGGATGATCTGATCATCGAAGGGGCCGGTGTTGATGTCACGATCATTGATGGCAACAGTCTGGACCGCGTGTTCCATGTCAGACCCGGCGGCAAGCTGACGTTGAAGAATCTTACTATCCGTGGCGGCCTCGTTTCCGGCTTTGGTGCGCATAACTCGGGTGGCGGAATTCTGAACAACGGATCGCTCAATCTGATCGACTGCAAACTGACGGCCAACTCCGCCTATGACGGCGGCGCACTTGGTAGTTTTCCGGGGCATGTCAATGTCGCTGCCGTGACGAATGTGATCGATACAGTCATCACAGCGAATTCCGCCGGACAGCGGGGCGGCGCAATATCACTCGAAGGCTGGAGCGAAACGAACAAGAGCCTGGTCACATTGCAGGGTGTTACGATTTTTTCCAACACATCGCCGGTGAATGCAGGAGGTGGGATCTACGTGGCTCCCTGGGGCGAACTGGATGTTACAGACACGCTGTTCGAAAACAACTCGAGCCGATCCGGCGGTGCAATCTATTCAGCCGCCGCCTACAACAGCGCTTCAATAAGGATTCGAAATTCTGAATTCCGAAATAACTCGGCTGTCATTATTGGCGGAGCAATCTACGCATACTCCGGGACGCAACTAGACATCGAAGGCTCACTGTTCACGTTGAACCACACGACGGACACCAATGGACTCGGC
>JBGSVD010000189.1:0-18835 GCA_041753135.1 Planctomycetaceae bacterium
GCAATACCGTTCAATGTTTACATAAATCGCGGTTCCTACGAGAGTTAGGTTGAACCACCAACCAGCTCACAAGGAACCGCGACATGAACGAGCAAGGATGCTCTGAACTGACATCAGATATCAATGGACGCATCGTAGACCGATTGGTCGGTCTGGAAAAGATCATCTTGCCGGAGCATATCAATCGCGTGATGGAACAAACCGGCAAACGAAACAACCAAGGCTGCGGATTGACTCATGAAGTCATGATGTGGGTTGTACTGGCAATGGGATTGTTCACCGAATTGCCGATTCGCCAGGTCTTCAAAGCTTGCCGCCGTTTGCGGCATGGAGAACACTCGCCGCCACGATCGACTTTGTGCATGGCCAGGCAGCGATTGGGAAGCGAGCCGCTGGTAGCCCTGCACAAGCTGGTCGTCCGACCGATGGCCACAGCGCAAACGATCGGTGCGTTCTATCGCGGCCTTCGCAAAGTGGCCATTGATGGTACGGTGCTGGAGGTCTCCGACTGTGAAGCTCATCAACACTTCGGTCGCTCTTCTGGCAGTCGCGGCGAAGGCCCGTTCCCTCAAGTACGCAAACTCAGCCTTGTCGAATTGGGTACTCATATCGAGTTCGCCTTCGTGTATGGCGGGTGGCATGATTCGGAAAAGACGCTCGTCGAGCAGCTATGGGATTCGATCCCCGAGGACGCACTCTTGATCGAAGACCGCGGCTTTTTCAGCTACAAACACTGGAAATTGCTGCACAAAAAGCACAAGTTGCTAATCCGCATTCAGAAGTCGATGGTCTTTACTCCGATCAAAATGTTTGACGATGGCTCGTTTCTGGCGAAGGTCTATCCGAGCAACTGGTATCGCACCCACGACAGGCAAGGCATCGTCGTTCGCGTGATTGAGTACAAGCTGGACGACCCTCAACGAACAGGACATGACGAGGTGCATCGCTTGATGACTAACTTGCTTGACGCGGACGAGTTTCCGGCGAAGGAACTTGTTATGGAGTATCACGAGCGATGGGAAGAGGAGCTGGTGTTTGATGAGCAGAAGACTCATCAGGATCCATGTCGCGCAGAGAAGACGACGAACTATCGCAGCGAAACCAGCGATGGCTTGAAACAGGAAATCTATGCGATGTCGATCGCCCATTTTGTCACGCGAGTGATGATGTTGGCGGGAGCCGAAGAGGCTGGAATTGATGTCGACCGTTTATCCTTCAAAGGTTCGTTTCAGATCATCAAGACCCGCTTGCCCGAGTGCGATGCCAGTAGCGAAGCGAGCCTGACTCAGTGGTACCGGGCGGTCGTGTGGGAGATCAGCCAGGAGCGAATTCCCCCGCGCCGCAACCGCATCAATCCTCGCGTGATCAAGCGTAAGATGTCACGCTGGAACAAGTGCCGCCCCAAACACCGAAAGCTACCACCGTTGACCAAAGTCTTTGAAGATACTGTAGTTATGATTCATTGAACGGTATTGTGTTTAACCGTCAGCCGGAGGCGTACGTGAATGCCGCCACCAACGTACGCCTGCGGCTAACGGTTAAACGAAAACAGCTCACGCGGCACCGTTTAGAGTATAGCCCCCGAATTCGGGGGCTATTTCATTGAATAGGACGCCATAAAAATTGGACACTAAAGGCAATCGAAATCCGAATGCCAGACCACCTCACGACGCGGCTACATATTCGTCTTTGTGTCGCCGCCAGAACCACCGGCGACTTTTTGCAACGCGGCGTTCAGTTCACGATCATAGCCATGATCGCGGCTGTAAATGCGGAAGATAATGAAGCTGGTTGGCAGACTGCGAAACAGTTCATCGTCGTCCAGTTCGTGTGACAAGCCGCTCGCTGGATCATACCAGTAGTTTTGCTTTCCAGCTGGTTTACGAGAATTCGGCCGATGATAATGACGAGCCACATCGATCCGTAATGGAATGTCTCTGATTGCTTTTGGAAGCGACTCGCGGACTCGGCGTTCCACCAGATCTGGTTCAGAAAAGATCGTTGTGCTTTCGGCCTGTCCGCTGTGGAAGTGCATCGTTCGTTCGCATGCCATCCGCCACATTTCTTCTCGATTGATAATCGCTTTCCAGTGATTTCCGAGGTCGCGAAGAGTCAGGTCAGAACTGTCGGCCCATCGCGTCACGTCAACCAGGAACGAGGTTTCTGTCAGGCCCTGATAGGCCTTCAGATGATCCAGCGGATTGCCCGGAAACAGCCTCTTCATTGTTTCAGTGAAGTAGTCTTCCAGAGCGATGTCGATCCCACGAACAGTGCGATGGAAGTAGATCGTGCGGAACAGATTCGCTCGAGTCTCGATGAAATTTATCAGCGTCGGCAATCCGCGAGAATGGATGGTCAGCCCATTCTCAGTAAAGAAGGTGTAATGAATCAGGCGAGAAATATCGAACGCCTTCGTGTTGTAGCCGGACATGTAGGCATCACGCAGAACAAAATCCATATTGTCGACGGTATAAATTCCGCTGAACAGAGACCTTAATTTTTTCAGCCAGTCCGGTTGCCCTTCGAGGTCATCCGGACGCCCAGATGGACGCCGAATCAGCCAGGCAATTTGTTTGGGATCCAGCTCTTCCAGCGGCTGAAGTTTGCCGTTTGGATTTCGTCGAATACGGCGAATGATGTCACCCAGCTCATGCTCAATAATGTGACCGCCGATGTCCTCGTGAGTCAGATCAAATTGTTCGAGATAATGGTCGTCGAAGAAATGCCCAAACGGACCATGTCCGACATCATGCAGCAGACCGGCAATCCGAACCATGCTCTCGACGCAGGCACGCGATGGAACATTGCGGCAGGAATCGCAGAGCGAATCGTACCACGCATGAACGGTGATCGATCCAAGATGCATCACGCCCAATACGTGTTGAAATCGCATATGTTCGGCTGATGGAAAGACCCACCACGCCGTCTGTAGCTGATGAATCTGCCTCAGACGCTGAACCCACGGATGATCAATCAGATCCTGCTCGGCCGCTTCACCCTGCGGCAAGCCGACTCGAGAAATAAACGGGATGTAACCGTGAATCGGGTCGTGGGATAAACTTTCCGTCGTAAAATCGCGAACCATTCCATTTTGCCCGGCAAACAGGAATCGTTTGCGGGGCGACAGAATTCTGTGAAGCACCAGTCACCGCAAACGAATTGTCGCGAATAATAGCGACATGGGTCCGTTTGTCCCACAGAAAGTCGCCGCGTAAGTCCATTGCGAGAAAGCTGAACCCACCATCAAGCGGTGATGGAGTCAGACGCTACAACTGCATTACTGTCAGACGAGCAGCGAAAGAGTCCCGGCCAGCGTAGACACGATTGACCCTATCGTTCGCAAACAGTCAGGACAATTGTTTCTATACTGGAATCGGGCAGGCTCTCACTGCCACTCACCTTCATGGCCAGGCTACCTCGCGCCAAAGAACAGAAGGTCGGCAATCGCTTTCAGCGGCGAGTCGTTCGATGTGTCAGGTTCTTTGACGAAGCCAACATCACGCGATCGCTCAGATTCGTTTTGTCCCTCATTGATCCAGCCCCCAGGCTGCGAAGGGCGAACAGCAGAGGTCTGCTCAACGCGAGTGAGTTCGCCATGATCCAGCCACATGAATCCGCAATCGACACACGAATCGACCACGATATTTCCCGGTCCATAATACGGATGAACGTCCATCCGATTCTCGCAGGACGGGCAGTTCAGCTTCCGATCGAAGGCAGCCGGATCAATCGAGCGAGGCTCAGCCGGTTCAACGCCAACCCGCATCGCCTGGCGTTTGTGAATAATTCCACCAAAGTCCTGGTGCCGTACAAGGACACCAAAACATGACGTGCAATACATCACTCGCTGACCTTCGATCAAGCCTGTTTGCATAGCCTGAGAACACGACGGGCAACAGCAGTTCAAAGCGAAATTTGTCGGCAGGATTCTGTCGACAGAAACCTCCTGGAGCAGGATCAGTGATGTGCAGTATTCACACTTGTAGTATTCCTGCCCGGCGACAATATTTGTCACGCCACCACATTTTTTACAACTGATCGTAAGAGAACTCTGCACTACCATTTCAGTGGATTCCTGCTGCACTTGTGGCATTCGCGTCGCGCCAAAGAAGTTGAGGGCCGAAACTTCAGGCAAGAATAGTTCGCGGCAGGGATGGAGGGCGTAATTCGCACCGTTCTCGCATCGAAATTTATGATCCGTTTGCAACGACGATGCTGATTGCAACGATCATTGTGCCAGGACGGAGATTTCCAATGGCTTCGTAAGCAGCGTGGGCACGCCGGACAGCTCCGCTCCCGAAACCACCGGCTTTCCTTCAACCTTGAGTTCTCGGATTCGAATCTTCCGAAACTGCACGACAGAACCTTCACTCTGGAGAGCAATATGGCCGGTCGCCGGCTTTGCACCCGAGATTTCTCCGGCCTTCTTTCCGTTGACCTCCACGGAAATGTTTCCAGCCCGACTCACAATTCGGCATTCATTCCACATGGCAACGGGACGAGCCAGATTGAGGTCTGCGTCAAGCGTGCTGTCTGTTGTCGCATCACCACTTGGGAAAATACTGCCAGCTTTGGGCTGATGCAGTTGTACCTGAATTGATGTCGGCCAAATGCGAGGCTCGTTCTGCGTGTGAATCAGGACGCCACTGTTTCCGTTCGCGTCTTTCGGGTACATCCATTCGAGTGTCAATTCAAAATCAGTAAACGTCGCTGTGGTAAAGAGAAACCCCTTGGGTTCTCCCGAGCAGATCAGGACTCGGTCGGTCTCGGGCGTGGAGGAGTCGATCAGCCAGACGACCTTCGGGACGGCCGCAGGATCAGAATTAAACACCTGCCAGTTTTTATTGAAATCTCCAACCAGCAAGTCGGTTGCGTCTTTCGTGAGATTCGGAATGCTCACCTTCGGAGCGTCTTCAGTTGCCTTCGGGACGGGCTGTTGAGGAGCCGCGGATAAGATCACTGCAGTGCTGCAGTGAGAAATCAATAATCCCACAACAAGAAAAGCTCGAGTCCAATTGAACAGTTGCAGGAACCGCGAGCCTTCCCCACTGCCAGCATTAGATCGACTTGATGCGATCTGGGATTCTGTTCGATTGAGGAATGTTTGAGACATCAGGAGAGCAGCGCAACCGTTGAAGCTGAGGGACTGGGGATTTCATTACCGGTTTCCGGTCATCCCGGTGCAAGCCTTTGGATGCACTTAACCGCCTTGGCGACTAATTGTCAAATGAACACGGTGTCGGGATTGGTTTATCTGTGTTTTGCTGCAAAATGCCACCGACGGAGTCCAGACGATAGCCAAGTTGTCCAGTGGGTAGGCGATCCCGATGCGTCGGTACTACTCTGGCATAGCGAGAAGTGCAAGTGTCGCAAACTAGTTCGCAGGTCGACTTGTCTCGGATTCGACCAGTCTTGAGTCGCCCCCGATTTTGGCAATTAACGACGGCCACTTCGTGAGTCGCGTCGAAGCATTCCGGGCTCCATTGCCCTGCGTTCGCTATCAGCCAAGCGTATCCTCGCGGAAAGGAATCCAGGTGGCTGTTGACTTAATGCACAACGAGTCGCAGGCCCAACCGAACTGTGTGAGTTTCGGCGTCTTGCGACATTGCCGTAACTCCCCGACCCGGTCAGGCCTGCATCAATCAGAAATTGACAGACAAGACACTCGCTGGACATCGCCATATTTTCATCAGCCGAGGTGCGACAGCACCCGGTTCATGCGGAAGAAACCAGCAAAAACCGGACGCTGGCGCGTTCCGGCTGATCATCCGAAAACACTACGTTTTTCCGAACAGGCGCTTTCCAACTAGTATCGAATGATCCAGTCCACAGTGAGTCGGTCACGCATGATGTCCTGTCGATCAGAAGCAGGAACTTCCCACGCAATACCGAGTTCCATGTTTCCGTTTGGCTTGTACTTTCCACCAAATGCGACGGTGACAACATCAGTGCCATCCACTGATGTGCTGCCAAGATTAATCAAATCCAGTCCCGAGACAGCTGCCGGGAACGCATTGCCATTTGCGAGCCAGTGATACCAGTTGCATTCGCCCAGCAAATAGAATTTTGAGTTGCCGACACGGCGGTCAATGTGGTTTGACCAGTACATGGAGGTACTTTCTGCATTCTGGTCAACCGGAAGTCTGAGACCGAGTCCCGAAAGCACGTGATAGTCGTTGAAGATCTTCGTTCCGCCCGTGGTAAACATGTGAAATTCGCCATCTCCGTTCCCTTGCAAGGATCGCGGAGTTCCGAATGGCGCTTCGTAGGTCGCCCCAACGCTCAACAGTGTTTGAGACATTACGTCTTTGTAAACGTTGATTTTCAAACCTGCTGAAATATCAGCCCACCCGTCATTCAGCAATGGATTGTCTGACACGATAAAGCCATCTTTTGTGGCAATGATCGAAACATCTTCATTGATCGCGGCACGCAACTGCATGGCGTAAAGCTGAGCCGAATGCCCCCCGAGTGTTCCGGGCAATTTATGGTTGGCAAATATCAGTCGAGCTTCGGTCAATGTTCTTGGATCTTCGAAGAACAAAGGATTCGTCATCGGGCTGATGAAGTCATCAAAACAGTGGTCGCTCTTCTTAATCAAGCTGGTCATATTCGTAAGGCTGCATCCGCCAGCGCAGCCGAACAGCGAGTTGTATTGTTCCCCACAGCCTTCACCGCAACTGTCGCCGCAACTGTCGCCGCAGCCAGCATCCGGACATCCATCAACCTCACTGCCGCAAGAATCTGTCGTACAGGCATATTCGCAACAGCCGTCCGAACTACAGGGTATCGATCCAAAAAGATTCAGGCCCGCCTCTGCCGATCGTCCGGCAATAGTCAACAAAACGAGCATACGCAAGCTACGCTTTAACATCCCTGATTTCTCCAAGATCTTGTTTTGTCTGTTTTGAAATGGCTCCGTGATCTGGAAATTCGGCGCGGCTCAGATGTGCATACGAATGTGCAGCAAATGTGCACGAAAAAAATTGCTAAACTGAACGCTAAAAATTCCGTTTGGATAAAATGAGTCCTGGCATTTTTTTCCCCAGACAGCCCTACTGCCTCATTCGGCCTTACTTTTTTTGGATCGAGACGGCATTTCAATGCCCTAAACGCCAAGTAAATGGTAGCAATCTGGGGTCCGACTCCTTCAGAAAACGGCGTTCTGTTTGATTCCCGCGGTCCAACGGCAAGACAGATTCCAATCGGTCCCCGAAAAGCATCGAAAGAAAGCCGGCGACAGGCGAGTTTGCGGCCATCCGCTTTGCCGGATACAACTCACCGCTGCGCGTTGTCGCGCGGATGAGTAAATCAGAACCGAATAGAAAAATGTTGAGGTGTGCAGCGTGTGGACTCGCCAGATCCCGTTTCGAGTGGATATCGCCGGTGTTATCGAGATCATGGGATCGTCACTCTACAGCCGAATGGATACTCCGATTCGGGAACTGATCCAGAACGCACACGATGCAATCATGCGCCGCCGAAGTCGCGATCTGACATTTCGAGGCCGGATCGATATCGTCCAGGACGCTGCGGCCGGCACTCTGACGTTTAAAGACGACGGCATTGGACTCACCGCTTCCGATGCGGAACAGTTCCTGGGAACTCTTGGCATTGGCATTACCGGGCTGCTGAAGGGCCGTGGCACGGACGAGCAGCGAGAGCATGTCACCGGTGACGGAGATCATCTGATTGGCCAGTTCGGCATTGGACTTTTCAGCGCCTTTATGCTGGCAGATCGATTGGTTGTCGAAAGTCGTCGCGATGAATCAGAAGAGGCTGTCCGCTGGGAGGCGGGGCCCGGTACGAGCATTCAGCTTTCTTCATGCGATCGTACTGATCTGGGGACATCGGTCTGCCTGCATCTGAAATCACAGTTTCGAACGATGGCAGATTCTCCTGAACCGCTGGAGGCTGCAATTCGTCAGTACGCAGATTTTCTGAACATCCCGATTCATCTGAACGACAGCGCCGCGCGAGTGAATGTGATCAACGTCGCGTGGTTTGAGCCGACTCCGGATCAGGAAGCGATTGAACTCGAACTGGCCAACTACTTCAACGAGTCGCCGCTGGATGTGATTCCGATTCGTGTTGAGAAACCTGTTTCCATTGCCGGCGCGTTGTACATTTCACCGCAGCGTACGCCGGGCTTTGCCGATGAAGCAACCGTTGCCGTGACTGTGCGACGAATGGTGATCTCTCGGCGCGTCCGCGAGTTGATTCCGCCCTGGGCCAGCTTTCTGCGGGGCGTTCTGGAACTGGAAGACTGTTCTCCAACCGCCAGTCGTGAAGATCTTGTTCGCGACGATCGTTTTCAAATGGTGCGAGCGGCACTCGATGACTTCCTGTTCGCGCATCTGGAAAAGATGGCGGACGAAGAACCGAGTCGACTGGAAGCGATTGTTAACTGGCACCGCTATGTTCTCGCCGGCGCTGCGCTCGCTGAACAGCGGCTGAGAACTCTGCTGGCCAAAGTTTATCGCTTTAAGACTTCGCGTGGTTCATTGTTGTTTTCAGAGATCGTGAATCTCAGTTCGGCGGATGCTCTGCACGAAGCCGATGCGGACTTCGTCATCTGGTACAACGCGGATCGTCGACAGGAACGATATCTGGATGATGTCTTCGCAGCGAATCGAACACCGTGCGTGCATGTGTTCCGCAGTTTTGAAGAGAGCCTGCTGGCATCAATGATCGCTGACGGTACGAAAGATCAGATTGATCTGCGTCCTGCTACTCCATCGTCTGCAAACTTTGCGAGTTCGGTGATGGGCATGGCGGACCTTGAAGAAGCGCCTGCCAACTGGAGCGACTTCTTGCGATCAACTCAGGCGCAGGTCATGATTTCGTCGTTTCAGCCGGGACTGCCAGTCGTGGCTTTTCTGAACGAACGTTACGAGCTGGCTCAAACATTTGAAGAGCTTCGCAAGGATGGTGACATTCCCAAGGGCTTTCAAAGAATGATCGACGCACACTTTCGCCAGGCTCCGACCGGGCAGAATGAAGTCATCCTGAATCGAGACCATCGGCTCGTTCGCCGCGCACTGAAGCAGGGACCGAAAAGTCCCCTGGCCAGCGTGTTGCGACTCCTGGTCCTGAACGCTCTGAATTCCGCGGGTGCTGGTCGAGGAAAAGAGGCGGCTCAGGTTCAGACGGAAGATCTGGATTGGATCGCCGACGCACTTTGGGGGCAAGACTAAGGACCAGTTCGAAATAACTTCGCGTGTTAGCGGAACGGCGCAAGCCGTCCGGTGACTATGAAACCGGAGGGCTCGCGCCCTTCCGCTCCTAACAAAGAACGGAGAACGAAGCCGGAACCGGCGACCAGCCCAAGATTCATTGACAGCGTTTTCTGCTTTGCTCGAGAACCGTTCCCGGTTTTATTTTTGGCGTTCGAAAGCTTTGTCATCTGTGAACAAATGGATCATAAGACCCAGGCAAGGCCGAGCAGTGTGCGATCCGCGGGCTGTAAAAGACTGGAACTCGCTCCGCCCGTTCCGTCCTGCGAGTCCGTTGCCTGCGACTTTGCACGGCGAAATTCCCGTCTGCTGATCGACCTGGCATAGCACCGGGGAACGCGGGATGGTCTAATTCAATGGGGAAACTCATGCGGCTGATGGTGCCTGACCAGCCTGATATGGGCTGAGTTGAATCCAAACAACCATTCAACATTGATGCAGTGAAACTCATGATGCGACAACTTCTTGTCCTTGTAATCTGTGTTTCTGTCGGGCGAATGACGTGGGCTGAGGACGCGACGCTCACCTGGAGCAATGGTGACAGCCTCAACGGAACACTGATCGATGCGGACGCGAACGTGATGACATGGCAGTCTTCACTATTTAGCGATCCGCTGAAAATTGGTTTGACCTCGTTGGCGAGTGTGAAGTTTGCAAAATCCGAATCGTCTGAACGAGATGAACAGTGCTTTCGCATCCTGATGAAGAATGGCGATGTGCTGTTTGGGAACATCACTGCCATCAGCGAAAAGACAATGACGTTTCAGGACGCTCGCTTCGGAACATTTGAACTTGCTCGTGATCAATTGCTGAGCCTGCAACGTTCGAAGAATGCCGGCGGAGTGATCTATTCAGGGCCACGAGGACTCGATGGATGGCAGCCAGCGTTCCGTCGGTCTCCGGACGAGAACAATCGACAAGCCCGCAACGCCATCCGATTTGCAGTACCACTTGGCGAAGCAGCGCAGGCGGAAGAAGCAGTGCCATCAACGAAAGCTTTGGTCTGGACAGAAGAACCAGATGGATCACTTTCAACCATTCGCCCCGATGCGGCTTTGTTTCTTCCGCAGTCGTTGCCTGACAAGTTTGAAATTGAAGTGGAACTGCATTCCAAAAAAATGCTTTCGTTTGTTCTGGCTATCGGCCGCGATGCCAAAGCCGGTTTGCGGCTTGAGTCGTGGATTGATGTTCTTGTCGCGGCGAACGGCACCAAGTTCGCCACGTTGCAGCAGATTTCCAACAAAGAGCAGACGCTGCATGTGCATCTTTTCGTTGACTATGCCGCGGCGAAAATGTTTGTCTATTCCGCATCGGGTCAGAAACTGGGCGAAGTCGCAACCACAGGTCTGCGTGGCGGTGCCGAGGGAGTGATGCTGCGGAACGGAGAATGGGATCTCAGCCTGCGTCGATTGCGGATCAGCAATTGGGATGGCACCGAACCGAAATTTGTCGAAGGCCGCGAGACTCGAATTCAATTGGCTGATGGCACGATTCATTTTGGTGCAATTCAGGAATTCAACTCAGACTCTGGAATCGTCAACATCAGCAAGGAGAATGAAAGCGTTGATTTGCCGTTGCCCGACATTGTTTCCATTGTCATCACAAGTACCGGTAATGACGAAGTCGTTCCGCGTGGGGCAACTCAATTGTCCTGGGAAGACGGTGGCTTTATATCGGGGGCATTGGCATCCATTGCCGACGGTCGAGCTTTAATCAAAACAAGCTATTCCGAATCACCTCTGCAGTGCAACTTCGCCGGTGCGGTTCGGCTGGGGCTCACGCCTTCAGTTGTTGATGCATCACAATCCGATCGATTGTTTCATGAAGGCGGCTCACTTCAGGGAAGTCTTGTGGTCGACGGTGAAGCGGATGCTCCCATTCGCTGGAAGCCACTGGGTGGAATAAATGCGTCGACATTGAAGAACGGCGGCGACGCAAAGTTCGTTCGCGGTTCTGCGGTGACTCACTTCTCAGATCAGCCCGAGATGTTGAGCAACTTTCCGGATGTCATCTATCTTAAAAATAATGATGTTCTTCCGTGCCGAATTGAAGCCTGTACAGAAGAAACAGTTCAGTTGTCATTGCCGTTCAGCGAAGTGAAATCGTTTGCTCGAACCGATGTGCGTGCGGTGGAATTGTCAGCCACCGGAAGGATTCACCAAAAAGGGTTCAGCGCGCCGGGCTGGAAGGGACTGAATGCCAAAAAAACGGATGGCGAGAAAGTGACTCTCAAAGGGAACACGAACTTCTCGCATCCATCGATTCTTACCGGCGACACGGTGCGGTTTCATTTGAAATGGTCACTGCAGTCTTACGCGAATCTTACGATTTCACTCTTCAGCAGTGAAGCCAGGGATGATGACGATGCAACGCGAGTGGCCATTACACTGATGCAGGCGAATCTCCATGTTCTTGACCGCGCACCTCAGCAGGATCAAATGTTTTTCAGAGGCTTCGGCGGCCAGAACGCAGAAGAAATCATTCGAGCTCCAAAGGGCGAAGTCGATATTCAGATTGTGGCTCGTGATGGCAATCTGCTGGTGTCGGTTGACGGCAAGCAGGTGAAGACCATCAAACTGAATCCCGCCGGTGCAGGCTCAAAAGGGCTGGCGTTCAATGCCAACGTTACGATGATGGGAAATGTTGTCATCAACGGTCGAGTTCAACAGTCCGAAAAAGAGGGAGTCGAAGTTTCAGCCTTTGAAATCGACAACCTTTCCGGTGCTTCCATTCGACAGTTTATTGAAGAGGAAGTTCGCCAGGTCGCACTGACCATTCCTCGCTTTCGTCGCGACAATCCACCGACGCATGTTCTGATTGCCGCTAACGGTGATCTGCTGCGAGGGCGTATGCTTGCTATTAGCCAGAATGACGTTCTATTTGAATCGCGTCTGGAAAAATTGCGAGTCGGTCGGGATCGAGTTGCCGCAATTGTTTGGCTGGACCCTGCAGCGAAAGATTCAGGGATAAAGCCAAAGAAACCAGAAGATGGCGAGGCGGAAAAAGAATCCAATACCGCGGCGGGAGAAAAGTCAGGAATTGCTGCAAAGGAGAGCAGTGAACCAGAAGATTCAGAAAACGGCTTTGTCATGGGCGACGAAGACGATTCTTCGATGCAGGCTCAACTGGCCGACGGTTTCAGTATTACGATGACACCTGCGAAACTGGTCAACGGGCAGATCAAGGGACATTCGAAGCTGCTTGGTGACTGTACGTTTCCGGCCGCGACCATTCGAGAATTGTTTCTCGGCGATCCAAAAAATCGTGAAACGGCAGCGGCCTATGAACGCTGGATTTCGAAGAACGCTCAGGAACCCGATTGGGATATTGCCGCAGGTGACGGTGGTAATTCAGCAGGATCGGCAATGATTGGGACCGTCGCGGAAGATTTCGAGTTGCCACTGCTGGACGGTTCCAGATTTCGCCTGAAGGATCACGCCGACAAGATCATCGTGCTCGATTTCTGGGCGACGTGGTGCGGACCATGTATCGCCGCGCTGCCTGATTACATTGCCGCGACGTCAGAGTTTGATTCATCGAAAGTCATCTTCGTGGCTGTGAATCAGCAGGAAGCCTCCGACCAGATTCGCGGCTTTCTGACAGAACGAAAACTGTCCCCGATTGTCGCATTGGACAGAAATGGTGAGATCGGACAGAAGTTTCAGGTTTCCGGAATTCCTCATACCGTAATCCTTGGGCCGGGGAATGTGATCGAAGACGTACACGTCGGCTATCAGCAGGGCGGTGGGGAGTCCATGCAGATTGCGATCCAGCAATTGCTTGACGGGACATGGAAGAGACCAGCATCGCAGCCGGGTTCCGAGGCACCTCGCGAAGAAGAAACCGACGCCATCTGACAACGAAGGACCAGTCCCGAAATAACATTCCAGGTTAGCGAAACGGCGCAAGCCCAATGGCAGTCATTTTGGCTTTCAATTTGAAGCGGCACGGCGCGTGCCGTCCGGTGATACAAAATATACTATTCGCGGCGAGAATGCGGTATCGACAAGCGGACGAGACGTCCGCGCTCCGGGAGCGCGGGCGTCTCGCCCGCTTTTCCACTCGCTCGCCGACACCTCATTTCTGACCGCACGAGTTATAACGGACACTACTGCGCGACTGTTCGCGTGTTGTCCGGTGATGTGCTCCCAGCGGTTGGCTCACAGGAGTTTAGTCGTGAAACGCTGTCAGTGGTGCGGTGAGCCGCTCTCGGCAAGGCAGGCTTTTCGATTTGAAGTTGCTGTGAGCCGTGCTGAAGAGGACGACTTCGTAGCACCAGATGAACTCGATTTCGTCGCCGGCATGCATCTGCTGCCCACTTGTGAGGGTTGCGAAAAAAGCATTTCGGAAAATCGCCAGGCTTTGGAGCTCGAAGTTGAGCAGTCAAACATGAAGTCAGAACGAAGGGCCACCGTTTTGGCGTTTATCACGACGATCGTGCCAAAGCTTTTGCTGCTGGCCGCTGCTGCTGCCATGCTGATCTACGCAATGCGGGCTTAAACTTTACACGGTCCGGACGGAGATGTTTTTCGTTTAGCCATTAGCCGGAAGCGTACGTTGGTGGCCGCATCCGCGTACGCCTCCGGCTGACGGTTAAACACAATACCGTTCAAAAAGCGGAGCAGCGCGAGCTGCCCGGTGAGTGCCCGTAAAAACACGCAGTCACCGGACGGCTTTCGCCGGTTCCGCTGTTGTTTGAATCGCCATTCCTGGAACGGTATTGCGGTCAAACAACTCGATCGTGACCGCGATTAATACAATCTGATTCTTCTCTTTTGCTCTTCGATGTGTCAATGCAATTGCCTGCAGGTTCATCGCGATGACCTGTCATTGTGCGGAGAGCTTCCCAATGCTGAACTGCCCGTCGGTGCTTTCAGGTTTCTGAAAACCCTTCGAGTCGATCGATGAAGTCGTCCGTCAGCCCTGCTTTCAGTCGAGCGTCGCGCTGAAACAACTGTCCGCGAGCCTTTGATGGACGAATCGGCCAGTGCAAAGCTGCGAGCCACGCGTCCCAGTCGGAGTCGTTTGGATTCTTGAACTGTCGCAGCCACTGCAGCCCAAACTCCACGTGATGAATCTCGTCCTTGTGGATGGCACGCATGATGGCAGCACTGCGGCGATCTCCTGCGTCGAGAAAGTAACGTTCGAACTCCACGGTGTGATCCAGATTAGCGCCTTCAAACACCAGAGGCAGCCCGGCCACATATTCCAGAGTTGTCTGATACTCCGTGGCTTTTTTCCAGATCCAGCCATTGACCGGCAAGTCACCAAAGATCAAACCCAGTTCGCGACAACGCTGAGCGTGCATCCGCGTGTGTCGCTGCTCATCGAACATGATCTTCGCCATGCCCATTCGAAATTCAGCAGGAGCATCCGGAAACGCCAGCAGCACCATCGCCATCACCTCGAGTGCCTGAAGTTCATGATTGGCCATCACATGATGCGCGATTGCTCGTTTTTGGGCGTCCTTAAGAGACTCCGCTTTGGGCATCGCTGGCGCAGTTTTTCGCGCAGCAAACTGCAGATTCGCCGGACGAACAGGTAGCTCAATCCGAACAGCCTCCCCGGGCGCGTCGTCGGTCAGCGGTTCATCAATACGACGAATTTTCAGATCCAGCTGGTCAGAGCAGAGGACCAATTCAGCAAATGTACGTAGTTTCATAAGAAGTGTTTTAGCCAATCATGCAACGACCTTCCAGAAGTTCGCGCAACGCGATTCGAACTTTGCACAACCCGTGTGCCTCTGCAATTTCGCCTGAAGCCACGTCGACTGTTTAGGCAGATGACCTGTGGATCGAGAACCAATCTTTCGGCAAAGTCCGGGAAAATGCAGCCGTCCTCTCGTGTTCAGAGAGTGGCTGGGAAGTCGTCGCTATGGAGGGGACTGTGCTGGCCGGGCCGAGTTCAAGATTGCACATTTCACCCTCCCTCCGGGAGGGTCGAGCGCAGCGAGGGGAGGGCTGTCTTGGTCCGGCCGAGTTCAATATACGTTGACGCGGCGCATGACTCATGCGAACTCAACTACAAGAATCACAGCAATAAGAAGGATCTGCGTCAGCTCATTCACAAGACTGACGTCGGATACGAAATGACTTCTGCACTGTTGGTCGATGCGGATAACGGGAAGCCACTGGCCCGCATGCAGATGCATCTGAAAACAGCCGATACATGATCCTGCTTTCGATCAACGATCTGCTGACCGACGCAGACGTTGATATCGGACAACTGAAACGCATCGCAAAGGATGCGATGCCCTTCAAAATCTCAATAGGAATTGTCTAGATACCAATTCCCGGCGGGAGCGTTAAGCACAGGCGCCGAAATAACTGGCTGACCTGGACGATGACACTTGGCCAGTTTCTCAATACGTAGCATGTGCCTGCGCTCCGCTTGTCACACCCTACGAGTTGCGATCATTCTTTCCCCGTATCTCCGACTTTTGTTTATCGCTCAGTCCTAAATTCGACAACGTCATCCTCCAATGGGGGGAGGGCAAAGCTCCCATCTCGACGCGCAGTATGGGGCAGTTGAGCATCAAAACTATTCAGCATTTGCACAGACTATTCACACACGCCGCAATCATGGTGCCGCGATTCCTTTTGCGGTCAGTTTTGATTGTCCAAGGAACTGAAGCGGCAACACCAATCCTTCTCGCGTCGGCAGCTGAGCGGTGTCGGTCACGCGTTGCAGGCGATAAGGGAAATCGGGATACTGAAACAGTCTCAAGTTCGGTCCGGAGCTGAGCTGCTTCAAATACTCTGCATAGGACTGCCTGCCCGCGCTTCCCAATCGCTCCGGAATATTTGGCAGCACATTGCGCCACAGAAGGTGTGAGTCCTGCTTCAATGAAAGAATGGACTGATACCGTGTCACATCGTGTGTACCGACAAGCGGCAGCGAAAGTCTGTCCTGCTTCGGTCCCTGGATCTCCGCGAAGAGCGTCACCGGTGCGTCTTCTGACAATGTCAAACCGGCTTGGGCAATATTCTTCGTCAGAAGATCTGTGATTTGTCCTCGAAACGACTCCGGAACTCCGTCAACATTCAGATGAACCTTTCCACCTTTTCGCCAGACACCAACGTCGTTGTCACTCTTGATGGATGCGAGTGCCTGAGAAGCTTCTTCGTGAGGCAAAATCATGGGGACCAGTGCGTTGTCAGCAACGTAGAAGACATGTCGCCCACTTCGTTTCACAAGAGTTGCTCCTTCAAATCTCCAGACGTTTGTTTCGGTTGCCACGTCAATCAAATTGCTGTTATTGGTCAGCAGAAAACCGTCCGCCGGAAATACAATCTTCTCAGTCTCCTGAGCCTTGAAGGGACGATTGTCCAACAGGATTTTTCCGGCAGCGGTCTCGATAACCATTGTCCGACAGTCGCGCGGAACACTTTCACTTCGACTCACCGCCAGCTGTTGCGAAGTCGGGCTGAATACGCATCGCACCGTGCCCTTCATTCCAGGCAAAGGAAGCGTCGCCGCGACAGCTCCTGAAGTAAGGTTCACAATTGAGAGCTTTTCTTTGACGCAAATGGCGAGATTCTTGTTGTCGTCAGAAACTGCCGGGAAACTACCTCGCGGCAACTGAATATGAAACAGGGCATTCCTGCTTTCATTGTCGAACGTTGCAAGATGATCATTCTCGCTTTGCGCGAGCACTTGATTTCCGGCAATGAACTGCGCCGCAACAACTCGCTTGAGAACGTCCCTGGAAAATGGCCGCCAGGCAGAAACGGAGCTCGCAACATTGTCACTCAGCACCCATGTTTCCAGAACACTGCGTGCGGTATCCGCGTTGCGTCCCAGAAGCAGCTGATTGCCGTCGGGATGAATATCAAACAACCGAAACGCGCCCGTCAACTTTTGGTCGGCAAGCACTTCACCATTTTCAAGGCCCACAACAACAAGCCGCATTGCGCCTTTCTGGGAATATAGAATCACCGCTCGGCGAGCAGCAACGCTGACAACCAAGTCCTGAATAAACTCATTGCGCGAACTTGAAGCAGGAAGTTCTACGATGCGCGGAATGAAGCCGTCCGCCGCGAGCGTTTCTGCTTTGAACTTCCATTGAGTCTCCTCGCCAGGCGAGATCTCTTTGACATTGCCCCAGTCAGAATCCGTCACCATTGCCTTATCAGCAGTCGACTGTGCCCGCGACACGCAGGGGAACAGCACCAGGAACACGCAGCAGCTCGCTGCCAGCCAAACAGTTCTGGTTGAGCTTTTTCCCTTTAGCATTTTGAAGTCCTCTCGATGTAGATCATTGCCATTTACCGATTCTCGTCATCGATGGGAAAAATCCGAATATAATTCACGGGCGGCCCCGCCGATCCTCTTTGAGGCGCACCACCAACGCTGCCGGACGCAGTGAAATCCTGGACCCACGAATCCAGATATTCTCCGAGCGGGGATCGGTTTTCAGCTTCGAAGTAGTGATGCTCGTAGTCGTCAAGACTCTCGCACAACTCCCGACGAACCCCGAAGGCCGCAATTCGATCGCGATGCGACCGCAGAAAGTCACGCCCGAATGCCGCATTGCAAGACTTAATCCAAGACGACAACTCGACCGCAGAAACACGCTCCAGGAATTCGCCGATCTCCGGGGCAACGTTTCCCAACTCACTTTGATATGCAGACACCGCACCGGAATTACAAAAAAGCCCGTGGAATCTTAATACAAGATACATTTTCTCCGCAATCGAAAGCTCACGCCATTTCCTCTCGGTAATATCCTCTTCAGCGAGTTCACCCAGCGACGCATAGTCGGTGCATACGTTAGCAGCCACCCATCGTTGATGTAGAGGCACATCGACAATGCTGAGTTGTTGCAATTGTGTGTAGATCTGCAGTTTCTCATCAACAGACTGGGCATGCAGCAATTTGAAGTATAGTCGTCTTTCAAGACTATCAGAATTGAATCTCATCAACGCCCCTCCCAGGAAACTCTTACGTTCTCGCTGAGAAAAAAGTGATCAGATTGGATGGCCCCAATTGCGTTCATGATCAAGTTACGCGACAACAATCCCCCAACCCGGCATCATCTCACAACGTGAACACCCGCTGATCTGTCCCAGATCAGCCAACCGTACCGTACACCCGTCGCTCCGCCGACGGGATTCCGTAGCCCGACCTGTCGCAGGTCGGGACAACGCCCCATGATCAAGTCGCGCGACAATGATCCCCCAACCCGTCATCATCCCACAACGCAAACACCTGCTGATCATAAACAGATCAGCGTACCGTACCCCCGTCGCTCCGCCGACGGGATTCTGTAGCCCGACCTGTCCCAGGTCGGGACAACGCCACGCAATCAGATCACGCCGACACGATCTCCCAACCCCGCATCGTCTGACACCGCGAGCACCTGCTGATCTGAAACAGATCAGCCTACAGTACACACCCTGCGATTCAAAATCACAGATCGCTTTTCATCGCAACCGTATTCGCCACACGACTCATTTGGCGGGCTTCGGCGAATCGAGTAATGGAAGCTCTAGCCGTGGCGAAGACAACGCCGAACAGGCGGTCGGTTTCGCGGAGTTTCTTCAGACGCTGATGCCACAAGTCCGGGCTGCTGCCCAGTCGACTCAGAATATCAGCAG
>JBGSVD010000190.1:0-23565 GCA_041753135.1 Planctomycetaceae bacterium
GATTGCCCACAAAGCAGCGGACATCAAATAACCTTCACTTCTTCACTCGTCTCCTGTAAACGCTCTGCGGCAGCGTTCCGAGCAAACAAGCATCAGATTCGTTATGGCGAGGAATGTGGATTGTGTGCGGCGTGATTCTGCACTTGATCGTGAGTTCAGTTTTCGCAGCGGCTGAAGTCGTCCTGAACCGCATCACGGTTCAGGCAGTCGATTGAGGATCCTGCTCGACTGTTCCGTCGGTGACTGAACAGTCTCGACCGGTCCCGAAGCGGGCTCAGTTCTTTTTCCCGGAGCGATTGCTCCGAAGCCGCAGTGGTCCCGCCCCCGCCACACCGACGCAACTTCACTTCGCAGAAGTTGCAGCGGTGTTCCCCTTGATCGAACCTGCCACCAGGCAGAGCCCTGTTCTCCTGGGAGTCTGCTCACCGGCTGATCGCCGTTGAGCACACTCCGCCCTGAACGGGCCGCGCCGACCGGCTTGGGAGCCGGTGCGGCTTTTCGGGCTGAACGCCCTCTTCGGTGTTTGCTGGGACGCAAACACCTGGATCGATGCCGCATGGGGCGGCATGCGATCCCTTGGCTCCGCTGGACGCTCCGCCCCCACACTACGCTGTCGCTTCGTGCGGGGCCCCCTGTGGCCGCCTCGCGGCGGCCAGCACTTTCTTGAATTTGCTGCGCAGCATGACCCGCCGACTTTCGTCTTCCTATCGATGGATCGTCCATCCTTGCCCGGCTGAAGAACGGGAGAAGTTGATATTTGGGAGAGAGTGCGGTGTCCGAAGCCTCCATTGAATCTGAAAACCTGACCGTCGAAGTGACGCTTGCGAACCGACAGTTTCCGTCGTTATCTCAGGCGTACCACAGTCCGCCACTGAATCGAATTCGCACACTGCTCCAACAACCCCACGAAACGCAGCTTCAGAAGCAGTTGTCGCAGGCGATTTCTCAACGACTGGCGTGGCAAGTGTCATCTCTTTCTGAAGTTACTGATCGGGAAACGGTCGCCACGGCTTATATCAGCAGTCTGAAAACGTTGAATGAGTGCTACGACGAAATCAGGAATGTCGTTCTCGAAGCCTGTCGTGCGAATCTGGAATTCCGAGCCAATGACAACAACGAAACACACACGGAAGCTCGTGATGCAATCCTTGAAGGAAAACTGAACGATATGATGACGCAGGCGTTTGCAACCTGGTTGCCTGCAAAGAACTCTCTGACTGCCAGCTTAATGTCGAACTCTCCGGATGCCTTCGTCAGGCAACTGGAGGCATTTCTGTCTGAGGAAGTGGACCGCTTTTCTCGGCAGTTCCTGGAACTGCTCGAACGCATGGTGGATCGGGAACTGTTTGGCCTTGTGGAATGGCTTCCAAAACAATGTTGCCGCTATCACTTCTTTCGCAGGGTTGTGATCCAGGGACCAGAAGTCAGAACCCAGTCCATCAACGATTCGTTCGCTGACGATTCTGATGCGGGTTCTGGACAGCGAATCATTGGCAACCGCAGGACAACGTCAAGGCGAACCGTCAGCCATGAGATCCGATTCGCTCGACACCAGCATGAACTAATCAATGCTGTTCGAACCAGCATTGGCAACAGTATGGTGATCATGCCGCCGCCCATTGTGCGTTTGGTGGATTCTATCCCACGTTGGCTTTACCCGTTCGTCGAAGTGATTGACGGTCAGATCGTGCGGGAGCTGATCATCGAACGGGATGTCTCCGTCGAAGACTGGACTCAGGTCGACGTTCGAGATGAACCCATCATTGATATCGATCCCGGGATTGTGATCGGCCCGTATGTCCTGAGCGGCTGGGGATCTATGGAGATCCAGCAGGAACAAGAGCGACGACAGGTCGTTCAGCAGGCAGCAACGGAAGAATTGGACGCTCGCCTCGGCCCTTTACTTGCCGTGGTAGCTGTTGGACTAAGCGGCATCGCTCTTTGGTTCCAGTATCGCGCTTCCTCGGGCCATGGAAACTGGTTGTTTGTGGTGTTCACCACACTGACAGCGGTCGGAGCGGCGTGGCAGGCATTTCTGAGTCATGCCACTGGTCATCGTTTTGCCGCCCCCGGTCATTACGCACTTTGTATGGGCATCTGTACGGCAATGGGGCTGCTGAATGCAGAATGGTGTGTTGCTCGAATCTTCTATTCGATGTCGTGGGTAACCCCGGTCGTTCTTGGCGCCACCTCGTTCCTCGTTTTTCAAATTGGTCGACAGTTTCGATAGAGCGTCACTATCTGAAATCGGCCGTCGTCTTTCACAAGGTTACTACCATGAGTTCAGGTTCTCTTTCCACACTGCGTCCCAAATTTCCCCTGACGCCCGCACTGAAGACCACGCTCCTTGCATGGGGCGTGTTAATGATCGGCGCGTTTGTCCTGTATTCGATCAACAGTTCAAAGACCGAGGCTCTTCATTTTGAGGTCAACGACACTCGCAAAAGTCTGGCTGACCTTCGCAGTGATCAAGAATCGATCAAGCCTGAAATTCAAAAGACCATGACTGACATCCGTGACAAATCTCATTCGCTTACCGAGCGAATCAATCAGCTCGAATCTGCCTTGGGTGAGGACAGTGTCGACAAAATTAATCGTGACCTGACGAAGTCCGAATTGGCGGTGCAAAGAGCCAACGCTGCGAAACATGAGTCGATGGCGAACGCTGTTGTTCGTGACCTGGGTAAACTCAAGAGCCTGCAGGTGGAATGGGCGACCCTGGAAGCGGCCTTGCTGAATGGACCGGCGGGAAGTCGCGTCGCCGGAAGCGCCCAGCATATGCAACGAGTCGTTGACATCCTTCAGCAAGTCCGACCAACGGCGGAGCAGATCGTGGAATGGGAGAGCCAACTCAATCCACTCATGGAGCCGTTCGCCCAAGCTGCATCGGAATCGACCCCGGTCGTTATCACAGAGGAACATGCACAACTGCTGAGTGACCTTGGTAAGGAACTTAAGACACAGGCGGCGGAATTCCAACGTCAGAAGTTGTTACTCGAATCCATCCAACGAGAAACCTCGGGATTGGCTCCCGATAAGCTGAAGCTCGCTGATGCCATTGAGCAGCACCGCGTTGAACGAGAGCGTGCAGAAGCCGATCGCCTGGCTCAGGTCAGGGAAACAGCAAGGGCGGAAGCTGAGAAAGCAGGGGCTGATCGAATTGCGAAGGCCGAACAGGAGCTGACGAAGGCCAAACTCGAACAGGCAGAGCAGAAAATCGCGGCGGAGAAGGAGCCGTTGGCTGAAGAGTCACGCGTCGCTGAGATGCAGCATAAGGCAACGCTGGCGGGTTTAACGGAAGAGGCCACTCGAGTGGCGGATGGTCTCCGGTGGGCTCAGCTGGAGCGTGAAATGCAGCGGGACATGAATGAAATCAAGGGGCTGTTGAAGGCCTTCACTTCGCCCGGTTTTGCGTATCGACCTGACGACACCAAGGGCCCTGTTTCGTACTCATTGATCAAGAGTTCCGGCGGACTGGAACCCACACGCAGAGGGCTCGGCAGCCTGTTCTTCATCGCCGCCGGAAACACTGACCGCGACCGCGGTGGGCTGCCGGAAGGAGTCGGTGGCCACATCGGCAGCGATACCCCAATTGCACCCATTGAACGGGCTCAGCAGCTACTGGTCAAGTATGGAGAATTGATGGTTCGCAAGGGGATGCTGGCCCCGTGAAGACCGGCTCTGCCGCACGGAGGCGTCGCCGTCGTTGTCCGCAGAAAACGACTCTGGAAAAGTGGCACACACACTGGCGTACAGACCTACCCACATGATCGCCAGTGTGTAAGCAAGCAACATTGTTTGGCCGCAACAGGTTAAGTGAGTTTTTCACAACAAGTGTCAGATATCCGTATGCGGTAATTCTTCCGCTGACAGTCCCACTGTTTCGGGCGTTCAACAGAAGGCGATCAATCACCATGCCAGAGCCCGCCGAACATATTGAGGATCCAACCCGAACGGTGCCGATCAACGGCAGAAGCCGGGCCTTTCTGGAGTGCCGTCGCATCCGTCGTCGAGACTACTTTCTGCTGGAACGAATTGGCAGTCCGCTTCGAGAATCGTATCTCGCTTTCGATCGCCTTGCCGGGCCGGGTGGCAGCTTCTTCATGGTTCAGTCACTGCCCGCTGGCGATGCGGCCCGGCAGCTTCTCAGGGTGCTGAGTCGGCTCAAGAGCAACAACCTTCCGCGAGCGGTCGAGTGGCAACAAAACCGTCATCAGATTGACGTCGCGTTGACATGGACGGAAGGCATCAGTCTGGCCGACTACCTTCAGAACATCCGCGAGGGTCGCAGGCCTCCCGTGGAGCCTGCTCAGGCCGTTCGACTGGTCAATGGGCTTGCTCATGCCGTCCGCGATCTGCAAGGACATCTACAGGTCGCTCATGGCGATATTCAGCCCGCCAACGTGATCGTCACATCGCACCCCAGCCGCCTGCAGCTCATCGATTTCGGGAGTGCCTGGACCATCGACCGAACCACTCGCCGCACCGAAGGCGACGGCCATCATCGCTGCTACGCGGCGCCAGAAGTTCAGACCGCAGTTACCCCGGTCACTCTGGCTGGCGATCAGTTCGCCGTGTCGGTGCTGTTGTATGAACTGCTCACACTGCAACTTCCCTACGGCGGCCTCGGCGGCAAAGCCGGCCGACCAGAGTTCATCACGCGAGCCGCCGATACCCTGGTAGCCCCCAGTCAGATTTCCTCCAGATGCAAGAAGTTACCCCGGTCACTCCGGGAACGACTTGATGCCCTTGTGTTGCGTGGCCTGGCCCTGAACCCGAATGATCGCTATCCCGACCACAACGTCTGGCTCAGTCACTGGAAAGAGCTTTCCGCCTTGTTCCACATTACTCCGGAACTCACACCGATTGAGAACATTTTGACCAGGGTCATTGGCTGGTTCGTGAAACCAGATTCAGGTCGGATGCATACTGGAAACCGCTGAATGGCACTCAGCTTATTCAAGCCAATTAGAGAACCCACTCCATCTCGCTCTTCTCAAAACCAATTTGGACCATCGCATTACGCTCAGATTGCGAAGTCGGAAAAGACAGATCCAATATGGTAAACGAATATGTCCCGGAGACACGGTCTTCCAGTTCTGTCGGAAAACAGAACTGCTGGAGAACATCCGTTCGACGCGTCGGTCGATGTGACGAATGGCACGTAGATTTTCAGCAAGTCATTGCGGGTAAATGACATAGGCAACAAGGCCTCACCGGCATAGAAAGATCGTGGAAGCACGATCCACTGCCAGGGAAGGGGGGCCGTTCGATGCGAGATTTACGTCACGGAAAGTTTCAGCAACAGATCACATTTCTGCGGCGGCAGTTTCTTCAGGAAGGGGATTTACCTTTCCGCGATGTGTTGTCGGAGAAACTCGTTCAGGAAGCATTGACTACGATTTGTGTTGTTTGGAATGACGCGATCTATACGCCATTGGTCACGTTATGGGTCTTTCTCAGCCAAGTTCTTAGCGCAGATCATTCGTGCCGATCAGCAGTCGCTCGATTGATTGTTCATCGCATCTCGCGAGGACAGCGTGCCTGCTCGTCAGAGACAGGTGCCTATTGCCAGGCCAGAAAACGATTGCCGGAACAGTTCTTCGCCGACGTCGCTTGTCGAGTTGGGCATGCTCTCGACAGCCACGCGCCTCATAATTGGCTATGGAAAGGCCGTCAGGTTTATATGTTCGATGGAACGACCGTTTCCATGCCCGACACTCAAGAGAACCTGAAAGCCTATCCAAAGACTTACAATCAAAAAGCAGGGCAAGGGTTTCCTCTCGCGCGAGTCGGAGCGTTGATATCACTGTCCTGTGGTGCCATCCTCAACGTGGGATTCTGTCGATATGCCGGGAAAGGACAAGGAGAAGTCAGCCTGCTGCGTCGCATGTGGGACATTCTTCGTCCGGGAGATGTCATTCTGGGTGATAGCCTGATGTCAAACTGGACCGGGATTGTCATGCTCAAAGAACGCGGTTTGGAAATCGTCAGTCGCCTCAACAAGGCCCACCGCAAGGCTGATTTCCGAAAGGGTAAACGACTGGGCCCAGATGATCACATCGTTCGCTGGCAAAAGCCGACATCAATACGTTCGATTGATCGAAAGGCGTATCACTCACTTCCTGATCATGTGATGATTCGTGAAGCTCGGATCCGCATCGAGCAGCCGGGTTTCCGAACCAAATCCATGGTGGTGGTAACAACTCTGCTTGATCCAGAACAAGCGTCGAAAGAAGAACTGGCATACCTGTATCGTGCGCGCTGGAATAATGAGCTTGATCTGCGAGCAATCAAATCAACCATGCAAATGGAATTCCTTCGCTGCAAAACTCCGGAACTCGTGCGCAAAGAAGTGTGGGCTCATGTTCTGGCCTATAATTTGATTCGGACAATTATCGCGCAGGCCGCCACAAAGCATGAGATCGAACCTCGATCCATTAGCTTCAAAGCAACGATTCAAACGTTGGAGGCATTTCAGCCGTTAATTGCACATCACCAGTCGCGGCGCGACAGTGATTTATTATCTGTGTACGAACAGTTACTCGATGCGATTTCGAGGCATCGAGTTGGTGACCGCCCCGACCGCTTCGAGCCTCGACTTCAGAAGCGACGCGACAAACGCTATCCGTTCCTTAGAAAACCACGAGCCACGCTAAAACAACAGATGGCGAAACGGGTTACATAAATCTACGTGCCATTCGTCGATGTGACCGACGCAGTTTACGGCCCAAGGCTTCGACGCGTCGGTCAGTTTCACCGGAGAGACTTAGAGCTCTGCTTTTTCGCAGTACCCGGGGTTCGTTGACTTGGCTCAGGGGGAGTGAATGCAGCTCAATTGGCCAGCGTCTCATCAGTATGTTTATCAGGTTCACAGAACAGGCGATTTTCAAAGGTTACCCGCCGAAAAGGATGCCTCTGGTTCCTCAACAGTGACATAGGGAGGCATGGAATGGATTTGTCAGGTCACTTCACGGGGAAGGTTTCAGATGTCCACGAAGCTGGCGGTTTGCAGCGAATAGCCGTAAGTTTTTGCGGCCCGACCCGGTTTTCCGAATTTGACAGAAATGCTGTAACCTTCTGTTTCTTCAAGGATCTGCATGACGTCGTCTGATCGGAGCATCAGGCATTTCGGCCGTTATTGAGATCAGGAGAAACGCAATGGAACGCACACTGCCGCACTCGAAATCTGTCATCGAAACCTTTGAATTCGGGATATTGAAATTTACCCGATTCGCCCTTTGCCTGTTTGCCACGTGGCTTGTTCTCTCAACGCCAGTCTTGGCAGCGAAACACAGCAAAGACAGCCTTGAGATCGTTCAGAATCGCGTGACCGAGAAAAAGGCTGTGCTGATTGATGTGCGAGAAGAGAAGGAATGGAAGCAGGGTCACTTGAAGGCCGCAAAGCTTCTGCCTTTGAGCCATCTGGAACGCGGAGTGAGCAAGGAAAAGCTGAAAGAATTTTTGCCGAAAGACAAGATCGTATACCTCCATTGTGCATCGGGTGCACGCTGTATTGAAGCGGCTGAATTACTGACGGATCTTGGATTCGAAGTTCGACCTCTGAAGCCCGGGTATGACGCGTTTATCGAGGCGGGGTTTGAGGAAGTCGTTCCTTAACGCGATCACTCGGCTGACAATTACCGGTTTGTGCTTTTGGAGAAAACTTGTGAAGTTTGCATCATCAAGGGGCATCTTCGCGAGCCTTGTCATTGCAGTGACGCTGGTTTCGTTGGTCTGGGCGGATGACTCAAAGGTCGATCCGGCGGCAGTCAAGGCAACGTCGGTTGCGTTCGATGGATCATTTCCAGAGGGCGAGCTCGGAAACATCGTCAAGCTCGGTCAGACTCTGATCGAAAACACATCGACCCATCCGCTGACAAAGGACTACGTGGGCAACGCGCTCAATTGCACTTCGTGTCATCTTGAGAATGGACTCGATCCCAAAGCCGCTTCGTTCGTTGGAGTTGCCTCGGCGTATCCTGCCTGGTCGCCGCGTGAGAAGCGAGTCATCACACTGGAAGATCGAATTCTTAATTGCTTCATGCGAAGCTGCAATGGAATTCGGCCGCCGTTGGGAAGTCGCCCGTCCGTAGCCATTGCCGCCTGGATCACATGGCTCTCGAAGGATACACCGATCCAGATGAATACCAAACGCCCGGCGGGGCCAAATGCCATCCGTCAGCTCAGTGTTGAAGCCAGCTCTGCAGACAAGCAACGTGGTGAAATTCTCTATGCCAATCGCTGCGCGTCATGTCACGCTGAGAACGGCAAGGGCGTCGATGAAAATCCGCCGGTCTGGGGTGGCAAGTCGTACAATCAAGGCGCCGGATTCGCCAACAATGCACAGCTCGCGGCGTGGTTAAAAGTCGCGATGCCTTTAGATGATGCGACCCTGACGGAACAGGAGGCAATCGACATCGCTGCGTATGTCAATTCGCACGAGCGGCCCGTGTTCCGCCTTGTCGATCATCTTCCAAAGGATGATCAACTGGGCGAATACAACGGTGAGCCGAAATCTTCGGCCGATCCGAAACAACGAGATGGAAAGTAGACCATGTTGAATCGATTTTTATGCCTGTTCTGTCTCTTCGTTCTGACGGGTTGCAGCCGCGAGCAATCCGCTTCGCCAATGACTGAGGGCGGCCGAAAAGAGACCGCTGCAAATGTGCCCCCAAAGTCGACGGCATCAGACTCAAAGCAGACACCACTTGAACGGGCCGCTGTGGCCAGAGATGCATTGTTCAACGAACTGTCAACGCGGCTTCTGGCTGCGATGTCAAACGGTGGACCGGCCAAAGCGATTGAAGTCTGCAGCAAACTGGCACCGAAGCTCGCGAAAGAAGTTGGCGAACAGCATCACGTCTCGATTGGGCGCACCGCGATTCGACTGCGCAACGAGAACAATCGACCACCGGCATGGGCCGAGCCGCTTCTGAAAGATCTGCCAACAAAGCCAGTCGTTCAGGATCTGGATAACGGCAGTACCGGCGTGCTGTTTCCTATTCTGCTCAAAGTGCAATGCCTGACATGCCACGGACCGGACGACAAGATTGCCGCCGAGATACGAACCGAGCTGGCTCGTTTATATCCGAATGACAAGGCGACTGGTTTTCAGGAAGGAGACCTGCGAGGCTGGTTCTGGGTGGAAGTACCGGCGAACGGTGACGAGCTGAAAAACAGTGATACAGAAGTCGACGCAAACTGAATTCGTCGTTGCGTTATTCGCACACTCTTCCAAACGAAAGTCCCCACATGAATCTGTTACGAAGTAAGCAGTGGTCTCCGTATCTCGTGGGCACCTGCCTCGGAATTCTGACCTGGTTTACGTTTGGAGTTGCGAAGAAGGCTCTGGGTGTTTCGACCAATTTTTCGCAAGTCGTGAAGGTGGCGGAGACAGCCGTCGCTCCGGAGCATGCGAAGAGCGTGACATACTTTACGGACTACAAAGTCCCCACTGCGTTTGGCTGGGAGGCAGGCATCTTCGTTGGACTGATCATTGGGGGATTAGTCGCAAGCTGGCTTTCGGGAGATACCTCCGGGACGAAACTGCCGGAGCTATGGACACAACGATTCGGTACCAGCCGTGCGAAATCTTCGGCCCTGGCGTTTATCGCCGGCATCATCCTGATTTACGGAGCTCGACTGGCGGGCGGTTGCACCAGTGGTCATGGAATCAGTGGATCATTGCAACTGGCTGTTTCGAGCTGGGCGTTCTTCTTTTCGTTGTTCGCGTCTGGCCTGGCCACTGCATTCCTGGTGTTTCGCAAAACGACGCTGACCACGACGACCAGTCAGAAGTAGATCGGCACGGCGTCATTGCGAAGAAAGATTCTGTTTCGGCTCTGCAGTCAGGGGTACTTTCATGTTTGAATCACTTTCCATCATCAGTCTTGGCCTCCTCTCCGGCTTTGTCTTTGGCTTCCTGTTGCAGAAAGGCGGAGTAACAAAGTACGAAGTCATTGTGAAACAGTTCCTGCTTCAGGATTTCACCGTCCTGAAGACCATGCTCACGGCAATCGTTGTCGGCGGCTTCGGCGTCTATTTTCTGGAAGGACAAGGACTCGCCAAACTCTCCATCAAACCGGCAATTCTAGTGGCCAACATTGGCGGCGGATTGATCTTTGGAGTCGGCATGGTGCTCCTCGGGCTTTGCCCGGGAACGGCTGTCGCGGCACTCGGCGAACGCAACGGCCGAGCATTTTTCGGGACATTGGGAATGCTGACCGGCGCCTGGATTCAGGCAGAAACTTACGGACCGATCTCAGGCTGTGCCAAATGGGTTGATCTTGGCAGTTTGACGTTGTCGCAGGTCTTGAAGGTTTCGCCGATGGTCGTGTTGACCGGCCTTGCAGTAATCTCTGTGTCGCTGTTTCTCACGATAGAGTTTTTTGAGCGACGAAAACAGGCCTCCGTTTGAATTCATCGTTTCAGAAGTTTCGCGTCGTTTCCGTGGGGCTCGCTACAATGTGGTGGTGAGTCTGGTGCCTGGCGACTACTTCACGGAACGATTCGCGATGATCGACATATATCCCGTCAATGATTACGGACCTCTGATGCCGGGTCTGGTGATGGCTGCAGTGGCCATCGTGCACGTGTTTCTTGCTCAGTTCGCCGTTGGCGGTGGCATTCTGCTGTGCTACTTTCAGTGGCTCGCGATGACGGGTCGCAGCGAAAGCGCACGAGTCTTCGTGCATGGTTACTTCAAGGTGCTGGTCCTGATCAGCTTTGTGCTGGGAGCCCTCACCGGGGTTGGCATCTGGTTTACATCGATCCAGGTCAGTGCCCCGACGATCGGCGAGATGGTCTTCAACTTTCACTGGATCTGGGCGACGGAATGGACATTCTTTTGCCTCGAAGTCGTCGCTGGATATTGCTTCTATCGGTATCACGACCAACTCAGTGACCGAACCTGTCTGACTCTGCTGGGGCTCTACGCATTTGCAGCGTGGATGAGTCTCTTCTGGATCAATGGCATTCTCTCATGGCAATTGACGCCGGGAGATTGGCTCACGACGCATGCCATCGCAGACGGCTTCTTCAATCCCGGTTTCTGGCCGAGTCTGCTGTTTCGTACAATCGTCTGCATGACGTTGGCGGCACTGATCGGCTGTGTGGTCGTGAATGTGATCCCGGTTCTCAGTCGAGAGCAGCGGCAGGAATTGATTCACAAAGCCGCTCATTTGATGATGCCGATGCTGGCCATGCCGATTCTGGGAGCGTGGTTCCTGTTTTCCATGCCAGCCGACAGCCGCGGTTGGGTGCTGGGCGGAAGTCCGGCGATGATGCTGTTCTTCATGATTTCTGTGGGAGCATCCCTGGCGATTGGCGGCTATGCAGTCGTCGGACTTTGGCTGCAGAAACTCTACATCAACGGCGCGACGGCTTCGTTGTTGTTGCTGCTGGCATTCGGAGCGACGGCGGGTGGCGAGTTCGTTCGCGAGGGATCTCGAAAACCCTACACCGTGCGGCATGTGCTGTTTTCCAACGGGATTCGCCCCGAAGAAGTGGCAGAACTTCGCATTCGCGGGTGCGTTACAAATAATCCGTATCCCGTGATTCATGAGAAGACGCTTCCCAACGAAATGGTCACCGTGGGAGCCAAGGTCTTTCGTCGACAATGTGCTGTCTGCCATACGATGGAAGGGTCAAACGCTGTGGCTCATCTAACAGCGTCGTGGGACGCCGATCAGATGCGAATGAATATTGCTAAGCTCCAGCAAACGAAGCCGTTCATGCCACCGTTTGCAGGCACTGCAACAGAACTGGAGTCGCTTGTTCAATACATCCTGTGGGTTCACGATGGCCGACCAAAGGACTGGAGGAGCGAGTCTGAGCCAGATGCCATTGCTCAGATCGAAAAATGGCTGGACGAAGCCGGGACGGAGCCGGCCGATGTCTCGTCGCGGACGACAGTTCAGCAGTTGCCAGTCGCGACGGCACGACAAAGCGTTAGCTCCGAATCAGAAGGGAGCGCTGAGTAATGGATCGAATGTTTCCGTTCGGCTTTGAATCTCATCTTTCCTTCTATCTGGTGGTCTATGTTTTGACGTTGGTCGTGCACGTCTTCCTGATGGCCTATGTGCTCGCCGGGAGTTTGTGGCTGTCATGGGTCACGCTGTTTCCAGGAGGTGATTCGATTCCTCGCACGAAGCAGCCGCTGGCGAGAATTCTTCGCGACTGGATGCCGTTCGCACTCAGCGGCGCCATTACGGCTGGGGTCGCTCCCTTGTTGTTTGTGCAAATTCTTTATCGCCAGCAATTCTACTCAGCGAACCTGCTCCTTGGCTGGCGATGGATGGTTGTGATTCCGGTACTGGTGATTGCGTTCTATCTGCTTTACGTCGTGAAGAGCAAAGTGGTCAGTCGCATGTCGTTGCTGGTCCGACTGGGACTGTCGATCAGTGTTGCTGCTTGCTTCCTGTTCGTCGCATTCTGCTGGACTGCCAACCATCTGCTCAGTCTTGATGCCACGGTCTGGCCGGACGCCTATGGCTCAGGCGTGGCTGTGAAATCAAGAGTCGCAGTGACGCTGCGACTTCTGACATGGATCTTCGGGACGTTTCCGGTGATGAGTATTCTCGCGAGTTGGCAACTGCGAGGCATGCGAAGTCGAACAACGGCGTGGGATTCTGCCATCAGCGAATCCGACTGGCTGCCTTTCTTCAATGCCGATCATCGGCGACTGGGAATCGTATCCATCGTCGGCATGATCCTGGCTTCTTTGAGTGCAGTCGGATACTGGACGACACTGGCTCCATCGGTGCGATCGGTGTTGATTGGAAACATGGGAATGCCATGGATGCTTATCGTCGTTGCTTCAGTGCTGTTTCAGATTGTGGGCTGGCTGTTTCAATTCCGCAGACCGTGCATCTGCAATCGCTGGCTGTCGGCCATTACCACGGCGGCCACAATCACGCTCGTCGGCGTGGCTTCTTTGCGAGAGATCATCCGACTATCGCAGGCTGATCTGGATCAGGTCATATCCGCAACCAAAGCGGCTTCAGATGTTGGTGGCTTCGAACTGTTCCTCATCTTTACCGTGCTAAACGTTGGGCTCATTGCCTGGTGTGTGCGGCTGGTAAGTTCACGGGGTCAAAGATTTGCGGCCCAGACTAAGAAGAAGGAATAGTCAAACAGACGCTGGATGTTCCGACCGTACGGGAAACGGTGTTGCGAAGTGAAGGCATCCAGCTCCCTGGTGAATACGAAACGGAACTGATCCTGAAAAATCACGCACTTTCCACCGCCCTGAGGAACGCCCTGAGGAACAGGGTATAACAACGTAAAGAGTAGCCTGGTAATCTAAGCGAGCCCGTTGATATTGATCAGCAGTTGTGGGAAAGAAAATCGAATGACATCGTCCAGCGTGAACCAGCCTGAATCCGAGGAACCGAACCCGACCCTCATTTTCGATACTCTGAATGCTTATCAGCGAACCGGAGCTTTGAAAGCTGCGATTGAATTGAAGTTGTTCACAGCCATTGGAGCGGGACGGACCGGTGCGACTGCGTTAGCGGCGGCGTGTGGGGCGAGCGAGCGGGGTGTGCGTATTCTGTGTGACTATCTGACCGTGATTGGACTTTTGAGCAAGTCATCGGATGAGTATTCGCTCACTTCGACAGCGGCCGCTTTTCTTGATGAGAACTCCGCACGCTACATGGGCAGCGCCGCGAGGTTTGTGGCCTCAGATGGCATGATGGACACATTTCGGGATGTTGCCGGGGCTGTTCGTCGCGGCGGCACATTGTTGCCGGAGGGCGGAAGCACAAAGATCGACTACGAACCCTGGATTGAGTTCGCAGAATCGATGGGCCCGATGATGATGCCCGCAGCGATGTTCATCGCGAATCTTGTTGCTGAACGATATCCGTCCGGGCCCCTGAGAGTTCTGGATGTTGCGGCCAGTCACGGTTTGTTTGGGCTTTCGATTGCTCAGCGATTGCCACAGGCCGAAATCGTTGCGCAGGATTTCCATGCGGTGCTGGAGGTCACAAGAAAAAATGCAACTGCGGCAGGTTGCATGGATCGCTATTCATTCCTGCCCGGTGATGTGATGACGCTGGATCTGCCCGGAACTTATGACTGCGTTCTGCTCACGAACTTCCTGCATCACTTCAGTGCGCAAGCCTGCGAATCGCTGCTCAGAAAGCTGCAGGCCCGACTGAATCCCAAGGGTGTTGTCGTTTCTCTGGAGTTTATTCCGAATGAAGATCGAGTCACTCCTCCGACACCTGCGGCGTTTGCGCTGACGATGCTGATGAGTACCAATCATGGCGACGCTTATACATTCGCCGACTATCAGGCGATGTTCGAAGCGGCAGGGTTTGTCAGGAACGAAATGATCGACGTCCCTCGTTCGCCGTCACGATTGATCGTGAGTTCGCTTCATTGACAGCCAGCCAGCACCACGATTTGATCAATGATTGATCACGGGTTCTATGTCGAACCGCTGGCCCAGCCTGCGAGTGTTCCGAGCATTCCGGCAGCCACTGCGGTGCGTTCACAGCATTGCTGCATATGTCGCAGAAACGCAGGTTCGTCGGCAATCGAGTACACTGCAGGCTGACCATGACATTCCACAATGCCTTCATCCTGAAGTTCTTTCAGCACTTTCAGGACATTGGCTTCTGATGCGCCGGCCTTTTCAATGATGTCGGTCAGCGATAGCGATTGCTTGTGATTCATCGCCAGCAACATCACTACGCGGGCTCGGCTGGCAGACTCCCACCACTCGGACACTTGTTTCCACAGGTCATCTTTTGAGTACTTCGCCCACAAGTCATCGATCTCTGCATCATGCGGCTGCTTCATGTCCGTATTTCCTGATCAAAAGGTAAAGTTCTGAGAGACTGATCCATTTCGTTTCGGAAAGTTACACGTGGTTCTGTACTTTCCCGAATCTGTTGGAGAAGCGACTTCTACCAGAGGATGACCAGCGAAATCAGTCGCAACGCGAGCGATACCGGCGCGTCGTTCGGCAGTCTCCTCGAAGCCCGCGGCCGAATCCGTGTCGGAGATAAGAAGGTGCTCATCCCCGTGGATCTTCACAACAGAGGCTGCAGGACTGATAGCGAAAAGACGTGGGAGATCACGACTCAGTCTTTAGCCAGTAGCAAGCCCTTCACGCAAATCAGTGAATGCGCAAATCAAAGAGACCCCTTTCTGCGCTTCTTTGATTTCAAAATCCGTGTGATCGGCGGTTCCCGTTCACCGCTTTGTTATCCGCCTTTGTAGAGTCACCGCACATCAAGTCGGAGAACAGGTGTTGAAGACGAACCGTCATTACCTATTACAACATATGGATCACCGCGGCTCCATTCAGTATCAACATAGCGAGAAGCTGGATTGGGTACGAGGTGAGGTTGGTAGCGACCGGGCGAAATCGGGTGATGCAGTAAAGCGACACCATCGTCTCGCGTCAAAAATCGTTGAAACCCGCCGTCACCTCCGTCTGCTCCGATCAGTGTCACGCCAACGAATACGTCTGCGACTGGCTCGCCCGTATCACGGGCTACAACTTTGAGCAAAGGTGGTCCGCTTGTTTTGGACATCTCCCGCACGTCTGCTTCATGCTGCTCAGCTGGGGACAACATTGATCCCGGAAGTGGCGGTGACGGCCGACACCCGAGCGTACAGATCAAACATGTTGAAAAGCAAATGACGAATAGTGCGGAGTATCGAAGCATCGAAATTGAATTTCCTCAGGTCCGATCCATTCTGTCGGATAACGAATTGCGATCTATGCGGCGGGCGATTAGCCGACGTATCGATCGCGCGTTGAACTTTTCCGCTTCGTGAGTGGTCTGCTACTTTGCAGAATCAATCGAGGTCACTCAGCGGCCATCGGGAGTTTATCGACTGGCCAGCAGCATGTCACCTGGATTCTGGCCGGTGTGATCATGCCTGCTGAAACAGACGCACCGATTGTACGTCGTCGCCAGTCGCCCGATGAGGGTTCGGCGAGCATGTGAACATGGCGAATCGGACAAATTCCAATGCCACGCGCAGCAGGAAGAGATTCTTGCCGACCGAAAATGGCCGACGAATTCATGTTGCCTCGCGTTGTCGTGTGGGGCTTCAGTCATCTCGATACCACTGCGGACGATGAGGACTGTACATGAGGATTCGCCAGCTCGGCTTCTCGTCAAATCCGATCCTGCGCATCTTCAGTTTGCACTTCGGACAGCACGGTGTGGTGTCGGAATCGGGCGCAGCGGCGAGACTGGAAGCTTGCGTTTCGGACGGCTCGGCCGCGAGACCAGCTGACGCCAGTAACTCGCGGCATTCGGCGAGGTAGTCTTTACGGCGACAGTTCCAGTATCCGCCGAAGCGACGCGTCTTCGTGTAGCCTTTTGGGAGAATGTGCAGACTCCAGCGACGCACGAATTCCGCACCGCGAAGTTTGATCGGTTCGACCTCGTCACTCCCGCCGGTCTTCTTGTCGATGCGTGCCAGAAACGTCACGAAACCGTTGTCGTGCGATACGATGCGGCGATCGGAAATCGGACCACCGGTGAGATACCGCGCCAGATACTTGGCCATCTGCTCCGGTGGACAGTTTTCGAAGGGTGGTGGTTCGATGTACGCCACCCATGTGATGGATTCCAGTGGCTTCAGCCGGTCGTCAAACGCGACTTCATCCTGCAGAAATTCCCAGTCGCCGTTGAGCTTGAGTTTGCCGCCCGCATGCAGACGACGCAGTCCCGCCAGCGCCAGAAAGTTTTCACGAAACTTCGATTTGAGTTCTTCGGAATCGCAGAGGTATTTCCCGTCGCAGTTGGAAACGGGGTCATGCCTCAATTGTGCGCAGCACCCTGCGGGCCGTTCCGGCAATTGAGTCCTGACCCCCTTTCCAATTCGGCGGCTTTTGATCCAGCGACGATCACCGGTCAACGCTGGTCCGCCGCCGGGCATCATGGCGTGTAAATGTCCATGAGCTTCCAGCCTCTGGTTCCACGTATGCAGCACCATCACGGCGGCCGCTTCGAATAGCTGTTCATCGGCGATCACATTTTGCAGCGTCTTCCATGCCGCGCGAAACAACAGATTGTAGATCTCTTCGCGATTGCCCAGAGCCAGCGATGACAGCTTGTCAGGAATCGTGAACACGACCTGGAAATAGGTGATGCCCGGCAGCAGCAGTTGTGACGTCGGTGTCAGCCAGTCGGCGCGCTTCGCTCCGGCACACTGCGGACAGTGGCGATCTGCGCCATTCTGAGGGGTTGCATTTACGAGTTAAAGACGTCGATGTTGAATCGCGGCAGTTGATTGTCCGTGATGGCAAGGGAGCGAAGGATCGTGTGACGGTGCTGCCGGAATCCGTGATTGCAGATGTACTTGCACAGAAGGAGATGGTTCGGCGGTTGCATGATGTAGATCGTGCGGATGGCTTCGGTTCGGTCTGGCTTCCCTATGCGTTCAACGTGTTTGGTATTAATTCTGTCAAATCAACCGGATTCTGGGACTCGTAAACGCGGCCGGAATACGTGCCCGGACAGCCATCAATTTGATCGCACCTGCGACGCTCGTCCCGAATCGTTCGCTGCATCGGCCGATGTGACCGGAGCAGTTTGCGACTGTGCATGGCGCGGTTCCGGTCCGTCTCGCTGAAACGGCTTGGTGCGGCGATGCCCGAACATCAAAGTGTCGGATGACGAGTTTGATCGTTGTCGCAAATCTGACTCATGACACGCCCACCTGAGTGACTTGTGCTAGCGCTTCTTCGTGATCCCAATGCGATCATGCTCGCAGTGTCGTCACGGCTCGTTTGTCATCAATCTGACTGCGTCACATCATTGAAATTGACAAGCTGACCGTTTTCGATTTTCTTCAGCGGCGCGGCTCAGCCACGACAGGAAGACAGTCCTCAACCTCAAGCCCCTCGTAGGTAAATGTCCGCCCGGCAACAGGCTCGTTCAGCACAAGATCTTCAATCTGCCATTCTTCCTGCCCAATTAGATTATCGTCCCGGAACCGCGAGTACCTAACGATTTGGGGAAACCAGATCGAACTGCTCTGTTCGAGGGTCACCGAGATATGCTGACGACGCCTGCCGCCACTGGGCAAATCTCGAATCAGCTCTGATTCGATCACCGAACTGCCCTTTGAGGGGACAGTCAGAAACGAAAAGCTCAAGCCTTCCCCCTTTTTAAGCTTCGTACGTTGCGCCTCAGTGCCGTCTCCCAGCGTCACTGTCTCCACGACCACAGGCGTACTGTCATCCGGAACGAGATCAGACAGCGTCGTGCGATACCAAAGCGAGTGGGGAACAGGAATTGTGCCGATCATGACCGGGTCGAAGGTCCGGAGGTGCACCGATACATCGGATTCGACCTTCCCCGTACGCGCCGCGACAATTCCTGCATTCTTGTAACGTCGTGGATGGTATTCGATAAATGTGCGGTTGGTTATGGCGAGTCTGCTCTCGTACGGCGCGTCAGGCTCTTCCGGAACCAATGTTCCATTGTCGTCTGAAACTGAAATGAAGCGAGATTCATGATCAATGCGAATAGAATCCGGAGTCTTCCAGACTTTGAACTCATCGCTGCGTCCACCGTCTTTATCCAGTGGCAACAACACTCCGTCAGAATTACGAGCCGTCGATCGCACCTTCAGCGTGAGCTGAATCGTGTTGATCTTCAACCTCTCCGAGCTTACTTGGCTGTGCAAATCATGCGATGTCGGTTCATCCAACACCACAGTCAATAGGAATAAGATGAGACTCATATGGAGATTCCGCCTGATCTAAGGGTCGATGTTCCACGGACAAATCAAAACTCGGGATGAAGGAAAGCCGGAATATCGAGATCCCAGTGATCGAGATCTTCAAAACGAATTCTAAAGCCATCCTGCTTCAACTCGATGCCATCCCTCGTTCGGCAGTGAAGATACCAGGACGTGGCTGGGGCTCTGGGAAGCGTTGAATTGCTGATGACAACTTGAATGTCATACAGTTCAGAAATCTTGCCCGCTGAGTTTCCTTCCGCTTTTTCAAAATAGCGGAGTTCATCTGATACTGCCGCTCGCACCAGCTCTCCATTTGCAAAAATGCGTTCCGCCAGAGGTGCTCTATCCCGAGCAAAAGAAAACGTGACCGACTCGTCGCGAAATCCTGGCATGTCATTCACGATAATTCGAAGACTTTTCTGGTTCGTCTCTTTCAAAGCCTCATCAAATCGATTTCCTGTTGCATTCGACACCCGCATGTTGTTTGCGAATTCTAGATTCGTACCCAGCTTGCGTAGTTGGAACCGATAGTCAACGCGGCGCCCGACTTCGACATGCACGGGCACTTCATCAAGACTGGACACTTTGTAACCTTTGGGCACAGGCAGAATACTGAAGAAGTATCCCGGCAACGGCTTCGTGTTGATGCTAACTGTTCCATCAGCATCACTCTTGCCGACCAGCATCGCCCAGTCTTCAGCGACAGCGTTTTCTTTCACAAACTCCACATCCCTGATCGGCTTACCGGTGTCTGCATCAATGGCGTGCAGCACAAAGGTTCCGGTCTCAGTGGCTGCTTGATGAAACGCAAAGCGAATTCGATTGAAGACGGCGACTTCCTTTGAGCCGCCTGAGTCGACGGTCAGCGTCAGTCGCTCGCCGGGTTGCAGCGTGACAGATTCGTCGAATTTCAGCACCAACGTATGAGCTTCAATATCTGCGGGCAGTGCAGGAACGGTCCAGCCGGTATCGGATAGATAGTCAATGCAATGGATTGTTGTTTGGTCATCTGGATTCAGTAGAGAGATGCAACTGGAGAAGTCGCGACTTTTCCATTCTCCGGTTTGCTTTTCCACTCCCGCTTTGACATCGAACAGGAGCAATTGCTCGCCACCGCGTCCTAATTGCGGGCCCGAGGGAGTATCGACCGGCAAAAGTTCCAGACGCAATTCATCGACAGTTGTTGGTTTGTCGAACGCGAAATGAGCGTTCACTTCTTGCCAAGTCACGTTTTCTTCAAGACCCACGCTATTGTCGTCAAGGATTCTTGCTGACCCCGACGAAACGGTGGTCTTCAGCGGACGGGCGGGAATCCAACGTACCGTTTTCCTGGTGTGATTGTGGTCGTGATTCTCGCCGTGTTCGGGATCGTCAGAGGGTTCTTTGATCTCAACCATCAAATCGCCAAGATCGATGACGGTTCCTCGTTGTTCGTCGGCGATCACCAACTCAGACAAGCTTAAAGAAACCACATGACCCTCGCGAGATGCACGCAGCTCATAGCGGCCTGGTGGAAGCATCGGAAAGCGGAAACTGCCATCGGACGCCACTGGAATCGTTCGATTGCGGAGACCGTACTCATCATGGTCGCGACCCGCAGGTGATGCCCAGTATGCGGTCCACCAGTCCAGCGAAGCCTGTTCATCCAGTCCATGCGGTTCGTGCGGATAGACGAAATTGCCGCCTCCGTAAGCTTGAATCTTCAACCCGCTAACATGGTCTCTTACATTCGGTGGCAGGACAAGCTTCCCGATCACGCTGGCGCCGTCTTCCCCGAGTGTCAACGTACGCTTTTCGCCGGGATGCAATTCGAATGGACCGAAAGACGCGATCGCAGAGATTCCTCGATTTCCTTTTCTGTCAGTCGTTTCAGCTCGATGCGAAAACGAATGCCAGCCGGCCAGTTGTGAGGGCAGCGAGAAGCGTCCGTCCTGATCAAGCTCCACACGCTGAGATGAACCATCGACGGAAAAGCGAGTCGGCTGCAGACGACAGATCTCAAGGAATTCGTTCTTGCCCACTTGAGGCAGATAACGTCCCTCGATCGTCACACGGCCGAGCAATTCGACGCGATGCTTTGATGCCGATACTCGATCTGCGGATACCGGAATGTCGCGGATGTTGAGGTCCACGTGCCCGGATGCGTGTTCGATACGGTAGCTCGCCCATTCTCCGAAAGCTGGCCTTGGAAAAATTGCAACTCCACGCTTATCCGCTTTTAGCTTTACGGGAAGCAGGCTGCGTAATACGCCGCTCGAGTCCAGTCGGAGTGCGTGACGAAAATCCCTCATATCGCGAGGCTCAAACGTCGCTTCAGAAGCTGGAGTTCCGTCTGGCTGTACAATGGTCATCTCGATCGGGGCGACCGGCTTCATTCGGATCGTTTGAGTAATCGGTTTGCCGCGCTCGAGCTTTTCATTCAGCTTCTTTTTCACAGGCTCATAACCTGTTGCGATCACGATGAGATGCGCCAGCCCGTGGACGCGTGAGACTTTCACTTGCTGCGTGGTTTCGCCACCTTCAACGGTGCGAAATATTTCCCAGGAGGCATCCGTTTCGTAAGCCGATTCGCCATCGCCAGACCAGGTCGATTCATCCTCTTTGTACAAGACGGCACCATCTTTGATTGGCTGACCGCTGATATCATCGACCAATTCAATGTTTAATCCATATGAATGGGGTAGCGTCGCTAAGACGCTGATGGAGTGATTCTCAGGCACCTGAGTCTGCCCCCAGGCCAGGATGGAAATGAAAAGCAAAGAAGCCATCGCGGCTGTGCCTGCCAGTCCGCGGCGTGAGATGCTGAGCCGACAGGAGTAATCCGTATCGATCAGTCGTCGGACGCGCATTGCGAAATCAGAGGCGCTACCTCCGTCGGCTGATAACGTTGCGAGAGCACTCAAACGTCCGCGATTGCGACCGATACACAGCTCGGCCATTTGCAACAATGCGCCCGCATATTCCAGGCGTCCTGCACTGTCGGCTGCATAATCATCGCAGCAGTTCTCGCGTTCGACGCGCACTCGGCGGCTGATCCACCAGGTCACCGGATGAAAAAAGAGCAAAGCCTCGACGACGCGCTGCAGAAGATTGACAATCAAATCGTGTCGACGAATATGAGCCAGTTCGTGAGTGAGGATTGCAGCAAGCTGCTGCGGATCAAGCCCAGACAGCAACGCTGGTGGAAGCAGAATCACGGGCTGAAGAATACCCACAACAGCAGGTACATTGACTCGCTTACACATCGCCACCAGTGGGATTCTTCGCAGGCCAAGCTTTGTGGCTTGAGTCGAGATCATCGCAAGCACGTTGGTATCTGCGATCGGCTCAAGCGTTCGTTGCAGTCTCGCTCCACCGACAAGTGACAAACCAAATCGGCCAAGCATCCAGGCGACACCGACCAGGTACGCCAGACATAGATAAGGCGAAGAGGCCTTTATACTCTGAGTGGTTGTTGACCAGAATTCGGGTTCCACTCTTGGTTGCGATGGAGTCTTAGTGACTGGAATCTCTAACGCTTTCTTTTCAGGCAAAGCAGGTGGTCGTTCAGCCGAAACCATCGGCGTCGACTCTGCCGTTCCCGCGGCGTCATCCTCCACTGCTTCTCCGGTCGCAGACGTGGATTCGCTGGCTGATAATGCGACGAGAATTGAACCACGCGTTTGATGCACCCAGTAGAACGTCGCAGCCACACAACACGGCAGTGCAAAGAACGCGATGCAGGCCATGACGTACGCGACGTTAGCGGAGCGGCGCGAGCCGTCCCGTGATTTGCCCGGTTTCGCGTCGGACCGGAGGACTTGCCGCTGAAGCTTAAGATATTCGAACAAGACAAGCAGCAGAGCCACCACAAGGCCTTGCCACAGGAAATGACCGAAGGTGATCACGATTTGTAACGACAGTTCCGACCAATCAATCGCGGAAAAACTCATGACTTGGCCTCCCGCAGCTTCTTGTTTAACAGCTTGCGAAGCCCCGCCAACTCATCTTCATTGAGGTCCTTTACATCGAACAGGCTCAGCATCACCGCTTCGGCCGAGCCATCGAAGACGCGATCTACGATATCGCCCAGCATGCCACGCGAAACATCGTCACGTTTAATCAACGGCGAAAACCGAAACGCTTTGCCTTGAGTCGGCTCCAGCTTTTCGATCTGTCCCTTATCTACCATCGTGCCCAGCATTGTGATCACGGTCGTGTGCGCTAAGTCTCGCCCGCCGACAGCCAACGCCTCTCGCACTTCGCGAACCGTCATTGGCTCCGCATCCCACAGCACTTTCAGGATTTGCAGCTCCAACTCGGTGGGATACTCAGAATTCGGTCTCGCCATGCACCAGCGTCTCTAGAAAGGAGGTCAATTTCTAAATAAATAGAGAATAGGCATCCGTGGGGCAGTGTGTCAATCTTCATTTCGATGAAACCAGAAAAGACGGGTGGCACTGGGCATCTGTTTCATGGACGTTCAAATCGTTTCGCATTCAAATGCACCGGGGCGAAAAAAAGCGGAAGGACTCTTTGAATTGAGACCTCCCCCTTCTGCCCCTCCCTCGAAACCACGACGCGGGCAAGAGGACGGGCAGAGAAAGAGACCTGCCACGGACCTGACCCTTGGCAGCGTCTCAGGCTGCCGTTTCTATCTGTACGGGTGACGGATGACTGGGCACATGTCGGATCGCCCCGTCTTCCATTTCATAAATTGTATCAAACACCTCCAGCGTTCGTTGGTCGTGAGTCACGACAATCACTCCCGCACCATGCTCGCGGGCGACATTCCGGAACAGTTCCATGACCTGCCGACCACGATGGCTGTCCAGTGCAGCAGTGGGTTCGTCAGCG
>JBGSVD010000191.1:0-43209 GCA_041753135.1 Planctomycetaceae bacterium
CCCTGACCTCAACTCAATGTCGCGCCCAAAATCGCTGACGAAAGCTGCTGAAAATAGAATGGAACAGCAGCGGTGGCGGTTTTTAGCGCATCGGCTCAGTAATTTCCAGGTCGAACGAGGTATCGGGACAGACTCCTAGGACGAAAACTTCTATTCCGCTTTGGCACAGAGGTTGCTTTTCATTGTAACACGGAGGCAGTCAGCGGCGTGGTGGGACCCGTTGATTGCGGAAACTCCGCAGGGGTTTGTAGGAGGGGAAGGTCAGGAAACTCGCCTGTTCCCGCTCACATGGGTGCGTGGCCCGAGCGGGAAGCTCCTGCCGAGATATTTGCTTCGGCGGATATCACGGTGGAAAAGGGGATGGATTCGTCCATCCCCTTTTCTTTTTGGTTCCCATTCGTCAAACGTGGCATGGCCCAGATGTGGCATCTTTGCCAGGATACGGTTCTTGTAGTTCATCAACAAGGATGTTGAGGGATGACTGAACATGGAACCGTTTGCTTTGAAATCAGGTCGTCGCCTGCAACTCCACTGGTGGGTGATGGCTGGCCTTGCGTCCGCGTTCTTCGTTTGGAGCTTCGATCTGATCCCCCGGGTCCGGTCGGCAGCCACGGGAACTGTTGCTAACACCAATCCGGCTGAGTCAAAAGACTCATGGATTCCTGAATCAGAGTCGCCATTTCACGGCGAGTGGTCGCCGGAATTCGGTGATTCTTCGGAATCTGCGAGCACGCCCCACTCGATGCGATCTGAAGATCCTTTTCCTTCGCTGGACTCCACTGACTCAACATACGGCGAAGAAGAAAGAGACTCCGCAAGAGAACGCGCAACAGTCGTCGCCTCTGGACCATCTCAAAGGAATCATACAAACGGGACAATGCTTGATTCGCAGGTTACGGCCGTTTCTTACGAAACCGACAGGGCGGCTCCGAGCAAGAACAGCTCGACCCGCAGCTCGAATCAGGTGATCCCAGCGAATGTGGCCGATCAGTTGCGAAATATTGACGAGTGGCTTCGCGATGAACAAATTCTTGACGCTCATGCGGAGCTTTCGGGAATTTATTGGAAGCATCCTGAGCTTCGCGATCTCATCCAGGAAAGACTTGATCAGACCGCCGCGTTGATCTTCACAACGTCAGAGCGTCAGTTCGGCCCTCCGCACTTCGTGGAATATGGCGAGACCCTGCAGTCGATCGCAAAACAATACGAGGTCCCCTGGGAATACCTGTCGATGCTGAATCGAGTTACGCCCGAAAAGCTTCAGGCGGGTCAGGAACTGAAAGTTGTCCGTGGACCATTCGGTGCAGTAGTCGATTTGCAAAAATTTACTCTGACAGTCCATGCACAGGGCTGGTACATCAACCACTACACCATTGGAACCGGTCGAAACCAAAAAACACCGCTTGGCGAGTTTGTGGTACGCGAAAAGCTTGAAAACCCGACGTGGTACAACCCTGACGGCGGAATTGTGGAACCAGATGATCCCGAGAATCCACTGGGCGAATATTGGATTGGACTCGGCAATCACATCGGAATTCACGGAACAAATGACCCAGATTCCATAGGAAAAGCAGCCTCGCGCGGCTGTATTCATTTGGACGACCACGATATTGTCGAGGTTTTCAGCCTCTTGAATTCCGGCTCAAAAGTACTCATCCGCAAATAAAAAGGACTGCGGAGTTATCACGCTGAGGCCTTCCGGGACTCTCAAAACAGGAAGTCAGCGACGCAAATCTTCAAGGGATCGGTTTTTCCTTGCCGATTTGCTTCTGCGGACTTACACTCCGTCACTTCGTTTTCCGGCCAGCACGGTCGGATTCTACTCAGCCGTTGTTTCCTCAGCGGCATTTTGGTTCGGTCGGGAAGCCGATGTACTCGTCATCAGCTGGCCGTAACCCCTGAAGGCTCTTAGAGATGAAAAAAGATATTCACCCGAATTACCGTCCTGTTGTGTTCATGGACACATCAACCGGTACACGTTTTCTGATGAATTCCACAATGCGTTCAAAAGAAACGACAAAGTGGGACGACGGCAATGAGTATCCACTGGTAAAGGTGGAAATCAGTGCGGCGTCTCATCCGTTCTATACAGGAAAGATGAAGTTCGTCGACTCCGCAGGTCGTGTCGAGAAATTCACCAAGAAGTACAAGTGGGGTAAGAAGGAAGAAGAAGCCGCTCAGTAGCGACAACATTTTGACAATTTGATCAGGGCGTGCGCATTCGTTTGCGCACGTCCTTTCTTTTTGGACTTTCTTCGTGAGTCCTTAGTCATCGTGGTTCACGCTCCGTCTTCCTTTCTCTCAGGCGATTGACATGTTTCCCGTCCTTGAACGCCAGCTGGCTCGATACGAAGAACTTGAAAAGCAGATGGAGGATCCGGACGTTCTGATGAATGTCTCGCGAATGCTGGAAATCCAGAAGGAGATGGGCACTCTCACGCGAATCGCGGCAGCCGTGCGAAAGTTCCATGCTCTCGAGTCCGACATCGAAACCGCAAAAATGATGGTCGACGAAGAGACCGATCACGCGTCTCGTGAATACGCGAAGGCAGAACTGCATCAATTGGCCGCCCAGCGTGATGAGCTTTCTGTTGAACTTGAAGACATGGCCACAGCAGGCGACTCAATCACCCGAGGCGCATGCATTATGGAAGTTCGAGCAGGCACAGGCGGGGACGAGGCAGCATTATTTGCCAAGGACATTTTTGACATGTACATGGCATACTGTGTTCAGAAAAACTGGAAAACGGAAGTGCTTGAATTCAGCCCCACAGAACTGGGAGGCCTGAAAGAAGTTGTTTTTTCCATCACTGGTGAAGGCGCATTCCACTCACTGCAGTTCGAGAGCGGTGGACATCGCGTTCAGCGTGTTCCTGAAACGGAAACTCAGGGCCGCGTGCACACCAGCGCTGCGACTGTTGCGGTATTGCCTGAAGCGGATGAAGTGGAAATTGATATTCGCCCTGAAGATTTGCAGGTCGACACCATGCGTGCTGGCGGACCAGGTGGCCAGAAGGTTAACAAGACTGAGAGTGCCGTCCGTTTGACTCACCTGCCAACTGGAATCGTGGTGAAGTGCCAGGACGAAAAGAGTCAGCACAAGAACCGCGCCAAGGCAATGCGCGTTCTTAGAAGCCGCATCCTGGAAGCTCAGCAGATGAAGCAGCAATCGGAGCGAGCAGAAACGCGACGTACTCTGGTTGGGTCCGGAGACCGAAGTGAACGAATTCGAACCTACAACTTCCCGCAGAACCGAATGACCGACCATCGCTGCAATTTGACGATCTATAAGCTCGATCGCATCATGATGGGTGACATGAGTGAGTTAATTACCGCACTTCTGGCTTTCGACAGAGACGAGCGCCTGAAGGCAGCAGACGCAGCCATGTAGATTTTACGGCGGCATCAGAACTATTCAAAATTCAGTGGCGAGCTTGAAATCTCCAGAGTGCCGTGACGGTTCAAGGCTCTGACGCTTGTCAGGATCCATCGAAATTCTCGCAGCTGCCGGCAAATAAAACGTGGCCAGAGTCTTCTCATTTCGAAGTGTGCAGACTGCAGTCTTAATTTTACACGCGTATTTTGGCATCGACGGCAGTTTCGACATTCGTCGCAACGCCCTACGAAGTTCGGAATGAACCTGCTACGATGTGCCTTAGCACCGTGGACCTTGCTTTACCGATCATTTGCAGAGACACACTGCCAAGATGAATGCGCCTGCCGAACAATCTGCTTCCACTGCCGACGGTTGGACGGTACAGAGGATTCTGGAATGGACCGCGTCATTCCTGAAGCAAAAAGGAGTTGAATCGCCAAGACTAGAGGCTGAACTTCTGCTGGCTCACGCTCGAAAGTGTCAACGCATTCGTCTCTACACGGATTTTACTGTCCTGCTCACCGATGACGAACGCACCGCAATGCGAGAGCTGGTACAGCGTCGAGCAAAGCGGGAACCACTGGCGTACATCGTGGGAACTCGCGAGTTTTACGGCCGCAGCTTTGATATTGGTCACGGAGTCCTGATACCCCGACCAGAAACTGAAACGCTTGTTGATGTCGGACTCGAGAAGATCCCCAAAGATTCGCCGCGAGAAATTCTGGAAGTGGGATTCGGCTCTGGCTGCATCGCCATCACGATTGCCAGGCAAAGACCGCTCTGCTCAATTGTCGCGACGGACATTTCGGAAGCGGCCATGAACATTGCAACAAAAAACGTTACGAAACTGGGTGTTGAAGGACGAGTCACGTTACTCCCGGGTGAAACACTCGCGCCACTTCTGAATTGCGGAAGACTGTTTGATGGATTAATCAGCAACCCGCCCTACATCCGAGACGACGAGCGGGGTGATCTTGAGCCGGAAGTCGCGACTCACGAACCTGCTGAAGCGTTATTCGCCGGGACCGATGGTCTTAACGTCGTCAGACAGATTCTTAAGCAGGCGCCAGCCTTGCTGAAACCAAATGCGTTCATTGCTCTTGAACTGGATCCGTCTCAATGCAATGAAGCAACACGCCTTCTTCAGGCTGCAGGCTTCGGCAATATCACTACTCGACGTGATCTCAGTGGAAACGATCGCGTTGTCATGGGCACACTCACGACGAGTTGAAGCACATTCACGCGATCACCGACCGCAATTACGGACCAGGTTGATCGTCAGAAAGGACTCTCTGAATGGACATGTTCTGTATTGAAGGCGGTCACCCAATTCGCGGCTCCGTTCGAGTCGAAGGCAGCAAGAATGCAGCCCTTCCAATCCTGGCTGCAACTCTTGCGATCGAAGGCATAGTCGAGCTGCAGGGGATTCCACAACTGCAGGATATCGCAACAATGAACCGACTTCTGCAATTGATGGGCGCATCAATTGAACAGAAGGCGGACGACAGGTTGACGATCGATACGACCGACGTCCACACAACCGTTGCACCCTATGAACTGGTACGGCAGATGCGCGCGAGCGTTTGTGTCCTCGGTCCACTTCTGACACGGTTCGGTACAGCGCGAGTTTCGCTGCCGGGCGGCTGCAACATCGGCCATCGTCCGATTGACATTCATCTTCGAGGTCTCGCCGCATTAGGCGCAGATATTCGACTTGAATCAGGTTACATCGTCGCAGAAGCATCAACACTGCGCGGGGCTGATATTGACTTGATGGGGCTGAACGGGCCAACTGTGACTGGAACCTGCAATGTGATGGTCGCAGCAACTCGAGCGGCGGGAAAAACAATCATTCGCAATGCGGCACGTGAGCCGGAAGTGGAAGACCTGGGTCGCTTTCTAATAGCGGCTGGCGCGAAGATTGACGGCGTTGGTAGTTCTACGATTGAAATCGTCGGAGTCGAACAATTACAGAGTACTCATCACCGCGTCATCCCCGATCGAATTGAATCGGCAACACTTGCCATCGCAGCGGCCATTTCGAACGGTGAAGTTTTGATCGAAAATGCTCCGGTCGAGCATATGGGGTCTGTGCTTGAGGTTCTCAGGAAAATTGGAGTGTCTGTAGAACTCCTGGAAAATGGCCTGAAAATTTCATCGGCGATTGATTATCGACCGGTTGACTTCAGTGCCGAACCGTATCCAGGACTGCCGACCGATACACAGGCACAATTGATGGCCCTGTTGACTCTTGTTCCTGGAGAAAGTCGAATTACGGACAACGTCTTTCCTGAACGGTTCATGCACGCAGCGGAACTAATTCGTATGGGTGCAGATATCCAGGTTCGAGGGAACACTGCGGTGGTTCGAGGAGTTCCAGCATTGTCCGCAGCCCCTGTGATGGCATCCGACCTGCGCGCGAGCGCCGCATTGGTATTGGCGGCATTGGCAGCAAAGGGTGTTTCTGATGTCCGTCGAGTCTATCATCTCAATCGAGGCTACCGAGCGTTTGAAGAGAAATTGAACCGACTCGGCGCAAAAGTCTGGCGAATGGATGACAGCAGCACCGGACGACGCGTCCCGATGCCACATATCAACTGGAATGCCGAAAGCAGTTCTATTCCGCCCATCGATTCTGTCGAGGACGACTGGGATTCGCGGCGGTAGACGCTGCTTCGGTTCAAGCAAGCGATGTTCGCATCGAACATGATTCGTGTTGCCGATCTCACGTCATTGATTGCCGGAGTATTGACACGATGACCTCGTGATTCGCCGTCCAGGCTATGGTTGTAAAACACCAAACCTTAAACTGGTGGGATGTTCAACTGACCGAAAGACTCGATGCGTTGCTTTCTGGAAGTCCTCAGGCTTTGCAAAATAGATATTCGGAACGAACGTTTGAGGATTTCGGTCGACAAGCGGAAACCAGGTACTCTGAATCTGCACCATCAGGCGATGACCTTTCTGAAACCGATGAAGCACATCCAGAAGCTCCAGTCGAATTCTCGATGGCTGCCCGGGAACAAACGGCTCAGGCTTTGCGTAGTCATTTCGAAATCTGCCTCGAATCACTTCACTTCGCAAAAGCATTTGATAGCCCGCAAGAGGAGTTGTTTCAGGACCGTCGGGACGAACGTCTATCAGCTTGACGATCCAATCTGCATCCGTACCCGTGGTTGAAACCCAAAGATCGGCCTCAATCGGCCCCGCGATGACAGTATCTTCGGCGAAGGCTTCCGTCTGATAAGTCAGCACGTCAGGTCGTCGAGAAGCAAATCGCTGATCGTCGACCATGTACTCAATAGTCATTCGGGGTGTGATCGTTTCACTGTATGGCACGGGCTTGTTGGGATCACTTACGAACTCGTCAAATGCGTTTTTATCAGACGCTTCCTGCGGGGCAGAAAAACTCAGCAGGCCATTCGTGTGCAGGAAGAGTTGTTTCGATTCTGCATTTCTAGGCGGCCACTTGTCAAAAGTGCGCCAGGCGTTTGAGCCTGTTTCAAAAACAGTTGCCTCAGCCTGGGCCGGGTAGTCTTTATCCTTCAGGTATTTTTCGAAGAAGGGCAGCTCGATTTCAGCTCGATAGAACGCACTCGTTTTAGAGCCAAAGGTAACATTTCCCAGCTTGTCGCCATCAACCGACGCCCAACCACCATGATGCCACGGGCCGACAACCAAAACACTGTTGACATTTGGGTTTTGCTTTTCAATCGATTGATACGTTTTGAAGGAGCCATAAAGATCTTCGGCGTCATACCATCCCGTCACTGTCATGACCGCGGGGGCCACATTTTTCAAGTGCGGAATGAGCGCTCGTTGCTGCCAGAACTCATCACGATTGGGATGCTTCATCATGTCTTGCCAAAAAGGAATGGATCCTTTCAGATAGAGTTTGTCGATATTTTCAACCGAGCCAGCATCCAGAAACATCTTGTATCCATCGGACATCGGATAGACATAGGGTTTTGCTGGCTCCATTGTCGGATTCGTACGTTCTGACGCGTTGCCGCTCAACCATTTGAACGCATGAGCCAGAAAGAACGATCCATGATGAAGGAAGTCATCAAAGTACCAGTCGCCCACTGGGGCCTGCGGCGACACGGCCTTCAACGCCGGATGAGCATCGATCATTCCAGCGGCCGCATAAAAACCCGGATACGAGATTCCGTACATTCCAACTCGACCGTTGTGATTCGGTACATTCTTCAGAAGCCATTCGATCGTATCGAACGTGTCTGAACTTTCATCGATGTCAGTTGGCTTTGTCTTGTTCACGATATGCGGTGTGACCTGGACAAAATTCCCCTCAGACGCAAATCGCCCACGCACATCCTGATTGACGAAAATGTAACCAGCTTTGACGAAGTGCTCGCTTGGACCGAGCTTCGACGGGTACTTGTCAACACCGTACGGAGCAACATTGTACGGCGTTCGCTTCATCAGGATCGGATAGGTTCGCGTAGTGTCGTTCGGGACAAACACCGAGGTCATCAGCTTGATTCCGTCTCGCATCGGAACCATGTGCTCATACTTGGTGTAGTGCAGCCGGATGTAGCTCTCAAGCGACTGTACTTCCTGAGCAGAACTCTCGCGTGAGTCCACAACGGCCACGAGCCAAAGAACCAACACGACTGCAACACGAACAACGCTGCTCATAAGCCACCAGCCCTCTACTGAAGCACATATCGAGATTGACCGCAGCGGCATCGTGACAGATAGCCTAGCCCTCGCCAAGGATTGGGCCCTCAAAATGCATTCGACAGCAGAGGCAAGGCCGCCTGGCAGATCACTTCGAGCTTATGTTTCTTCACGTCGGGGCGAAGAAACGAAAAAGTGCCGGAACAGCAAGAACATTAGCCGTTTAACACCCCAACCGATTTTCTCTCGACTGCAAATTGCCAACTGACGCCGCCTGGTATGGAATCATGAATGCACGCTGGAACCGTGTGGTGGAATTGCTCTTTACTGAAGTCTGGTGGCAATACGCCCCCAACGACGGTCAGTATTTTTCGTCAGCGTATCACTGGTTCAATATTGCCGAAGGGCTCGCATGGCTATCGCTGTCCGGATTGGTCTTGCTGCGATTCCTGAAACACCGAAATTCTCTTCACGAGTGCATTTACAGCGTGACGTTTCTTGCATTCGGAATCACTGATTTTGTCGAAGCCTGGCAACAGTCTTCTTGTCTGATCTGGCTGAAACTGGGAGTTCTCCTGTTCCTGTTTCGAATTCGCCGCTTTGTAATAAGTCACTGGTATCCAGACGCCCGCATCTACTGATTTGGCGTCAAGGCCGATACTTTCGAAGGTGGAAAGAATGGCCCGGGATTTGACTTTGCCGAGTTTCGAGCGAACATTCGTGTTTCCGTTGCCGATTCCCGGTCGCCTGTGAGATCAAAAGAGATGTCGTTGTTCGATGAGTTTGAACAGTTTCAGCGATTCAAAGCCGCATGGAGTTCTGTGCGGATTGAACGTACAGCCGAATACGGGCTGTTTACGTTCGGTGATTCTGAATTGCCTTACTACCTTGTAACGACATCCGAAGGACGCGATTCGCTGGTAAAGATCCGCAAGGGCAAGGTCACAATCAGTCGGGCGAGAATCATTACGCCAGACAGCATGCACCCGGAACTTCGCAACTTCTTTGAAGAGCACGAAGAAACCGGACTCATTAACTTTCTGATGTCGCGTACGGCAGCATTTTCCAATTTGAAACTGTCAAACGAATCCGGCGCCGAGCGAATCGTTACCGATACGGTCGAAGAGGCTGTTTCGAAGTTGAACAAACAACTTGATGCAGAAGACGAGAACGGAATTGCCGTCTTGTCTGCTCCGACGGAACTCGCTGGCTTTGCAGTCTTCCGCTATGCCTCTGAAAAAGTTCTCTCCAGTGCCCCAGACAATATTCAGGAACTTCGAGAACGCGGACTTCTGCCCTGATCATTGACGCAGGTCAGCAGGGGACTCGCTTAAGCTGATTGTTTGCCAAACGAAGCTTACGCCGTGCATTCTTCATTTCGAGTGCAAACGCTCGCCTGCAAGGCCAAGGCACTCTTCAAGATCACATCAACGACCCTCGGGCATTTAATGCAAGAGCCAAAGCCGATCGGTCTCATTCCGCAAGCTTCATCTTGCGCACACGGTGATTGCTGCTGTCCCCAACATACAACCAGCCATCCGCCGAAACGTAAACTCCATGCGGTCGATTCAATCGACATCGCAAGGCGGAACCATCAGGGCCGTCGCCCATGGTTCCATCTCCGATCACGGTTTCAACGATTCCAGAATCCGCCCGCAGGACTCTGATCGTGTGACTTTCTGTGTCTGCAAAATAGAGATCTCCAGACGTCGACAAGCTCACGCCCTTGGGGCCAGCCAGTTGAGCGTCTTTTGCGGCACCGCCATCGCCCGAATAACCGCTTTTCCCAGTGCCCGCAAGATGATGATAGGTCCGAGTCTGCAAGTCCATTCGATAGATCGCATTTCCTTCCCTCAGCGCCAGGTAGAGGGAATGCTTGCCATCAAAATCCAGAGCTCGCGGACCATTCAATGGCGTCCCATCAAAGGAAGCTCCATCCATCGTTTTTGATTTGTCCCCAGTGCCAGCAAACGTGGAAATCAAACCTGTTTCCGGATCAACCATGCGAACTCGATGATTCTTGATATCGCAAATGTAAAGTCGGTCTTCAGAATCCAGAGCTATCGAATGCGGTTGGTTCAACTGAGCATTCACCGCCAAGCCACCGTCGCCGGAGAAACCAGGAACACCCGTACCTGCAAGCGTCGAAATAACGCCAGTCTCGCGGTGAACCATGCGAACAATGTGGTTCTGCATTTCAACGAACAACATATTGCCCGCTTTGTCAAAACGCACTTCATAAGGTTCGTTCAGCTTCGCCTGCGTCGCAGCACCGCCGTCACCCGAGAAGCCTTTTTGACCTGTTCCGGCGACAGTCGTTGCACGTCCGGACTCCAGATCGATTCTTCGAATCACATGAGAACCCACTTCGCAAACATACAATCCACCGTCGGGACCGATGCTGACTCCGAAAGGCTGAGAAGCCGGCGTCTTGATCGCAACACCATCGGGGCTCGCGGGGATGTCTTTTCCGTTCCCCGCTATCGTTACAACCTCGACCAAGTGAGACGGTTTCGTTTCATCCGCAACGGCAACAGGCACCAGTGAAAAGAGCCCCAAACCCAAGGCTGCAAGAATCCGGGCGATCATGAAAGTACCTCGATTGGTCAGGTATTCGGTCTCGACAACAGCCGAAGGTGTTCAGGGGTGACAAAGCCAAGTGCAATTGGCATCACCGAAATGTGACGCCTGCTCATCTGCGTTCGACAATAATTCATCTCGACGCATCATGCAGATACGCATTTCCGAATCAAAGCAACTCGCGGCGCACTAAGCAATTATGCGGGAGTCAATGCGTATGCTCATCAAACGCCAGCCGACGTCAATAGAGACTGGTCAACGCCATGGTCATGGAGGGACTAATTGCCGTCGATCGTGGAACGAGGAAAACTCTGAAGCTTGCCAGCATCGTTGCCCAAGACCGGCAATGCCAGGAAGTGCAGGATTCCAACGAACACCGACGTAAAACCAATGTCGCCAATAAACGTCCCTCGTGCAAACGGCACTGCCATTGAGAAACACTCAAGAAGGCCTTGCCATGATCGTGTGTAGAGATACTGACCTTCATGCGGCAGCAACCAGACACCAACATTGCTGACAACGAAGAATGTCAAAGCTGCCAGCAAGCCAGCGCCGAACGCAGGCATCATTCGACGTGGCTGCAGTAGCCGTCCAATCCCAAAGATCATCGCATACGCGGCGTAGTCAAACAGAATAGAATCATAGAACCCGTAACCCGTGCGGTACTCCAACACACAGTCGGTGAGAGCGCGGCAGCTCAATGGAATGAGCAGGCCTAACCACACAGGACGAACAACGACACCACAAAGTACTGCTAAGGCACCCATCGCGGAGAAGTTGTGCATAGGCCCTTCGATCAACCGAAGGGAAATCGCAATGATTGCTGCTGCGACAACAAGAATCAGTGAAGACTTTTTCATAATACTGTCTGATCTCAAGGCGTAAATAAACTCTGATAACGGGCAAACCGCCATTCACGGAAACACTGCTCGAAATCAGTCTTGAAGCAATTGTCGGCTAGTCTTTGGGTGCTTCGAAAGAAGCACTTTGTGACCGGGAGCATCTAACGGCAATTGTTTCTCAAAAGATCCGTTACTCCCGATTGGCCGCACGACTTAGCCGATCGTTTAGAGCGATTCCAAGTCCAAATTCGGGGAATTCGTGTGCGATGATAACGTCCAGTCCGCAAGAGTCGAGACTTCTCAACGCTGCAAAGAAGTTCACAGCACAAGTTTGAAGGTCTTCGGACTCCGAAAGTCGTTGAATTTGCTGGAATCCGTCAAGAAACGGCTGATTTCCGTAAGTCATGAGCCCACATTTGCGCCCAGGCAGCACTGACGCCTGCTGATTTCGTCCCAAAACAACAAGCAAGGTCGCTGGCGCGTAGTGACGGCTGAGCATGCCAGGGGCCGGTTGAGCGGCATCATCTTTCCCCGGATCGCTCACGGCTCGTTCCACTGAACCGATCAGCGCCTCGATATCCTCAATCAGACAACCACCCGGGCGGAGCACGATCGGATGCGTTCCCATGAAAGAAATGACAGTAGATTCCACTCCAACAGTGCAGGGACCACCGTCAAGAATGCAGTCCACCTTGCCTGACAAACCATCTGCAACGTGCTGTGCGGTCGTGGGACTGATTCCACCAAATGGATTTGCACTCGGCGCGGCGACGGGGCACGCAGCCGCTCGCAATAATTCGAGAGCGACCGAATGCCGAGGAATACGGACTCCGACTCCCGGCAAACCGGCTGTTACCAGATCCGGAATCGACGACTGCTTCGGAAGAACAAAAGTAATTGGACCGGGCCATAACGCATCCATCAAAATCCCCGCAGCAGCAGGAACTTCTGTCACCACGGATCTCAACTGTGATTTATCCGCGATATGAACAATCAATGGATCAAAAGTCGGACGCTGCTTGGCCTCAAAAATCCTCGCAACAGCTTGCGGACTTGTGGCATCGGCACCAAGTCCATAAACCGTTTCCGTAGGAAACGCCACGAGCCCACCCTTTCGGAGGCATTCCGCAGCGGACAGAATTTCGCTCGTCATTCCCAAAGTACGAATCGCGGAAATGGAATTACTCCTGGCACGCCAACACTCTGAACACTTGAGCAGGCATCAAAAAGATTCAGTTAAACTCAATAACGAACATCGTTGAAATCTCAACGAATCCAGCCTGCAAAGACACACCCCAAAAGCTGCGTTTCAAACAAGCCCACCCGTTGTCCTCAACGCGCCCCGCTGTCACTGCGATGCCACAACAGCGAGAACAGAAGAACGTTGTGTTCTGTTCGTCCCTCGAAGCAAAATTCAATACTCTGGATGGCAATAACGTACCGCTGCAGAGCCTCAAAAACATCTAACAGCAGCGACAACAGCGTATTATCGTCCTCAATTCATTTCGATGACTCAAGCGGCAGTGAAAGCAAAAGAACGATTTGCCGTTCATTGGACGAAACACAACTCCCGCATTTGGGCCATCAGCGTACAAAAAACGTCGCCAGAACGGCAAATTCTGCCAGGTCCGAAACCTGTGAATTCAATTTCAAGATCATCAATTCCGTCAAGGTTCCTCGCAAATCCGGGATGCTGGTCTTCGAAAATTGACGATATTCAACGAAAACACATTCGAAGCGAACCAATAACTTCGCCTCCTGCATGCTGTGCTCCCTTTGCGAGATGCCCCAATGAATTCCAGAACTGACCAGACGACTGTGGCAGAACTGAACAGAGCATTGGATCACGCGCCGGAAAAAGTGAGTGGGGATAACGCAGCAGAAGGTCTTTCGTTTCGACCACTGACCTATCGCGAAATGAAGCGGCGATTCTGGCACATGGCTCCTGGTTTGCTCGCGTTTGGACTGCACGTCGTCCCACACGCGGACTCGATTTCTCCCACAATGAAACTGATTGTTGCCGGATGTTGTCTTGCAATCGGCCTGCGCATTCTTGGGGGATTCAAGCAGATTCAACGACAGGGCGAGGGTGCAGGATTGGCCGCGGTGGGAGGCTATGCACTTGCTGTGCTGGGAATGGCAATGGCCTTTCCGCAGGCACTGGAACTTTCGCTTGCGGTACTCTCAATCCTCGCATTCGGCGATGGATCGGCAACACTTTTCGGCCTCTGGCTCAGAGGTCCCCGACTCCCCTGGAACAAGGCAAAATCATGGTCGGGATTCCTGGCATTTCTGGTAATGGGATCGCTGATGACCGCCTGGATCTATTGGGGTGAAACTCACAACCCTGAAGCTGCGGAACCCGCGGTTTCGTTTGGCATCGCACTGGCACTCACCAGCCCTGCAGTCTTCGCAGCCGCGGTCGCTGAATCAGTTCGATCGCGCATCAACGATAACATTCGCGTTGGCGCCGTCGCAGCAGTCGCCATTGCGATATTGCACAACTTCCGCTGATCCACAACCGGTTTTTCAGCGGACGACAGTATGCTCACGATTCAAGACAGGACCTGCACCAACAGTTGTGGGCTGATAGGGCGATGACCGCTGCCTTGCGATCGTTCTCACGCCATTGACCGTTCGAAAAAAGGCATCGACGCAGACTGGATCCCATTGACGGCCGGAGCCTTCCAGCAGAATCGCTTCGGCCTTTTCAGTTGGCATACCACGACGATAAGGACGATTGCTGGTCATCGCATCATAGGAATCTGCGACCGCCAGAATCCTTGCGTTCAGCGGGATCTCATCACCCTTCAATCCGTGAGGATAGCCGGAGCCATCCATTGCCTCGTGGTGGTGCAAAACCCCGGGCAATACATAACTCAAATTTTCCAGATGCTTCAGAATCTCATATCCGATGCCCGGATGTTGCTTGATCGATTCAAACTCTGCATCCGTCAGCTGCGATGGCTTCTTGAGCACGTGGTCTGGAACGCCGATTTTCCCGACATCGTGCAACAGACCGGTCATATAAACCTGCTCGCAATGATTGAAGTCCAGCGACAACTGCTGAGCAATCAGACGCGAGAATTCCGCAACGCGGTCACTATGCCCACAAGTGTACGAATCCTTGGCGTCAATCGCATTGATCATCGACCGAATTACGCCACGAAGCAGCAGTTCCTTTTCATGAAACAATCCGCAGTTGCGACCATGAGCCGCCAGAACAAGTGCAGTAGCACTCATCAGGCTGGCTTCAAAAGTGCCGAACTCCCGCTCTCTCATATACGTGTTATAAGTTGGATCACCATACGTACGTGAACACTCCGGTGCTGCGATGTCTTTGTTCATGGCCAGCAACCAGCCAAGCCGCCCCGACTCAGTGGCCACGGGAACCAGGACACAGGATTCAACGCCGTCAAATCTTCCGTCGGAGAATTGCTTCTCACTGAAATTTTTGACAATCGTGCGTTCACCTCCTTGTCCAAGAAGCGCGGCAACGATCTGGAGTGCGTGTTGACGAGACACTTCGGTTTGTCCCGTCTTCCAGACGAGCGGCAGATTTGAGTCCATCCCAGTGACAGGAATATCTCGAATAAATACCAGGCAATGTGCGCCTATCAAACGACACAGGGAAGGCAGAACCGATTCCGCTATTCTTTCGACGCTATTGCCGGATTCACTCAGTTCGAGATTTGTTGCAAGACTGCGGAGCCATGTGAGTTCTTCCAGGTCTTCGGTGACCTGCGCGGCATAGGCGAGCAATTGCTCTTCCTGCTCCAGAACCTGCTCTTTTGCCTGTCGGGACGAAATCTCCCTCGTCCACGCGCAAAGCGACGAACGATTGACCAGATCCACTAACGCATCAGAGTCACTGCGGACCAGTTCTACAGCAACAAGTTTACTTGCCTTGCAAGGCGAAGGCACGGCCCAGGCAAAACATTCAGGCGAAACTCTGGCAAGCCTTGGCACGCCGGTGCCTGCGACGCCTGAAACAAGTCTGGCAATCGCGTTTTCTGCACCGGCAGAAACTCCAGACCTCAACAGCGAAATCGATGTTCGCCCGTCAGTTGCTGTTACCGTGCCGTCTGCGTTAAACAGAACATAGTTTTCTCCCAGGAGATCCCGAAAGAATCGGTCACCGACAGCAATGGAGCGCTGCTCAATCGCCTGTATCATGATTGCAGACAATCTTATTGGCTCGAACCTTACCGAGCGGCAGAGGCAGAGCAGACGTATCAAAAACGGCTTCAAGTCGCACCTAAGCGTAGCCCACAAGTGCGTTACAGAAGTAAGTGATTCTCGGGGAAATGCTTAATCTCAGCCGTCACAATCGGATAATCCGCAACAATGACTACGATGTCTGTGTAGAGAAAAATCTACGAAAATCTGCGGCCCGATGGAACAACACAACCTAGGCTAAAACAACAGTTCGGATCCTCGGTTCATTTGTTTTTATCAACCGTAGATACCATCCCGCATCTCAAGAACAGACAATCGAGTTCATCGGGAGTCAACACGATGGCATTGGCAAAAACAAGACGTGGCTTTACGTTAATTGAACTTGTCATTGTTATCCTTGTGCTCGGTATCATCTCCGCCGTCGCTGCTCCGAAGCTGTTCGATGTCACCAACGATGCTCGCGAGAATGGTACTCGGCAATCACTCACAACAATTCGAAATGCGATCGAACTATATCGAGCGACAAGTGGAAGCTATCCGCCAGCAACATCTCTTGTGACGGCACTCAATTCGTCTCTTCAGGGCGGAACATTCCCATCGCCTCAAGTCGGAACTTACAAAGATGACAATTCAGTAAGAAGCTTCACAGGCGCGTTCAGTGCGTCAGGAACGAATGGATGGGCATACAACGGAACAACTGGCGAGTTCTATATCAACGATTCAAACAGTGAATATTCGGCCTGGTAATCACAATCGGCGAAATCGAAGCCAACATTCTGAACGCGAACCTTTTCAAGGCTCGCGTTTTTTCGTTACCGAAACCGTCCTGTCAAAACTCTGCACAGATTCTTCTGTTCAGTGCTCCATGTGCAAAATCTGAACTATGGTTTTCAGAACGAAACACGCGAAATCTGAACTACCGGCTGGCAACTCTGGAATTCCGACGCATAGCACATGATTCATCATTTCTGACTGACATCGCGAGGCACCACGTGAAAAACCATCGAGTCATCGTTGCGGAAGATAATCGCATACTCCAGGACGTCATTCGCTTCAACCTGGTTCGCGCGGGTTTTGATGTCCGCACCGCAACGGAAGGCAGCCAGGTTCTGCGAATGCTCGAAGAAGTCCCGGCAGATGTCGTTGTTACGGATTGCCAGATGCCTGGAATGTCGGGGCTTGAACTCTGCCAACACATCAGAAACCACGCCGTTCTCTTCAATTTGCCGATCCTGTTTTGTTCTGCAAAAGGTCTCGAGATCGAACAACACACTCTGGATGCGCTGAGACTTCCTGCGATTCTCTGCAAACCATTCAGCCCGAGAAATCTGATCGAGAAAGTCACCGAGTTGCTACGTCCAGCAGCAGAACCTGTTCACTAAAATATTCGTCACCATCCTCAGGTCTTCAGTTTAATGGTTACGACAGCCTCTGCAGAAACACTGATCGCTGCCGAAGAACTCAGCCCGGAGGATGAACGCCCGTTTCTGAATGTCATCCTTTCAGAAGCTGGTCGCCTGGATCGCACGATCGACAACCTGTTGAATATCAGCCATATGCAGGGCAGGCGGAATGACACTGGATCGTCATGAAACACAGATCGAACGACTTTTGTCTTAAGTTGAAGAGACAATCCGCCCGCTGTTTGGACAAAAGCAACTTAAACAAATCGAACACATGATGCACAGGCCGCATGGTCTGGTTCTGGTCATTGGTCCGACCGGTAGTGGAAAAACCACAACGCTGTATTCGGCAATCGAACTGATCAAGAGTATTCACACGAACATCGTGACCGTTGAAGATCCGGTGGAATATTCGCTGGAACTGGTTAACCAGGTTCACGCCAGCCAGGGAAGCGCCGTCACGTTCGCCAGCGCGTTGCGAGCCATCCTTCGCAAGGACCCCGACGTCATCATGATTGGTAAAATTCGCGATGCAGAAACTGCTGAAATCGCCATTCAGGCCGCGCTCACGGGACATCTGGTCCTGAGTACTCTTCACACCAACGACAGTGCTGGCGCGATTACTCGTCTGCGAGATATGGGAATCGCGATGTACAAAATTTCCGCTGCGCTTGTGGGCGTGGTCGCACAGCGGCTTGTCAGAAGCGTTTGCCCGGGCTGCCGCACGAACTACTATCCAACTTCTGAAGTGCTTGATCGACTCGGCTACCGAGGAGATCGTCGTCCGCAATTTGTGCGAGGCGAAGGTTGCTCAAGTTGCTTTGATACTGGGTTCCGCGGCCGAACCGGAATCTACAAAGTCCTTTCGGTCAACTCAGAACTTCGCGGTCTTATGACGCCGGACCTGAACAGCGAATACGTTCGGGAATGGTATCGATCCAAAGGCGGACAATTGTTGCTTGATCAGGGAATCTCGCTTGCCGAAAAGAGCATTACGAGCCCCGACGAAATCCTGCGTGTAGCAGGAGTCGACTGATGCCGATGGACTTTACCTATACTGCTCGGCGCATTGACGGATCTTCCAGCAGCGGACTGCTTCAAGCCGAATCCCTGCAGGAAGCACGGCAGATTCTGAAACAACAGGGACTCTTTATCCTGGCTCTCAACAGTGCAGGGCGTGCTGCAGTTGGCGAAGCCGCTTCGGGTGTTGCAAAAACATCGGGCCTGTTTGCGAAAAAACCGAGTCAGTCGCAATGAAATTATGATGCTAACATCGTAACTGGCCATCATGAGCCAGTCTGGAGTGGAGCTTGCAGAAGCCGTTGAGAATCTTGCGTCCACAACGCAAAACCCAAAACTCAGTGAGACACTTCACGGCATCAATTCAGCATTGGAGGAAGGCATCCAGCTCTCAGCCGCGCTGAAAAACTACCACAAATTTTTGACGAAGTCTTTGTGTCCGCAATCCGAGCGGAGGAAGCGTCAGGAAAAATGACACAAGTTCTGCAGCGACTTGCAACGATGCTGCGGAATGAAGATCGCATGCGATCGGCGATTCGGGGAGCTCTCGCCTATCCGACGGTCCTGCTGATTATCGCAATCGCAGTCTTATTCGCGGTTGTGTTCTTCGTACTGCCACAGTTTTCACAAGTGTTTGAACTTATTGGAGTACACTTCGAAGAGGACGGCGAACGGCAACTCAAAGATCTTGTAAAACTCCTCGAGCCTGCCGTAATTGTCGTCATGGGAGCTCTTGTCGGATTCATTGTGGCCAGCGTGATGCTGCCACTGTTCGATTTCTCCAGTGCTTCCGGATGCCGATAGACCTCCGTGTATTCACAACATCAGAAGCTCTGCATCAAATATGGAAATCACAAACCCACCAGACTTCGGGCTGACGGGTAGTTTTCACCGACACCGATTTCCCAAACGCCGGTTGATCAGCTCAGATTAGAACTCGGATCAAAGCGACCTGCTATGGAGCCAAGATCGCAGGCGGCAACAAGTGCCACCATAGCAGCGCAAACGGACCGGCAAACAACGGACTGTCCAGCAGATCCAGCAGTCCTCCGAAGCCCGGCATTAACGCAGCAGAGTCTTTCTTTTCCACGTCGCGTTTGATGAGCGACTCGCAAAGATCTCCGACCAGTCCTATCAAGCCGATCGTCGCAGAGTAAGCCAGAATTACCCAAAGTGCCGCCGGTCGAGGTTGCGAGGCAAACATGGTTCCCGCGAATGTCAGCCAAAGCCACCCTCCAAGAGTGCTTCCAAAAATTGCACCAACCAGTCCCATCCATGTCTTGCCGGGACTTAGCTTCGGGGCCATCTTACGTTTTCCCCAAAGCCGACCAAAGGTGTAAGCAAACGTATCACCTGCCTTCACACAAATAATCATCGATGCAATAACGTAGTACCCAAGACTTGTGTCGGGAAACCATCTGAGTTGCGCCGTAAAGGCCATCAGACCGCCTGCATAAAACACCGTAATCAGGTTACAGCCCAGCGATTCCATTGACTTGCTCGGTTGCTCATATCGCCAGGCTTCCAGAGCCAGCAACAGGCAAAACGAAATGGCAAGTGTGCCGCCAATGTAGCCCATCGACACAAGCAGCCCATGCTCTGAATACATGTCGATGCCGAAAAGCGAATGGGCCCAGCCGCCAGCGACAACACACAGACTCAAAACCGCAGCCACTGGAAAAGATGGCTTCATGTTTCGAACAGCCATCAGATCTGTCAGCTCATAGGCATTGCGGAATGCAACAAACAGGCTGAAAGCAAACAGCAGCCAGGCTGAGGCACCCAGATGATGATCGAACCAGAACAGACCTATCAGAGAGGGCACCAGAATTACTGACACCAACAGTCGCCATCGCAGCATCTATTCAAATCCTATTGAGTTGTCGAGGTCTCACAATTGGCGAACTTCTAATGCGAATGACGATTCTTCTGATTATCAAGGCTTGATCGGACAGCGATTCCAGACCCGAGACGCCGAGACCTTGCCGTTGTCGGCTCAAACACATCGTGTGCCTTGTCTTATTCGACAGTAACGCGACACGAGCCGCAGGCTTATTCACTGGCAACCTGGGCTGTTGGAGAGAGCCCACCGTATCGCCTGTCGCGCCGAGCAAATTCGCGAAGAGCCGTACGGAACTCTTCTTCGCGAAATTCGGGCCAATGTTTCTCGGCCACCCATAGTTCTGAATAACTGATCTGCCACAGCAGAAAGTTGCTGATTCGAAACTCACTGGCTGTCCGGATCACTAAATCCGGATCCGGCATACCGCTCGTCATCAGATTGTCGGCAACCGTCTTTTCAGAGATTTCGCCTGGCTGAATTTCTCCGTTACGAACCGCAGTCGCTATCTTCTGAATCGCTTCCGTAATTTCCTGTCGCGCGCCATAGTTGACCGCAAGGCACAGCGTCATACCACTATTATTCGCGGAAACTTCAACGGTCTTTTGCATTTCCGACTGAATGAGCGGATCCAGTTCGTGTAATTTCCCGATCACTTTAAATCGCAATCCCTGCCGCTGAATTTCACGGCGTTCTTCGATGAGATACTGCTTCAGCAAGTGCATCAGCAGCGTGAGTTCTCTGGGTGGGCGCTTCCAGTTCTCGCTGGAAAAACAGTATAGGGTGAGTTGCTGCAACCCCAGACGGGACGCTTCTTCGACAATGCATCGAACGGACGTGACACCTCGCCGATGTCCTTCGATCCTGGGGAGTCCTCGTTTTTGAGCCCACCGGCCGTTTCCATCCATAATGATGGCGACATGTCGCGGAATCAGCGCACGATCAAGACCGAACGTGGCCAGTTCTTCGTCCGAGTATTTTTCTTCCTTCGACAATTCTCACCTCTTCAGCTTGTGCGAACGGCACACATGCGTCTACGTCCTGATGGGCCGAAGTGTAGCAACTAAAATGCAATTTTCCCTGTCGCAGGCGTTGTGAGACCGAATGTTGCCGACAACCGGCCACGGCTACAAGTTCCGGCTGTTTTTCCGGTCCGCCGTCGATACCATATCTCTCCCCCGGACATTGATGATTGCCCATTGCCATTCAGAATTCGTCCAGGGACCCCTCCTCCCACCTCGTCATTTCAGGAAAATGTGAGTTTCGCATGACGAAGACGATCCACTTAATCTTTGCTGGCGGAATCCTTGCGGTTGCCATTTCATTGACCAGCAGTGTCAATGTCATCGCTGACGATGCGGATCACTCGAAGCCAGCATCCAGTCAGATTGACGCGGCCCAGCTGAAGTTCTTCGAAGAACGCATCCGGCCTGTTCTTGCTGACCATTGTTACTCGTGCCATTCGAACGCTGCGAAATCCGTAAAGGGGGGACTGCTGCTCGATTCGCGCGAAGGGCTCCTTACAGGCGGTGACTCCGGGCCTGCGATTATCGCCTCAGAACCAGCCGATAGCCTTTTGCTGCAGGCGATGAAGCATGAGTCTCTCGAAATGCCTCCCGATCGAAAGCTGTCCGATGAAATTCTCGCAGACTTTGAAACATGGATTCGACTCGGAGCTGCCGACCCCAGAACAGGCGGCGCCCTGCAAAAAAAACAATCGATCGACATTGAGAAGGGACGTGAATTCTGGTCGTTCCGGCCTGTAGTCAAACATGCAGTCCCGCCTGTCAGCTCCAACTGGTCCACAAGCGATGTTGACCGATTTCTGATTCATGCTCGAGAACAACATCACAATAGCGCCGCGCAGTCTGACAGCGCCGCTGATGCGAAACAGTCCGAACACGCGGTGAGCGTTGATGCGTCACCCGATGTGCTGATTCGTCGACTGAAGTTTGTTCTGACTGGTCTGCAACCAACGCTGGAAGAGCAGTCACTGTTTGCTGAAGCCTACGCAAACAACGCAGAAGGCGCAATAGAGCAAACGATCGATCGGTTGATGAGCTCGCCTGAGTTCGGGGAACGATGGGGACGACACTGGCTCGATGTTGCCCGCTTCGCAGAATCTACTGGAGGCGGTCGCAGTATGATGCTGCCCGATGCATGGAGGTTTCGAGACTACGTCATTCGTTCGTTCAATGATGACAAACCTTTCGATCAACTCATTCGGGAACATCTGGCTGGAGATTTGCTGCCAGCGAATTCAGACCAACAACGCGATGAACAGATTACCGGTGTTGGATACCTCATGCTCGGTGCCATCAATTACGAAGAGCAGGACAAAGAGCAACTGCGAATGGACGTCGTCGATGAACAGATCGACTCCATGGGTCGAACATTTCTGGGCATGACCATTGGATGCTGCCGTTGCCACGACCACAAGTTTGACCCAATCCCAACGTCCGACTACTACGCATTGGCCGGGATCTTTCGGAGCACAAAATCGCTGACCCCTGGCAACGTCTGTGGATTCGTTACAGCTCCTCTGCGAGTCGGTTACGACAAGGCGGTCCTGGAACAATGGACGTCCAAAGATGCTGACCTTGAAAAACAGATTGCCGCGATGAAAGCAGCACTACCGGCGGCGTCGGATCGGCTAACTGCGCCGCTGCGAAAGCAATTGGTTGGGATTGTTTTGGATGACACTGAGGCTCAGTTCGAGGGGGATTGGATCGCCTCAACTTCGCAACAGCCTTTTATTGGGAAAGGATATCGCCACTGCGGGGATCCGCGTCGCGGACTTTCTGCAACTTACGAAACAACATTACCTGCCGATGGTGAATATGCCGTGCGCATGGTGATCAATCATGCCCCCAGTCGGTCTGAAAAAATCCCGGTGCTGATTGCTCACGCAGATGGCGAATCGCTGGTCTATGCAAATCAAAAAGAAAAACCGTATGGGGATGGCGTGTTTGCCGAACTCGGGCGTTTTCACTTTGAAGCAGGGCTGAAGGCCAGAGTTGTGGTGAAAGCCGTGGATGCATCGCCGGGGTTTGTGATCGTCGATGCCATCCAGTTTCTTCCAGTGGAACAAATGCCGGCCCTGGCAAGCTCTCCTCAGAATGCAGTCAAAGGGGACGAACTCAATAAGCTTCGTGCGGATCTTCAGATGCTGGAAGATGAACGCAAAGCCCATACAAAGCTGAAACCAGAAATCCCGGTCGTGATGTGCGTGGAAGAGGAATCCGCCCCGGAAGACTGGCACATTCATATTCGGGGCGAGATCCGAAATCTCGGGGCGACAGTGCCTCGTGGCTTCATCACGGCGGCAACTCCCGTCTCCGGGGCCTTCACGGTGGCAAGCCTCACATCCGCAGCAACCAGTGGTCGCAGAGAACTGGCCGATTGGGTCGCTTCGCCGCAGAACCCATTAACGGCACGGGTGTATGTGAATCGAGTCTTCACACACGTCATCGGGGAAGGACTCGTCAGAACTCCTGACAACTTCGGGGAAACAGGCGAACGCCCAACTCATCCGGAGTTACTTGATTATCTTGCGGCAACTTTTATCGAAGACGGATGGTCCACAAAAAAGCTGATCCGAAGATTGTGTCTCTCGCGGACGTTCCGACTTTCAACTTCAGCAAACGCTGAACAATTAAGTAGCGACCCTGACAACCGCCTCTTTACCAGAGCTGTTCGGCGCCGGATGGACGCCGAAGCCGTCCGCGACTCTCTCCTGCAGATCAGTGGATCGCTGGATTTGAACATTCGATCTGGTCGAACAATCGCCAAACTATCGACGTATGACAACGATTATCAACATTCTCAACATCCAATGAATGCACGCAGCATCTTCGTCCCGTCATTCCGCAACATCATGCTGGACCTCTTCGAAATTTTCGACGGCGCGAATCCAAATCTTGTGACCGGAAAACGTACCCGAAGTACTCGCCCCGCTCAGGCGCTGTACATGATGAACAGTCCGTTTGTCATGGCACAGGCACAGCGGGCCGCAGAGGCATTTCTCAAGTCCGATGCATTTGACCCGGACGCAGCAGATTCCAACGTTCGCAATGTCTGGAGAATTTGCGTAAGTCGAAACCCCACATCCGAAGAAGTCGCAGCCGCATTGACTGTTGTTACCGACAATCCGAATTCCACCGAAGCCTGGTCGGAAATTTTTCACGCACTATTTGCCTCAGTGGATTTCCGATATCTTAATTAAGGCGAGCGGCAGAAAATGGATTACCAGCCGATCGTAGAGCAATTGTCTCAACGGATCATAAACGATTGGGACAATCGTTCGACATTGGGAAAGCCTCTCCGGCCACTCGCCTCACAACTTCCGCACAAGCGTTCTGACCTGACGACAGGGGATTCCCGTTCTCCTGCATCTGTTTCAATCACCAGAAACAACCGAATCAAGAAGCCGTCCCATGCTCACTTCATTCAGATCTCGTCGTGAATTGTTGGCTCAGGCCAGTTGTGGATTCGGAGGCCTCGCGCTTCAGGCAATGCTGGCGCAGTCCGCTCGGGCCACTGAAGTGCAGAAAAAAGACTTCAGCAGCAAGTCGCTCGAACAGCGTGCGACAATGTTTGCACCAAAAGCCAGGCGAATCATCTTTGTTTTCATGCAGGGCGGACCAAGCCACGTCGATTCATTCGACTATAAGCCGGAGCTGATTGCAGGTGACGGGCAGTCGATAGACTTTACCGGTGTTCGATTTGGCGACTTCGGAAAGGTCACCAAACAGAAGCTGATGAAACCACTCTGGCAATTCAAAAAATACGGCCAAACAGGAAAACCAGTCTCCGAACTGTTTCCGCACATTGCCGAACACGTCGACGATTTGTGTTTTCTTCACGGTCTGCATACGGAAGGAGTTGCCCACGGTCCCGCGACTTTATTCCTTCATACGGGAGCGACAACCCTGGTCCGCCCATCACTTGGGTCATGGATTCTCTATGGACTTGGAACAGAGAATCAAAGCCTGCCAGGCTTTGTTTCCCTGCAGCCATCCGATGCAAATGGTGGCCCACGAAACTACTCCAATGCATTTCTTCCCGCAGTCTGTCAGGGTACGTCCATCGGCCGTTCGTTCCAACCCGCCAGTCAGATGACAATCGATCATATTCGAAATACGGAACTGACTGCCGAACAAACAAAACGACGTTATTCATTAACACAACAGATGAATCAGCTTCAATCGGCTCGCAACAATAACGCCGATGATGAAGTCAACGCGATGATTCGAAACTACGAACTTGCATGGCGAATGCAGGCGCAGGCGCCTGAAATCCTGGATCTGTCCCAGGAAACAGAAGCAACGGCAAGCCTTTACGGAATCGGCGAAAAAGAAACGGATGAATTCGGAAAGCAGTGTCTTCTCGCGCGACGCATGTCCGAAGCAGGCGTTCGATTCGTCCAGGTCAATTACGCGGATCAGTCGTCCAATCCTCGCTGGGATCAGCATTCCAACATGCCTCAACATGCTGTCCACGCAAAGGCTACCGACAAACCGGTTGCCGGACTGCTTCAGGACTTGAAGCAGCGTGGCCTGCTGGAAGATACGATCGTTTGGTGGGGCGGCGAGTTCGGCCGAACTCCGTTCTCCCAGGGTTCCGACGGCCGCGATCATAACCCGCGAGGTTTCACCGTGTTCCTCGCGGGCGGCGGCGTGAAGCCCGGATTTTCATGGGGCTCTACAGATGAAATCGGGCATCTGGCTGTCGAAGGCAAAATCCACATGCACGACCTGCATGCGACTCTGCTTCATCTTCTGGGCGTGGATCACGAACAACTGACATTCCAGCATGCCGGTCGAAACTTTCGCCCAACAGACGTTTACGGCCGAGTTGTTTCAGAGATCTTTAATTCCTAACGAAACAACTTGAAAGCCACATTTAAGCAGCCGCTTGCAAAACGTCCCCGAAGACGAGTTCCGCCCAGGAAATCTACCACTCCTCAGTAAACGCAATTCTTAGTCGGCGATGTGATCTCGAAATTCTGGCAACTAATTTTGTCACCTCTTCGCGTTCGCCGTCTTCGACTTCGTGTTCAAGCGTTTCCAATTGTTCGCGAAGAAGTCGAGCTTTCCAGCGGTGATAGTCGCTCAATTCTCCATGGCGAAGATACGCGCCGACTTCGAGCTTTCTTGTCCAGTCGTCGTAACGCTCGGCCCAGTATTTGGTCTCCGTGTGATCCATTGACAACGCCGCACTGAGCGTGCTGATGCGTGTGTCGGTCATGGCTTCGAGACATTCGTCGGGGGCCGGATAGTAGGCGAAACATCCGACAATACTCAGTACCACAAGTCCCGCCAGTGATAAGAATCCAAGAACCGGGCCCGGGACGATGATGTCTCCTCGTCCGGAAATCTGCTTTGGAGGCGCTGCTTCGAGCCACTGGTCAAGTTTCATTGAACGATCGGTGATCTTCAGAGTGACTCCGCAAAGAATCAGCAGTCCGAAAATCCACAACGGACGCCATTCAAACGGATTGATGTCTCGCTGAAGTTTGAGTTGGGTGGCTTGAAACCAGGAGACGTTTTGAGGTCCGGAAAATGGCTGGCAGTAGATATCGAATGCATGCGTGTGGTTGGCGGGTTCAATGTCCTTCGGGAACAATGGCTTATCAAGTCCGTAAGCCAGAGCCAGCACGATGCTCAACAGCAGAACCATCCATGCTGTCCCGCGTTTGAAAGCGTATTCCCGATACAGCCAGCAGACGATTGCCAGATTCATGCCTGCCCCCAGAACCAGCAGAACAAAAGCAGCACCGATGGAATTTGCATGTTGAAACATCATGCCCAGTTGTGACATCGCCAGCATCGGAGTCGCGTAGACGGGGATTGCGATTCCCGTCATGTACAGCGGTGCCAACGGATTGTCGTAGTTAAACGTGTGCTGCAGGCTGTTGGCGGGAATGAATGCTCCCAGAATCCCGACGCCGGCGAGTCCAATCAGAATGTACAGCAGCGACCCCGAAGCGGCTTCTCGACTCGCGGCCGTTCCGACTGCCAGCATGCGACGATAGCCGTACGCCACAGCTTTTTCTTCAACCGGCGGCAATGCGGAATCCGGAAACAGCCAGTCCCAGGTCAGGCCCACGATCGTCACGATCACCAGCGAGCAGGCGGCAAAGGAAAGAATTGCAATGGGTTCCGAAAGAGTCAGTCCGTACAACAGCGAAAGCGGATTGAACAACGGTGCAGACATCGCGAACGCCAGAATGGTCCCGCCTCGCAGTCCTGCTCTGCGCATTTCGCGAATGACGGGGATCGCTCCCAGTGAGCACACCGGAAGCAACATGCCAATCGCCCACGCGCGAAGCAGGGAGGTGCGAGTTCCTTCGCCAAAGAGTCGGCGAGTATTTTCGTAACCGAAGAATCTTCGCAGCACGGCCGCGATCATAAAGCCCGCCAGAATGAACGGCGATGCCTGAACAAGACTGGTGACGAATCGAATGCCAAAACCCCAGAGCATCATTTCAGCCATGTTACATTTGCTCCGCTTGCACTTGAGATTTAGGAACCAGTTGCCGCAACTCTTCAATCAGAGATTCGAAAACTGGCGGGTCAACAGACGTCGCTTTTGTCGCAGTGGCTGTTTCCTTAAGAGCTTTCGAGAACCCGGTGACTGTTGCAACTGCGGTTTCGAAGTCCGCCTTCTTGAGTTCACTGTCGGCGGCCAATTCGGGAATCCAGTCGATGATGTCTGCCAGTTCCTTTCGAGCGGCATCATGTCCGGCGCCAGCGTCTGTTGATCCCAGTTGCGGAAATCGTACGGCAAGCTGATCAACCAGTTCCGCGAAGTCTTTCGGTTTATGCGCCGGAACGAAGTGTTCCAAATGCTCGTGCTCGTGCTCGTGGTCGTGATGTTCGCTTTCGTGTGATTCCGCGGAAGAGCCGCATCCTGAGACCGTGATCGCGAAGCATAACAGGGCGACGCAGCACACTGGAACGTGGTTGAATCGCTTGTTTGTAGAAAAGCCTGGCATGAACACTTCCTAAAAAGGCGAGCGGCTGGGCGTTAGCCCTCCGTGGAATTGCGATTTGAATCTTCGACAATGTTTTGAAACTCATGAACGACACGGAGGGCTGACGCCCAGCCGCTCGCTGAAAGTTCACTCCTGACAATCGGGTACTGGAACATCGGTGAGGATTTCCTGAATCACGGTCTCGGCTTCGGCCGGGTCGAGTCCTATTCGGACGCTCAACACGGGAACAGCAACCTGCTGCACATCATCAGGAGTCACGAACGTACGCCCTGACAGCCACGCATGAGACTGAGCCACGCGTTGCCATGTCAGCAGTCCGCGGGGACTTAGCCCGAGTGCGATGCTTGTGTGGCGGCGAGTCTCCTGAGCCAGTCGGACCAGGTAATTCTGAACGTTCGGAGCAACAGACAGAGCTGCCACAGATTCCTGAATGCGGCTCAGTTGCTCAAGCGAAAGAACAGGCTGAACGTCGCCGCCTGAACGCAAACCACCAACGGCGTCTTGCAGCATGCGGACTTCATCGGCAGCGGCCGGGTAGCCAACGCTGAGCTTCATCGCAAATCGATCCAGCTGTGCCTCAGGCAGCGGATATGTTCCGTGTTGGTCCACAGGATTCTGTGTGGCGATCACGAAAAACTGTGTGCTGAGCGAATACCGCTTTGTATCAACCGTGACCTGTCGCTCGGCCATCGCTTCCAGCAACGCGCTTTGGGTCCGAGGCGTCGCGCGGTTGATTTCATCGGCCAGCAGCACGTCAGAAAAAACCGGACCTTCACGGAACTCAAATTCGTGTGAGCTCTGATTGAAAATGTTGAACCCCGTAATGTCGCTCGGAAGTAAATCGGGCGTACACTGGCATCGAGCGAATTGGCCACCGATCCCGGATGCCAAAGCCTTCGCAAGCGTCGTTTTTCCCAGTCCCGGCTTGTCCTCCAGCAACAAGTGGCCGTTCGCCAGAAGACACACCAAAACCAGTTCGACAACTTCCGGCTTGCCTCGCAAAGCAAGATTGAGCCGGTCGCGCAGATGCGACAAAGCCACGAGATCACTGGATGAAGAAACGCTCAGTTCCGCCACAGTCATGAGTAAGCAACTTCCGGATTTGAAGAGTTCAGATTCAATGGCTTCAGAATGGACGATCGAGCATCCAATTCCAGCCGAGACTGGATTGCCGACTTCCGCAGTTCCGCCAGCGTGAACAATCGAACGACCTGGCGACAGACGGTTTCGACATCCGATCTGAGCAACGCAGCATCCAGTTCATCAACTCCGTACACCGCCCAATCAGCTAACGGCGAAAACTCTGCGGTGGTCGAAAGAGCTTCAGGGCGTAGCTCAGAATGCAACTGTTGGCGTCGAAACCATTTGGTGAATGTCACGCCGGAAGGGCGAGCAAGTCCGACGAAACGCAGCCGGCGTTCCAGCAAACGCATGGTTTGAAGAACTCGCTGACGAGCATTTCGTGCGGGAACAAATCGCCACATCAGCGTATATCCCAGATCAGCCAGCTGATGACGTTTTGCGAAGCCAACGGCGATGATGGCCGAAGTGATCAACACCATCAGCCAATGCCGCAGCACCCATTGAGCACAGCCTGCCAGCAACATCAGAGCCTGCTTCCACAGGCCGGGCGGAGGATTCAGTACTTCGTATCCCGGCGTCGGTTCCAGTGTCACCCATGTGCCTGCGCCGACGAAAACCTCGCACCAAAAATGTGTGTCCGACGAATGCACAGCCGTGTGACCTTTGGCAACATCGAAACGATTCGGATTGCCATAAAAGCCGGAAACCAATCGCGTCGAATACCCCAGACTTCGGAGCATGAGCGTTGCCGCCGTGGCGAACTGATAGCTGGGGCCGCGTTTGGATTCGAACAGAAAATGCCCAACGGGAAACGAACACTCTTCCGGAGCATGAGCCGAACGATCGACCGTGTATTGTGTTCGAAGTTGCCGACAGATGGCTTCGATTTGTTGGTAACCGTGCGGAATTCCTCGAGTCCACTGCTGCGCAAGACTCCGCACTTCCGCTATTTCTTCAAGTTCCGGCAGTTGAGTTCTCTTCTTGTCCGACAACGCATGAAACGTGAGTTCGTCGTAATCGCGGAGCAGCGAATGGTCCATGCATTCGGACTGCAGATGAATGGCCGTGAATTCGGGCAACGACTTCCGATCCATTCTCAGGATCGTATCGTTGTACCATTTGAACATACCGATCTGATCAACCTTATCGATGTGCAGCGCCCGAAGTTGGAGTGGCGCGGGAATCACATTGGTGCGAAGGTTGATGACTTTGATCGCATGAGTTTCCTGCCCGTCAAACACTTCCAGCGCGCGGCTTGCGCATGGGATTCGGAGCCATGGGCGGCCGTAGCTGGAAGCCATCGCAAGTCCACGCGGTTCGTCGGTCAGCGTTTCGGCGATCCAGTCGACTCCGTCGAAGATGTCGTATGTTTCCATCCGCAGATGCAGCGGGACGCGTCCTGCAATGTACAGCAGAGCGTGACTTTCAAGGTCTTTGATCTTCTTATGATCCGGACGAGTCGATTTGCGCAGGGTCGAAAATTCTTTGCCGGCTTGTTCTGACTTCGCCATCCGAGCATTCACTTCCGCCAATGTTTGAGGCGGCAAGGCGATCGCTCGATCCTGATCTTTGACCTTGCGAACAGGTTCATCGAACGTATCATTGAAGAGGTCGTAAAGACTGGGCTTATCGTCTTCGGCAAATGGCGCGTCTTCAATTGGCCCGAACGATTTGATGTTGTCTGTCCCGGCGACGAGATTCTCGCCGTCGTTGACGCCGCCGCGTGAAAAGGGATCAGATTCGCCGTCGCCGCCTGAGCCAGGCAGAAAACCTCGCATGGCAGTGATCGCACGATTTCCTCCATCGGCCGATGCAAGCAACATCAGCAACGGAATCGATGGCCCAATGATCAGCCATCGCAGTGGCAAACGTCGTGCTTCACCGGCGATCAGTCGCGAACGAAGTGTGTCCCAGTGACTCGCGATCATCCAGCTGACAACCGCGAAGCCGTAGATTGCGATCAGCCAGTGCACGCGATGTTCGGTGGAAATGGCGGCGCAGAAAATTGCCAGAGCCACTCCGATGATCACCGACAATCGCTGATAGGCAACGCGAGATCCGAACACTGCGGTTGCCAGCATCAGAGTTTTCTGGCTGTTCATCACCATCGTTTCGAATGGTCGCCCCGTCTGAAAAATCCAGCGTTGAAGAGGCTCCCAAAGCAGGCTCAACAGTACGACGAGCAACAGAATCGGAATGATCAGCGGCTTCTCATTTATCACCCCAATTCGACGTCGAACCAGCCACGTGAATCCAAGGGACGCGACAACTTCGATCGTGATCTGGATCCACACCGACGCTGAGCTGCGGGCTCGGTCGGCATCGGCCAGCACAAACGTGAGCGACGCAAGCAGAGCCAGGAGCACGGTCATCCAGTGCAAAGTTGCGGTCGTGCGGCGAGCATGTTGATCTGTTGCAGTCGCCGCTGAATGCGCGAGATTTGAATGCGCGAGATTTGACGAAGTGACTCGCGACCGAGCGACCCGAGAGTTGGCCGCTCGAGCATTGGTCTTTCGAGCCTCAGCCGACCGAGACACATCGCCTGACTTGCGTCTACCGAACATTGCAAGCGTCTTTCCATTGTCGCTGCAGGTCAAGACCCGCGTCAGCGGATTGGGCAAGTGAAATCCACGAACCGTGCGATGATGTTGCTGGCGATACTGGCGATGTTACTGGCGAATTGGCTCTGTCGGATAAGCTGATCACATGCTGGCCATTTCGCACGAGTTCGTTTGATGAAACTCCCTGTGGCGTTGTGATCACAATGTTGAACGACTGAGACTGATGACGTCGGCGAACTGAATTTCGGCTCCGCACGTCAGATCGCTGATCGGCGGGAGTTGTCTGCGACAGCGTATCCATTAGACGCTGGAAACTTGTTGCGGACTCGCCAGCCACCAGCAATTGATCGTGTAGCGACAGTTCGACGCGGCAGTGTTGTCGATGCAGCGATTCACAAACACTCGCGGCGACCTGGACAGCAAGCTCCAGGGAACTCTGTGGATCTCGTTTGTCTGGAACAACATTCGGATGACTGGCGGAGTCGACATCCAGAGTGACTCGCACCGAAGTCGTGGCCGGAGCTTGTCGTTCGCACACGATCATCTTTTGCTGACGAGCCGTCTGCGCCCAGTGAACTCGACGCAGCGAATCGCCACTGCGAAAGGCTCGCGTGCCCAGCATGTCACCGAAGTCACCCACTCGCCGATCGGCCAGTTGATCATCCGACTGGTTTGATTCCACGGCATCTGGCAAACCGGCCAGCATCACAGTTTTCGGCCACACGACCACATGCCCATCGACCGTGGCTTTTCGAGATGCTCGATACAAGCCAAATGGAAATCCTGTTTCAATCTCCGGAGCCGCCAGGGGATAAGAACCGCGAATCTTTGGTACGAACGACCATGAATATTCCACAGTCGACCAACCGGGAACTCGCGCCAGCGACACACCTTCGTCAGTGTCATTCGAGTCTCGCAATGCGAACCCACGGACGAGTGAAAGTCCCCAGATCGGCCATGGCCAGCGATTGCGAACTCGAAGGCGAACAATCACGGGCTGACCGACTCGACTTCGTCTGGCGTCGAACGACAGATGCACATCCACGCCACGCATCGCCAGCCAGGGCAAAGCAACCCCAACACCAGCGACCGTCAGCAGAATGGCAGTGATAAACAGAGCTTCTGTCTTCAGAAAGACGCCACAGAGCAGCGAGATCCCCGCCGCCAATAACAGGCTCAACAGAGGACTCTTTAACCAGTAAACCCAACGATTGGCCGCCGGACAGAAGTCACGACTCAACGCTGCATTGGTGCGATGAAGCCATTGAGTCAATCGGCTTTGACGACCAGGCTCAGCGTTTGAAGCAGGTCGTGAACCGATGGAAACCTGTGAACCAGTGGAAAGAAATGCGATCGACATACTTGTCGCCTTATCAAGAGAACACATTGCCTCTAATTGCAATTTTCACCCTCCCGCTGGGAGGGTCGGACGCGATCAGCGTCCGGGGAGGGCCTGCATCAGCCGCGCGCATCGCGACACCGCGCTGCTCTGACCAGGAGCGTTACAAGCAGCGATTGCTTCGATAAGCTCAGATCAGAACTCACCCACGACTTCGCCACCCTGAATCGTCGCGAGGGACTGGTAAACGCCGCGATCGATGTTTTCGGAAATGAAGCGGACAGAGCCATCGCCAAGGCAAAACTGAGCTCCGCCAACATGCTGACTGCTGAAGTCATCGAAATGCGTATTTGGATCATTCGGCGGATGGTCGGCCGATGCACAAACTCGCTGAAACGCTTCTTCGCCTTCGGCAATCATGCCTGGCCATGAGGTGTACCAGTCCAGGCTCGGAACCGTCTTACGTTCACCGACCATAATCGTGTTCGTCGTTCCGTCGGTGATGTGAGACAATCGAACGCTGCTGTTGTGATAAAAGATGCCGTCGCCGCGACATGTTCCGTCGGCCATGACAGGAAGATTACCGGGAGCATTTTCGCAGCCATCCAGCTCTTCTGTCCCGAAGCTGCCTACGTAGTTGGCAATTGGTAATACCGCGATAACACCTCCGCCACCTTCTTCCGAGAGTAGAAACGTTTCCGGCTGAGGATCAGACGGGCACTTGTACGCCGCGATCTGATTGCTCAGAAACAAGGCGTTGATCGGATCAGTCAATGGCAACTTTGGGTCGAACAATTGATAGATATTTGCCTGTTCCATCTGTGGCAAAATCATGGTCGCCCAGCCGACGCCGCTTGTTCCTTCATGAGCACTTGGGCGACGGTTTTCATCCACCGCAATCCAGCCTGAGGGAAACATGCGAGCCACGTCGTGATAGTTGTGCAGCGCCAATCCAATCTGTTTCAGGTTGTTCTTGCACTGAGTTCTTCGTGCGGCTTCACGAGCTTGCTGAACTGCGGGCAACAGCAGAGCAATCAGGATTGCAATGATGGCGATCACAACCAGCAATTCGATTAGAGTAAAGCCGCGATGAGTTCGCGAAACGTTTTTCATGATATAGATATCCAAAAGATATTAAGTTGTTTTTGAAGGCGGCGCGAACGCCGAATTTTCAGGAAAGACACCTCGCCGCGGCCGCTTGGCGCACGGTCTGGTCGGACCCGTATAATGCACCGCGCAGGCCGCAGGCGAGATGAATACCTGGAGATCAGGAAATTGACGGCATCCCGAAGCGTTGTCCCGGGTGATAACAACGGAATGAACCGTCGATCCCAGACAGCGACTTTCGGGTGACGAGGCAACCGCTTTAGTGATCATCAGAAGACCAACATCCCGCGCAGCGAAATCAGACGCATGCACGAAAATGGATTTCAAGGGAGCACTAAGCTGGAGCTACAAAGCGGGAACTGCTGGCAGCTCACGTCGGCTTGAAGCTTTTATCAGGCGGCAGGCGGAGCGCGGCACTGGAGAGGCAGGCAGAACCCGAGCAAAGGGTCAGCACATTCGGGCGTTTCAATGACGCCTGTTTGTTCAGCAATTTTCGGCAGTTCAACCAGAGCGACAAGCACTCGGGGAGCCGAAATTGCCTGACAAATCGCACAATTGGAGCAATCGTGTGGCTTCTCATCCGATTGCTTCGAATCCGATGATTCCTGACCTTCAGCCGGGGCATGGGAATGCGATCCAGCGGAGTGATGGTGGCAGCAACATGTTGGAGCGGCATTTTGCGAATCGGAAGACGCGCAACAGGAGCCATCCACAACGGTATGCAGCCAGGGGGCACCCGATGGAAGGAGAAGCTGCCAGCAAACCAGCAGCCATGTCAAGATTTGAGTGCGATGCGAAAGCATGCTCTCTGGGCCATGGAGGATAGAAATCAAAAACTCCGAGCCCGACCAGAGGCTCACACGATAAGTGTTATTTACGTCAGTCTCAATGCGAAATGCGAGGAGATTCAGCACATTTTCTCATGAACACGTCAATTCGGCGCTGCACCTGGTCCCCTGCCATTCGCTTAGCAATATCTTCCATAGAGAAAACCTATTGCGCCAGGTCGGTGAACGGCCTCGGCCAGAAGACCGGCCAGAACAGCCGAGCCGCTGCACTCTGTGGAGTCCCGCGGCAAGACTGCCAAGCGCCAGATTCTCAGTTCTCAGTGGTTATGCTGCGGTGCGCCGATTGCCACGATGGCTCCTGGAGTTCCGCCGACGATGGATTTGGCTCGAATCGTGAGATCCTTGAGGGACATCACCCAAATGGTGCCGTCGCCCGGATTCGTAAAGCAGGCTGTGCGTCCTTCGGAATCAAAGCTGATGGAATGATGTCCGCGATGACCGTCCACTTTGCTTGCGCCGACAGGGATGGTTTTGGCAATCGTGGCATCGGACAGGTTGCGGTCGCCGTTCGGATCAAGATTGACAATCGTCAACTGTTCCTGAGCGTCACCGTCCTTCTTGTCATGAAACAGGAACGCATACCGCTTGCCACCAGACGCCAGAACAACTTCCGGCGTCAGCAAGGACAACCCATCCGCGACATCGATATTCAGCTTGACCACAGTTGGCTTAGCTGCCGCAGCATCCAGCAAGCACAGCGACGACTTTCCTTCCGAGCTGGTTGTGAAGAGCACCCAGTTGCGATGATTGACGAACGCCCCTGTGCGGTTCGGCTTCTCGGCGCCTTCTTCCTGTCCGAGTGAAATGTGATTCACAACGACGGTTTCTGCAGATTTTGAAAGCGTCGTGTCTGCATCAACCCAGCAAATACCGTCCGCCGGAGCAAAGAAAACTTTGCCGGAGTTCGCGGTGGCTCCATGAATCACGCCCGTTGGCAGATTGAAGGAGTAGGCAATGTTCTCGGCGTCAGATTTTTTCAGGTTCACCACATCGACTCGACCCATATTCGGTCCGCCGCCATCAATCCATGTCGAATAGCAGACAGCATTGTCCACAGCGGCCATCGTGATGTGATTGCCACCGCCGTTAAAGAAGGCTCCACATTCCTGAGCTGGTTTTGTGACAAGGTCCTTAGGATCAATGTGAGTAAATCCGTTCTTTTTGTCATTGGCCATGAAGAAATGACCATTGTAAAGATACAGATGAGCGGGATTGCCCTGGTCGGTGTCCAGGCGACTGTGTTTGACCGAGGGAGCCGACACAAATTTCCAGTGCGAATGGTCGCCGTGAGGTTCTTCGCGAACGCCAGTATCGACTGTGACCCAACCGCTCTGAAACTTGCCGTCGTCGTTATCCCGAACTCCGACAAGCAGATGACCAGCGGCGTGCTTCATTTGCACAAGATCCTGCTTTTCCACATCGAGCTTTGGAAAGTTTTTCACTGGCGAAGCAGACACAATCCACTTTTCACCAGCGTGGACTTCGCCCCACATCAGTGTGTCTTTCTCAAGATCCTGCCAAAGTACTCGAGCCACTCGTGGCCCGCGATCACTGGCATTGGCCATCGGCGCGAACGACATTGAGATCAGGATGACCGCGAGAACTGCCTTCCCTCGTTTTGTGATCAAATCAGATGGTGTCATCGGGATGTTCCTTGTTCGTTACTTAGGAATGTTGTTGTTGAATATTCTTATTGAATGTGGGGAAGCTTTTACCAGCTTCTGACCTGTCTTTGATGTCGTTTTTGGCAGGTTTCGCCCCACTTGCTTCACACGAACTGCGTTGGGATGTCATCGAGGTTGGGATGTCGTCGAGTTCAAAAGAATTCTAGCGATAGAACTTCCGTTGTGGAAAACGGAGCAGACGGTCAGCTGAATCCGGTTTCACTTCAGGAACGGATTTCCCGTACCTTCTGAAGTCCGAAACTTTCCGCCTTCAAAATGCACGCAATTCCATTTTGAAGAATCAGAACTTCCACGAATCCAGTAGAACCGTCGATCCGATTGACCGGCAAGCATCAACGCTGGCGATCCTTCGAATTCAGAGCTGCCCTGAAAGTCCGGATGAAGCTGAAAGAACTTCGTCAAAGCGGCTTCGTCCGCCTGGCTCATCGAAGGCTGATGGGACCACGTCTTGCCATCTGCCGTCCAGGATGCTGGCGGATCAATGACATCGTTCCGAACCGGTTCTGCAGAAGTGCCTCCACAGCCCGGCAGGATCAGAAAAACAAAAAACAGCACGATAGTTTGCTTCATCATTGAAACCTCATTCACAATTCGCCGAACGGTTCAATGTTCGTTTGTAGTCCCACCTTCAGGCAAAACCGTTGCGACATTCCGTGCAAATTCCGCCTGAAGGCGGGACTACGAACTGGTGCTTGTTCGATTCTTGAATAGTATTGGGTTTAACCGTCAGCCGCAGGCGCACGCGTCAACGCAGGATCGATTGATCCTGCCGCGTCGTTAGAATTCTCCGACGACCTGGCCATCATTTCGAGAAAAGAGATTTCGAAACGTTGCCAGATCCACGTTCTCGCTCACGAACCGGACGCTGCCGTCGCACAGCGATAGCTGTGCTCCGCCAACATGCAGGCTGCGAGGGCCGGAGACAATCTCGCCGTGGTTTCCAAAGTCCGGGTTCCTGGAGTTTGGCGGATAGTAGCCCTGAATCAGCGTGTGAAACCCGGTGGATGAAATCCAGATCCCCGCGCGATTGCCGTTGAAATTGCTGGAAGCGGTGGCTTCCAAAGCCTCGGCCGTCGGCTGGCATGGTGAACCGAGACTCACGCGCTTCATCTGTCGCTGAGGGTCAACCAAAGTTGTCGTCGCCGGCTGACGATTTCCAAAGAGCGTCTCGGCCATGAAGACCGTGTTGCTGGTCCCGTCAGTGATGTCTCGAAACTTTGTGTTGGATCCGCGCCAGAAGAGCCCGTCATTTCTTCCAGAACAGTAATTCAGGTTGGTTCCAGAACCACCGTTGACAAGGTAATTGCCTCCGGCCCATTCAAATCCAAATCCATCCGTGTGCATCGGATTGCCGGATTCGCTCGGGCACAGCAACACCGATATGCGAGTGCCTGCGACGACTGCGATGGCAGGATTGACCCGTGGGTTCCATGCCAGCCCAATTGTCAACGGCTGACTGAAATCGATCAGTCCGTGCAGGTTTCCCTGCTCATGAAACGGCAGCAATTGTGCCTGAGCGGAATAGCCGTAAAGGGAAGCTCCCGCCTGCAGCGGAAACGAGCTGTGCGTCTCTGCATAATTATGAGCTGCCAATGCCAGTTGCTTGAGGTTGTTCTTGCACTGAGTCCGCCGAGCTGCTTCTCGCGCTTGCTGTACGGCAGGCAAGAGCAATGCAATCAGGATTGCGATGATGGCAATCACAACCAGCAGTTCGATCAGAGTAAAGCCGCGATGAGTTCGTGAAATATGTTTCATGATGTAGATATCCCGAAGATTATTGTGTTGTTCTGGAGTTGGGCGCGAACGCCGAATTTGGACGAAAGACACCTCGCCGCGGCCGCTTGGCACACGGACTGGTCGGACCCGTATAAAGCACCGCGCAGGCCGCAGACGAGATGACTGCCTGGAGATCAGAAAGAGGGCAGCTTCAGTGATCATTAGAGGACCAACAGCGCGCAGCGAAGTTTGTTCCGCCTGTACGAAGGTGGGATGTCAAGAGAGCACGGAACGAGCGCCACAGAGTTTGGCGCCACAGAGTTGGCGCGACAGCACTGACGCTACAAAGTGGAAGCTGTTGTCAACTCACGTCAGCTTGAAGCGTCATCCGGCAGCAGGCGGTGCGCGGCACTGGAGAGGCAGGCAGAACCCGAGCAAGGGGTCGGCGCATTCTGGCGTAAAAATAACGCCTGTTTGTTCAACAATTTTCGGCAGTTCAACCAGAGCGGCAAGCACTCGGGGAGCCGAAATTGCCTGACAAATTGCACAATTGGAGCAATCGTGTGGCTTCTCATCCGATTGCTTCGAATCCGATGATTCCTGACCTTCAGCCGCGGCATGATTATGCGATCCGCCGGGATGGTGATGGCAGGAACAGCACGCTGACGAGGCATTTTGCGAATTGGAGGACGCGCAACAGGAGCCGTCGACAACGGTATGCAGCCAAGGGGCACCCGATGGAAGGAGAAGCTGCCAGCAAACCAGCAGCCATGTCAAGATTTGAGCGCGATGTGGAAGCATGCTCTCTGGGCCATGGAGGATAGAAATCAAAAACTCCGAGCCCGACCAGTACTCGTCAATGTAACAGAGTGTACGTCATTTCAAGGATCTTCTGCAAAAAGAAATTGCAAAATTCCCGATGAGAGTTTTTCGCAGCACAAGGCGATCGAAACAACTCAAGATGCCCTGCCACAATCGCCCTCTAACGATAGAACTTGTAACGAAGGCGGCCATTGATCACAGATCCTGCTACGCAAGTGTCAGTGGTGGTGCATCGGTTTTTCGGAGCGTGTCGTAACGAATTGATTGCTCTACCATGGGGCGATTCCAGAGATTCGGCAATGCTCATCGAATCGCCGCTACCGATACGCTGCTGGCATCCTGTCAGAATAAATCCCATAGCAGGCGCCAAGGTCCGACGCTCACTTCATTTGTCGCTAAGCCCACAGTACCTGTGTGTTCAGAATCATTCCGCATCCACGGCTTCAAGCAACTGCTCGATCTCTTCCAGATCCAGCTTCATCTGTTCAGCACGTTGTCCATTCTGAATCATTTCCAGCGCCAGTGCTTTGGACTGTCCCAGAAGCATGCGAGCTTCCTCGGCACGCTGCAACTTGATCAACGCTTTCGCGCGGAGAGTCGGAAGATTCACCATGCGGCGACGCAGATTGGCATCAGCTCGGTTCTCGGCAGGGATCGATTCCAGCAACGCGACGGTCGATTGAAGCAATTCCTCCGCCTGAGCATAGTTTTCCGCCTTCAGGAATGTCTCTGCAATCTTGGCGTGAACGTAGATGACGTCTGTGGTCGCATCCAGCGATGGATTCTGCTGATACTTTCTGTTCGCGATTTCTTCGGCAAGACGGAACTGCGCGATCGCGGACGGGAAGTCATTCTTTGCCTGATAGACTTTGGCCACCTTGGCGTGGCAGAGCAACACGTCTTGCTGAGCCTGGCCGTCTGAAGTGTCAATCGCTGCCAGGTCGAGACTGACTTCAAGCGAACGAACGGCGTACTTGAGTGCGTTGTCGAAGTCATTCTCAGCCAAAGCGATATCGGCCAGCATTTCCGCCGAGAAAGATTGAAATCGCCGAGCGACGGTGCTCTTCGGATCGATCACCGCCATTTGATCGGCGGCTTCTCCCGCTGAGACGAAGTCAGATTTCGCCTCGGAGACCTGCTTCAGAGTCATCCGTGTATCGCCGCTTTTCATGAAGGACACAAAGAGTTCGCGCAGAGAGTTCTGATCGGCGGGATCCGACAGCAGAATCTCTTCGCGAATCTTACGAGACGACAAATAGAACTCGAGCGCTTCCTGCAAGCGGCCGCGGGCTGCACTCATGTTTCCAAGGCGATCGATGGCCGTGCAGTAGTCACGCTGAGCCGTCAGGTTCTCGGGATTTTTCTTCGCAAGTTGTTCTGAATATTGAACGTCTTCCGCATAGAACGACTCGGCTTTTTCGAGGTCACCACGCTTGGCGGCGATATCTCCCCTGCGTGATGCGATGATGCCGACTCGGCGAAGAAGGTCATCGTTCAGATTGAGCTGATCGCCGAACGACTGCAGAGATTTCTGCGCAGAAGAGAACTGCGACTCGGCGAAATCAAGTTCACCATTCTGAAGATGAATCTGTCCGATCATGTCGAAGGCAACAGCGGCGGCCATCGCCCATTCGAGCGAATCAGAATTTTCGACAGAGTACTTTTCACGAGTCTTGGCACACGTCGAAATAAGCGTCATGGCTTCGGCCGTTTTACCCGTCTGACGCAACACTGCCGCCTGCTTGTACTGAATGTTCGACTTCTGAAGAATTGCCGTGAGATCATCGGGATTCTCCGCAAGCTGGCGATCCACCACGAGCATCGCTTCATTATAAAGCTGCATCGCCGCATCTGATGGGGACGCCGACTCCAGATCTCCAAATCGAATGCTTCCGCTGACATCATCAGGGCCGAACTGTGCGAAAAGATCCGCCAGATCTGTCAGCGCCATCACAGAATTCAAAGAGGCTGCCGGATTGCCTCGAATTGAATCCGAGACGATTCCCAGCTGATTCAAAACCTGCGTGAGAACTCGTTTTCTGACGACAGCACTGCCGGGCACATTGGCCAGACTGCGTTCCACGTCTGTGATGAAGGAATGCAGGATTTCCTGAATCTTCTGACGCTGCTGCTCTGCATCTTTCGCGTTTGTGGCGGCGATTTCCGCCTGTTGTTTTGCATGCTGCGTCGCTTGCTGTTCGCGTTGATTGGCTTTTGTCAGAGCCTTGTTCTTGCTGGACAGAATTTGAAGAGTGACAGCCATGCCCAGGACAGCGATCGCCACACTTCCAGCGAGACCACCAGCAAGCAAGGGGCGTTGACGCAGCCAGCGTCGTGTTTTCAGCAGTCGAGATTCCGGCAGAACACTGACCGGTTCGTCTGCCAGCCAGGCTTCAAGATCACGAGCCAAGTCTTCGGTGGAGGGATAGCGGTCTTCTTGCTTCGCGGCCATTGCTTTCTGGCAGACGGCGTCCAGAGCCAATGGAATGCTGGCGATGATTCTTCGAGGCGAAGCAATCACGCGAGGCCCGCTTTGATTGGCAATACTGATGATCGTCGCATCAACAGCAGGATCGACTGGCGTTTGCTTCGCCGAGCCCCGCGTTGGTGCCGCAGGATGTGATGCGACTCCTGTGTGTTCGATTGGTACCGCGTTGGTGAGCAGACAAAACAGTGTGGCGCCAAGAGAGTAAATGTCGCTGGTTTCGTTGACCAGTTCGACTCGTCCGATCGCCTGCTCGGGACTCATGTAGCCGGGTGTTCCCACGATTGTACCGTCGCGGGTTTGGCCATCATCAAAGCCGAACGCGCCGTCGATCTCGGAGATCAACGTGGCGTCGTTGTGACTGGAATTGGCTTCGGCGTTCACTGACGGCGCAGCAAGATTCTGTTCGTCGAGTGCATTCACACTGACATTATGACACGGAGGTTTGGTGTGCTGAGCCTCATCGCTTTTGGGGCGTGGGATTTGACTCGACGCTTGCCGCCGAGCCAGTCCCCAGTCGACGACCAGCGTTTCGCCGAAGTCGCCGACCATGATATTGGCGGGTTTCAGGTCTCGATGAATCACTCCGCGACTGTGAGCGAACCCGATTGCCCGACAGACGGTTATGAATCTCAGCAGCAAATCGCGAGCTTCGGGGGTTCGCCGGAAATTGAGTTCCCCGGAAGAAATCTTCGACGCTTGCTGATGCAGATTGCCGATCGCAGACTGCATCGATTGGCCGCGAATGAATCGCATCGCATAGAAGTGCCGGCCGTCAGATCGCTGTCCGACCGCATAGATCGGCACGATATTGGGATGTTCAAGATGACTGGTAATCGTGGCCTCAACGAGGAATCTGTTGATGACCGCGGCCTTGTGAACCAGCGATCCCTTCAGTTCTTTCAGTGCCACTTCTCGTTGCAGATCTTTGTCGAAAGCCGCATAGACCGTTCCGATCCCGCCTTCCGCAATTCGACGAAGAATACGGAATCGTTGACCAGGATCAGCCGGACCATGGGATTCAATCCGGTCGTTTGATCGCGCAGCGGGTTCGCCAATTGGAGGAGTCGGCTGATCATTCGCATCCTGTGTTTCACGGCGAAAAGCGTTTTCGTGAGGCGACTGAGTGACGGTATTATTCTGCGTCCATTGCTTCCATTCGGCCTTGATCGTCATCGCTGATCGAGGAAACCGGCGCAGAACATCTTCGAGCTGCGGGAGTTCATGCCATGACGCGGCGATCTCCAGTTCGATGCGAACCAGTTCAATTTCCAGAACCCCATGCACAGATTCCGGTGCGGCAGCGACAAGGGTCTCGATGCGAATGTCTTCGCCGTCCATTCGCCGCTGCTCGTATTCGCCGCAGATCTTATCGATCACTGACAGTTGGTCTGACGTTAGACTCTTGTATTCCGGATCAAGGAAGTTCATTCGGGGACTTTGCTAAGACGACCGGAAGTATGAGAAATGCCCATGGAGCCGGAGGCGCTGGCCGATTCGACGGAAGGCAATCGGCTAACGCCTCAGACGCAAGTCAGGTGTGTTTGATGAGATAGATCTGTTTAACCGTCAGCCGGAGGCGTACGCGAATGCCGCCACTCACGTACGCCTCCGGCTAACGGTTAAACGAAATACATTAAGTTCCACTACTCTAAATTCTGATCTTCACAAAACGCTGGCCGA
>JBGSVD010000192.1:0-40221 GCA_041753135.1 Planctomycetaceae bacterium
GGGCGAGACGCCCGCGCTCCGGGAGCGCGGGCGTCTCGCCCGCGGAGTATTTTTCAATTCAACCCTGACAGAGCATTAGCTTAATGCTGTTTTGACGCGGTTGAAATTTGTGCGAGATCGGATGCCAATCAGCCTGACGGAAGCAAGACAAACGACAACAATCAGAGCCAGCATGACAGCATATTCGACCGCTGTTGGGCCATCTTCGCTGATTAGAAATGTTTTGATACTTTTCGAGAGGTTTGACATCTTTTCACTTTCTTCGGCAGGCTAAAAACGGCGGCGTGGAGGAAAGTCCGATACAGAAAGATTCATCAGAATCTCGCCGTTATCGTTGGCGCAAGATGTCGTCAACAATCTCACATTCATCGATTATCGGCATGGTATCGAGCGACCAGAACTTCAGACTCGCTCACAGGATGTGTAAGCAAAATCTCAGGAACCTGACTTCCATTCCAACCCCAACAAGAAATGACATTACAAAAGCAACTTGCCTCCCTGGCTGTTTGGGCGAATCCGTGTGAACCCTGTTCGACACTAAGTTCCTGAGCGTTCCTGGCGCTCAATTTTCTATTTTCCTTCGTTGAAGGTCAGGATCCTCCGTGGAATCATCAGGTTTATGCAGCCTGTTCGGGATCTAAGGATCGCGATTGCGAATTTTTGTTCACTTTTCGGCACAGTCAGCTGTTCTGCCGAGATGCCGAGGAAATATTTGGCAACTGATTTCGCTGAAACGCACGGTACGGGCGAGTTGAAATTTCATCTTCGCACGAGGGCTCAGGTTAATGTCAGAGAGTGTTGCAACGGAACACATCCGTCCGGAGCACTGATATCCCATATCGCCACAATGGATTGGGCATTTCCGGCATCTAGAACGACGTTGTGCAGATCTGATCGACAGGAATGCCTGTTGCCCCAATGAGATCGGCTGCTGCCTGCCCAAGTTCGTTCAGCAGGTCAAGGTGCACTCGCTGATTTTGCACCAGACTTGTTCTCGCCTGAACGACTCGAACGACATCCACTTCGCCAGCCAGAAACTGAGCCTCAAGGCCTGCGAGTTCGCTTGGAAAATCTTCGACCGTTTCTTTCTCGGCCGCAGCGATTGCGCTCAGAGCCTGCTCATAGCGATCGAAGGCCGCCGATGCCTCCAACTCTGCTCGTCGCTGAATCTGTTGCCAGGCGACAATTCGCTGATGATGTTCGGCGGTTCGCTGGCGTTCCAGGGGTGTTCCATCGTTGATAACGGGAATATCCACTTGCCCTCGGAAGCCCACGAAGTTTGTTCCATCGGCTGTTGTCTGGTAATAAGGCCCGATCTGCAGGTCTGGTGTTTTTGCCGCTGTGGCCAGGCATCGAGCCGCACGCGCCACATCAATGTCGGACTTCGCAGCCATGACATCCGGGCGACTCGATGACCATGTCAAAACGGATGATCGAGCGGCGTTCGCTGATACGGCCAGCTCGTCAGTGGTCCCGCTGGCACGGGCTGTTGTACCTGGAAAACGCCAATTAATTGCCCGGAGATCGCCTTTCAGACCAGGCAGCTGATCGATTGAAATCGCCGTTTGTCGAGACAGATCGCGAAGAGCTGTTTGGTAGTTTGCCATAGCCAACTGGAGCTGTTGCTTTGTTGATCCCGCGTCAACTCGGACAATGGCCACATCGGATGCTGTTGTTTGCCCTGCCTCCAGCTGCTTTTCAAGAATTTCAAGCAACTGAATGTTGTTAGCATGACTCGCGTCCGCAAGCTCCATTAATCCGCGAGTATAAAGCCCGCCAAAAAAGAGACGAGCGGTCTGCGACAATGTCGTGAGCTCCGCCTGATGAATATTCCATCGTGTGCTGTTGAGAGAAAACGATGCTCCTTGTTCGCGAAATTGCTGTTGATGAGCAAGCTGAATGGTCTGCATCAACAAAACATAATGGTACGTTGAACCTGAGTTACCGATCTGTGAATGCTGATACGGTGTCGCTTGAACCTGAACGAAAGGATTGAAGGGATACGTGTTTGCCACGCCCATCGCCGCACGGCCGACCTGTTCCGATTGACGCAGTGTGATCAGATCTGGATTCTGAGCGACGGCGGTGGAAATACAGTCCTGCAGGGAAAGACCAAACGTCTCGTCTTCCGTTTGCGCCGCCGAAAGATCGTCGATGTCATTCGATTCCGCGGAGACTCGACGAATGCGGTGTTTTCGAAACAGACGCTTTGAGTTTGGATCCTGGTTGCCATCCTGATCATCAATCGCCCGGTCTGAATTTTCTAATTGCGAAGCGACTGAGGAATCCGGAATTTGCGGCGTGTAAGTTTGGCTTGCGCGAAGATCAGTCTTCGCGATTCGAGCGGATCGGCAGCCTGCCAGGGACAGGCTCAGGAGTGCAATTATTATTGAGACTCTAATCATAGTTGTTCACGATTCTGCACCGGGAATGCGTCGGTGCGTGAGCCCCTGACAGGAGCCATTGCCATCTATGCTAATCGCGATCACGATTGAGTTGTTTAACCGCCAGCCGGAGGCGTACGTGAATGCCGCCACCGACGTACGCCTGCGGCTAACGGTTAAACGAAAAAATCTCCATCGCGACCGCTTAAAGTATATGACCTTCGGACACACACTTTTCTCAGGAGCGTTTGTGCTGATGTCGCAACCGTCGCCCCCATTCAAAGATTTCGTCGAATCAGTTTGTGATGCGGTAGTCAGACTTCGTTGATGGTTGCGGAGTTCATGTTCAAGTCTGCCGTTGTCGGGCGCGAACCAACAGGAATTGCCGTTCAGCCTGCGACAATTTGGATTGAACCAGATGTTCGGATCACAATGGCGGCTACCTAAAACCCGAAGAGGTTGGCCATCTTGTGTAACCGGGCGCGTTTGCTGCGCAGCTTGCCAAAAGAGAAACGCGCGATCGGGTCAAGTTCCGTCCGATGCAGGCTTCTTCGGATCTGGCCAGAAACAGGTGCGGAAGGTTTTCAAACTGCCATTCATTAGAACAGGCAGACAAGAGATCTGCCCCACGAAAGTTGATTCAACGCAGATCTGTTGCCTATCACAGCGTGCGCCGCTCTGTGGTGATGCGTCAAGTTGCGACACACATGGTCAATGATTTGCCACTCTGAAATCAGCTTCTGCCTCTGGAGCCTTGACTGCGTGACGGCCCCAAAGCAAATAGAGCGGAGGCAAGAGAAACAGATTCAGAAACGTGGACGTGACGAGACCGCCGACAATCACCACGGCCAATGGATACTCAATTTCATGGCCCGGTTTATTTCCGGAGACCACCAACGGAAGCAACGCGAGTGCCGTTGTCAGCACTGTCATCAGAATAGGAATGAGTCGTTCTTCAGCGCCGCGGACGATCAGGGACAGACCGAAGGGTTGTCCCTCTTCCTGTTGCAGATGGCGATAATGACTCACAAGCATGATGCCGTTGCGGGCAGCAATCCCGAGCACGGTCACGAATCCGATCAGCGATCCAAGCGAGAGCATTCCGCCCGCCCGCCATCCATGCAGCCACGACACCGCCGATCAATGCAAACGGTATCGTTACGCAAACCATGAACGTCAGTTTTACAGATTGAAAATCCATGTACAGAATCAGCAGGATACCAATAAACGAAATGCCGCCCAGGGCAAACAGTCTTCGTTGAGATGCCTGCCGCGCAGCGTACTCTCCGAGAAACTCAGGGTGATAACCGCGATCAAATGGCAACTTGCTGACAACCGCTTCCACATCTCGGGCCACGGAACCCAGGTCACGCCCTTTAGCATCGCAGGTCACATCAATTCGCCGCGAACCGCCTTCGCGTTTGATCTCATTGGGAGCAGCAACAATTCCAATGTCGGCAATATCTTTCAGCGGAATTTGAGCGCCGGTTGGCGTATCAATCCGAAGCTCACCGATGGCACCGGGATCTGTGCGAAGTTGATCAGTCCCCCAGACGACGACGTCTTGTTTCATCTGTCCCAGATAGACTTCTCCTACCTTGGTTCCTCTCAAAACCGTCGTCACGGCGCGGCGAACCTGTCCAGGTGTCAGTCCGAATTTTTCGGCCGCGGCCGGACGTAATTTGACTTCAATCTGAGGAATCAGCACGTTGGGTTCAACTTTGAGATTGTTGATTCCTTCAACCTCCGCCATAGCGGCCGCAACTTCCTTTGCCTTAGCGCGAAGGACGTCCATATCGGGGCCATAGATGCGAACCACCATGCTGGAACTCGCTCCTGTCAAAACCTCTTTCACGCGTTCACGAAGGTAGGTCAGCACGTCACGATACAAACCTGGATAGCCGTCGACGGATTCCTGAATCTTCTGAAGTGTGGCATCGTAGTCCACTTCAGAATCAATACTGATCCACAGCTCGGTGAAGTTTGGACCGACGACTTCATCAGCCACTTCAGCTCGACCAATATGACTGCCAAAATTCAAAACACCCGGAATCGATCGGAGTTCCCGACTGGCCTGCACCGTGACGCGATCCATCGCTTCGATGGAAGTGCCTGGCTTCTCCACAAAGTGCATCAGGAAATCCGTCTCCTGAAAATTGGGAAGAAACTCCTGGCCGAGACTGTTCACCAGGACGAATGTCAGTCCAAGTGCAACAGTTAGAAAGCTGATTGCCGATTTGGGGCGACGAACAAACCATGGTAGGACGGCTCGATAAGGGCGACGCAGCCATCGAGACAGTGGAGGTTCTGTTGCAGAGGCGTTCTGGCTTGGCAGAATCAGCAAGCTCATGGCCGGAGTCACGATCAACGCCACCATCAGCGATGCAAGAATCGCCATCACATAGCCGATGGCCAGCGGACGAAAAAACGCTCCGGGCAATCCTTCCAGAAAGAAGACTGGCAGAAACACAAGGACGATAATGACAGTCGCATAGACGACTGCACTGCGGACTTCCAGGGACGCGTCAAGAACGACTCGAAATGCTGAACGAGGCTTCTCCAGAGATTTGTTAAGCCTCAATCGCCGCACAATATTTTCCACATCGATGATCGCGTCGTCGACAACTTCACCCAGTGCAATGACAAGTCCAGCGATGATCATCGTGTTGATCGTGAGGCCAAGCCAGTAAAGAATGACGACCGTGGCCATTAATGACAACGGGATTGCAGTCAGGCTGATGACGGCCGTTCGCCAGTCGTAGAGAAACAGGATCAAGACGACGATCACAAGCACGCACCCCGTCAGCAATGCAGACGTGAGGTTGTTAATCGATCGTTCGATAAATGTGGCCGGGCGAAAAATCGTGGGATCGATTTCCACATCTTTCAAGCCGGGCTTCAGGGATTCCAACGCCGCTTCCACTTTACGCGTCACTTCCAGCATGTTGGCGGCCGGTTGCTTTTCGACAATGAGCAGCAAACCCAGTCCGTCATTGATGATGGCATCGCCGATGGGCGGTGGAGAGCCGATCCGGACTTCAGCGACATCGCCGATGTGCAAAGCCGCACCGTCACGGAACGAAACAACTGTCCTTGCAAGATCTTCCGGGCCCGCGACCGGAGAAACCTGTCGAACGGCCAGTCGCTGATTGGGTGTGTCGACGAATCCACCAGCGTCAAGAACAACCGCATCTCCAGCAGATCTCAGAACCGCATCCAGCGTGACATCGTGTGCTCGCAGTCGATCTGCATCAACAAGCACCTGCAGTTGCTTGTCTCGCTGGCCCCAAATGGCAACATTGGCAACACCGGGAATAGCCATCAGTCGCGGGCGAATTGTCCACACGGCCAGTTCGCTCAGATCACTCTGCGAAAGTTTCTCCGACCAGACTCCGATTTTCATCATGCGGCTCAGCGAAGACAACGGCTGAAGAATGACGGGCGGTCGAGCCACAGTCGGAAGCCGCGGTGTCTCAGTCGCCAGTCTTTCCTGGACAAGTTGCCGAGCTCGATAAACATCTGCCGATTGATGCAGAAGCAGACGAATTGACGAGAGGCCCATGACAGACTTCGATCGAAGAGTCTCCAGACCTGGTGTGCCAATCAATGCATTCTCAAGCGGAAAGGAAACAAGGTTTTCAACCTCTTCGGCGGACAAACCCGGAGCCTCCGTTTGAACTTCGATATAAGGCGGTGCGAATTCCGGAAACACGTCCAGCGGCATCTCGGGCACAAGTCGAATGCCGACGATCACCAGCAGCACTGAAAGGGCCAGCACGGCAACTCGCATTCGAAGGGCGATCTCAACCAGCCAGCTCATTGTGAACTCCAACACTCTTCTTGAAGGCGATTGGCTGAGACTCAGCCTTTCGAAAATTCAGGGCCCGATTGCTTCGCACACACGCTTCGGAATGCACGCGGGCTGCCGTTGCATCGTTGGTCGCAGCAGCGAAGTTGCTTGTCGTTATTTGGCGAATCCGAATTCGGTTCCCGCCAATTCAGCGACCGCGGCTGTCACAATCTGAGTTCCAGCTTCTGGACCGCGAGCGATCGCCGCCCAGCCGTTGTCGACCGACGAAACTTCCACACGGCGACGAACAAACTTGCACTCATCCGTTTTCTCGTACACCCACTGACTTCCATAAATGTCGTGATAAACAGCCGACCACGGAATCGCCATCGATTCGGATTCACCCTTGAGCATGATCTGGACTCCAACTCGATGTCCCGGACGAAATGTCGAGCCTGAATTGGGGAGTTCGTAATACACGTCGATGGTTGAAGCCAGAGCCATCGCAGTGGGAGGAGCAGAGACTGGTGCAACCTCAAGATCATGGTCAGTCCGTCGCCCATCAAGCAGCGTCAGTCGCGCGTTGACGGCGAGATCCAATTCTTCCATGTCACCAACATAAACGGGAACTCGAACCCAAAGCGTTTCATCATTCATGACTTCAAACAACGGTGTCCCTGGTGCCAGCATTTGACCAGGTTGAGCCTGAATGGCTCGTACCATTCCGTCAAGAGGCGATGGAATTGTTAAGGGCTGAAGAGTTCCGGCTTCGGCATCCAGCTTGATGCTGTCAACGATTTGCTTTCTCGTTTTCGCGGCCTCCAGCGCTGATTCTGCCAACTTCAACTGAGCCTCAGCTTCGTCCACAGTTCGGACGGTTCCCGATTTGTCTTTCAGCAGTCGCTCCGCACGCTCCAGTGCGATCCGGGCCGCGTCGACCTGGACTTGCGATTGCTGAACCTGAGCCTCCGCGTCGTTTTGTGATTGAGCAACCGCATTGCGAGCTTCCGCAAAGCGAATACGCTCTGCGGGTGTTAACACTTCGCGTTCCGGAGACAGCATGGGCAACAGGTGCAACAAAGTCTGCCCCTGAGTCACTCGTTGTCCGATTTGAGGAAACTCTTCGGCGGGTTGCAACTGCAACGTTCCGGCCAACGGGGCCGTGACAAGAATTGAAGCTCCCGTCGGCAACATGAGATCCGCTCCGTACGATCTCATTCGCGGCATTTTTCGCATTGTGATCGGTTGAGTCTCCAGGCCCAAACGACGAACGGCATCCTCTGTCAGCTCGATCGTGTTAAGACTCGTCTCTGAAACCGGGTGCGTCGCTTTAGACGGTGCCACGGGCGACGATTTCGAAACGGCCGAATCGGAGCCGCTTTTCTGACAGCCCAGCAGAACGGAAAACACAACAACCACATTAAAGGCGCGCTTCAATACATCCTTCACCGAATGAATGATCTGACCATGGACAATCATGCTGCAGCGAGCCTCAATCTACAAAGACGAAATTCCGAATTCCTCGTGGCGAGTTCCCTCGGTGCAGGATAGACAATCTGTATCCTGGTGCGTTGAAAAAAAGGCGGGCGAGACGCCCGCGCTCCAGAAGCGAGGGCGTCTCACCCGCTCAATATTCTTCACTTCAAAGCAGACAGAGCATCGTCCGGATTGTCGAAACGTGGGAACAATGAAGGCCCGGAGTTTACTCGAAAGTGGCCGAACGCGATGTGTTCAGATCAGCAATTCTTCATTGCTGAGACAAATGGCAAACATCTCGAACCGGCATCGGATCATGCTCAAGTGCGCAAAAACTGCGCAAGCCTCGGCCCGTTGATCCGGTGAGATTCAGGATTCTCTGAGTTCATGGCCGGTAAAATGCAGAAAAACGGCCTGGAGAGTCGGCACTTCGATGGCAAGATCTGTCACCGTCGCGCCGGCCGCGGTGAACTGCTGCAGTCGTTTCGGCAAATCCGCAGCAATATCGTCAACGACAAACGTCGCCGTGTTTCGCGTCATCGCTTCGCAATCGTCCGGGATCTCTTTACATGGTTCCGCCAGAGTGAAGGTGACTCGTCGACGGCGACCAATACTGGCGTCCAGCAGTTCATCAAAAGTGCCCGAGGCAATCGTCCGTCCGCGATCCATGATCACGATGCGATCACAAATCTGCTGCGCTTCGTCAAGCTGGTGAGTCGTCAGGACGATCGACACACCGGTGGCCTGCAGTTCCTTCAGCATGCTCCAGATTCGTTCGCGACTTTGCGGATCAACGCCAACAGTGGGTTCGTCGAGCAGAATTAAATCCGGTCGATGCAGCACACCACACGCGATGTTAAGTCGACGCTGCATGCCACCAGAAAACCGGGAGACTGGTTCATGCGATCGGTCTTCCAGCCCAGTCCAGACCAGCGCTTCATGGATACGAGATTCCAATTCCGATTTCGGCACGCCGAAGAGCGATCCGAACAACGACAGATTTTCGCGAGCCGTTAAGTTGTCGTAGATCGCGATGTTCTGTGGAATGATGCCGAGTCTCGATTTGATATCCGGATGGCCGCCAGCCTGCTGTTCGATCCCATGAATCGTAATCGTTCCAGACGCTGGTTTGAGTCGTCCGGCGATCATTCGAATCAGAGTCGTCTTACCTGCGCCATTGGGGCCAAGGAGACCCAGGAATTCTCCACGTTGCAATGAAAATGATGCTCCATCCAATGCCGTCTGGTTTCCAAAATTCCTGACGACTTCTGCGACAACTAACGGATCGTTCATGCTGTGGGTTCTATGTCTCGAAAGTCGCTGAACAATATTCAGTGTTGATTCTCAGGAAGTCGGAAGTGCAAAATCATCCGCCCGAGAATCGCAAAAACGGCGATCAGGAATAATCGCCATCAGAACTGCAAATGGAATCATCGGGAGACGAATTGCGTCTCGATTTGCAACATACGTCAAATGATTGATCACCATGATATGAGCCGAAACCAATACCGCGATCCATGCCATCGAATCGATCGTCGTCAGCCAAAGTGCCAGCTAAGGCATCAGCACGGAGATTGTAGCGGCCACGACGGACAGACTCCATCCATGGCGTCATCGCTCGGAAGCCGTGGAATCAGTGGTCGCGGAAATCCATTACCACCGATGTCAGCGAACTGGCGTCTCTGAGCGATACCGGGATGGCTATTTCGCCGGATTCAAGATGTCGCTGCGGCTCATTCGTTTTGAATCGCATGAGTCGCAGGTGTCTTTCCTGAAAGGAGACATCCAGCGGTTGCGTTTTGAAGTTTTGCCGGGCCGCTGTTGAGGCAAGCCGGTGGTCAGCGTTTGATTATACCAATCGGTAATATCAAGTGAGATTTCATGCATCAATGCCTGCGGGCTGTTGTGAGACGGCGAGGGGTCGCACGTTGATTCGCGGCAAAGAATCCTGTCCCGCCAGGTTCTTGAATTCTGCGTTTCGGCAAGGCGATAGTCCACACCTGACCAGGTCGCCGTTGTGGCAAAAATGGGATCTTGAGTTTCGCCGTCCAGAACGCGCAGTTCAAGAGTTGCCAGCAGAGGAAAGTAGGCGCGATATTCAATGACACGCACGACAAGAATCTGGTCGACCACAGGAGGCGCTAAGGCCATCAACATCGGGTTCGGCGGCATTTGCGACGGCAGTGTATCCTGTGCATCGGTGAATGACACGGAAATGACGTTTCCGGAAGGCTGAGTGTCCCATTGCGGGACGCGGGACTTCGCCTCAAGACTGGCAAGCGGCTGAACAGTCATTGAGCCGCTGGAAAGTTGAAGTTCTCGTGACAGGACTGTGCCAAGGCTTCCGGCGAACTGCGTGTGTACGGAATCGACACTGCTTTGCATCACAAGTCCGACTCGCAGAGCAGGCAGCGTTGGGACTTCAGCCTTGTCGACAGGATCCTTCTTCTTCCCATTGTCAGCACTTGATGTAAAACGAGTTGATACGGCAGGAACGCGTTGCTCCGCGGGAGCATCATGCAGGTGGCATCCGCTCAACGAAGTGGCCAAAGTGATGGCAAGGCATAACAATCGCTTGTTTGGCCACATCGTTCGATTTGAAGAGACGTTCATCGTTTAAACTCAGTTTACCGCAGGAAGGTTCACGGTATTCTGAACCGCACGAACCGGGATTCTGGATCGCCTGTTCGACTGCTGCGGTATCATAGGCGCTCCGCTGACAGGAGGAGTAAGAGCTGCGGGAGGAGCCGAGTTTTCGGAAGGAGGGATCGCCAACTGCTCGATAAATTCTGAAACGGAATCCATCGCATCGTCGTAATCTCGCTGCGCCTCATTCAGCTTTTTTTCGTATTCGCCCTGCTGATTCTTTTGACGCTTGAGCTCTTTTGTCATCGATTCAACGACGGTGCTTGTCAATGCGGCGGAGTCGTGAAGCTGCTCAATCACAGCCTGCATTTCTGCCAATCTTGAGTCATATTCATTTAGCTTTTCATCGACAACGGCCTTTGCCATTTGTTGCGATTGACATGAAGCGTCCGGAAGACATCCAGACTGTGTCATCGGCGTGATTGTGGCATGCCCCACAACGCCACATCCAGCAGGCATCTGATTTTCAGGTGGAAAGCCTTGCATCGGATGCGGCTGCAGCATTGCCTGCGGCTGCAGCATTGCCTGCGGCTGCAGCATTGCCTGCTGTTGCAGCATTGCTTGCTGTTGCTGCATTGCTTGCTGTTGCTGCATTGCCTGCTGTTGCTGCATTGCCTGCTGTTGCTGCATTGCTTGCTGTTGCTGCATTGCCTGCAGTGAGCCTGGAAACTGCGAAGCCGGCATATTGTTTTGATTCAATCCGGCCGGGGCCGGTGGAATCGGCATTGCGGTGAGCGGACGAGGTTCCTCGGGCCGTCCCACAGAAGTTGCCAATTCCGCAGAGCCGCAGGAAAGGTCGCCTGATGCTTTGCTCTGCGATGCCAGCGCGGGGTCGACTCCAAGCGATCGCAGCAGCAAATTTCGAGACGTCGCGCAGCCACTGAACATGCAAACAAAGAACAGGGACAGACAAACGAGTCGAGACGTGACGACAATATTTCGTTTGGCAAGCAAACCGCGTCGTCGTGTTTCAGTTTTGTTGGTGCCATCCATGGCAACACACTCCGGGTGTATTTTCCTGACGAAAACGGCCCCGAGAAATTCCGGGGATCGTCCGAGTCATTTCAAGTTCATGCAAACACGGCGCGCATCCTGCGGGAGGCGAGAATCGTGAACAATTATTGGGGATCTCTGCGAATCGGCCGCCGGTCGCTCTTGCTCCGCCAGACCGCATGTCAGACGGAAGTCTTTTGCCCCGTGTGACCCCACATGTTAAGTTTCAAGATGGCACTATGCTGCGGTAATCTCTTTCATGGATTCACCATGGTCACCGATGCATTCCGTTTCGTACGAACATTCAACAACTGTAACTTCCCCACAACCGCAATTCACAATGATTGCAAGAACGTCACCTGTTAAAGGATCTGTTCGCACGGAGACCGTCGAATCTTGATTGTTGCATCGAGACTTCGATCCCAGCCGAACAGGCGCCTCACTGAAACGAACCTGCTGACTGGACAACACACGACCACGTGAAATCATAACGGCACTCATAGTTCGCTCTTCTCGAAATATTCTGTTTCTGTGATGGCTTCAGGATTCGACGACAGGCGACCGTGCTGCCAGATTGCTACTTGTGTCTTCTTTTGACGATCGACTTCAATTGAACTTCGGCCGCTGCAAGTAAGCGAGAAACTCTGGACTCTGACAGACCAAGCACCTGGCCAATTTCCTTCATGCGAAGATCTTCCATGTGATACAGGGTCACGGCAATTCGCATCTTTTCGGGCAACTGCTCGATGGCATCAGTCAGAACTCGCTTTTCTTCAGCACGGTTAGAACCGGCATCAACCTGCGTGTTGCGATCACCCGGGACAGGAAGTTCCCCCAGTTCATCGGCCCAATTCTCGGGCCGCGTCAACCGCATGGCCACAAGACAGTCTTCTACTTCCCGAATCGACAGGCCGGAAGCCGCAGCCAGCTTTTCTGGTGTCAGCGGCGGGTCCATATGAATCGACGAATCGCGAATCAGAGCCCAGTTCTGAAGAATCGCCTGAGGGACAGGACAATTGCGGCGCAGTTCATCGAGGATCGCTCCACGAATACGCTGATAGGCGAATGTTGTAAAAGCGGTCCCACGATTCGGGTCAAATTGGCCGGCCGCTTCCACCAGCCCGAGGATGCCGGCGGATTCCAGATTCTCGTTGTCTACATAATCCGGCAACGCTCCCAGCATCTTTCCCAGAATATGGCGCACGTACGACAGATGCTCAAGGATCAGGCGATCCCGAAGGTCCATCGTGCAGACTTTATTATAGGCTCGTACAGCGGAATGCATGCGAGTGCTCATTTGTATGATTTCGCAATCTTTATTGTGTCAGGCAGTGCTAAAATCAAAGTTCGTTTGTCTGTTTGCAGATCAGGCGGAATCGCTGTTGGCTCCGTTGTCTGCCATCTTCTGAAGAATTCGAACGAACACGCGAACACAAACTGAAGAGATCGCTGCGGCAGTGACTGCCCTCAGCACTATTTCGGCTGGTCCAACTTCGCGAGCGATGCCGATCAGCATCACCGCGCAGCTGACAAGTAATCCACACGCGCGACCCCACGGGCGTCGATCGATTACTATTTCGTTGTTGATGTGCATTTTCAGAAGGATTCCGGTGAGCGTCGGCAAAAATTGAGACTGAGAACAATTCACTTTTCATCTCCGTACTATTCTGCTCACGCAGCGCCTCGGGCTTGTTGCGTTTCAGCAGTCGCGTCAGGACCGATGATGTCGTCATACTGCATCATCACGGAGGAATCGATCACAAGATCATTCGGAACTTCCTGATACGCGATCACACCAACATCCGGAGTTGTTCTGGCAAGCAGACGCTTCAGCGGTCGGCGGACTTTCTGATCCACCAGCAACGCAAGCGGTTCCTGGCGGCGTTCGGAGTCCTTCGCGGCCTTGCTGACCGCTTCGATCAGCCGAGTCAACGGACCAGCTCCAAGCGCCAACTGATCCTGATGCAAAGACTGACGCATCCGAGTGTCAAGTCGCGGTTCCATTGCGATCACTCGAAGCCGACCGTCGGATGCTCGAAAGCGTTCACACACAAGACGGCCCAGATCGACACGAACGTGATCGGTCAGCTCTTCGCTGCTCTTGGCTTGCGGAGCATGATTGACGATGGATTCAAGGATCAGCGTAATATCAGCAAGTGGAATTCGATCTTCCGCAAGCTGCACCAGAACTTGATGAAGTGTTCCCATGCGAATGGTCTCCGGTTTAATCTCGTCAACAATGGTCGGGGCAAATTCCCGGGCTCGATCAAGCATCTGCTTGAGCGCTTCTCGGGTCAGTAATTCATGAGCAAAACGTTTCAGAACTTCGCCAAGATGAGTGATGAGAACACTCAGCGGATCCACGACGGTGCAACCCTGGATTTCAGCAAGGCGACGACTCTCCGAAATAATCCACCGCGCATTCAGTCCAAATGCGGGCTCTGTTGTTGGTTCGCCGGTGACACTAACCTGACGACCTTCCGGCAGGATCGCCAGCAATTGTTCTGTCCGCAATTCGCCTCCAGCCACGCGTCGTCCCGCAACAAGAATGCGGTACTCTTCCGGCTGAAGTGACGTCAAATTGCTGTTGACGCGAATTGGTGGAATCCACAAACCATGGGAGCGAGAGAACTCGCGTCGCAACGCGGTAATGCGTTCAGACAATCCCTTCACTCGCTTACTCTGAATGAACGGAACGAGTCTGGCACCGACTTCCACAACCGCGCGGTCTGTCAGCAGGAACTCATCGAGGTGTTTTTCATCATCAGGCTGAGTCGGTTGATCAGGATCCGTGCCCTCTGGTTTTGGCGCCTCCACCGGTTCCGGCGATTTGCGTCTGGCCAGCATGACCATTCCCAGTGAGACGCCCAGAAAAGGAATCTTCGGAAGGCCAGGCATCATGGCGATCAAAGCCAGGATTCCCGCGCCAACCCAGATGGACCTGCGAGAATGAAAGAGCTGACCGCCGATTTCGTCACCAAGGCTGTCTTCCGATGTTGTCTTGGTAACCAGAATACCGGCCGTGGTTGCGATCACAAGCGCCGGGATTTGAGTCACCAAACCGTCGCCGACACTCAGAATCGCGAATGTTCGAATCGACTGCGTGAACGACAAGCCGTTCACGACTCCCATGATCACACCGCCAACAAGATTGACGCCAGTAATGATCAAGCCGGCAATTGCATCACCGCGTACGAACTTACTGGCACCGTCCATCGCCCCGTAGAATTCTGTCTCGCGAGACAGTTCGTCGCGTCGTCGTCTCGCTTCTTTGTCGTTGATGCTGCCAGCATTCAATTCGGCATCAATCGCCATCTGCTTGCCCGGCATCGCGTCCAATGTGAATCGAGCCGACACTTCTGCAATTCGGCCAGCACCTTTGGTGATGACCATAAACTGAATCGTTACAAGAATCAGAAAGACCGTCATACCGACGACCAGCTGGCCGCCGACAACGTAGTTTCCGAATGCCGTGACGATCATCCCGGCGTCACCCTCCAGGAGAATCAAGCGAGTTGTCGCAACGTTGAGTGAAAGGCGATACAGAGTTAACAGAAGCAACAGCGATGGAAAGACCGTCAGTTCCAGAGCCCGCTTGGCACTGAGTGTGACCAGCAACAACAGGACGGTTGCCGCGAGGTTCGCGGCCAGCAAAAGATCCAGCAACCACTGTGGCAAAGGCACCAGCATAACGACAAGGCCGACGATCATACCGAACGACAGCAGTGTTTCGCTCTGCTGCAGCCAGTTACCGGTGGCGGTCTTGGTTGTGATGACTGGAGTGGACATAATCGACGAGGCTATTCTCTGGGAATTTCTGTGGACGACAAAGTGGATTGTTCAGATTCGTTGGTTCGTTGGTTCGTTGGTTCGTGCGGATAACAAATACCGCTGACGGTCATGCGTTGCGTTTTGTTAGTGGAAACTCATGCTCAATACCCTCGCAATCAGCTGCCAGCCGTCAACCAGCACGAAGAGCAGGATCTTGAACGGCGTGGAGATCACCATCGGCGGCATCATCATCATGCCGAGCGACATAAGAATGACGGAGACGACAAGGTCGATCAGGATAAAAGGGATATACAGACAGAAGCCCATGATGAATGCGGTCTTCAATTCGCTGATCACATAGGCGGGGATCAGCACATCCATCGGCGTGTCTTTTGCCGTTGCGATGGTGGTGACGTTTGCCATACGAGCGAAGAGTGCGATGTCTTTTTTTCGAGTCTGCCGAATCATAAATTCGTGCAGTGCTTCTTTTCCGTTGAACCAGGCCTCCTGGCCATTAATGTCGTTATTCAGGTAAGGGCGTACAGCTTCATTTTCAATTTTTGTCAGCGTTGGCCCCATCACAAATAGTGTGAGGAACAGCGACAGACCAAGAATGACCTGTGTTGGCGGAATTTCCTGCGTCGACAAAGCACGCCGAACAAACGACAGCACAATGACAATGCGCGTAAACGCCGTCATTGTCACCATCGCTGCGGAGATCAGGGCCATCCCACCAAGAAACAAGGCAACCTTGACTTGTGGCGAGAGGCTTTGAAACCCGTCAGATTCGACGATCTGCTGAATTGTCTGTGCGGAATCCATTCCGGCAGCCTGGGTTCTTGGAAAAGAAATTCGATGGATAAATGTCAGCGTTCCGTCGGAACGCTGACAACGTTCACCTGCCATCTCCGCATCCATGCGAAGAAAGCAATGCGAAAAGAATTCAGAGCTTCGTCATTCCGGCAACTTCGGTGTAGTTGGTTTCCAGTGTAGGCGCGTGAGAGATCTCATTGTCGACCTGCGAAAATTCATCGTTAAAAGAAGTTGGAGCCAGCACCAGTTGCTTGATGCCTCCTGCATCTGAAGCCACGAGAGCTCGAAAGCCCGCAAGTTCGATCAGTGATACAGTGCGGCCTGGACCAACGGATAATGTCTCAATCACTCGCGAGCGTGAATTTGTTGTTGGCAGGAGTCCGCGCTGACGCTGCCAGCGACGTAGGCCCAAAGCGGCAAGGCTGAACAGGCACAAAGCGATGACGATCCAGGCAACGGCACGTGTGAGCACCTGCACCGGACTTTCTGACATCGAAACTTCAGCCCCGCGTTCTCCAACTGGCTTGCGTGGTGAACTCTCATCGCCAGACGATCGTTCCTGAGTCAGATCCAGAAACATCTCGCTTGTCGCTGAAGAATTCGTCGTCTTTGCAGCCGCTGACTCGCGCTCCTCCGTCAAAACGACCGGAGTCGCTCGCAGCGATGTCGTTGGAGCCGTCGTGGAAATACGCGACGCGCGTTCTTCAGTTGGTTCCTGCGTCGGGCGAAACGCCACTGACTCAATTTGCGTGCTTCCGAAACGATCCGTTCGAGATTCAGATGCTCTCTGTTGCTGCAACAGTCTTGCAAGCTCCGGATCGAGACTCTGAAAATCCGACGACTGCGAGCGGCCAGTTGGCGTAGAGACTCGGCCAGCCTGTCGTTGTACCGACTGTGCGTTGGCGGTCGTTGTCCAGAGGAGTGTCGTGGACAAGCAGCACAACGTTACGCACAACGACGCATGAGCCATGGCTCTCTTTGCGCCGGCGGCTCCGCGTTTCGCAGGAATTTGCTTTTCCAATGTCTGCATGAACGGTCTCGTCCCTGAGTTCCCGATTCCAACAATTCTCTCTTAGCTCTCACAAAACCCGGACAGGCACTCTTCATGAGTCGTCTTCCCTGTCTTCTGTTGTTCTCCGAGAGCCAATTCCGATCTTCTTAGACGTTCCTGATCTCTTATTTCCAAAGTGAACTGCTCCGTACGTTCTGCAGTTTACTTTTCGGACATTATTTTCCACTCGTCATTTTCTGCCAGAAGCATGGCGTGACGATGATTCACGTCCAACTTCCGCGTTCACAATTTCAGTGATACGGACGGCAAAGCGATCATCGATCACGACGACTTCACCGCTCGCAATTCGCACACCCTGAGCCATCACATCAACTGGTTCAGAGACTGCTCGATTCAGCTCGACGACAGCACCTTCTCCAAGTTTCAGAAGTTCACCGATCGGCATGGTGACTCGACCAATCTCCACGGAGATTTCGATACTCACTTCTGCAAATCGTTCCAGCGGCATAGCCGTGCTGGCTCGAGTACGCGACACCTGCGGAAACTCAACCGGATGTGCCTCAGGAACGGACGGTTCTCCGCCTGGCATAATCTGGTCGAGCGCCGATTCGGTCGCTTCGAGGGTTTCGGCAGACGATTCGTTCACGCCTGTCTCCTCAATCTTTTCTGGACGCCAAAATTCGGAACCCCTGTCGCTGCCCCAGCCGACAAGGGAAGCCTAACCACTGCAGGCGTCCGGCAATCTTTGCTTCCAAAGGACTGCCGGACGACTGATCAAGTACTAACGTGTCTCCTACAGAAAGCCGGTTCATTTCTCCAAGCGTAATCGATGCCTTGCCAAGGCTGACGGACATCGTGACCGGAAGACCTTCGGCCAGTGTTCGCATCTGCGGAGAAGCCACCTGCTCGTTGCTCGGAGGCACTGCAGAATCGTTGATCCCAATTGATGACAGTCCGGCTTGCGGCATCAACATTACAAATGTTTCTTCACCCACAGGCGTGTGAAGTACGACCACAATTCGAACGAGATTTTCACGCGGCTGAAAGATCCGGCTGCGCAATGGCCTGATGATCACCTGATCCATTTCAACAGGAAGCGGCTCCACTTCCGGCCAGCCCTGGCTGAGTGCTCTCGCAATTTCACCAAAGAGCAGTTCGATCAAGGAAAATTCGGCAGGAGTCAGTGCGCGTTGTTCGGGCCATTCGTCCCCCAGTGTTCCCAGCATTTCGCTGACAAGTGTCAGTACAACGCGATTTGAAAACGCAATCATGGCGTCAAATCGGTCTTCGCCAACCTTCAGCATCGCCGCATAACCTGGATCCGGAAGCGCCTGCTGCGCTTTTTGCGCAACGGACGAATCGATCCTTGCGGGCTGCAGTGTTGTTCGAGGCCCCAGCAGCGCCTGCCAATATTCCTGAAGCAGCGATGTGGCTGTCGCGTTCCATGACGACAGCGCGCGGTTCGCCGTTCCTGCCAATCGGCGCGGTGCAGAAAAGTCGATACTGGAAACGGATTCGGATGTCATTGTACGTTGAATTCTTCGAACAGGACGTCGTAGATCTGTTCGTAACCGTCTGGACACAACACACTGTTGAAATGGTCGCGAATCTCGCGACGCAGTCGATTCTGACCAGCCGCCCCGCGAATATCATCAAGGCCCAGGTCCGAGATTTTGCTGAGCAACCAGTTACGCAGCAGAATCTTTTTTGCTTCTACACGCTTTTTGAAATCTTCTTCTGCTGACTTTGGAATTTGCATCGTGATGGCGACTCGCAGATAACGCGACATGCGACCATCATCCAGATTCACGACCACACCACGATCTTTTTCTTCGCCCCCAAACGGCACAAAGATCGTCTCTTCCTCTTTGGGAAGCGTAAATGCCTTAACGCGATTTGCCTTTTTCGTGGCTTCGCTTTCCTTTGAGGACTCTGAATCTCCGTCCTCAGAGGCGTGCTCTCCGTTTTCGTCCGCGGCCTGGCTTTGTCCGCCCAGCATGAACGGCAACGCGCTGCCCAGGCCCGCACTGATAACGCCAACTGCGATCCACGGGACAATGCTCCCGCCGCCAGAGGGCTTTTCGGTGCCTTCCGGGGTTGCTGATTCTTGTTTATCTTTTTCTGACATGATAAGAACTCTTGTTCTGACCAACTTCGAGGAGTCACTGTGGCGGTTGTCAACACCACAGCCGTCCAACAAGCAAAGCAGCGCATCACGCAGATGGCGGCCAACTTCTGCCCGTGTCTCATCAATCGACTGTTGTTCCCGAATCACATAGTGGATTTAGCGATCAGGTAAACTCTAACGGCCCCCGGCAGTCCTCATCCGCATGTTCTGTACCACTGCGCCAGTGGTGATTCCCCTTACGAAAGTGGAAGACATCGTGAATGAGGGATAACACGCAGATCGATCCAGTGCATTGCAAGACTGAACGGAAAACAGGTTTCGCTTTCGCGGCTCAACAGCAACGGATCCGGAGTTGCTCGACTGGCTTGCCAGATGAGTCCTGATGGATACAACTCTGCGTGAGAACGAACGATGGACGATACTGGTTCTACTTTGCCTGACTCGACATCAATGTGCTTTCCGAAGTCGGGTTGTCCCTCGGCACGGCCTTTTGTTCACCTGTAAACTATTTCTTGAAAGTGTCGATTCCTTGAACTCCTACGTAAAGCTCTGTTCCCTGGTCGCTCTGTTGTTATCGTGTGAAGTCGCTCAATCGCAGACAGCGAGCGAATCCGAATCGATTTCTGGCCTCAGGTCCTGGTTACAGGCCCACGAACTGAACGACGAATCGCTGGATGCCGTGTCTGCTCAACCAATCGCCACCAGTGCAATGTCGAAACAGGATGCCGAAGCTGCTTCACAACTTCTCTGGTCTGCTCGCGCGGAGTTCCTGAAGTCCGATTACAAAGCTGAATTTGACGCCCGTGAACTGGTGATCGGTGAGCTGAAAATGCCGTTCTGGTACAAGACTTTCGGCGACGCGCCGGCCGGTGGACGCAGTCTGTTTATCTCGATGCACGGCGGTGGTGGAACGACGGCTGCGGTGAATGATCAGCAGTACGAAAATCAGAAGCGACTTTATCAGCCGGCTGAAGGAATTTACCTTGTGCCCAGAGCCCCCACAAACACATGGAATTTGTGGCATCAGGACCATATTGATCAGTTCTTTGATCGTTTGATCACTGACATGATCCTTTTTGAAAACGTCAGTCCCGATCGTATCTACTTTATGGGATACTCGGCAGGCGGCGATGGTGTTTACCAACTCGCGCCTCGTATGGCCGATCGACTGGCCGCTGCGGCAATGATGGCCGGTCATCCGAATGAGGCACGCCCTGAAGGATTGAGAAACATTGGCTTCACAATCCACATGGGGGCCAAAGATGCGGCTTACAATCGCAATAAAATTGCCGGAGAATGGTCAGTCAAACTTGCGAACCTGCGCGATGCGGATCCAGATGGTTATGTTCACGAGGTCCAGTTGCACGAGGGTCGCGGGCACTGGATGAATCTTGAAGATGCGGTTGCAGTTCCGTGGATGTCCAAATTCACACGTAATGGCTGGCCGAAGAAAATCGTCTGGGTCCAGGACGATGTACGGCATTCGCGTTTCTATTGGCTTCAGGTCGATGCGGCAAACGCGGCGGCCGGTGATGAAGTGACAGCCGTTGCTGAAGGCAATACGATCCGTGTCGAGAAGTGTTCGCCAGCCAGTCTGACGTTTCTTTTGAGCGACCAGTTGCTCGACCTGGATCAGCCCGTCAGCATTATTCGACCGGACGGTCAGGAAACAAAGCAGACCGTGCCACGGACGATTGGCAATCTGGCGGCATCGCTTAAGGATCGCAGTGACGCGACCGGCCTAAGCTGCAGTCGACTGACAATTGAACTGAAGTAACGAATGCACTGAAGTAACGAATCGGGCGGCGGTGGATTGTTTGTGTTGTCGACCCGATCATTCAGGAATAGTCCCGAAAGAGTCTCCGTTCTTTGGTTGCAGCGGAAGGGCGTGAGCCCAATGGTGATCACTCTGGGTTTCAATTTGAAGCGGCACGGCGCGAGCCGTCCGGTTTGTACAAGTTTTTTGAGGACCGTCACCGGACGACTTGCGCCGTTCCGCTAACTCGGGAAGAAGATCTTTATCTATGGCAGCGTTGATTCAGGAGACTCGGTCCGGACTTTATTGTGAAGTCGGCGACTTTTACATTGATCCCTGGCGCCGGGTTCCCAAAGCCGTCATCACGCACGCGCATGCCGATCATGCCAGGCCGGGCTCGGAAAAGTATCTGGCCACTCGTGAAGGTCGACGAATACTGCGGACACGACTGGGACCCTCGGCAGATATTGCGACATTGACCTATGGTGAAACGCAATCGCTTAATGGCGTGACAGTCTCATTTCATCCGGCCGGACATGTTCTGGGGTCAGCGCAGGTTCGTGTGGAATATCGAGGAGAAATCTGGGTCATCAGTGGTGACTACAAGATTGAGCCCGATCGCACTTGCGCGCCGTTTGAACATGTCAGATGTCACACGTTTGTGACCGAGTCGACTTTTGGGCTGCCCGTCTATCGCTGGCTGCCTCAGCAGGAAGTGTTTGACGATATTAACCGATGGTGGAAACAGTGCCGCGATGAAGGCATCGTAGCATTGCTGCTTGCGTACTCACTGGGAAAAGCACAGCGTCTCATCGCAGGGGTTGATTCTTCGATCGGACCAATTTTCTGCCACCCGGCGGTCGAACTCCTGAATGAAGATTATCGTGCCAGTGGCGTAGAGCTTCCGACAACCTGGCTGCCCAAACAGGCTCCGGCGAGAAAAGACTGGGGCGGTGTTCTGGTGGTGGCTCCACCGTCCGTTGCCAATTCCGCATGGGTCACCAAATTTGGTCGAACATCCACGGCGATGGCATCAGGCTGGATGCTGACTCGAGGAACTCGACGATGGAATTCGGTGGATCGCGGTTTCCCGTTGTCGGACCATGCGGACTGGCCTGGACTGTTGAAGGCCGTCGAAGAAACGCAGGCCGAGAATATTCTGGTCACACACGGACACACTGGTCCGATGGTTCGCTGGCTCCGAGAAAACGGCAAGCAGGCTCGCGCGGTGGTGACCAAGTTCAATGCCGATGGATCCAGCGCAGTTACGGAAGAGGATGAAATTTCGGATTCACCGGAAGAACTCGATCCGTCTGCTGTTGGCTGACTGAAGTAAGGACAGGCGTCGAAATAACTGTCGGACCTCCACGATGACGCCTGGCCACACCCTACACGTTCGGGCTTCGTCTTAAGCGGTGTTTTCCTGCGATGAACGTTCATGAAACGCTTTACTCAGCTTTATCAGGAACTTGACGAAACGACGAAGACGAATCAAAAAGTCTCGTCCCTGGCGCTGTATTTTCGCGACGTGAATCCTGCGGATGCAGCCTGGGCAACGTGGTTCTTGTGTGGCAATCGGCCGCGACGCTGTGTGCCCGTCGGTAAGCTTCGCGAATGGTGCGCGGAGTTGTCCGGAATTCCAGGCTGGCTGTTTGATGAAACCTACGACTTTGTAGGTGATCTGGCCGAAACCATCGCACTCATGCTTCCGCCGCCGAAAATGGAATCAATCGGCACGCTTGCGGAGTGGATCGAAGATCGCATTTTGACTCTGCCCAAATTGTCGGAAGAAGAAAAGAAAACGCATATCCTTTCCGCATGGAATGAACTGAGTCCGCAGCAACGGTTCGTGTTCAACAAATTTCTGACCGGTGGATTTCGCGTTGGAGTCTCGCAGAAGCTCGTGGTAAGAGCACTGGCGGAATTCAGCGGTGTACCGGCGGATGTGATTGCGCATCGTCTGATGGGTCAGTGGAGCCCCAGTTCAGATTTTTTTGCATCGTTGCTGTCGACCGACACTGATGATGCCGATATTTCCCGACCGTATCCGTTTTGCCTGGCAAATTCGTTTATCGCTGAACAAGCCGATGCGAGTTCGCTCTTCGGTGGAAACTGCGAACAACAATTGACTCAGGATCTTGGCCCGATTTCTGATTGGATCATCGAATGGAAATGGGATGGCATTCGCGCGCAGATTGTTCGTCGAAGTGGTGAGACATTCATCTGGTCACGTGGTGAAGAGCTGCTGACCGAGCGATTTCCGGAGGTGCTGAAGGCCGCCGCAAGTTTGCCTGACGGAACGGTTCTGGATGGAGAACTGGTCGGTTGGAAATCCGGAAAGGTCCTGCCATTTGCCGATCTGCAAAAACGAATCACTCGAAAGTCTGTCGGCAAGAAACTTCTGGTCGACGTGCCTGTCAGATTTCTTGCGTTCGATCTGCTGGAATTCGAAGGGTGTGATATTCGAACATCCGCACTTTCCGACCGCCGACTGCTGCTGGAGAACTTGCATCAGACATCGCTGGACGGCAAGCCGAATCCACCGATGCAATCAGCGACACAATCAGCGACACAATCAGCGACACATTCGATTGCACTCTCACCGATCCTGACTTCGGCGTCATGGAATGAAGCTCTCTCGCTCCGTCAAACGAGTCGCGACCAACAAGTGGAAGGGCTGATGTTGAAGCGTGCCCAGTCCGAATACGGGGTTGGTCGCGTGGCCGGATTGTGGCAGAAGTGGAAAGTCGAACCGTACCATTGCGATGCAGTGCTGATCTATGCTCAGCGAGGGCACGGACGTCGTGCTGGAAAATTTTCAGACTACACTTTTGCGGCCTGGGATCAGGGGCAGCTGGTGCCGTTTGCAAAAGCGTACTCGGGACTCACAAACAGCGAGATCCAGGAAGTCGACGCGTTCATTCGTGAGAATACACTGGAGCGTTTCGGTCCGGTTCAAAGTGTCAAACCCGAACTTGTTTTTGAGCTTGCCTTTGAGGGTTTGCAGATATCAAACCGCCACAAAGCCGGAATCGCCGTCCGATTTCCTCGCATCGCACGATGGCGACGTGATAAGAAACCGGAAGACGCCGACACTCTGACAACACTGCGCGGACTTGTGCGTGGAACTCAGAAGGAAAACGAAGCGCCGGCTGAAAGCGGCGACGAGAGTCCGTCACGATCATCGCTGGGAGGGCTTTTCGCCGGGCTCGAAGACGAATGATCGCAACTGGGATCGACGAAATTCGCTAAACGCGGATCAACGACGTCCTTCCATTTCGCCGTCTTCGTCTCCATCTTCATCGTCGTCATCGTCATCATCATTGTCATCGATGTCGTCATCATCAAAGTCATCGTCATCGCCGAAGACTGCGTCCGGATGAAGCGGGTCGTTTGGCGAGAAGAAGAAATCACCCAGGCCCATCGGCACAATATTTCCGCCAAGTGACTGACTTCGTTTGTCGGCCAATGACTTCAGGTCCACGGCATCCTGACCCAGACATTTCTCCAGCGATTCACGCCAGGCGTCATCGCGTGCAAGCGGATGAGAAGGATCCTGAGCAATTCGTTTCAGCGCGAATCGCAGGATGTTGATTCCATCTCGTGTTGAGAAGTCGAGATTCAAAGAGTGCGACTCCTGCAGAAAGTCGACCGTCAGACTGAGCATCTGATCATCTGCAAATGGCAGATGGTACTTCAGGATCGCGAGTTCATCTTCACGCGCCGGGTGGCCCAGAGTGAGTGTCGGCTGCAATCGGCTGAGAATGTAATCCGGGATTTCGAAAGTGGATTCGTCCTCATTCATTGTGACCGCACAGCGAAAGTCCGGATGAGCCGGGATCGAAATGCCGGCCACGATGGATTCGACGTATCGTCGATGGTCAAGCAAGGGAGCAAGGCTGGCCCATGACTTTTCGTTCATGCGGTTGCCTTCGTCCAGAATGCAGATGCCGCCTCGCAGCATCGCGGTGACAAGAGGCGAAGCGTGGTAGGCAATCTTGCCGCTTTCCGCCAATACGGGAGTTACCAAAAGATCTTCCGGGCGAGTGTCGGCTGTGCATTGGTAGATGTACAGTTCCTGGCCACGCTGTCTGGCTCCAGAAATCGCAAGTGTGGTTTTGCCGATGCCGGGGGTTCCGACAAGTCGAGGCGTCAGCGGCAGATCGCGAGGATCGACGACAAGCCAGCACGCCAAAAGTTGTTTCAGAACCTCGCGCTGGCCAATCCATTCACCTTCGGTTGGATCTGGTGTTCCAAGGTGCAGCGTAATTCCGTCGATTGATTGAGTTCTGCTCATGAAATTCAGTGTTATCTGTCAGACAGGTCAGGCTGCAGTGGATTCACTGCGCGGAAATGTAGAGAAATTGATCTTTTCGCGAGTCCTTGCCCACCATGTTCAGGAATCACAAGAACGCTCGGAAAGTCACGAATGAGCGCGGATCGAGTGGCGATTGTCAACTGAACGCCCGGCTTTGTTGAGCGGAGGAATCGGGAATGCTCAGTCGCTGAATTGACGCCAAAGGACTTCGAAGACTTTGCTGAATTCAGCAACCAGCTTACGATTGTCGGTCACAATGAAGTTTTCTTCGTTGTTCTCCGCCGCTCCTCGAGTCCAGTTGTAACTTCCTGTCAGCAGCACGGTTTGATCAAAAATCGCGAATTTGTGGTGCATATGGTAGTCGGACCGGTCAACTCGCAACGCGACACCCGCTTCCAGAAAGCGATCAGCATCGGAACCCAGGTCGGCTGCTTTGTCGTTGTCGGTGATGATTCGAATCTTGACACCACGACCGTGAGCATCCATGACTGCGGAAGTCAGACGGTCGTCTGTGATTGTGAAAACACAAACATCGACCGACGATTTTGCCTGGGCAAACAACGATCGTATTCGATTGGGGCAATCGGATTGAGGGCTGAACCATGCCTCGCAAATCTGATTTTCCGCCTCTGCCACAAATCGCTGGAGGACCTTGGTCACTTCTTCCAGCCATTCCAGCACTTCCGAGCATGGAGCAGTTCCGGAAAACTGGTTCGCCAGTTGAAAAGCCAGGCTGCGGAAGACGGAAAGCTGCTGCGAGTTGAGACCCTTTGCGGCGATTTGCTCCGCAAGGTCCTTTCTTTCCGATCGAGAAAGTGGACGGTCTGTGAATGACTGCTGGAGAATTTCCTGCATCTGCTGAGGTGACATTTCCTGAACACTCCGTGTGATCGAGCGAACCAAACATTTACCCAATCGCATCGTCGATCGAGTGGCGATTGAAGGTCTCACTGCCTCTGTGATTTATTCACAGCCTGGTGAATGGGGCCATCAATAACATCCGCACAGCGCCGATCGTCTGCCGTTTTGTCAACGTTGAATAGGACCGCCCAGGTGTAACCATCCCAACGACGGACCATCAATGTCGACGTGCCAGCGAACGAACCCGTATGCCAAAAATTCTGACCGCCTTTGTTTCCGGAGTTACGTACATTCCAGCCCAGTCCGTACCAGAATCCGTTGTTGTTCCCGGCAGAGAATGTCGGCGGTTCTAACATGGATCGGAGTGAATCGGATGTCAACAGCGGAGATGTCGGTGAATCGATCGCGTCAATGAACCTGACAAGATCAGGAGCGGTAGACGTCCAGCCGCCATGTGAATCCATTACCTCCAGATCCCATTGTCCATAGGGCGGAGAAACCATCGCGACAGAAGCCGCATCTTGTTTATCAGCAAGCGTCCAGATCTCAGGGCCCTTCTTGTCTATCTGCGTGTAGTAGTGCGTTTCATCAGGAGCGCAATCCTTCAGGCGGGTTTTTCCAAGTCGAGTCTGAGTCATTCCAGCAGGTTTCAGAATGCGTTCTGTGACGAAGTCTTCGTAGCTCTTTCCGCTGACGGTCTCGATGACTCGCCCCAGCAAACAATAGCCAACATTGCTGTAGGCATAAGAGGTTCCCGGTGCGAAATCGAGCGGCTGATTCAGTTGATATTTGACAACATCTGGAATGCGAGCCAATTTTTTTAATTGCTGCGTGCGAGTGATCTCCGCCAGCAGGAACATCGTGTCTCGGGACTTGCCTCGATCCCAGCCACCTGAATGCCAGAGCACATGACGGATGGTAATGTTGGCCCACCTTGCGTCCACTTCTGAAAGCTTGTCGGTATTAAACCGATGCACCGGGTGAGACTTGAGGAACGGGACCAGCTTATCATCCAGTTGCAGTTTTCCTTCCTGCACCAGTATCAGAACGGCAACCGCCGTGATCGGCTTTGAAAGACTGGCGATTCGCATGTTCGCATGAGCTGGCATGGCCGTTTTCGAATCAATGTCGGAATAGCCAAAACCGCGTTCAAAAATCGGTGTTCCATTGTGAGCGACGGCCAGCGTCCCGCCAGGAATGTTGTTGCTCTTCAGGATATCTCGCATCAAATCATTCAACGGGGCAAGCTCCTGGCCAAACAGTCCAGACTCCGGCAGTTCTCCTTCGGGAAGGATCAACTTCTTTTGAGCCGATTTATCCTGCACCCAAACCGCGCTATGCAACTTCTTTCGATCAATGGTGTTGACTCTGTGAACCGGCATCGCGAATCCATCGTCCGCATATTTTTTCGAGTTCTTTTTGAAGCTGGAGTCGCCGAGGTTGAGTTGAATTACCCAGGCTGTGATCTCTGGATTTGGTTCTGACGTAACGTCGAAGAAAAGTTCGCCGTTGCGAACGTTGACTTCAAGATCCGTCACGATCCTTTTTTCCTGGACCAATTCATCAACATATTGGTCAACGCTTTTTGCCGACAAGTCTCGTTTCACAACGAGCTCGTCAGCCGAAGCCGCGGCTGCGATGACTGCTATTGCCGAAAACAGGGTGAGGATACGGCAAGCGACTTTCATTGCGGGATCTCTTCAGTACGGTTTGCAGTTAAGTCTTCGGAGGCACCCGGCAGGGCCTCCACTTGTCATCGAATGGGGCTTTCGAGGTTCGGGAAGTTTAGATCCCGGTATTCTTTCCTCACGGTCGGTCAGGCCGTTTTCTGAAACATTTGCCCATTCCAAACACCGGCCCGCTCTGCAGTGATACTGGATTTGAGCGGTGCTTGCGCCAGGTCAGTTTTCGTCATCAAAAATCTGGACTCACGCATTTTGCCATGGTGCCCTGCAGCATTTTGCAAATCACGCTCGACGATCGGAAGCCTCATGCAGAATAAAACCGGCAGTTCCAGGCGAACCCAGCTGGTAAAGCGGCGAATAACGCGCAGCAGAGTCTGCCTGATCGGAAAGAAATCCTGAATACCGATAAACTTAGAGCTTGCGGCATAGGTTTCGCATTAAGGTCGTCGCCCGATAGCGCAGAGTGTCTGTGTCTTCATGAGGCGTGATTTTGAAATAACGTTTAAACTTTGTTCAGAGGAATTTGTCGAATGGGCCTGGTTAAGGAATTCAAAGATTTTGCAATGCGCGGCAATGTGGTCGATCTCGCGGTCGGCCTGATTATTGGAGCGTCGTTCGGCAAGATTGTCAGCTCCATGGTCAACGACGTGATCATGCCGCCTGTCGGTAAGATCATCGGTGGAGTGAACTTTTCCGAGCTGCGATATTCGATCGGAAAGACCATCGAAAAATCAGCTCCGGATGCCGACGGAAAGGTGGCTGAAACCGTCAAGGAAGCCTTCATCAATTATGGCCTGTTTCTGCAGTACTGCTTTGACTTCCTGATCGTCTCATTCGTGGTCTTCATGCTGGTCAAGGCGGTGAACCATGCAAAAACGGTCACTGAAAAGAAGGAAGCACAGACACCCGCCGCGCCGGCTCCTCCTTCGGAAGACGTCTTGCTTCTGCGTGAAATTCGCGACGCTTTGAAAGCACGCTGATCTCTGGAATTCAGGCGAGCGGCAGGAGAAAATTTCCCATCGTAGTACGATTATCCCAATCGTTCATGAGCAGTTGAGACAACTGCTCTGCTGTGGGCTGGTAAGCCATTTCCTGCCACTCGCCTTACCAGCACGACGTGCCGACAAGTGAATCGAGCGATTCACTTGCTGGCGCTGCGTGCTGGTATTTTCTTGCCGTCTACTTGCAGCAGAAAGCTTGCGGGCACAAGCTGCCAGACAGGTTTGCGTTTTTCTGACGCCGCTGGACTCCAAAGCAAATCCGGTCGACATCGCGAGAGCAAAACTGGCACGTCAGACACGCTGGCTTGATACATCAATACTGTCATTCTTCCGCTGAAGGAATGGCCACACGCCATAAGGGCTGACGAACGCCTTCGCTGTTCAGCAACAATGAGTTTCCACCCGCAGCAAAGCAAACACTTTCTCCCTGCGGTCGTGCGGGAAGGTTGAGGACTTGTGCTGGCATTTTGCAGGCCAGCTGCCACGTCTCACCGTTTGCCCGCCGTACCAATACGCCGCTGAGCATATTGACGGCCACAAGCGATCGACCGTCGCCTGAAATATCCATTGCTGTCGCATAGGGCACGGCAAGATTTGAAACCAGAGCAAGCTCGCCGTTTTGCTTCCCGGGCGATAGATTCAGAGGCATTTGAAACAAGCGGCAAGTCAGTGGATTCGTTTTGGTCATCAAAAGGATCTGACGCTGCTCGGTATCCACGGCCAGGCTTTCACAATCCTCCGGACCGTCGGGAAACTGAAACTCAATTTGCGAAACGACATCGACCGCTATTTCGACTGGCTTGTCTGCGTCTCGTGTTTTTGCGTCGATTGTTGGCTCCTTAATTAAAAGGAGTCGACATTTAGGATTCTTCTTTCCTCGCTGGCGAGCGTTGTCACCAGTATCGCCGACAAGCAACCATCTTTCCCCATCAGCCTCAAACGAACACATGTCTTCCCAGTCGAAGGCGTCGACATTTTTCAGGGAAACGACAGCCAGCGTTTTGCCGTTCAGACCAACAAGAAACAACCTGGCTGTATCGCCCGAATCGTTGTGCATCCAGACTGCGTTGTCCTGACAATGGCTGATAGCCAGTCCACTGGCTTCAAGAATCTGAGCGTCGGCTACAACCGCCAGCTTCTCTGCGTCGGTATCGACTGATTCCGATGTCGCCATAGCGACGCCCGCACCATCCGCAAAGCTGCCGGGGCGGTGCAAGTGGGCGACCGCAAGAATCAGCAGCAACAGAACGAAAAGAGTCCCCAGAAGAGCAGGCAGTCGTTTCAAAATGGACATTCGCACTGTGGCCTCACTATTTAACTGTTCAATTGTCAGCGATTTCGCCGCCACAGATAGCGGACAAAAGACCCAAGTCCCGCGAAACGGTAGCCGTCGTCAACGTAGTTCTGAATCACATAAAACGCAAAATAGTAAAATCGACAAAAGCACCAGACGCATATCGTCAGCAACAACGCGGTTCGAACGTCAGGATGATCGACCAGCAACAGTCCCGCTGCCATCAGTCCGGCGCAGAGGAACAGGAATCCCTTGACGATGATGGCACGATGATCTTTCAGGTCGCCCAACATAATATGCTCCGCAACAACCAGGCAGCTTTAGCCGTGTTCATGGGTAACGTTATCAGTTGTCACGACGAAAGCGATATCGTCCAACGACAAAAAACATCGTACTGAAAAGCAACAGCACTCCGCAGGACTGACTGATGACCGAAAGATCAGGCGTCTCTTTGGTCAGCACTTCACTATACGCATCCAGCGCCCATGCGTGAGGCGTGAAGAGACTGATCTTCTGGCTTAGCGGAGGCATCCAGGCACGCGGGACCAAACAGCCGCTGATCCCCGCGCTGGACAGAAGAATCAGATTTCCAAACGACGAGACTTGAGATTCCGTTTTTGCAAGCGTCGAAAACATCAGCCCCAATGAGGTCGCTGCTGCGGACGTACAAAGCATGATGGGAACAAGCAGAAAAGGTTGCGGTCCCCAGGACATACCAAACAGCAGCTTGCCGGAGATCATCAAAATCGATGTCTGCACGAGCGACAAAATCATGAACGGCAGAGTCTTACCAATCAAAATTGAAGTGGGTGAGATCGGAGCAATTCGCAGACGTCGCAGTGTTCCCATGTCGCGCTCGTCGAGAAACGAACGACCCATAATGTTCACCAGAAAAAACACGAACAGCACCGTGTAGCTGGGGATGAAGAATTGATACACACGGTTTCCGGTATCCGTTGAGGTCTGCTTTGCGGTTTCGGATTCTGCCCATGGTGGCGGAATCTCTTTGGCGCGATTTGCAGCACCTCGAAACATCGGCACCTTTTCGGCAACGATGGGAAGAATGGCATGCTGGAGCGAAAGCTTCACCAGCATTTTTGCCAGGCCTTCCATCATGGGGTCGGCCGCGGTTTCATTGAACAGCAACGCGAGCTTGATACCCGCAAGGCCTTTCTCTCGCGTCGACTGTTCCGGCGATGTAAGTTCCGACGGTGAGAGGTCTCGCATGAGGGCGTCGAACTGCGGTTCAATCACCAGCCGTACGTCAATATCTCCATCAGGCCGTTCGGACTCCAGCTCCTCAATCTGCGATTCAGACTTGTCTGCTGCGATCTCAGCCTGACGCACTGTGACGTTTTCATAACCAGCCAGAAAACCAGACAGCCGTTTCGAAGACTCCGAATTATCGAAGTCCGCAACTTCAATCATAAGTCCCTGTCGGCTTTGTTCTCGATTGGCTCGCAGGCGTCCTGTCGAAGACCCCACGATGGCAATAATGACCATCGGCATTGCCACCAGGATCACCAATGCGCGGCGATCGCGTGAGAGCAAAGTCAGATCTTTGAATGTGATCTTCAGTGCGTCCATGGAGCTTGGTGTTCTGGTTCTGCTATTTATGTAGTGGGAAAAGCGTGAACAGTGACGGACTAATCACGCAGCTTGTGGCCGGTGAGTCGCAGGAACAGGCGTTCCAGATCGGGTTCGTGCGTTCGAATGGATCGAACGCCAATCGAATATTTGGCCAGCATTGTCAGAATGTCGGTCACTTCATGATTCAACGCGGCTTCCGTCGAAACGTTCGCCGTACTGATGCGAACGACGGTTTCTTCGCCGTCTTTCTCAACCGTGGCCCCGGAGCCCAGCGCCAGTGATTCGGGAAGCGCGACGTTCCCAATTCGCAATTCGATCTCGAATGGGATCTGTTTCAGCAGGGCCGGGATCGCATCGCACGCCAGGAGCCGTCCATGGTCGACAATGGCGGCTCGAGAGCACACCGCCTGAACTTCTTCCATATAGTGGCTGGCATAAATTACCGCCGTACCATTTTTCTGCAGACTGCGAATACATTCGATCAAGTGGGCACGGCTTTGAGGATCCACGCCGACAGTGGGTTCATCCAGAATCAGCAACACGGGTTCGTGCATAACGGCGGCCGCAAAATTCAGTCGCCGTTTCATACCGCCAGAAAATGTTTCCGCCAGATCGTCAGCTCGCGCGGAGAGGCCGACCTGCTCCAGAACTTCGTCCACTTTTTGACGGCGATGCGTTCCGGTCAGCTGATACAGCCCCGCGAAGAACATCAGGTTTTCCCGAGCTGTCAAATCCGGATAGATCGCAAGATCCTGGGGAACCACGCCGAGTCTCTGGCGACTGGCGGGAATTTCTCGATTCAGCGATTTGCCTTCCAGACGAATCTGACCAGAGTCCTGCTGAAGCAGACCGCAGATCATCATCATCGTCGTGGACTTTCCAGCGCCGTTTGGGCCGAGAAGTCCGAAAGCTTCGCCAGCCCCGACGCTGAAACTCAAATCATCAACAGCTTTCAGGCTGCCGTACGATTTGACCAGGTTTTCCACGTCCAGAAGTGCCGACATGCGGATGACAAATGCCTTTGGATTCAGTTGTTCGTACGATCATGAAACGTAAATCAATGTCCTGCACGCACTCTGCGGTCCGTCAAGATTATCCTTTAAACGGTCGCGAGGAGATGTTTTTCGTTTAACCGTCAGCCGGAGGCGTACGTTGGTGGCGGCATGCACGTACGTATCCGGCTGACGGTTAAACAACAAACCCTCTTTGAGGTCGAGGGAGTATGGCCAAAGAGCACCGTCGGTCAAGGCGACAGCGACGTAACAGCAGCACTATCGAGGCGTGCTTCGGCAAAATCTGCCCGACAACAGCTTCGAACGTCTCAATTCAAAGCCGGATACTGTGTGTTTGACGAGCATTTGCCAGAATCCAGGGCCAGCATACAACCGTCACGAGCCAAAAAAGCAGAAATGTTTATCCAAACGGTACGACAGGACCGAAGATAAGATTGTGTAGTTCTGTTGCGCTGTCGCGATGATGTTTCTGTGCAAGCAGAAACAGGAATGTGGGTCGATCCAAAAGTGATCCACAGAAAATTGGCGTTGGCGGTGGCAGCAGTCTGGATTTCTGGCGGAGGTGTCTGCCAGATGCAGTCAGCGTCAGAAAATTGTAGACAGTAGACCACCGGGACGGTTTCTCAGCAGTACGAGTGCGGTCCGGATCGGAAGGTACCTCACGGAGGAGAACTTTCATGCGAAAGTACGGTAAGTGGTTGCTCGTGCTGGGCGTTATCGCGGCCAATCCGGTCGTTGCCAGTGCGGACGGATTTTTGGGTAGTCGATTGAAACCGCAAGTACCATTCTCGGGTTCAGCCGAGAAGGTACGCAATCAGGCAAAGGCCGACGAAGTGGCCTCGGCTCTGAAGAGCGGTGATGTTCGTGGGACCGACATTGAAATTGAAGTGAAGGATGGTGTTGCCATCCTGAACGGCAAAGTGCACGAAGCCAGCCAGCGAGCTCTTGCTCAGCAGCTTGCCGGTTCAGTACCAGGGATTCGACAGGTTGAAAACAACCTTCGTTTCGTTCCTGCGACTGGCGGTCAGGTTGAACGAGCGGCAGTAACACGAGGTGCTGAAGCGCAACCAAGTCCGATTCAGCGAGTCAGCGGCGAGATGCCGGCTCCGGCTGGTCAGGACAATACCGCTGTCGCAAATCAGATTGCTGCGTCCATGTCACGAGCAGGACTCGTTGGCTACGATGTTGAAATTCGTTTCAACAACGGCGTTGCAACACTGGTTGGTGAAGTTGCGACTGTTGGTCAGCGACAGGCTGCCGGTGTTGCAGCATCGCAGACTCAGGGTGTCAGAAGCGTCAACAATCAGCTCAAGGTCAGCGGTCCGATTACTCAGACTGCGTTTCGTCCTGAAGCAGGTGCTTATCCTGGCAGCCCGCAAATGATGCAGATGCAGGGACAGGGTATGCCACCCCAATTGATGGGCCCAGGCATGCCGCCACAGATGATGCAGACTGGCTATATGCAGCCAGGCATGCAGATGGATCCAGGCATGAATCCAACAGCAACGGGTTACGCTCCAACGAGCTTCAACAATCCGCACCTGCCGTCACATGCATGGCCATCATACGCTCAGTATCCGAACTCAGCGGCCGTCAGTTATCCGACTCAGTACAGTGCCAGTGCATGGCCTTACATCGGACCATTCTATCCATACCCACAGGTTCCGATGGGATGGCGTGAAGTGTCTCTTGAGTGGGACGATGGTCAGTGGAACCTGAACTTCAATAAAGAAAAAGACAAGTGGTATTGGATCCTTAGTCCAAAGAACTGGTAACGGTCTCTCCGGTACCTGAACCAATCCAGACTGCTGATGAAACAGCCCTGAAGAGAATTCTCTTCAGGGCTGTTTTCGCGTTTGGGCCTGAATGCGGTGTGCCTCCGAAGGTCGGCATCGCTACTCATGAGCTGGACTAAAGACCGGGGCAATTGCAGTCCGTCAGTATTCGATCCCGCCATAGGTGAGCGCCAGGAACTTGATTATCAAGCTATAGTCGAGCAGGTGTGTCAACTGCTCATGAACGATTGGGACAATCGTTCTACAACGGGAAATCCTCTCCTGCTGCTCGCCTGCCAAAACAGATCCTTTCAGATGGCAGGGAGTTTGCTTCCTGCACCCACCTGCAATCCGACCGGCGTTGATCAAATGCCCTGGGTCACTATTGGAACACAAGGAAATCGCCCTTGCGATTCACGACAGCGGCTACACCTTTCCCTGGACTTGCGAATGATCCTGGACTGCCAACTGTCTGACCGTCCTGGCTGTATTCCTGCCAGCCGACAGCGTCGTCATTTGACCAGGCCAGCAGCATGCTGCCGTTTGGCGATCGCTGGATCAGCATTCCCGTTCGCATTCCAGTGTTGCCAGGTGTCCTGACTTCACGCGGCGGTATCGGCTTACCGTTCTCAGACAGGCGACTGAAATAAATGGGGCCTTTGGTTGGCCAAACCGCCAGGTAACCATCACCGTCCGCAACAATTGAATAATAGGTCATCGGACATGTCTCAATATTCCAGACGGACTGGCTGACCTTTGTTCGAGAAAAATCACCTTGCTTCTGATCCCAGAGCAGAACGTACATGTCGCGTTCGTTCTTTGTTTCCTCTCGATAAAGAATCGCCAATCGCCCATCAGCACCGTAAACACAGCTCGTAGTACAGCAGTTGCAGGGATTCACTTCTGCATCAATCTCTATGGTTTCCCCAAAGGTGTCCCCGTTGTCGTGCGAGACGTTGGCATACAGCCGGTCCGCCAGCCAGCAGGCGGTGACATCGCCCGAGCCACTCACTGCCAGTGAAAATCCTTCGCTCGGTTTTTTGTTGATGTTTCTAGTCGCTGTAAAACGCTCCTCACCCGATGCGAGACGTGCATAGAAGAATCCCCATTCTTCTTTAGGAAGTTTCAACTTCCACGCATTGGTTCCCATCGCAACATGAACAGACCCATCAGAACTGACTGCCATATCCCAGACAATAAATTCCAGGCCCGGCTTTTGAACTTCGGAATTTAAGACGGCAATGGGGGTCGTGAATGACATTCCGTCATCGGTCGATCGTGTGTAGAGCGGCCCGGTTGGTGAATTCATCAGCAGGTGAACAGTCCCATGAGCATCCGTTTTCGCTGACCACGCCTGCCCTCCGGCAGGGCAGCGTACCGTCTTCACTTCGGCTGCAGCTGTCGAGATCCATTGGCCGGCCATCGCCAGTCCAGCCAGCAGAGATGTAATGAGCATTCGGAAGCACCTGCGATTCGACGCGTTCATAGTTGATCCTGGTTTTCCAAACTTCTTCGCAACAAAAAACTTGATGCACAAACGAGCGAATCTCAGCCAAAGAAAATCACGCTCTTGAATGTCGTGCCCGTGCTGCCGGATGAGTATCGATGCTTGACCGACACGGTGACGAAAATCGGCGACTGCGAGTATCAGGGCTGGCTCATTGGACGCGGAAAATGCACGACCGCACCCGGGTTCTTAAGTCGAGCGGCAATTGCGACCAGATCCAGTTGCTCGCCATCACGCAACAGTTCACCTGGAGCGACTGGAATAACTCCGAGGCTGATCTGACTTCGTCGACTAAAGCCCTCGGTCACCGATTTTGGCGGACCCTTTTTTGCGTTTTTAAATGGCAGGACTTTGTACGTTTCCTTGTCGGACCACAAAGTCAAAGTGAATCGTTGTTCGGGTGGAATTGGATGACTGGCGGTTTGTTCCAGCAGAATACCGCCTGGTCCGGGGACAAGAAAAACCTCTTCAAGGACTCCGCCCGATTCGCGTGCTAACTGGATCTCGTACGTTTGACCCGCCGGGATCTTCTCTTCGGGAGGCTGACGAGGATCAAACAGGTCAACAATCTGAACGACCAGCGGATCAGTGCCCGAATTGATTAACGTCACTGATGCGGGCGGCAACGACGGATTCGGAATCAACTCACGTCTGACAAGTTGAGGTGTGTAGGCCAGCGCTGGGACCGCATAGCCTGTTGACCACGCCGTTCCTCCCCAGTTTGCACAGACCAAACGGCCCAAAGGATCCACTGTAAAAAACGTCCCCACAGCCGGCGAACAGGCAATCGGTGCGCCAGCAAAAAAGCCGGGGCCGACGAGATGATTCACCCAGCCGGTTACGGAGTCGTGCATCCAGACGTTCCATTGACTTCCGCCACTGATTGTCGACAGCATTGGGCCAAACGGAGTGTGACCGATCTCCAGTTGACCGCCAGGAATCTGGCCGTTTGCTACAACGACCGGCGGCAAAAACGGCAACCCGGTCGGTTTACTCCAGAGCACCAGATTTCCCGCCGGATCAATCGCAGAAACATTCAGCATGTTTACGGGAGGAACTGCCATTGGAAAGACATCGGCAGCGACTGGTGTTCCGGGAAGCAATCCTCCTGCGATCGCCGCCGAGTTCCAGACGCCGGCGTTGCCGAAGTAATAATGCATGGTCCCGAAATGGTCGACCGCGAAAGCGTGGTACTGGCCTCCTGCTGCTACAGCAGAAACAGAGCAGCCAAACGGAAAGCTCTCCGTTGGCGCATTGATCTTGTGGCCGATATGAGTCGAGACGTCGACGCACCAGAGGTCACTCGATCCTGATACCGCCATGATCAGTTTTTGAGGTCCATTCTGAACCAGTTCCAATGCAGCCCCGACTGGAAAGTTCTGGCCAGGCAGCAAAATCTGGAGAGGGCCACCATTGATGCTCAGGATTAACTTATTCGCAGGTGAGACCGTTGCCACCGTCGGCCAAATGTCGCCCGCGGCCTGCGGTAACAGCAACACTGGAGCACCAGGAACATACGTGTGCGGATAGACGCCAGGGCGAAGAACCCAGCCTGTTGCTCCGCCGTCGAAGAGGATCAGTTTTCCATCCGGCGCAACGTAACCAGCGGTTGTTACGCTGCCATGCGTCGTCCAGCCGATTCCAACGGGCCCGGCTTTGACGATCGCATCTGTGAAAAGAAAAGAGCAGGCGACCAGAAGCAACCTCATGTACCTGCTTGTGACCGTGCGCAACAAATCCTTCAGCATGGCCATTCTCCTGAGAACAACGCAGGAAATCGACGGACCGAAATTCTCAGCCCGCGATTCTGTCCATCGTCCAAGTTTGGTACCAGCCGTCCCGACCTGCTATCGAACCGGCAATTGGGGAAAAATCGACGTTGCTTTTCTCCAATGGACTAAAGTTTAGGCAGTCGTTTGGCCGCTTCGTTTCGTCGGCCAGACACGTCCCAATGACGTTCCGCGACTCGAAATCCGAAACCCCAACTCAATTCTGTTTCCGCTCGGCGAGCCCACGGAGTTCCCGGGTGCTCTGTCTGAATGGCCTTGAGTCGTTCGAGAGCGGCGGACTCTTCCGTCTTCACCATCTCAAGGTACTCTTCCCGAGTCAGCTTCATACCGAATGCTGTTTTCAGGCGGCCGAACTGGGCTTCATCAGGAACAACCACGGCACCTTTGTCCCACCAGAAATTCCATTCATTGGACTTCGGATCCTTTGGCTTTGGCATCCCGGAGGCATGTTTATCCATCGCCAGCAAATACTGATACAGCCGCAATCGGAACATATACAACTGGGCCAGGGCGAGGTCGTAGCCCGCACGCCAGCGTTGAGTGGCTTCTTTTGCACGCAGAGGTTTCACCCGTTCCAGCAATTCAATCGCTTCATCGGTCAGGTTCATTGCTTTCGCAGCTCTTGCCACCTGGCCAAGTGCCGCCGCCTTGAATGCCTCAGATTCAATTGGAAAATGCTCGTTCTGAATATTGAGCTCGGGATCATGTTCCTGAAACAGAAGTTTGTCACCATTCGGATTCAGTCGAGCGACAACTCGCCACAACGCTTCGCGAAACTCGCTTGTCGCTCGATCCTTGATGTATTCCGGACGGGAAATCAGGTTGGGCTGATACTCACGCATCGACAGAAAGTCGTACTTGCGTTTATCGATTTCACCCTGACCAACCAGACTTGCCTCTTCACCTGGCAGCACGAAGAAAATCCCGCCGGTTTCGCGAGCCATTCGAACCTGCTCATACGGACCAAATCCGGACGATTGGGCGTCCCAGCGAGAATGCAGACCATTCCACTGCAGGCATTCAGGATACGGAGTTTCTGGGCCACGACGGATGCGAATCCAGAACTCTTCTTTGGTCGGCTCATCAACCCAGCGTTGTTGTGCGTAAGGAAACCCGAACATGCTTTCACGGCCCAGAAAGTAAATCGGAGCCTTGGCCGCTCGGGATTCGTTGACAGCCGCTTCGACATAATCGCCGTCATCACCGGATTCATCGGAGACCACAATGACAGCCAGTTTGCGAGCCTTCGACGTCTTCTTGTACTTTGCAATGATCGTCGCGATTGAGCGACACATGTTTTCTTCGCCGGTCGTGTCTGTCTGGATCTTGTCGATCGCCGCTTTGATCTGCTCAATATTGTCTGTCGGACGTGCAGTATGCTCGTGAATATCCTTGCCGTAGCTGGCCACGACTGTGAGTAAAAGGTCGTTACCGCCACGCTTCAGGTCTTTGTCTTGTTTGGAAGCAATTCCCAGCTCTTCGTAGACTCGCAGATAATTTTCGCGAATTTCTTTGCGATCGTCTTCAAGACTTCCTGATTCGTCAAACAACCAGATCACAGTGACCTTGTCCTGACGCATCATTCGCATGATTTCCTGCGTAATGATGCCCATCGCCGCGCCGTAACCTTCGACCATCGCACCGACTTCACCAACAATTTCGCCTTCACCCAGCTCTTCGCCGATCATGGCATCTGTTGGCAGAGCCACTTCGGTCATCACCGGCCGAATGTTGACCTCCTTCATGACGGCGGCCTTCTGCACATTCACGGGAGTTGCAACCGGTTGTGCGGAAGCACCGACAGTGGTTGACGGAGTCCCGCCAGCGATCACATTCAACGACTCCGATGGAGTCGTTTGCAGATCCAGTTCGCGAGTAATTTCTTCCTGGGGCATCTCCTCCGTGAAGATGGATTCCAGTTGAAGTTCCTTCGCCAACGACGGTAATGCTCGCTGAATAAACAGCAAAAGCACCAAGACAGCGAAGTTGAACAGGAGTGAAAAACCGATGGAAGGCAGACTACGCGTGAGAGCTTTCACTGCACTCTCCTTTAGAACTGGATATGTACGGTGGAAAAAAGACAGGCGATCCGGCAGCTATTGCTTTTTCAAGCTTTGAATTTCGGGTAGTGGACCTTGCTAAAGGTCCTGCAGCCACGGAATCCTTAGCAAGATCCACTAACTACAACCCGAATTCTTCATCTTGATGAAGCACTATTTTCAGTGAGTTGAATTTGGCCGTGTCAGAACCATCATCCGGTCAGGAATTGATGGATGCCGAAAAACTAACTGAATGACTGCCTGAAATGAGCATGTGCCTTTGAGAGGACGAATCAAATCAAGAAGGGCAAATGTGATTTCAGCGGACCCGAAGAATTCTCCATCTTTGGAACGGCGTGTTCAAGTGATTGTTCAGGTCAACTGGCAAGGTTGACGGAATCATTTGGACCTGTGAACTCCAAAACGGACCAAAATCAGCTCTAGGAGTCTGTCCCGATACCTCGTTCGACCTGGAAATTACTGAGCCGATGCGCTAAAAACCGCCACCGCTGCTGTTCCATTCTATTTTCAGCAGCTTTCGTCAGCGATTTTGGGCGCGACATTGAGTTGAGGTCAGGG
>JBGSVD010000193.1:0-8789 GCA_041753135.1 Planctomycetaceae bacterium
CGCAATGCCCAGGCCAGCAAGTCCCACCAAAAAACCAGACGAAAACGACTGGTAGAACTCGGTATTGACCCCGACAAAATCAAATCCGTCCCACCAAAAAATGCTCAATAACTCGCCCAACCTGGCGCTGTCCAGTTAGGAATAGGCCCGAAATAGTCTCCGTTCTTTGGTTGCAGCGGAAGGACGCGAGCCTTCTGGTTTCCCATCACCGGACGGCCTCCGCCGTGCCGCTACTATGGGAAGTAATTTGGGACTGGTCCTTAGCGAGGTCTACTACCCAAAAAATAAGGCGGCGAAATAATTGGTTATTTTTTTCGGTCGGCATATGGTGCGGCTTCCAGCTCGATCGTTAATTGTTGCAAGACTCTGCGTGTCTTGCTGGAAGCACGCGGTCGAGTGAAGCAGCGATACTCCAGCAAATACTGCGGCTTGGTCGTCGTCGCAATCGGCATAGAAGTTTGACTCACCTCAACGTCGCCAAATCTTTTGATGCGAAAATACTCCGCCTGTTCGCCAGAGTAGTTCTTCCCGAATATCAAAGACAGAGCCGTCACAGGGATGTGCCCCTCACTCATTGCAACGTCTGATCATCAATGTGCGTGTGCAAGCACTGCGTCCTGCTCGATCGGTTCCGACAATCCTCACGAAGCAAACGCTCGTGCGTGATGTCAGCAACATCGAGTCATTGATCGTTTGGCGATCGCAGTCGCTGATCTGCAGAGTGCAAAACGAAAATGACACGAGTATTTGAGATCGATTCGAAATCCAAACTACTTTAGTCGTGATGCACTCATGAAACTCGCATGGCATTTCAACAAGGTGAATCCGCGATTCAAAAATCGTGAAGCCACGCAGGGCGAATTCTTTACGAACGATACCGAACTACGCGGTTTCATTCGTGAGGCGGTGCAGAATTCTCTGGATGCCAAACGCCCACGCGTGAGATCCCCAGTGCGAGTTCGCATCTTTATTTCCGGTGAGAAGGCAGCACTCGCTCCAGAGAAAGCAGACCGCTATTTCGCGGGCGGCTGGGATCACTTTCATGCCGACGGCAATGGGCTGCGACAGGCACCATCTCGTGAGGAAGCCTGCCGATTCATTGTTTACGAAGACAGCGGAACGACAGGCCTGACCGGTGATGTCAATCAATTTCACGAAGTGCCAGGCGTTAAGAATCCCTTCTATTATTTCTTTCGCGCAGAAGGGCAGTCCAACAAGACAGAAGGCGGACGCGGACGCTGGGGCCTGGGGAAGTTCGTGTTTCCTCGCAGTAGTCGCATTCGCAGTTTCTTCGGACTGACCGTTCGCCATGACGATAAGAAACGCGTGCTGGTTGGGCAATCCATTCTGCGTTCGCATCACATTGGCGACAAAAGTTTTACTCCAGACGGTTGGTTTGGCCAGAAGCCGGGGCGGAACGAAGCGTCTCTGCCAGTGAAAGACCAGCGATTCATCAAGAAGTTTGCAGCAGACTTCCGGCTGAAACGCGAACAGGAACCGGGTTTGTCACTTGTAGTTCCGTTCTGCGATGAACGATGGACGCCATCGGCGATCATCGAAACGATTGCCCAGGACTATTTTCATCCGATTCTAAAGAACGACCTTGTCGTGACGGTAGAAGATGCGGAATCAAAAACGATTCTTGACGCAAACACACTCGTCAGCATCGTCAATAAACTGCGAAGCTCCATCCAGCAGGCGATCAAGCCGCTGATTGAACTGACAACATGGGCGTTGCAGCAACCAGTCGACAATCATTACGTGCTGAAGCCTGAAGCGTTCGTTCAGAATACTCTGCAGACTTCTTCGCAGACTTCTGAATCTCTTGATGCCGAACTTGTAACTTCGTTGCGAAATACATTTCGAGACGAAGGACGAGTGGCGGTCAGAATACCTGTCACGGTTCAGCAAAAAGACGGCCCGCTGAAGTCATCTCACTTCGATGCCTTTATTGAACGCGCGGAAGGTTCCGCTCAAAAGCATCCGCTGTTCGTCCGGGATGGAATTGTCATTTCCGATGTGAGGACTCGCCAAATTCGAGACGTGCATGCCATCGTCTCCATCACGGACGCGCCGCTGACCGCATTCCTGGGAGACGCCGAGAATCCGGCGCACACGGAGTGGAGTGAAGAATCGTCGCATTTCAAAGGCAAGTACCTGAACGGCACGTCGACGTTGAGGCTCGTCCGAAACGCGGTCGCAGAACTCTGTCATACCCTGACGCACTCTGAAGACGACAGTGATCCTGTTCTGTTGTTGAACGTGTTTTCACTTGGCGCTGTCGGAGGTCAGGCGGGAACTTCGGTGAACTTTCCATCAATGTCCAGCAGATCGGCAGCGTCGAATCTGCTGCGATTGAAAGCTCTGGGATCAAAGCCTCGCACGGCAAAACCCTTTCAACTCACAAGCCGAAAGGGAGGATTCCGTATCGGAAGCCGTTCCAGGACGCACCAGATTTGTGAGCCGCTGGATGTTTATGTCGCTTACGATCGGCGTGGAGGAAGTCCGCTGCGAAAATATACGACGAACGATTTTCAACTGGACGCAGCACCGGTCATCATCAAGACGGAAAATGCGATCGTGCAGATCCTCGAACCCAATCATTTGATCGTGTATCCTCAGAAGAGCTCGTTCGAAATTGTTGTTAGTGGCTTTGATCTGAACCGAGATTTATTTGTTCAGGCTCGCCCGATACAACAGACCGACAGAAGCATTCGCCGAGCAGCCTGATTGGGCGGTCCCGATTGATCTGTTTAACCGCAATACCGTTCAACGAACGGCCTATTTAGTAGCGGAAACGGCGCAAGCCGTCCGGTGAGCCAGCATTTTGCAGGCACTCACCGGGCAGCTCGCGCTGCTCCGCTTCTATTTGAACGGTATTGTGTTTAACCGTCAGCCGGAGGCGTACGCGTATGCGGCGACCAACTGACGTGTCCGGCTAACGGTGAAACAAAAGACAGCTTCGTCGGGAACGTTTAAAATGTATTGAATGATTTTGGACATAGTGATTCATCCTGATAAGCTTCTCCGATGCCTCGTTTGAACTTTACTGGCCGTCGAAAAATCTCCCGCAACCACGTGACGATTTCCGTTACGGGGATTGGCGGCATTGAGACATTCACGGCCGAGTTGCAGTTGGAAAAGTATGGTTTCCCACCGACAGCTTCGGTCATCGTGGAAGCTTACCGACAACTGGAGCTGATACGGTTCGATTTTGGCACAGCAGGAAATCTCGCCACTCCGACCAATTGCCGTCTCTCTGAATTTGGAACACTCGACGGACTGCGTTTTCGCGTGAAGGTTGTGTCGACAGACGAACCCAAAGGTCGCTTGCTGGCCGTGGCAGATAAAATCAATCCACGGAATCAGCAGCAGCAAGCGCTGGCCCGCGTTCCATTGCTGGCCGTTCGTGCTCAGGATTTGGGGCGAGAAGTTTGGCGACTGGATTTTTCCGACGAACCGTTGCTGCTCGTCAATCCTCGTGTCGTGCCCAAGAAGCATCTTGTGGAATCCATCGAGTTCCAGACGCTCGCGTTGCCGGAAATTCTTCGCAGTATCCTCTGCCGAATTCTGCTGGTGGAAAAGGTTCGCGCGGCGGACGATTCCGATGACTGGACATCCCGCTGGCTACGATTCGCGGAGTCGATGCCGGGGGTCGGAAAAGTCCCGGAGATTGATTCGCCTGAGGCCGATGTCGATTGGATCGATGCGGCGATCAGTTCTTTTTGTCGGTGGAGAAACGTGGATCAGCAGTTCACTTCTTTCTGGTCGTCCAGAAATTCACCTGAAGAAAAGTAGACGCCATCATCTGAAGATCATCTGAAGAACGACCGTAATGATCGGCGGCATTCATGCATCAGCGGCATTCATGGAACGGATATCGTGTTCGACGTCATCGGTTTCGAAGTTGCAGCGTCTGCATCCGTCAGAGTCTTGTTGTGGCGTAGAAGGTCTGGAGCCCAATCCACATTGCAACCGCTGTCAGGACACTCATGGCAATCACGATCGCGCCGATGATGCGAGTTCGCTTGATTTGCCACCACATAAAGACTCCGGACAATCCCCAACCGACCATTGCGATCGCCATCGTGTCGACCGCAAGAGACCAGAACATGCGACCGTTCCAATGCGGCGGCTGACCATGAGACGTGTGCATTCTTAACAGGAACTGCCTTAACGGCTGGCCACTGTGGCCGGTGAATCGATTAATGTCGACATGCCCGTCCTTCAGCACATAGGTCACTCTCGCCGGTGCGCCGTCAACTTCAGCCAGAAAATTCAGCTTGGTCCAGCCAAAAGGCTTGAGCTCACCGGAGGCTTGAATGCCGGTTTGCTCCAGAATTTGTTCTGCTGCTTTTTGGGCGACCTGTTGAGGATTTTGATCCAGTTTGACTTCTTTGATTTCTGTAAGAAGCGTCTCCGGTTCTTCATCATTCTTCGGCATGATCCCAACCCAGGACGACTTTGAGATGGGATCGATGTACACGACATGTTGTAAACCTTCGTGTTTCATTTCAAACATCAAGTCGTTGGTAAATTCGGCACCATGATTCTCCGACAAGACGATTCCCGTACTGTTTGTCGAAGACTGCAACGCATCAACGACCTGTTGTGCTAAATCTTCAGCCGATGGAAAACTGGCAATTTCTGTATTTGCAACGACGCTCTGCTCGACCGGTTGAATTGCCAGTCGCGGAAACAGACCAAGATGATTGAACATCGCGCCCGTGACGCCGTACAGGATCACCCACGGCAGCAGAAACAGGCCCGTGTAAAGATGGATTCGACGGACCAGAATGTTGATCTGTGAAAAAAGACTTCGGCGACTACGCTCGCGAGACAACCGGTCCTCGGTGAAAACGCTTTCATCGCTACTATTCGCGGGAGCTGATGTTTGGCTCATGATCATGTTCTCACTTGTTCGAATCTCGACTCAATTGAAGTTGACTGAGCAATCAATTGGGCGGAAATATGACAGAATCGCCAATCGTCGCCATCCAGTCACCGGAAGAAATTTCTTGTTCGCGGCGTTGTCACAGAAAACGTGCTGCTCACAATCAGAGTCGCCGGTGTTCTTCATTTCGCATTCGCAAAACATTGGCATCTACGCGATGGTGATTTCTTCTGATTCGCTGTCCTGCATAATTCTTATCGCTTGAGGTTTTCGATGAAACGACCAGTCTTGCTGAACACGGCAGTGCGTTCGATGATTGCATCGACGATTCTGCTGGCGTCTGTTGGCAGAGTCGTCGCCGAAGAGATGTGGGAGCTTCAGGATTCCACGGTGTCCGTCAGCCTGCGAGGAATCTGTACAGTCAGCGACACCTGTTGCTGGGCCAGCGGAGCGAAGGGAACCGTCGTTCTCACAATCGATGGTGGTTCGACATGGAGATCTGTCGGACCACCGAACCTTGCCGCAGCCGACTTTCGTGACGTTCACGCGTGGAATGAACAGACAGCGATCGTCATGAGTGCTGGGGATGTTGACCGCCTTTATCGGACCGAGAACGGAGGCCAGTCATGGACCATTGTGTATGAAGATCCCAACTCAGCGGCATTCTTTGACGGAATCGCCTTTGATGAGTCGGGGAAGAATGGCTGGCTGATGGGTGATCCGATCGATGGCAGAGTTCAACTGCTCACAACTCAGGATACTGGCAAGATGTGGACGCCGCTGCCGATGAATCGGCGACCTGTCGTCCCGGACGGCATTGCGGCGTTTGCGGCCAGTGGAACCCATCTTGTCTGCCTGGACTCCGCAACAGTCATGATCGGCCTTGGTGGTCGCGACTCGAAGTCCGAAACGGAATCGTCTGCCTCTGTGCTCAAGACCACGAATCAGGGAAACGATTGGCACAACGTGTCGGTGCCGATTCAGTCGGGACTATCATCAGGCGTGTTCTCGATCGCCCCGATTTCGGATCGCAGTGGCCATTTTGTACTCGTCGGCGGCGACTATCAGAAAATCGATCAGGCGAAGAACAATATTGCGATCAGTGAAGACTCGGGGGAATCCTGGCGACTTCCTCAATCTTCGGGCCCGGCTGGATTCCGATCGGTCGTCGTGTCCGTAATTGGGGACGACGGCAAGCCTCAATTGATCGCAACTGGCCCGTCCGGAACGGATCGATCTGTGGATGGTGGCGAATCGTGGACTGCGGTTTCCGGGACCGGATTTCATACGATGTCGTTCGTTTCGTCGAAAATTGGCTGGGCCGCCGGATCGGACGGGCGAATCGCCAGGTGGAACGCCGCGAATTGATTGCGATGCTCCAACAAAATGGCAGCGTTGGAGATTCCCGCGTCATCGGTCAACGCGGCCCTGCGTGACAATTTGCAGGAATTCAGCCGGATTGCCTGCACGGCAGTACAGAGATCGCAATCCCAGGAACCGGGATGTTCGACGAAGTTTGATGACTCCGGAATTGTTCTGTTGGAGACTCGTGGCCGACTTCCTTGTGTGGTGGTATCATCCCGATCATGACAAATCCCGTTTCACTCCGCCTGCCGATTCTCAACAACACCATTGCCGATGCCGACCCACTGGCAGCGCTGCGTGCGAGGGATGACTTTGCGCGGCGACAAAAGCCGTTGCCCATGACAATGGCGGAAGCCAAAGAACGCGGCTGGGACGAAATCGATGTTGTGATCATCACAGGCGATGCGTACATCGATCATCCGAGTTTTGCGATGGCGATTCTTGGCCGAACGCTGGAAGCAGGCGGGTTCCGAGTTGGCATCGTCAGTCAACCGGATTGGCGTTCCTGCGAACCGTGGAAGACATTCGGGAAACCTCGACTGTTCTTCGGGATCAGCGCGGGCAATATGGATTCGATGATTAACCATTACACGGCGAATCGCAAAGTGCGCAACGACGATGCGTATTCGCCTGGTGGTCGCATCGGGCTGCGTCCAGACCGAGCGACTCTGAGCTATTGCCAGCGAGCGAGAGAAGCGTATGCCGGTGTGCCGGTGATTGCGGGTGGAGTCGAAGCGTCCCTGCGACGACTGGCTCACTACGATTATTGGAGCGATAAAGTTCGCCGCTCAATTCTGCTGGATGCGAAAGCAGACCTTGTCGGCTTTGGGATGGGCGAAGACACGATTTTAGAGATTGCTCGAAGACTTGCCGCCGGAGAACCAGTTCGCAATCTGCGCGACATGCGAGGCATGGCCTATGTTCTGGGCGCGAAAGAATCGGAAGAACGTTTCGGCGCTCCTGACAGCGAACCTACCTATCTGCGTCTGCCAACTTTCGAATTGGTTGCTTCTGACAAGCCAGCATTTGCGGAAGCGACAAAGATAATTCACAACGAAACGAATCCTTACAACGCAAAGGGCCTGGTGCAGTTCCACGATCGTCAGGCGGTTGTTTGCAATCCTCCGCGATTTCCAATTTCGCAGCCCGCAATGGATTCCATCTACGGACTTCCGTACACGCGACGACCGCACCCGTCGTATACCGAAAAGATTCCTGCGTTCGAAATGATTAAGGATTCAGTGACTATCATGCGTGGCTGTTTCGGCGGCTGCACATTTTGTTCAATCACCACTCATCAGGGGCGAATTATTCAGTCCCGCAGTCACGATTCGGTGATTGGTGAGATCAAAACCATGACTCAGGATCCGCAGTTCAAAGGCGTGATCAGTGATATCGGCGGCCCTACGGCCAATATGTACGAAATGCGATGCACGCGGCCAGAGGTGGAAGCGAAGTGCCGTCGCCAGTCGTGCGTTCATCCGACGATCTGCAAACTGCTGGGCACCGATCATGGGCCGCTGGTTCAATTGATGAAGGATGCTCGCGAAACGCCCGGTATCAAAAAAGTATTCGTCGCCAGCGGCATCCGTATGGATCTTGCGCGAAGGTCGCCGGAGTACATGCGGGATCTCGTGCGACATCATGTCGGCGGACATTTGAAGGTCGCACCAGAGCACTCAGATGCAGGAGTTCTGGATCTGATGCGAAAGCCCGCGTCTGATGATTTTGAAAAGTTTGCGGAAGTCTTCAATGAGGAATCGAAGGCGGCCGGCAAGAAGCAATTCATTATTCCGTATTACATTGCCAGTCATCCGGGAAGTGATCTTCATGCAATGATCGATCTGGCTCTGTTTTTGAAACGAAACGGATACCGCCCCGATCAGGTGCAGGATTTTATTCCGGCTCCTTTCGACGTTGCGACGGCCATGTATTACACGGGCATTGATCCGTTCACGAAGAAGCCTGTTTATGTTGCCGAGCATTTGCGGGACAGAAAACTGCAGCGAGCCCTGATGCAGTTCTTCAAGCCAGAGAACTATTTCGACGTTCGTAAAGCATTGGAGCAGGCCGGTCGACAGGACCTGATTGGTTCCGGATGCGACTGCCTGATCCCAGCGAATCCGCCGCGTGAGGCTCTTGAAAAACGACGAAAAGAAGCCAACACTCGCGTGCGTGGCGAGTACGTCCATACGATTCCAACAGAAGAGACGCCGCCCCCGAAAGGCAAAGGCTCGAAGAAACAGTCTCGCAACGCACCGGGGCAAGGTTATCGCCCCGGTCGTTCCAGTGCGAAGGACCAATAGTTCAAGTGCTTTGTCACGCTTTGATTTTCTGGTAGTCGCCCTGGCTAAAGGTCCTGCCGTCACGGGATCTTTTGCGACAGGATCTCTAGGAGTCTGTCCCGATACCTCGTTCGACCTGGAAATTACTGAGCCGATGCGCTAAAAACCGCCACCGCTGCTGTTCCATTCTATTTTCAGCAGCTTTCGTCAGCGATTTTGGGCGCGACATTGAGTTGAGGTCAGGG
>JBGSVD010000194.1:0-28320 GCA_041753135.1 Planctomycetaceae bacterium
ATCCGCACCAGCTCCGCCGATCACTGCATTCGTGCCGTTAGTCAATGTGATTGTGTCAGCAGCACCGCTGGCGAAGTTTGTGCTCTCTGCGCTCAACAGGATGCCCGCGTTGCTCAGCACAAGCTTGCCGTTATCGCCGAGAACAAAGCCGCGAGTCCCCGCTGCTGTACCGGTCGTTTCGATCGTGTCGCCGGCCGCACCGCCGATAACGACATTGAAGCCTGCACCAATCTGCACATTGTCGATCCCACCGACCGCTGCGTTCAGACTCTGCACTTCCGTTGTGCCAGTCGGATCGCCATTCACGTCTGTTAGAACTTCCAGCTTGCCTTCGTCACCCAGCACATAATTCGTACCGCCGCCCAGCGTCAGAACATCCGCGCCTGCTCCGGCAATGACGGTGTTTGTACCGTCCTGGAGTTCGATGATATCATCGGCTCCGTTGCCCAGATTGATTGATTCAATCAGACGAACGCTGCCATCCGCGAAGAAGTATGCCTGACCATCGTCGCCAAGAACCGTGTTCGAGCCACCGCCGGCCGTGATCTCATCCGCGCCAGCTCCGCCAATCACAACATTCGTCCCGCTCGTGAGCGAAATCGTGTCGACCGCTCCATTCGTATCGTTGGCAAGACTCTGAATGCTCAATAAGGTTCCGGTTGATGAAAGCAACAACGATCCGTTGTCGCCCAGAACAATCGCCGTTGCCGAACCGCCACCTCCGGCTTGCACGGTCACCGTGTCGGAGCCGCTGCCGCCAACAATGACGTTGTAACCCTCTGTGGCGATGATGGTATCGTCTCCGGAAACCGTCGGCGTCGTCGATTCAATGGTTGTTGTTCCATCACCATTGACCTGAATTCGGCCAGTATCGCCAATCACATAGTTGGTTCCGGCTCCCAGTGTGATCGATTCGTCGCCCACGCCCGCGATGACTCGATAGATTCCAGCTCCGAGATGGAACGTATCGGCCGCCCCAGCCGTCGAATTCGTACTTTCGGCCAGTAACAGATTGCCACTCGAATCAAACGTCACATGGCCTTCATCGCCAAGTATCGTATTCGTTCCCGTACCTGCGGTGATCGTGTCGGCTCCTGTTCCGCCGATCACAACATTATCACCATCACCAACATTGATCGTTTCTGAAGGACCACCATCGGTTCCAGTGACAGTAATCTCCGTGATCTTGTTATTCACAATGGTGACTGTCGCTTCACCGGCGACAGCCCAATCCGCGGCCGATCCGCCCAGCATCGAATCCGCACCGCTGCCACCTACCATCAGGCCATTTGTGGTGGAGTTGCTGAGAATATCGTTCGCACCGGTACCCGCATTCGCCGTTGCCACACTGCTCAGTAAAAACGTTGTTGCATCAAACGTAAAAGTCGCGGTGTCGCCAAAGATGACGATCAGATCCTGATTCGTATTGGCTGATGAATTCGTAATCGTGTCGCTTCCGCTGCGACCTTCGATGATTGTCACACCTTCCACGGTACCGTCAGAACCCAGAGTGATCGTGTCGTTGAATTCTCCGCCGTGGATCTTGATCAGCTTCGCCTTCAGTTGTCCGTTGAGCGTAATCGTCGCTCCATTGACTGTGTCCAGATCTCCATTGGCGGCAATGATCTCAATCAGGCCCTCCGCTGTGACTGACGACGCCCCCGCCACAGGATTTGCCGTTGCACCGCGGAAGTCAATGTTGTCGCCGGAGTGGAAGTAGATCGATCCACCCGATGTGATTGTCACACCGGGCATGATGGTGATGTCATCGCCCGCTTCAGCCTTCTCTGTCGCCGTGAACGTAATGTCTCCGGCCGCGACGACATTTGCGGCAATCACCAGCGGACTGAGAGTCGTAAAGACCGCATCTCCCGCGACGTCCATGCCTGGGTTGCTGCTTCCGACAACACCGACGGTCAGCAGCCCCGTGTTGCGGATATAGCTACTGCCCGTGGTTGACCGGCCTTCGATGCGATTAATTCGAGTTGTGATCGGTTTGAGTTCCGTTCCGATGTCGCCCGATGCAAACAGGTACACCGTGCCCGACAGGATATTGAACTGACTCAGGTCTGTCAGAGCATTGATGATCATCCCGGACAGTGCTGAGACGAACGCTGTCGAAGTCGTTCCCGTTCCGAGAGACTTCAGGTAAAGATCGCCCGATGTTTCGTTGACATACAAGCTGCCCAGATCGCTGGTGCTGGTGAAGCTTCCACTGCCTGACACGGAGCTGTTAATTTCGAGCTCACTGCCTGCCAATCCAATACCACCAACGATCGCCGTCAGGATAATGTTGTTTCCAGTAACATCAGCCGCGGCAGTGTCTGTCGCATCGGCATCAACAATCGACAAATGCGATTTTAGTGTGATGTCGCCATTGGCGGCCGTTACATCATCGATCCGCATATCCCCCAGCGTTTCCCACAGGAAGACACCGCCATCGGCGTTTGCTTTCAGCAGGCCCGCGACTCCCTGATCGATGCCAATCAGATTGCCGGCCGTTCCAATCGTCTCACCACTGCCGCCTGCTGTCAAAGTAATGTTGACGGCCGACTGAATGTTGGTCAGATCGTTCCCGAAGAAGTCCAGAATCGAACCGGCCGTTGTGGAGAGAATCACACTGCCCGTCTGCGAATAGATAGTTTCAACGGGAAGATTTCCACTGATTTCAGTGATGACAACATCACCCTTCGCTCGTGCCGTGATCGTGCCACCATTGACCAGATCGATGCGAAACGGATTGGCTACCGAGCCAATACCGCCGTTCGAAGCTTCAAGAACCAGGTCATCCGACTGAATATCAAACGTGCCGTTACCAGCAGCAGAAATCGCCTGCGCTGTTTTTACGGAAGCCACGCCCGTGGTCGTGATGTTGGCGATCTTGATGCTTGATTCAGACCCGATGAATACGGCACCAGTTGCTGTCACGGTCAATTGACCCGGAGTCGCACCGCCCGACATCGTAATGTCGATGTCATCGCGCTGAATGACTTCGATCTGAGTGACCGTGATTCCAGCCGCCAGTGGATCCAGGGCAATCTGCGTGATGGTTGCCGTTCTGCCGATTTCATCCGTCAGCACTCCCGCCTGAACCAATGTCAGATCATTCGCACTAACCTCCGCAATCTGCCAGTACGAGCGAGCCGGTGTTGCATTGCCGGAAGACGTCTCGATACGAATGTACTGCCCGACAACATAACCGTCCGTCAACCAACTGCCGGATGAACGGCGAATAATGTCACCATTCGTTGCATCGGCAATGAAGTCCAGGCTGCCTGTAACTTTCACTCCTACAACAAAGACGACGTCGGATCGTTCGGCAGATGCAAGGATGACTCGTTCGTCGGTTGTCAAAGACGCACCAGGCGTGGCTGGAACGTTAATGACCGTTGCAGCCTTAAATGTTCCCGCTCCGCCAGCCGGAGTTGTAATCGTGATATTCCTGCCGGAAATATTGTCGTTCTCGATCGTCACTTCCGTATCACTGACCGGCTTCAGAAGCCCTGCACCGACTGTGAACAATAATTCCTCTGGGCTCCAGACCTTGATGCTGTTGGTGATAGCGTCGTCTTCAGCTGTCGTCAGCACGTACACATAGTTCTCATCGAACGTCGTCGTCAGGCTGCCGACTGAAGTATGAAGCGATCGATATTGTTGAGTGCGTGAGTTCTCAAGTGTGGTGATCGCGTTGGCTACATACGTCGTCAATGCAGCATCGGACAAACCCTGACCCTGTCCTTCCGCCGTGTAAAACTCCGTGTAATACGCCAGTTCGTCAGCATTCAGAGTGATCGTAAACGTGTTGTCGAACGTCGACGGATCCGACTGCATATTGCGCCATCGCCAGTAAGTTTTGTACTCAGCAACAACGCGATCCGAAAATGCCTTCTTTGTTTCAACGAGTTTGTCTGCCGCGTCGGTACCGGTAAGTTGCAGATCCTTCCATAGGCCGCTGCTTAGTTCCGAGTAGGTGCGTTCGTCTCGTCGTTCAATGCGGTTTGCATCAATCAAAGTTCCACTGTCGACTGTGATCGACACATCACCCGTTGTGGAAACGATGCTTTCTGCATACAGATCACCGCTGACTTCCTGAATGTAAATTCCATCTTTTGCCGTCGCATTGAACCGATAAGTGCTCGTTACGCCAGGCGTGTTGCTGATAGTCCCAGCATCAATGGTCAGGAATCGATTTGATGCACCAATGCCGCCGGTGATGTTCGAGACTGTTCCATCGGCCGCCAGCAAACCGCCAGCCAGAGTAATTGATCCGCCATAGACGGCCGGTGAAGCTGTTGCCAGCGCGGCGCGCACGATGCCAGCCTGTCCACTGAGTGTCACCGACGCTCGGTCGTTTGACTTGACCTGCACGATTGGCAGAACACCTGAGATTTCAAAGAGGTTGATCTGCCCCATTGCTGTGGCGGTGACACCATAAACTTTTGTCGGATCCGCAATTTCCGGAACGTTGGTCCTGATGCCCAGAATCTCGCCACTGGTTGCTGTCAGCCGAACTTCACGACCTCCAACGGCGCTTCCAGCGGCTTCCTGAACAATGCCGGCCGAGGATGTTAACGTTGTCACTCCGGTGGTATTCAGAATCGGCCCGGTCAGAATGATTTTTCCGCCGGCGTTCGAAGTGACACCCACAGTGGCTTCATCATGACCAGTAAAAGTGATCGTAATCGGACGATCCGCTTTGAAGCTGTGCGTGCCGATTGTTTCCGTTGCGACTTCAACAGTAATAATCTGATGAACGGTTTTCTTTCCATACCAGGTACTCGTTTCCCACCGTCTTCCTTCAGATGTTGTGGAGCCGAGCGTATTTACCTTCTGACTGAACGCGTAGTTCGTTCCGTTTTCTGGTTTGCCAGTTGCCTTGTAGAAGTATGTTCCTTCAGGCTGCAGCACTGGCTGCTGAGTAATCACAGGTGGAAATCGTGTAATGATGTTGCCTGGGTCGGCAGCCAGTGCATCGATCCCCGCCCACGAGGAAGTTCCATATTCCGTGGACGTTGCTGTCGACTTCTTCATTCCCACAGAGAATCCAAAACGCCAATCCGCCTGTGGTGCGTAAGACGCTGTTCCGTTCGCTGGCGGCGCAATCATCTCTGCCGTCAGTCGCCAGTTTGCCGTGTTGGAATAATCCTGGGCCGACAAGTTGAGAGACGCATTCTCGCCGAGGAACTGGTAAACACGACCGACGATTCCGCCGCCTGTATAGCCCGCATCCACTTTGACGGTGTCTCCGGATGCAACGTTGGTCACGCCGGCACTGCTCGTGAAGACCCAGGTGGTTCGACCATAAAGAGTAACTGCCGGGACTGCACTTGTCCCCTTGGCTTTATCAGCCAGCAACAGCGTCCCTTTTCCACGTTGAGAGACGTCCAGTCGTCGCACTTCAACATCGTATCCAGTCTGGTTGGCGATATTGACGCTGGAGTATCCGTCGAGCACGCGCAGTTCGCCGGCACCAGTGCTCAGAATATGGCCCGTCATCTGAATACTGCCGCCGCGAGAACTTAGTTCACGAACAATAATGCGACTCAGCAGACTGTCCCACTCCAGCCGGAAATCAGGATTCGGCGATGTCAGAGCTGTGAAGCGTGCTGTTGAACCGCTGCTGATGATCGATGAGATCTGACTCTGTACCGTTGAACCGATCGTCAGTGTAAAGTCCGGTTTACCGCTTTGAATAATACCGTTCACATTGATGTATTCGGCATTGATGATAATCGAACTGCCCTGCAGCGCGATATCCGTTTGTGCGGCTATCAGAAGATTGACCGCCGATGTGCTGTTGTAGGCGGTGATCCCGTCTCCCAGCCCAGCGAGTTTTATTTTGCCATAGGGATCGCCGTTAACATTGTAGGCGCTCTTTCCATCCAGACTCACCACGACCGCGCCACCGGCTGTGATTGTCTGCAGCTTGGCTTCAATGGGAGCCTGGATCGAAATGGAACCGTTGACGTTTGTGACGGCAAGATTCGCCGTCGGCATGGAAAAAACACCGACGATCGCAATCGCCGGAGTTGGATACGTCAGCACGTAGGTCTTTGAATTGTATGTCACCGTCTTCTGATAAGTGTCGCCATCAAAGTCGTTCTCGATCGTTACCACTGGCGCGCTGGAATTTGTCTCTGATGTAATCTTGTTACCGAAATTGGCCACCAGCGACGTGTCAATATTTCTTGCATTGATCGCAGCATCGCTGGCCACTTCGTAGCCATTCAGCTTTAGTCCGCCGTTATTTTCCGGAATCATGATGCCCCGCAGATTCAGCTGCGCAGGAGTGTGATTCACAATGTTGACCGTCACGTCAGCAGGCGCATCAATGGTCCCCGTTCCGACCAGAGCGTCGCCAAAGACGTTGATGCCGCCCGCTTGCGCCAGAAACGGATTGATCGTCGCCGTCATTGACTGAACCTGCTTCACGTTGAACACGTAGCCCGTCGCACGTGTCGTTCGCGTAAGTCCGGCATTGTTGAGGTAATAGCCAAGTCCTCGACTGACCATTTCATCTTCCAGTCGGTCGCGTTCAGACTCGTAAAACGCCTTCAGATTTGCGTTGCTGGCTCCGTACCTTGTGATATTTTGCTTGGCATTGTTGTATTCCGTCTCCAGACCCGACACCACAAGCTGCAGCGCTTGTTTGACAACCAGGCCCGATGGATTATCGGTCGGTGAAATGGCAATGACACCGGTCTGAAAATCCCAGCCAGCCGGCTTGTTGCCGTCCAGAGTATCCAAATAGCCAAGTGTCAATTCGCGATGACGATTGGTGCCTGTTCGGACCGTACCATCAATCCGCACGATACCCACTTGCTTTTCGAGACCAGCATCAATGTCGCCAGTCAGCAGAGCAGAGCCTCCCGTTAAACTGTTGATGGCCCCGGAAAGTCCGGTCGCCCAGTTAACGGCTTTCGCTTTGCTGTCGTTGTCTGAAAGTCCTTTGTCTTCAGCATTCAGGCTGATAACACCGGCAGCTTCCAGAAGCGAAGTCGCCTGAATGTCGATCGTATTCGTCTGATAGATTCGAGTCATTCCCGAAACGGTGTCAATCGGAATTGCCGTGCCTGCAAATGTATCCGTGATGGATCGCAGCACGTACTTGTCTCGATTGAACTCCGTGTCGGTCCCGGCAGAGAACTTCAGCCCGCCATCGGTTCGAATGATTGTGTTCGGGCCAATTGTCACAGTATTGACAGGTCGAATATCGGTCAGCGTTGATGCATCGGCAACCGATGCGACGCCGCCCAGAGTTTCGGCATTTGTTTTCGTCCGAACATCGCCTCGCCCACGTGCAGACATCACAATGTCGCCGACACTTGTCAATCGTGCGCCGTTTCCGGTGATAACTGTGGCTTCGTCCTTCAGAGTTCTGATCGTTGACGACGCACCTGTTCCGCTCAGCAAAGCGATCGGAGTCTTGAACGTCACTTTGTCTGTCGCAAGGATTTCATTCTGGGCTCGCAATGCAAATTCGCCGGCATCGGTTTCATCTCCGACGACGGTCAGTTGCGCTGAGTTGCCGATGTTCACTTTCGTGTCCAGACTGATCCGGGTATCACTGACGGCACCGGCCAGAGTAAACGCGCCGCCGGTGAGACCGCTGATATTGTTGGCACCACTCGCCAGTTCAGGTTTGCGATAAGAACTGCCAGCATCCAAAGTAATCGAGCCCGCATTGATAATCGCAGCCGATCCAATATCCACCAGCGTCGGGCTGTTGATCAGGTTGTCCAGTTTTGCACCAGATCCGGCAAGAATGCCGCCCGATATGGTCTTCACAGCGCCATTCAGCGTCGTCGTGTTCTGCGCATTTCCGGACAAGCCATCCGTCAGAGTGACCTGCGAGTTGGCGCCAATGGATGCCGTAACGGTACCGAACTGTCGCGTCGTGACAGACGCAGACGCGCCGGCCGCCAGACCACCGCTCGCCGCAAGGACGTTTCCGAATTGAGAGTGATCACGGACTGCACCAATCGATAAACTTCCGCCGGCGAGCACGACGCTTGAACCAAGCCCCGCAGAGACAATGGTTGAGGAAGTCAGAGACGTTGAGCTGATACCGGCGGCAACAAGGCCTACAGCAATGCTGCCAGCATCCGCGCGATGGTCGGCAAGACTTGTCGCCTGAATCGTCGTCGCGTTCTTCACGTTGATAATGGAACTATCCGCAATAGTACTCCTGACACTTCCACCATGAGTGATCACCGTCTTTGTCGCATCAACGCCAATCAATCCGCCTGAAGATCCCAGCGAACTGCCAGTCGCCGTTCGACCAGAAGCTGGCCTGTTCGTAATGGCGGTCGCTGACAGAGTGTTGGCATTGACGGTTGAGCCCACGGTTGCAGAAACTGTCGGCGAAATCGCTATTTCCGACAACGAGACACCAACCGCCAGGGTTCCGGCGTTGACTCCATAAGCATTACCGGTCGCCTTTGGCGTGACCGATGCCGTCAGCCTCACATCGTCAGCATTGATCGTTCCGCCTGTCGTGTAGGCAGAGACCGTCGGGTTGATTGTCGACCCCGTAATAGAACCGCCCGCCGCAACCGAGACTAAGCCTGCAGCAACACTTGCTGTTCCGACAGTGGAAGTCGAAGTCGGAGTGGCACTTGCCTGAACATTCAGATCGCCACCGATCTTGATCGTAGCATCGTCGACATACGCTCGAGTGGTCGTCGTGATCGTATTCTGGGCGTTCGCACCGCCGCCACTGGCTGCGACGAGTCCTCCCGATAATGCGGCCGCGAATGCTGTCGCGTTGATCGTGGCTGTCTCTGTCGCGACGACGTTGAACTGGTCATCGATTAAACGCCAGGATGCGGTATTGGTGTAATCCTGAATCGCCAGATTCTTCTGAAGTGAGTTCGTCCAATAAGATGTGTTGGAGAAGTTTTCCTTCGAAAGATCAATTTCAATGTCTTCTTGCCATCGACTTGTGTTGGTATAGTCTTCTGTCGCAGGATTGATACTGGTGCTGCTGCTGCTGATGAACTTATAGATGCTGCCAGGTGTCCCCTTTGAGGCATCATAAAGAGGATCAATGCTGACTCGACTGCCATTCGTTACAGTCAGACTTGGTGCCGCCTGGGCTTGCCAGACAGAAGTGACGGAGTAGTCCGCCGCGGAGAGATTGACCGATGCATTCGTTCCCAGATAACGATAGATCGTTCCGGCGGTTCCTCCATGAGGATAGGACGCGTTGACTCTCACAGTGTCGCCGGTGATAAGACTGCTTTGCCCGCTGTCGGTGGTATACTTCCACGGTGCGGTCGAACCGGCAACAGGTCTGCCAAGATAGGTATAAAGTTCTCCGACCGTGCCGCCAGCTGTATGGCCTGTTGAAACCCGAACCGTTTCACCAACATTGACAGCCGTGCCGCTCGCATTTCTCCAGTAAGAACTGGTGAAATTTTCCTGAGTAAGATTCAGAATCGAGACATTCTTCCACTTCGAGGTGGCTTTGTAGTTTTCCACCGAAAGATCGATCGCGCCGGCCGTCCCGATAAACTGATAAAGCTGTCCGGCGTTGCCTTTTGTGGAATCATAGTTATCTGCGAGTCTGACGATGTCGCCAACAGCGACTGTCGTCGATCCATCGGTCGACAGGAAGTCGTTTGGTCGACCAAGATATTCATAAACATCGCCGACGGTTCCGCCTGCCGTATGCCCTGAAGTGACCAGCACTTTTTGACTAATGGCCACCTGCGCAGCGGTATTTGTCCGTGTGTAGTTGTACTCATGCACTGACGTATGTCGAGCCGCGTCCGTGATGAATTCGTAGATCGCTCCGGGGCGAAGTCCGCCGCCATGGGTATCCGAAATGCGAACGCGACTGCCGGGTACTATGACCTGGTTTCCGCCATCGGAGACGAATGTTGCCTGTGAACGAACTGTTGCATTTTCCATCCACGATTCAACGGTGTTTGTGATCGTGTTGTTGGCCAGCGCCACGCTGATCGCTGCGGAACCGCCAATTCCAACGGCGGCCGCAACCGACGCTGCTCCGGCCGTGGAGTTGATTGTTGAAGTGTCACTTGCGGTCAAGGAACCGCCTTTGGATTGAATCCCCGTACCGATTGTGTTGATGATGTAAGACTGAACCGTCTGGCCAATCTTGTTCACCGTATCAACACCAGCCCCAGCACCCGCACCGGCGTAAACACCACCAGCGACTGCTACTGAACCTGCAGCGACAGCGGAAGTAATCGACGCGTTGGACGTTGCAGAGATCGTGAGATCTCGATTGACCAGCACTTGCGAACCGGAGATCAAGGCTTTGACTGTCGAAGCCGCCGATGATCCATCGGCGTTGAAGCCCACATAATTCTGAGCCGTTGATGCACCGATAGCGACGCCGACTGCGGTGGCTCCTCCAGCGGCGGCGGCGGCCAGCGCGGCGACGTTGGAATTCACGTTCGCTGTGGTAGAAGCATCAACAATCAGGTCCTGCTTTGCGATCACATTGGAAGCGTTCGCAAGTTCTGCCTTCGTGTCGTTCAGGATAACGTTTGTCGCGCGAGCTCCGGCGCCGCTGACGGCTCCTCCAACAGCTCCCACAGCCACCGCCAGCGACGCAGCGGCCGTCGTGGCATTGATCGTCGCAGCGTCCCGGGCTTGAACTGTAATACTGCCGACGGTCGTTTCAATCTTGTTCGTGGCATCATTGATCGAGGCCGTGATGTTATTGTCAATTTCGTTGTACGCCAGTGCAACTCCGATTGAGATGCCCGCAGCACCCGCTCCGAAGCCCGCCGAAATCGACGCGGCCCCGGTGTTGGCGTTGATGATCGAGGTGTCCAAAGCCTGAACAAAAATAAGTCCGGCAACGATCCCTGTGCCAGTGTTGCCGTCGATTTCTGCCGTAACATTTGTCGCGGAACGGTTTTCCGTACTTGCACCTGCACCGCTGAGTGCAACGCCAACAAGGCCAGCCGCAACGGCAACTGATCCGGAGAACACATCCGCATTGATCCGTGAGTCCGACTTTGCGGTGATCGAAACGTCGCCGGTGGCCGTGATTTGAGAATTGATGACTCGCGCTGAAACCTCCGAAGAAGTGCTCGTCAGGTCGATCCGTTTCCAGAGTGTTTGATTCGCATAGTCTTCCTGACGCAAGTCGACAGACGTTCGATTTGGACCGACGTATCGGTAAGCTTCACCTTGTCGCACACCGGACGAAATCTTGACCGTTTGGTTAGTGGCAAGAGTGCTGGCCGTCTGACCAGACGTGTAGGTCGAACTGACGGTGCTCAACTTCCAGCCGATGAAGTTTCTTGCCAGAGCCACACCAATGGACGCACCGACTCCGGCAGTTCCACCAACTCCGACACCGACTGAAACAGCCAGAACGCCCGACTTGATCGCCGCAGCATTCTGAGCATCGACGATCACATCATCAAAGGCTGTCAGCTTGCTTGCACTGCTGTACGCTCGAGTGGCCGTATGAATATAGTTCGCAGCGTCCGCACCTGCACCGCTGACGGCGATACCGGCAGTTCCGCCAATTCCCAAAGCGAGTGACGCCGCAGCGGTGAATGCCTGAATCGACGCGGCTTCCGTCGCTCGCAGAATAATATCGCCGGCTGTCGACTGAATGTATTGATCGGCCCCCGCCGCATAGGCTTCGACTTCGTTGCCAATATCGTTCCGAGCAATCGCGGCTCCAACGGAAATGGAGACGCCTGCCGTTCCTCCAAGGGCTGCGGAAACCGAAGCCGCTCCGGCAAACGCACTGATTAACGAAACATCAGACGCCAGAACGGAAATGTTGGCCGCAGAAATTCCGTTTGCCCCATCACCATTGATGAACGCCCTGCTGTCCATGTCGATGCGATTTTCGACGTAGACGCCTGAACCAGCAAAGCCGACACCTGCTGAACCTCCAACAGCCAGTGCGACGGAGCCAGCAAAGACGACAGTTCCGATTCTCTGACTGGACACCGACTGAAGCACCAGGTTTCCGCCGGCCGCGATGGAAGTGTTGGTCGAAGAAGCTTCAACGATGGCCTGTCCGGCGTCGCCATCAGCTTCGTAGCCGATCAGATTCTTCGCAACAGCAATGCCGATGGACGCGCCAACGCCTGTTGACCCGCCGCCACCGACCGACAGGGAAGCCGCGATAATGGCGGAGTTGATCACGGCCGAATTCGTAGCATTCACTGTCACCGCGCCGGCACTGCTGATGACCGCATTTTCCAGCTTTGACCGAGTCTTCGTCAGAATGCTGTTGAGCGCAACAGCGCCTGCGCCACTGACGGCGACACCGGTAGAACCGCCGATGGCCACGCCAGCCGCAGCCGCCGCAGCAATCGCGCTGATGTTGGTGCGTGAGACATCGATTTTTGTGACATCACTGGAATTCAATGTCAGTGTGTAGCTGTTTCCGTCCCCATCAACCAGCAACCAGGCTTTGCCCTGCTCAAGGATGGAGAGCTTCAGGCTGGATGGCACCAGTCTCCAGACACTGGTATTGCCGTAGTTTTGTGCCTTCAGGTTCAGGCTCGTCGGGTTGTCCCCGAGGTATTCGTAAACACGTCCGCCAATTCCGCCGAAGGTGTATCCAGTTTCCGGACGAACTTTTTCACCAGGTCTTACCGTGCGAGTCCCGTCGTTCGTTGTGTAGTTCCAGTCGGAACGAACATTTTCTGTGGTCGCCAGTGTGGTTGAGTTATTTGAAAAAGCTGTGTTCAGCGCTGCGAGAATGACGGCATCGGCCGCAGCGTCAACGGTTCCTTCGTTCGTTCCGGATGTATCACCGTCATCCGAATCTGCAATCGCGGCATCGTCGAGTCGGCTGGCGGCTGTTGTCGCACCAGAATTGAAAGTGAAGTTAAACAACGATGTGCCGCGAGAGATCGCCGATACGCTCACGGCACCCGAATTGTTGGTCGTGACGTTTGCCGAACCACTGATGTAAGCATCGGTCTCACTGCTGATTTCATTGAACGCCAGCGACAGTCCGATCGAAACGGAAACCGCCGTGCTGCCAGCCAGTGATACACTGACCGCCGCCGCGCCTGCCACGGCCTTAATGCTGGCAGCATCGTCGGCAGAAACGGAAACGCTTTTTGCGACAATTGTCCCGCCGACAATGCTTCCTTCCACGTCAGTCTTGATCGTGTTTTCCGTGTAGACACCAGCGACCGCAACGCCGACACCCGTCGATCCTGCCGCTCCGATCCCGACGCTGCCCGTCAGAACAGTGGCATCAATAAATGCATCCGATTCCGCATCGACCGTCAAAGCACCAGCAGCGGTGAGCGAAGCTCCACTCAGGCTCGCATGAATCTGAGCGGCGTTGGAAAGCAGATCGACCGGACGCCAGAGACTACGGTCATGATAGTTCTGACTGCCAAGCTGAATATTGGCCGAACCAGTGAGTGTGGCTCCGAAGTATTCGAACACTCTTCCTGTCAGTGGGCCGCTGACAACCTCCACTGTATTCCCGGACTCCAGCGTGCCCGGATTATCGTCACTGTTGAATGTAGGCGTAGTCGTAGGCGATGTATTGCTGAACCCGATCAGATTTTTCGCGACCGACATTCCCAGCGCAACACCCGGCGCGCTGTTGGCCCCGACAGCAACTGCGATCGACAACGTTTTAACCACAGCATCAATCGTGGAGGCATCATCAGCCGTGACAGTGACTGCTCCGGTATTTCCTCCTCCCGCAGTTGTTGTGAGGCTGCCGCCGGTAATCTGAGCGTTGTTGGTTCCCAGAATCGTATTGAAGGCCAGCGATCCGCCGCCGCTGACGCCAACAGAACTTCCAGTTCCGGCAGCAACACCAATGGATGTCGCAGACGTTCGAGAAATAATCTCTCCGGACTTTTCCGTCGATACCAGAATGTCGCCAATAATCGTCCCCGTCGCACTGGAGATCAGCGCGTCGACCGTCTGATCAATTTCGTTGCGGGACATCGCAAGGCTGACGGGCACCGACAGACTTTTTCCTGAGCCGCTCAACGAAACCGCCAGGGAACTCGAAGAGACATTGGCATGGATCTGTGAATTGTCGCTTGCCGAAACAGTGACGTCATCATCGGCATTGAACGTGGATGCCGACGTCACTGTTGCATCGACATCGGTCGCCACTTTATTCAGCGCCAGAACAGCTCCGACAGCCACCGTCGTCGAACTGCCCGCCGGAGTCGCGCTGATCGACGTGCTGCTGTTCGCTATTCTTGCATCGATTCTCGCGTCGGAATCGGCAGTGACGGAAATCTTATCGGCCGAGTCAATCGTTGTATTCAGCGTCCACGCTTTCGTCGTCGACGGGGACTTTGTTCCCAGTGTATTGCCGATGATGGCATCGACCGTATTGAACAGAAAATTCTGAGCGTCCCAGCCGATCGTATTGAACGCCAGCGTAACACCCACTCCCACGCCATTGGAGTCAATGCTGGACTTGATCAACGCATCAATTTTCGATTCATTGTTCGCATCAATGATAACATCACCCGTTCCCGTTGTTGTCAATGAGCTGCCAGTTGCATAGGCATCTGCCGCAGATTTGACCAGGTTCGTCGCGACGACGCCGCCAACGGCGATGGATGTCCCCTTGCCAGTGAGACTGCCGCCCTGAGCCTTCACTTTGCTGATATCGATTGCCTTGATCTGAGCAGACTCGTCCGCCTGAATTGTTAGGTCGCCCGCCGCTGTTGCTGTGACTTTCTCGACGAACGCATCAACATCACTGCGAACATCATTCCTGACAACAAGCAGACCGAACGCTGATGCGCTGGATTCAGAAGGATTCAACTGCAGGCCGGGCAAAATATCCGTTGGCGACATTCCGGAAACGCGAGTCCACTTCGATGTGATCGCGAAGTCTTCCGTTGTCAGGTTGATGTTGCCTGGCGTACCCACGAATTTGTAGACCTCGTCGGTCTTGCCTTTCACTTTTCTCCACTTGGAGGTATCCGCATAATTCTGATCGTCCAGATCCACACCGTCAGTCAGACTTGTGCTCGAGATAAATTCAAGGACGTCTCCTGTGGAGAAACCTGCAGTGTCAAATTCAAGCTTGACTCGCTGGCCTTTAACCACTTCATCTGGAACTTCATTGGATGAAAAATCCGCCGCGTCCACATAAACAAAGTCGCCTGAAGAGATCGCTCGAGTGCCGGAGCGATCTGTAAAGTTGATTCCATGATTGTCAATCAGTCCCTGCATCAGCAGCCCAAGACCGACGTCCTGTGCTGTGGTTGCAATCGCAGCCAGTTTGCTCTTTGCGTCAATCTTCGCCGTGTCACTGGCGTGAACCGTCGTGGTTCCTCCTGAAGCAACACTGATAGGAATGGCCGTTGTCGATCGCACAATGGCTTCTGCATCGCTGCTCACCAGATTTGATGAGATCGCCACACCAACAGCCAGAGTGCTTCCGCCACGAATCGCCTCAGACTTCGCCGTCGATTCGTTGCTGAGCAGTGCTTTGATCGTAGCTTCCGATGTCGCCGTAACCTCCACGTTTCCATCGGCAGTGATTGTTGAATCTTCGATAACAGCCGAGGCTGTCACCGGCTGCTCAGTACCGATCGCACTTGATCCCAGCAGCGCATCCACGGTATTGAACAACAGGTTCTGTGCAGCCCAGCCTACGGTGTTGAAGGCCAGTGTGCCGGTTCCGGCTGTTGCACCAGCGCTCGTTGAGGCCATCGTCCGTGCGTTGATCAGTGCCGTGTTTTCGGCATTGACAACAACATCACCACTATTCGTGGTTGTAACACTGCTGTCTTCGATCAGAGCGTTTGTCGTTGACAGAACAAGGTTTGTCGCGATAACCGCATTCACCGCCAGAGATGTATCTTCCCCGAATGCAGTGCCGCCGTTGGCTGTGACTTCACTGTCGATGATTGCGTGGATTGAGGAATCTTCCACACCCTGAACTGTGACCGTGCCACCAGCATTCACTGTGGCTTTGCTCAACATGCTGTCGAGATTCGATCGCACATCATTTCGAACAACAAGACCGCCAACAGCAAGTCCTTCGTTGTCCCCAATATCCACGGCAGAAGGAACACTGAACGGAACCTGCAACTGCCAGTATCCCTTGTCGGTGAAATCTGTCTCGCTCAAATTGACCCGTCCTGCGGTCCCCATGTACTTGTAGAAGTAACCGGGCTCACCACCTGCTTCGTGATCTTTGGACACCTTAACGACTTTTCCAAAATCGATCGCAACCGTTCCAAAGTCAGCGCTGGATTCGTCCTGCTCACCGTCCGTACTGATGAAGTCAAAATGCCGATTGTCGAGCGGCTTCAACGCATTCTGCAGCATCTCACGTTGAAACGATGCGCCAGCATCACCGCTCGTAACAGCGGTGACACTGGAAATGATGGCAGCTTTGTCCGTTGCATCGATCGATATATCAGCGCCCGCCGTAACAACGCCGGCAGAACCAGTGAAACGAATGGCCGCATCAGCATCCGTCTGCACCATGTTGCTCGCAATCAGGAAACTGGCAGCAGAGCCACTCACTTCGCTTCCAAATGCGGCATTCAAGCCGGCTTCATTGTCGGCCGTCACGCTGATACTGCCTGTGACGTTGACCGGCGTGTTGATGATTTCGGCCCTGACCGTCGCCGCCTGCGCTGTTCCGATGTCGGTTCCTATCAGAGCGTCGATGGTATTGAACAAGACATTCTGAGACTGATAGCCCAGCGTATTGAATGCCAGAGTCACTCCGGCTGCTTCACCATCGCTGTTCGTCGAGCTGTTGATCGTGGCTTCAATGCCCGAGCGGTTTTCAGCAAAGACAGTGACGTCCGCATCAGCCGCTGGTGTCGGACTGCCGGATGTGGAAATATTACTGTTGGTAATCGTAGCAACCGCAGAACTCAATACGGCATTCGTCGCAATAGTTGCGTTGACGGCCAGCACAGTGCCGTCTGCGAACTCACTCCCACCTGCGGCGGTGACAGAACTTTCGATCGCAGCCTTCAGGTCGGCTTTCTCGATCGCGGTTACGCTAACGTCGCCGCCAACCGAAAGATTCACTTTGCTCACATTGGCGACCACCCCACTGTCGACCGAGTTTCGGACAACATGCACGCCCACACCGGTCGCGTCGGACGAGGTGATGTTTCCAAACGACGGAATGAAGTCGGCCAGTGAGCTGTCTGTGTCAATTCTCTGCCAGCGGGCAACATTGGTGTAGTTTTCGGTCCCCAGATTCACGCTGCCGGGTGTTCCGATGAATCGATACACACCGCCCGGAACACCAGACCCTGCAAAGTTCGGATCGACTTTGACCTTCTGAGTCGAACGTCGATAAACAGGCTGCCATCTGGCCGCATTGGAATAATTTTCGGTACCAAGATTCGCGCTGGTTGTGGAACCGACCGCAACTCCAACAAACTGATAGACCTGATCCCTGGCACCAGCCGTACCACGCTTCATGATTCGCGTGCCGCGGCTGATGGTCTGCGTCCCTGATGTTGTTTCCCACTGAAAATCAGCACTGCCCAGATCGCGAGTTCCTGACAGTGTGGTGTAGTCGTACTGATTCGGAAGTGCCTGTGTGATCCAGGCCTGAGCGGTACTAATGCCTCCATCATTTGTTGTTTCGGATGTCACATCCAACTGCGAGGTGGCTTCGATCCCGGCGGCATCGGTGGCTTCGACAGTGACATCTCCGTCCGCTGCGACACTGCCGTTTGTGGTCGGAAAGTCAATCTTTGCGGTGGCGCCACTCTTGACCATATTGCTGGAGAGAATCGTCCCGACAGCCATCCCTGTTGCATTGACCAACGCTGATGCCGCAGATGTCGTTTCGTTTGACAGCTCCGATGTAATCAACGCTTCGTTTGACGCAGTGACGGAAACATCTCCACTTGCGATGACGGGCGTATTGCGCAGTAATGCGGTTGCGTCAACAGAGTTGGTGGTCCCGATGTTGGTGCCGATCAGAGCGTCGATCGTGTTGAACAGAACATTCTGCGATTGATAACCGACCGTGTTGAACGCCAGCGTTACGCCAACAGCCTGATTGCCACTTGTGATCGTGCTGGCATTTGTCGCCTCAATCGCAGCAGAATTTGTTGCGGCAACGGTCAAGTTTGCGACGCTTGCCACCGTAGAGTCCAGCACCTGAGCATCGGAGTCACCCTGAACCGTGTTGGTGACAACGGAACCGTTGACTGCGATCGATGTTCCGGTCCCAAACGCACTTCCACCGGACGAAGTCGCGGTGGCATCCGCGATGGCTGTTAACTGCTGAGTTCCAGTGGCAGTAACAGCGATATCTCCAGTGCTTGAAACGGTCGCTTTTTCAATTGCGCTGTCGACATCAGCAATCACATCGTTGCGAACAACCAGTCCGCCGATTCCCATGGAGTCTGAATCAGAGATATTCAGGCCTGTTGGCAATACGTTGACGGAATCCAGCTTCTTCCAGAGCCCGTAGTTTGTATAGTCGGTCGTCGCCAGATTGACTGTCGCATCAGTGCCCATGTACTGATAGATCAGCCCTCGAGCCGCAGCCGTGGTGTATGTCGATGCGACTCGAACCTTGTCACCAAATTTCAGATTTTTCGATCCGGAAAGACTGGAGTAAATATAATCCTGCTGAAGGTCGCTGCCCAACTTGTTGACAAGGCTTGCTCCACCGTCGTTAGTCGTGGTTGATGACGACAGCAGAGTGGTATCAGCAGTGATCGTATTGTCGTCGGTTGATGCGACTGTGATATTGGTCGCACTGATTGATTGCGTGGTGGCCGTTCCTTTGACGGCAGCATCGACATCAGTCGCCACCATATTAGATGACACGACCATTCCCACCGACATTCCACTGGCATTGATCAAAGCTGACGCTGCAGACGTCGCTTCGTTACTAAGCTCAGAAGCAATCTGGGCTGACGAATCCGCTGTGACTGTCAAATCACCTGCCGCCGCAACCATGGTATCAACCACGATCGCGCTGGTTTTCGCGGGCGATTTGGTGCCGATGTCAGTTCCGATGATCGCATCAATCGAATTGAAGAGCGTATTCTGAGGGGCATAGCCGATTGTGTTGAAGGCCAGGGTGGCCCCAACAGCAGTTTCTCCGGCTGTCACTATACTCTTATTGATCGCTTCAATTTCAGACGTGTTCTCAGCAACGACTGAAACATCGCCGGTGTTGGGCGATGTTGAGTTGGTTGTGATTGAGCTGCCTTCAATCAATGCCGATGCGTTGCTGAGCACATTGTTGGTAGCAATGACTCCGTTGACCGCCAGGCTGACTCCGCTGCCAAATGCACTGCCACCAGAGGACTGAACCGTTGCATCTGCGGTGGCCTTGATGGTGGCATTTTCGATGGCGCGAACGTCCACCGATCCGACGCTGGTCAGAGTGGCATTCAGGAGTGTGGCGGATGCAGACGACTTCACATCGTTGCGAACAACCAATCCACCAACAGAAACCGAACTGGAATCGGTCAGGTTTATACCCTGAGGAATGATTTCCGTGCCGTCCGCAGGCTTCCACAAATCCAGGTTGGAGTAATCCTGAGTCGCCAGATTCTTACTGCCCGTGACACCAAGATATTCATAGACTGATCTAACCGTGCCGCCAGCACTCGAGCCGCTGACAACCAGCACCTTCTCCCCAAACGCAAGGCTGAGAGTACCATCAGAACTCTTGTGATCGTAATCAATCGTCAGATTCAGAAGGTCCTGAAGAAGTCTTGCACCTCCATCATTTGTGACGGTCGAAGAAGACACCAGTTTGGCATTGCTGTACGCCGCTGTATCGTCCGAAGCGGTAATGCTTAGCGCTCCGGAGACCGCGGTGGTGGCCGCAGTGGCCAATTTCCAGTTTGCGATGCTGGCAAAGTTCTGTGTCGAGAGATTCCTGGCGCCGGCAGTCCCGATGAACTCGTAAATTGCGTTGATTGTCCCGCCTGCAGAATGTCCGCTGGCGACCTGCACCTTTTCACCCACTGCCAGCGTGACGGTGCCATCCGAACTTCTGTGATCGAATGGCTTCACGAGGGCCGTGGAAGAACTGTTGATCAGATTGCTTGCGACAATGCCTGACGCCGCAGAACCTGTCGCTCCGCTGATGCCTGCGACCTTGGATTCAACGGCATTGCTGACCGTCGCGTTCGTTCGAGCAGCCGAATCTGAAGTGACGGCCAGAGAGCCTGTGACGTCGATGATCGTGTTGTCGAACAACGCGAGCGTTTCGGATGCCGTAACAGGAGTGACGCTGGTTCCTAAAAGTGTGTCAACCGTTCGCAGCGCGGCATTGAGTCCCGATCCACCGATCATGTTGAATGCGATCGATGCACCGAAGGTCAGCGATGATGTATTGAATGCCGTTCCGAAACTGGTTGTCCTGGCGGTCAGCCCGGACTTCACCGTGGCCGTGGCATTATCCTGAGCGGAAACTGTCGCAGACTTCGTGGTGAACGATCCACCTTCGATGATGGACTGCACGCTGCCAGAAAGATGATTGGCTGAATACGTTCCATTCAACGAGACCGTGGAACCATTCGGAATGGCGGCATACGTCAGGGAATCTGATTCCGATTCCGCGATTGCAATCACCTGGCGATTTGCTTCAATGGCTGTTGTACCACTCCCCGTCTGCGTGACAATTGAGTCCGTGATTGTGACTTTGGTGTTGCCCGAAATCAGATTGCGAGCGGCCGCAACTGCGATGTTTGCGGGAAACCCAAGAGCTCCCAGATCAATCGCCTGCTCAGGACTGACAGCTTCGGCGCGAAGGTTGTCGATGGCTTTGACGGACAACGTACCGCCCGATGAAAGCGTGCTTCCATTCCCCGCAGCGCCAATAACGATGCGTGTGTCGCCAGTGATATCGTTCAGAGCACTGCGGCCTGTTGCCTTATAGGTCGAATCGCGACGAGCCAGCAGCGTTACGTTTCCAGTGCCTTCAATCTTAGCGCCACCATTTACAGTAATCGTTGCAGAATCAGTCCATGTATTCGAAGCGCTGAGGAGCGCGGCAGTGCTGGTCGCAATGACCGTTCGATTGGTTTGAGCCGTCATGGACACGCTCGCGGCACTGACGTGGCCACTGATCGTGATTGCAGCTGCGTTAGTTCCGGTCGAAGCAACCGTCAGACCAGAGTTCGTCAGCGCCACTTCATTCGCAATCGCGTTCAATGCAAGTGTGCCGCTTGAGTCGACTCGGATTCCGGAATTGACAATGATCGTTTCCGCAGAAATCGCAAGCGCATCGGAAACCGCCGTGTTGCCTGTGAAAGTGACCGTGTCTGCACCAGCCCCACCGGTGAAGCTCAACGCCACGGGGATTCGTTTTGTGATGTTCCCGCTGGCTTCAGTATAGACACCGCTCAGATTAATCTGCAGATCATCCGCCGCGGTCGTTCCGGTGATATCAACGGAGGTGTCAGACGCGTTGACGGTGACGGATGTCAACGTCGCTGAAGTTGTCCGATTCTTCAGAGTCAACGTTGCATTGGCACCAGTACCAGACGCTTCCAAAAGGTATGGAACACCAGGCCATGCCGTCAGATTAATGTTGGCCGCCAGCAACAATCGAATTTCCAGCGGTTGAATTTGGACCGCGGCAGATGTCTGCTTCGCTTTTCGCGTCCTGACACGAGCCGTCAATTTCTTTGATGACATTTGAGCACTGGCTGTACTCAATAATGCGTCAGCGATTTGCTCAGCTTGTGCGGGTCGGCGACGGTTTTTTCGATTGAAGGGAAATTCCAGCGTCATGTTGCAGAAACCCAGATTTTTTTGATTCAATGGCTAAAGCGAAACACCCTCTGCACCCTGCCGCATACGAAAAGTGCGCAAGATGTCCGGAGTCTGCTGGTGATTTCGGCCACGAAAGCCAGGTTGTTTACGCAACACGCAAAGGATGATCGCGTTGCAACAATCTGAGATCGATCTGATGGGTTGTACCAACGCGAAGGATTGAGCTACTCGCAAAACAATGACGTGGACGAGGCAGGCTGTTGGACAACTAAAGACATTCACCCACATATCATCTAAGGGTAGATGAATTACTTCCTTCGAACGGAGTGTGCGGATTTTTGAGATCACCAGACGGAACTCACCGCCCAATCGCAGTCATTTTTAGCCGACCAGCGCAGGCTGTCTGGTGAGGGCTTTTAAAATCCTTGCAACAACCGTGCGGCACACGTTGCTCTGCTTCACATTGAAAACGAAAGTAACTGACATTGACCCACCGCCGGGAGAAAACAGAACCTGAGCGTTTTGACGAACATCTTTCGAGGGCGCTTGGGTGTAGTCGCGAATGATTGTTAAAGTACGTCCTGTTCTGGCGGAAAGGACTTTCGCCGCAAGGCGAACCCCGTGTTCAAGTCGCTGCAGGAAATCGGACCGGTTCGATTGTTGACGTGCACACAGGTCGCGGCAGGCCGCGAAGTTCTCCTCGGCAAGGAGGACCTACCGAAATTCGGGACTGCACCCAGGGGCCAGGGCGATTGAATCGGTGGCGGATTGTTGACTTCCGGGACCGTCAGCGATAATAGTGAACCGACCGTGGCTCGCGAAAAGTTCTTCCGGTCCAACGATGATGCAAGATATGAGGTGTGCAGCTAACAATGTCCGTTGATGTCCAAAAAATCAAAGAACAGGTCCTGAAGTACTCCGATCAGATTGAACGTGTCCGAGCGGAAGTTCGTAAATCGCTCGTCGGACAAGACGTCATGCTTTCGCGTCTGTTGATCGCATTGCTGACTGGCGGCCACGTCCTGCTGGAAGGTCTTCCCGGCCTTGCGAAAACGACAGCGATCAAAGCACTCGCCAGTGCCATTCGATGTCGATTCAATCGCATTCAGTTTACACCCGACCTTCTGCCGGCCGACCTGATCGGGACCATGATCTACAACCCGCGCGAAGGTTCGTTCGGGACTCGCAAAGGACCGATCTTTGCCAATCTGGTTTTGGCCGACGAAATTAATCGAGCACCGTCCAAGGTGCAGTCTGCACTTTTGGAAGCGATGCAGGAACATCAGGTCACGATTGGTGATGAAACGTACCCGCTTGAAGAACCGTTTCTTGTCCTGGCGACTCAAAATCCCATTGAGCAGGAAGGCACCTATCCACTTCCGGAAGCCCAGGTGGACCGGTTTATGCTGAAGGTGATTGTTGGTTACCCAAGCAAGGCCGACGAAAGAAAAGTGGTTGATGCCGTACTGGATGATGTCCGTCGAGAAATCCACCCAGTGCTGGAGCCGTCTCAACTGATTGAGATCAAGCAAACCGTGGCGTCCATCTACATGGACGACAAGGTTAAGGATTACGTTCTGGATGTGGTTGCCGCGACGCGACGTCCGGAAGATTTTCGATTGAAAGAACTGAAGCCGCTGATCCAGTGCGGTGCTTCGCCGCGTGCATCGATCAACTTGTGTCTGGCCGCTCGCGCCAATGCTTTTCTTGCAGGTCGTGGCTATGTGACTCCTCAGGACGTCAAAGATATAGCGTTCGAAATTCTGCGACACCGCATCATTCTGACTTACGAAGCGGAAGCCGAAGAGACAACCTCGGATGACATCGTACGAAAGGTGCTCGAATCGGTGCCGGTACCATAGTCCCTGTGGTCCAATCGCAGTTCCTGCGAACAAACGACCGACAGATTCGAATCTTTTCTCCGCATTACAACTCAAGACTAAACACGCACAATGGCTGCTCGTGAGCTTGAAGACGTTCTCAAAGAAGTTCGCCGTATCCAGATCGTTGCACGCCGTCAGGTCAACGATTTGCTGGCTGGCGAATATCTCAGCGCGTTCAAAGGACGCGGCATGGAATTTGATTCCGTGCGTGAATACGTTCCCGGAGATGAAATTCGCAGTATCGACTGGAACGTGACAGCAAGATCCAGCGCTCCGTATGTAAAGACGTTTTGTGAAGAACGCGAACTGACGGTGCTGATTGCGGTCGACATTTCTGCATCGGGTGCGTTTGGTTCACAGAGATTAAGCAAGATGGAAACCGCTGTTGAAGTGGCCGCGGTCTTGATGTTTGCTTCGTTGAAGAACAATGACAAAGTCGGTCTGCTGTTTTTCGCTGACGACGTTATCAAATACATTCCGCCTCGCAAAGGTCGGGGCAATGTTCTGCGGTTGATTCGCGAACTCCTGGCAACCGAACCCATCAAAGCAGAGACCGATATCACAAAGGCGCTGGAATACCTTGCGCGGGTTCAGCGACGGCGGTGTGTTGTGTTTGTGATGAGCGACTTTCTGGGGCCCGATTGCTCCAGAGCGCTGGCGATCGCCAACCAGCGGCATGACTGTGTCGCCGTGACTCTGCAGGACCCTCGCGAATCAACGTTGCCCGACGTTGGCTTTCTGACGCTCCGTGATGCAGAAACGGATGAGCTTCTGGAACTTGATACTCGTCATCCTCAGGTCCGCGCTTTGTTCGCCAGAGCAGCTGCCGATCGTGAGAAGACGCTGACCAGTTGGCTGCGGCGAGCGAATGTCGATCGTCTGGAGATCAGGACCGATCAACCTTATGCGCAAAGCCTGCAAAAATTCTTCCGAATGCGGGAACGCCAACGATGAGCGGGCAGAGAAGCATTCATCTTCAATTCTGCATCGGCGCGATTGCAACTCTGATTCTCGTGGCCGGATGCGGAACGTCGTCTCCGTCGGCAACCTCGGAAGAGCCTTCGTCTGACGTGATTCAAAGAACGTCCGAAAAAGGCCCCGTGAAACTATCGGTTCGCATTTCTCCAGCCGAACCGCGCCTTTCGGATTTGGTCGAAATGGACATCGAAGTCAACGCTCAGCCGAATGTGGAAATAAGGCCGCCGGCCTTCGGCGAAGCTGTGGGCGATTTTCTGGTTCGCGACTACACAGAACGTTCCCCCAGAGCCACCACAAAAACAGAATCAGCCGAAACTGACGCAACGACACGCGTGTTTCATTATCAACTGGAACCGGCTTCCAGCGGCACGCATCTGATTCGTTCCATCGCGATCGAATTCGTTGATAATCGACCATCATCCGAATCACGCGGCAAGACGTCGATGATTGAATCGGAGCCTATTGAAATCAAGGTGACCACGGAACTGGGAGATCAGGTTCCGGATCTCGCGAATCTTGAGCCAATGCTTCCGCCGCAGCCCATTGATCAATCAACAACGTTGTGGTGGTTGATGGGATTAATTTTTGCGATCGTGACAGCAGCACTGGTCCTGCGATTCCGGCGTAAGAAGCATCAGAACACCAAGCCCGTTTATCAACCGACTCCGGAAGAAATTGCTCAGAAGGCTTTAGCAGAATTGCTTTCAGAAGGACTGCCCAGGCAGGGACTTTTTAAGGAGTTTTACGTACGCCTGACTGGCATCGTGAGAATCTACATTGAAGGCACGACAGGGCTGCGGGCACCCGAGCAGACCACCGAAGAATTCCTTCGCGAAATGCGGTCCCGAGAAATTTTCCCGGCAGAACGATCATTGCGATTGAAAGAGTTTCTCGAAGCAGCCGACATGGTCAAGTATGCGGGCCAGCAACCCGAAGACGAGCAAATCGAACTCTCGATATTGCGGGCGAAAGAATTCATTGCGTCAACGTGATGGGCTACATCCGACCAGCAGCCGTCTCGCATGAGAACGCTTTGCAAAGGACCAGTCCCGAAATAACTTCCCGAGGCAGCCGAACAGCGCAAGTAAAGGCACCGATGCCAACAAAGAACGAAGGTGCAGTTGCGAAGCCGAAGGCGCAAGACAACGGTAAGAAAAAAGCAGCGGCAAAGTAAGCGTTGACTGCACTCAATCCTGCGGAACTCTACGGTTCACCGGGTCGCAGCGAACGAGATTGTTTCCAGGAACTGTGCGGCCCGCGGCTCCGTGTGCAGCGAGTTGCTCGTCGAGAGCGTCTCGGATTACTTGTCGTGGATTATATCGTCACGCCGTTGGGCGACATGCCACAAGACACCAGCGGGATCAACAACATAAGCGATCCGAAGTCCCCACGGCTGCATCGCTGGAGCCTTGGGAGCCGACACACCGAAGCGGTTTGGCAGGTCCAAAGATACGATGTGACACCACCATGCATCAAGATCGTCGACCATAAGCTGCATCATGCAATTGCCTGCCCAGTCTTCGTGAAAATGCCGCTGTAGGATGAAGCCCCCGCTCCCAGCCTTGAAGATGGCGACCTCGCTATCGAGAGTTTTTTCAAACCCCAATGCCTCATAGAAGTGTTTGGATGCGTCAAAATCCTTCGTGGGCAGAAACAGACGCACGAGTTCTGTTCCAGTTGGCACGCGATTTATCCTTCAGTCACAATTTACGACGAACGACTGCCATAAGCGGATGGCGGGGAAAGAGTTTTCATGTCAAGACGGCAACCACCGCCATTCTGCTGCATGGCTTGATTCGTCCGCATTTTCGTTGGTGGTATTGCCAATGCGGAATAAGATTGGAACGATGTAACCCGGGCTTCAAGTGTAGTGTTTCACCCATCGTTGGAAAGATACAGTGCAGGAGTTGCATTTGGCCAGATTACGTTCTTTAAAAGGCTGGATTTGTCGATGGAGTACTTTGGGCTTCTCCATGGCCGCATCAACGTTGCCAACTGCATCCCATAGTGGTCATACGCTCGCAGTATCCACCGTTTTCCCCAGCATCCACGCCCCAAGTAGCCAGATTGACGTATGCAATTGACGATTGTTTCAATTGTTGCGGCATCCACATCCACCATCATCGTCAGTGGGTGCGGGGCGCTTACATCGTCTGCAGCACAACGATAACTCTCGCGCCAGAGGACTACGCTTCGGACGTCACTCATCTCGTTTACTCATGATTGACGAACCACTGCGTTCATCGAGTGGCGGCCGGTGGAGGATTGAAAAACAGGAAACCCAACGGCTGCCACTCCGGCGCAACGCCTTGTTTTTCGGCTTCTGGGTGAGCACAACCCTGGTTGTAATTCACTGATTGCCGCCATCCCTATTCGGTGATCGCGAATCGAGCCACATAGTGCCAGACTTTTTTCAGATCGTCGTACGAGTACTTTCCGGATGCCGCCGCCATTCCTATGATTGCTGGTGTGATCCAGCCGTCAACGGCGAGCGTATCAGCCAATTCCACTATCATTTGACCACGATAATCTGGGAATTGACGGATTGTGTCTACCGAGACACAAAAACCAGAGTGCCATTCAACAGCAACTGGCAATTTCATCGCATCGACCGACACTTGCGTTCCGTGATAACATTTGTCAAGCACCAGTGCTTCGACGTCCTGTGACAGAGACACCGGGCCATGCACGTGCGCCTCGATGTAGCGATCAAGTTCGTCGCAGTCATCGGATTCGCATGCATCAATCAGTCCCATGTGTGACGCGTTTCCAAAATGCATCGGTTCGAAAAAGCTGTCGGGATAGCAGAACGTGGTCCGTTGCAGTACGTGAGAAGCCAGTCGGAAATGGGAGGAGCCGAATCGTGGAGATCCTCCCACAGATCGCCGCCGGTGATTGAGCGCTCCGTACTTCGGTCGCCGGGACGCTGACTCGATGTCATACGCGCCCGAAAATATCCGACTCTCCCATCGCCAACGTGCACCACCCTCGAATGCGGTCAAGCCCCCGTTGCTGGTCCGGGTTTCGAACTGGGATCGTAGTACTCCGTCTGTTGCCAGAACCTGTAGCAAGGATAAATCGCCAGCTTTGCGGTCCGGATGGAAATTCACTGTTACGCGAAACGCAGGGTCGAGCGACGGTCCAGACGCACGCCTGGCAACGGCGGATAGAGCATTGGTCTCTGCCGATTCAGCAAGTGGCGTCCACATGGAGAGTCTTTTCAGTGTTTAGCCGACAAACGACCGCCATCACCGGATGCGGGAGTTGACATGATTTAACAAAAAGCTGGCCACCGCCACTCCGGTGTATGGCATGGATATCGCGATAACTCTCCGGCGCCAATCAGCTCGCCGATTCAAAGAGTATCTTTCGTTCTTGTATGAGCTCCTCGTCACACTTTGGGCACGCAAGTAGACGATACTTCTTTCCCACCTTGCCAACGAGCTGTTTCTGCATTTGGTCACACTTTTTGCATCGACCGAACTGATTTGAATTATCCAGATCCCGTGTCGGACCAATACGGTCTTCTTTTGCGAGTTGAGCGTTCAACTGTTTTGCTAGTTTTGCTAACTCTGATACATCCATCGAGTACGAACATGGAAAGAGGTACCGCAACTTGGGGAGGTGTGCAATGGGCAAGGCCAGCGCACACTTAAGTCCCTTTGATACCAAGGACTTCCATCAGGAAGTCGTCGCTCCAGCCGCAGATTCTGCGTTTCATGGCGAGGCTGTCTTTGCCAGGATGTTGCTTCAGCAGAGATAATGTGAAGCG
>JBGSVD010000195.1:0-14252 GCA_041753135.1 Planctomycetaceae bacterium
AGCATCCTCCTATCGCTTCCTTCAGACCCCAGCGTTTGCCACTGACGCCCTTGCGAGTCGGATTCTCTTCCCCATGAACGGGGTGAGGTCGCTGGCAAGCAGCGACGGGGTTTGCCTGCTTCGCTGGGCAAACAAAAAAACTCAGGCCGAAGATCGACCTGAGTTTCTGAAGAGTCACTCGCTGCTCAATTGTCTATTTGCCAAGGAGCAGAAACAAGTCGTCGGTTCCGAAGGCTTCGTCCAGGAGTGAGTCGTCCAGATCCCGACCTTCAACAGATGTCTTGAGTTCTACGCTGACATTAGAAGTCGAAATAGAATCGCTGCCTTTCGATTCAACCGTGGTGGCGATTTTTCCAATGGTGGTCAACGCGGCATCTGATATCGCGACGGACACTGGCAGCACGGAAACGTCGGCAAAGAGTGATGGTGCACTTGCCGTTGAAACTGGTATCGAAACGCTGCGAGGTGTGGCAACTCCACCGGCGACTCGCGGCACGGCAATCGCGATACCCTGAGCATTCCCGTCCAACGAATTCAGAACGAACTGACTGCTGGCAGAAAGACTGCCTGATGCCTGGCTCTTGCCACCAATGTAACCATAAGCTCGGTCTGTTGCCGAATCAACGATCCAGAGCGTCCCTGACGCGTCAGGTGACAACGCGATGCCGGTCGGTTGAGCATTGCTTGAATCAATCGCCCAGCTTCCTTTGAGTGCTCCAGTAATAGAATAGCGGAACACTCGATCCGTCGTGGAAGTATCGTTGACGATCCAGATGTGTTCCCCATCGGTGACCAGATCTTTTGCATTCCCATTCGATCGATTCAATGCAAAGCTGAAATCGGGACCCGCACTGCCGGAACGACGAGATGCGGCTCCTGAGAACAGATAGGCTCGATCATTGCCGCTGTCAACAACCCACAGATCGTTGCCATTGACAGTGATGCCCTGAGCTTTATCCACTCCTTCAAATTGCCACGAACCGAGCAGAACATTGCGATCGTTGTAGACAAAGACTTCGCCCTTATCATCAATGACCCAACGGACGGTACCGTCGCTGTTTGTTGCGATGCCTCGTGGCGTTTGATCCTCGGTGTTGAGACGTGGATTCTTGACCATTCGCCCTGTATTGTCGTATTCAAATGTGCGGCGGCTTGATGTGTCGACCACAAGGAAGTGCGCATCACCCGTTGGCGGAGGCAAAACGGGATTCACAGTCAATGTGACCGTCGCAATGTTGGAATCCAGCGAGCTGTCATTCGCGACGTAGGTGAAACTGTCGATGCCACTGAAGCCTGTCGCAGGTGTGTAGGTGAATGAACCACTGGCGTTCAGAACGAGAGTTCCATGCAACGGAGAGTTGACCAGCATCGATTTCAGCACATCGCCGTCAATGTCGGAGTCGTTCAGCAGAACGCCGGGAGCACTCACAGTGAGAGGCGTTCCGGCATTCGTCGAATAGGCATTATTTCCTGCCACAGGTGCGTCATTCACACTGATAATAGTCAACGAAACAGTCGCGGTATTCGATTGAGCCAAACCATCATTCACGATGTAGGTGAAACTGTCAGCGCCATTGAAGTTGGCAGTCGGGACATAAGTAAACGCTCCATTGGAATTCAAAGTAAGTATCCCGTGAGATGGTCCCGTGACCAGAACTGCCGTCAGGACATCGCCGTCTGCATCCGTATCGTTGCTCAAGAGCCCCGGTGTCAGGATATTCAAAGTCACATCTTCATTTGTGACGAAGTTATCATTCGCTGCGACGGGACTGTCATTGACCGATTCCACAATGATCGTCACTGTTGCTGCTGCAGAATTCACAGTGCCGTCATTCGCGACATAACTGAAGCTGTCAGTGCCGTGGAAGTTCAGTGTCGGTGTATAGCGGAAGCTGCCGTCCGAGTTAAAAGTCAGAGTTCCGTGCGATGGACCGGCAATAAGTTTTGCAGTCAATGGGTTTCCGTCAATGTCCTTGTCGTTGCTGAGTACGCCTGGTGCGTCGATGACAAGAATGACGTCTTCGTTCGTTGTGAAGAGATCGCCAGTTGCCAGCGGGGGATGGTTGACCGAAGTGACAGTGACTGAGACTGTCGCTGAGTTTGAATTGAGATGGCCATCATTGGCGACATATGTAAAGCTGTCAGTTCCACTAAAACCGGCATTTGGTGTATAGATCAGATCCCCGCTTGCATTGAACGTCAAGATGCCATTCGCTGGTGATGTGAGCAATTTGGCTGTGAGCACATCGCCATCAATGTCACTATCGTTTGTCAGCACACCCGGCATTGGTACTGTGACAACATCGCCGAGGGGCGAGTTGTAGGAATCATTGACCGCAACCGGAGCATCATTCACAGCAGTGATATTGATCGTGAACGTCTGCGGGGCACTCGTGTCAACTCCGCCATTCGCGGTGCCACCGTTGTCGTGCAGAACGACGGACAATGTCGCTGTGCCGAACGCATCGGGTGCCGACGTAAAAGTCAGAATTCCGTCTGCTGAAATTGTCGGCTGCACGCTGAACAGCGATGGGTTGTCGTTTGAAACCACGACGAAGTTGACTGCCTGTGATGCCTCAGTGGCAGGACCGGGAGAAATACTGGTTGCCCACGACGTCGCCGTTCGTGTTCCAGCGTCTTCTGGTGCAACTTGATTGTCACCTGCGACGAAACTTGGCGCGACATTCGACGCTGGTGTGCCCGATGCATAATCACCGAAGTGATCTTCGAGTTCAATTTCACCTTCATCCAGATCATCGAAGTGATATCCGTCGCCGGGGATTGGAGTTCCCAGGACCACGGGAATCGAACCAAGGACGACGTTAGTGCCTTCTCGCACAAACTGCAGGTCGAAGCGATGCGGAATGCCGTCGCCAATAAATTCAATATCAAACGACGCCGTCTGCCCGGAACCAATACCCGCACGAGTTCCCGAGTGATTGATAATGTGGACTCGTGGATCCGACGCCTGAACGGTGATATTCATCGCGACATTGGTCACCGCGTTTTGAATCGCGTTCTGTACGCCCGCAGCAACACTGCCTGCGAAGCCGGATGAAATCTGGAAGTACAAAGGATCGCCAGGAGCAATCGGAGTTCCCGTGCCATTATCAATGGATCCCGCTGAACGGTTGATCGCACCGGTCAGCTTTGAGATCGCTTCCAGACCTTGTCGTGGATCAACGTTGCTCTGCGTGTTGGTTCCAAGTCCGATGACCAGAGCACCCAGTGCATTCAACCCGGTAATTGTCTCCTGAAGGCCAGCACCGGAATTGAACGGTGTCGACGCACGAGACGTTCCGGTGAGATCACTAACAGGCAGCGTTAGCCCGTTTGCACCAGTGATGGAAGTTTCGCCCTTGGGCTGATAGGCGAAACCAATGTCCGTCGCCAGCAGAATCACGGGCAAAGCACCAGCTCGGAAACCGCCGCCGCCAACGGTGCCGGCAGCTGGCAATACGCCAGCAGACGCGTCTGCCGTGAACGAAGCAAAGGATGGAACGTCACCGCTGTTGCCCGGAAGCAATTGAGTCGATCCAAGTCCAGCCGCTCCGCTGTCCATCACCGATCCGTTGTTGTTTCCGTCAAAGCCAACGCCTGTGACCAGTTGATACAACGCTTCAATGTCAGTCTCAGGACCGTCGCCGCCGTAGCCGGGTGTTGTTCGATTCAATGCCGCTTGAATTGCGGTCATGTAGCCAGCTGTGCTTGCCGCAACGATTGGCTGATTCAAAACAAATGGTCGACCTGTACCGTATTCTGACGCAAAGTTGCCATACTCCTCGAATCGCCCAACGCCGAACGCGAGGTCCGTTCCGGAAAGCGACGTTTGCAACTGAGTAATGATGTTTGGAAACGCGGCACGAACGATTGGACTATTGTTCGTAAAGCTGCCGGTATCGTCGAACAGCAGAAAGACGTCAACTGCGTTCGTCAGAGCACCAGTATTGGGCAGAGTCAAACTGACGGTTTGAGTATAGGATTGTCCGACCATCAGCGATGTCGTAATGCTCGTTGGCGAAACATTGCCGACGGCAGGATTGCTGACTCCGGTTGGCCACAAAATTCCGCCCGAAGTTGTTGGGAATGTTAAACCATATCCCGATTCGACGACTTCTCGGACGACATACGCACCTGGCGTCAGGCCTGTGAACGAATACGAACCATCGCTGCCTGTGATGGTGCTCGTTTCATCGGCATCGAGCACGTTGTTTCGATTGGTGTCGATAAAGATCGTGGAGCCCGCGACGGTTTTCTCATCCGCATCACGCACGTGATTGCCGTTGGCGTCGTCGAACTTTACCCCATGAATTTCGTTCAGCCGAAACACGTCGGCAAAATCAACTCCCGAATGATTTTCGGCAGCGACCATCGTGACCGAATGTTCAAACTGCGTTGATGGCGTGGCACTTAGTTCCATAGGAATAATCTGACGCACTGAGTACGTGCCGGATGCCAGATGATCGAAACTGTAGTTGCCAGCTTCGTTGATGGACGGTGTGTAGTAGAGGTCTGCCGAAGTTGTCGTCTGCACATCGCCAGCGTCAAGCGTTCCGCTGTTGTTCATGTCGAGATAAACAGTGATGCCGGCAAGTCCATGTTCGCCCGCGTCACGGACGCCGTTCTTGTTCGTGTCTGCGAAGACTGCTCCGCTGATTGTGGAATTCTTCAGCTCCGCATTTCCGTAGTTGACCCCTGTCTTGTTTTCGCCGTTCTTCAGCACGACTGATCGAACGCTTGTGATCGGCGAAGTCGCAAGCCATCCGGCCGGAAGGACATCCACGATGCTGACCGTGCCCGGTGACACGCCTGCAATTGTGTACGTGCCGTCGGCGTTGGTTGTGGCTTGTGGTTCTGAACTGTCGAGAATCCCGTTGGAATTCACATCCGCAAAAACAACGCGGCCACCAAGTCCAGGCTCAGCCGTTGGAGTGCTATCGATGACGCCGTTTGCGTTGACGTCATTCCAGACCGTACCGTTGACCGTGCCCGGAATGAGCGTCGAAAGATTGAAGTTCGCAAAGTCATGAGCGACAGATTCCGCTCCGGAGTAAACTCGCACGGAGTAGTTGTCGCCAAACGTCGGGGCGGTTTCCCAGCCTGTCGGAACAAACTCAATGACTTCGTATTCGCCAACCTGCAGATTTGGAAACACATATTGACCGCTCGCATCGGTGATCGCGGTTGGCTCAGTGCTGTCGAAGGCTCCGTTACGATTCATGTCCAGATAAACGGTCCAGCCAGCAATGCCCGGATCTGTATAGGCTCCGGAGAGATCGCTGTTACGAACTCCGTCGCGAAACAAATCGTTCCAAACAGTCCCACTGATCGACCCGTTCTCGACAGTGAAGTTGGCGAAGTCGTCCGCTGTTGTACTTCGCCCGCCGCGTACTGCGACTGTCTGGCGATTGTCAAAGAGTGGCGAAACATCCCAGCCTGCGGGCAGTTCTTCAGTGACTTCGTAGTCACCGGCAGCCAGGCTGATGAACGAGTAATTCCCATCCGCATCTGTGACCGTGGACATTTCTGTCGGATCGAAAACGCCGTTGTTGTTTGTGTCCAGAAAGATGGTCCAGTCAGCCAGACCGGGCTCAGTGAAATCTCCTGTCAGCGGATCCGTATTTCGTACGCCATCAATGTTCACATCGTTCCAGACGGAACCGTTGATCGAGCCATTGATGAGCGAAAAGTTGGCATAATCCTGAGTCGCCGTCGTTAATGCCTTCACAGTGACGGTCTGCTTCGTATCCCATTTTCCTGGAGGAATGTCCCAACCATCGGGCAGAACTTCAGTGACTTCGTAGTCACCGGCGGGCAGGTTTGAGAAGTGATACTGACCGGATGCGTCGGTCGTTGTGATCGGTTCGCCAGGATCAGGGATACCGTTCAAGCCACCTCCGCCTGCTGGCTTCATGTCGATGAACACCGTCCATCCCTCAAGCCCCGGATCCGCGAACTCTCCAGTCAGCGGATCAACCGCTCGAATGCCGTCAGCGTTGAGGTCATTCCATACCGTGCCGACGATATCGCCACCAGCAAAGTTGAAGAAGTCGATCTTATTGGAATCCTGACCACTCGTGAATGCGACATCGCGAGATGTCGGCGCTGTTGGACTCCAGCCGGGCTGCACAATTTCAGAAACACGATACGTCCCGGTTGGCAGGACACCCATGTTGATTGTGTAGTCGCCGCCGGAATTTGCGAACACTGATGGTTCCAGCGTTCCGTCGGCGCGGTTGTTAAGCGTCCCGCTGTTGTCCAGGTCGACATAAACCTGCCAGCCGCCCAGAGTATTATCGCCACCAGTTTTTGTACCGCTGGAATCCACGTCGTCGTAGATCGTGCCTGTAATCGCAGACAACACGATTCGTGATTCCAGCATTTCGCAGACTTTTCTGTTCCTCCGCAAGCCATTGGTGCGAGGACGACTTCGGTGGTTCGAAAGACACACCGCACGGCGAAGTCGAGACAGATATGACATCATGAAATATTTTCCTAATCGAACGGTGGTCACTCATGCAGGACGTCGGGAAAGTCCCGCCACTCCAGGTGTTGAGAGGGAAGTGAATTCACAGCAACAGAGTCACCGTGTCACTAAGACCTCGCTCAACGCTACAATCAGTGATTTCCGCGTACGCGATCCGCCAAAGTCTTGACTACTTTTTGTCAAATCTTCGAAAGTGGGGTTTGACCGGAAGCCGGAATTTCCGAAACACATACTGCACTTCGCCAGTGCGAGACGCGCAACGACTCCTCGGAAGCCTGCGACAATGCATACTTACCGCGAAGACTGCTGATCAGTGTGCGTAGCCGCGCACGCTGTGTTGTGAACTCGAAACGGAGGCGTCGCCGTCACGTTCGAAGTCGAAGCGATTGGCTGTCTTTACTGTGATACCGTGGCTAAAGGGTCTTACAACCAGGGGAATATGGTTGTCGTTTGTTTCCAGGTAATTGGCGCATACACTGGTTTAACAGCAACAACGGGTGTCTGCACAATAACCGGCCGCTTGGATCTTACGTTGTTAGGATAAACGTATGGGAAATCCGGATTTGCCGTGGTCGAGGGTTTCGATGCAGGGTTGTTTGGTAACGGTCCTGCGTCAGTCGAAATGACGCTTCCCCGAACGTGGAAGTCAATCTCTGGAAGAAATTTTTTCGACGCAGCAACGGCCTCAACAACGATGTCGTACTTACCTCTGCCCAAAAGAACCGTATTGTTGGTCACGGTGTCCCCTGGCCTTGCGGCGGCGCGGAATATCAGGTGCTTCTTCGCGTCGTAAACTGACAGGACGACGGCCGCCCGGCTGGACTTTTGGGACGCATCTGTAGCCAGTTGAAAGTTGAAGAGCTGAGACTTTGCAGAATAGAGATCAAAGCTTTGAGATGTCTTTTGACGGTCCAGTTTTCCTCGAGCCAACTGTTCGATAACCGGGCTGCTTTCAGAGAATGTGATCGCCAGTTGATAGTCACCATGAGACCATTTGGTGTTAGCTGTGGATGATTTTACCTGAACCAGGTAATCCTGATCGGCTTCCAGGTCTCGAGTCTGCAAAATGATCAGCCCATTGCCATTGGCGATGATTTTTGATTCGACCTTTCGACCAGTAGATGTTAGCAGGGTAATTTGTCCGGCGAGGCCGGGAGTTTCTGTCCGAAAGATGATCGTAGTGACCTGCGGGTCTTCTGAAGTGATATCACTTGCGCGGAAAACATAGGTGTCGACGTCGCTGGCATCAGTGACTGTGCCGGACACTTCGAATCGAGGATACATTCCGTTTGCTCCGACCCCTGAAATTCTTTCGGGGTGTTTTCGATTGTCATTTCCATCGTCATCACTCTCCGTTGATCCATCATTGCCGGCTCCCAGGCCATAAAGATTCTTCAACGACTCACGATCTTTAGCCGTCGGAGGCAGGACTATTGTTCCACCATGGTCAAACATAGGTGAGTTTGGGTCTGTGCTGTGTTCAAGGCCAAGAATATGTCCTGCTTCATGCAACGACAGAGCGTATAGCTCATCCAGCGTCTTTAGTTCATTCGTAGAGTTCAGCATCATGTCGCCCGCCCACGTGCCGGAGATGAATTCATTCTGAGGAATGGCCGTCGCAAGGACATTGTCGGTCAGCGGTATTGCTCCGACACGAACATCACCAAATCGGCTGTCTCCATGGGTGGCCCCGATCGTGCCAAATTTTGCGCCAGAATCTCCAACGACTGTAATACTGAATCCAAGGTCATCAAACCAGGTCTGAAAAGCGCTGACAATGGTTGCTTGCCATTCTTTCGGAGTTGCCAACTGATTCAACTCGGCATTCAATTCGTTTTTATTGGCGGCGATGTCAGTTCCGTCGGGGGCGAAGCTGATTGTCAGGTTCGTCAGGTCACTCCATGTAAGCGCCGTCAGCAGGCTTCGGACTTCAAGACTCTCGGTGCCCTTAAACGGCCGTTGCGTGCGTGAGCGTCGGCCGGATTTCTGGCTGGAAAAGATTGAGCGAGCGATTTCGAACATGGAATTACTTTCCAGGTAATGACAGTAGCCGCCCCGAGTCACGATCGGCAGTTGAAACAACCGGGGCAGGATTGAGAAGCGATTGACAGGCCTTCAGCAAATTCTGAAACACGATCAGGTTCCGGATCGGGTCGAGGTCCGAATCCTGTTCCGCCATGGAAAAAAGTTGAGGATCTACCTGCATAGCGATAGAAAAATAATGAATCGCGGAATCGGCATCTGCCGCCGTCCGTTTGGAAAGCAGTGCATAAACACAAGCAATTTGATAGTGTGTAATTGCATCAGGAGAATGCCGCAGCACAGTACTTGCGTCGCTTCGAGCCGATTCATCTCTTGTCGCTCGAGCATGCAGTACTGCTCTTCCAATTCGGGCTGCGTTGTCTTCAGGATACAGTACCAGAAGCTTATCAAGGCAGTCGATCGCTTCGTCGATCTTTCCGAGCCGTTCGGAAAGAACGTGCGCAGAATTCTGAAGTGCATCCCGACACTGGGGATTTACCAGCAGGGCGTTCTCAAAATCTGCCAATGCATGTTCGGGTTGCTCCTGCAGGAACGCCATGCCTCGAGTCACCCAGCTGTCGTCATCGTTAGGGACTGTGGTCATTCCCAATTCAAGGTCGCTATTAGCTGCATCCTGTTTCCCCTGACGAAAACGCACATCGGAACGAAGGAAATACGCTCGCGTGGGGCCATCCTTCTGAATGACCAGATCAAGATTCGATTCGGCTGCCACAAAATCTTCGAGTGCAATTTGGGCCAATGCAAGATTCAGGTACCCAACCGCCAGATCGGGACGAAGTTGTATCAGCTGATGACAGTCTTCGGCGGCCTCTTGAAATCGATTCAGACTCAATCGAGCGACCGCCCGATCCTGCCACGCAACCCAACAATCAGAATTCAATGCAATGCACGTCGAGAACGCGGCCTCTGCTTCCCAGTTTCGTCCACGCGTCTGCTGGACTTTTCCAAGCAGGTACCATGCGGAATAGTCGTACGGGTTTTCTTGTACGAGTTTCCTGAGCAGTTCGAGCGAGCTGTCCAATTGCCCCGACTGAAGAAGCTGCATCGCGTTAGCAAACCCGGTCAATTCCCCGGCTTGGTCCAGCAGATCCGGCAGATTGTTGATTACATCTGCTGACTCCGTCCCCAATGCAATTCGGAGCCCGACCGCCTGCAGTTCCCACGCCTGTTGAGAACTCTTTGCTGATTTGAATCTGTAAGAAATTTTGTTCCATTCCAGAGCTTCATTCAGCAAAGCCAGTTGCTGTACGGGATCGTTGAAAATTCTAGCTTTTCTCTCACAGGCAGACGCCAGAAGAAACACAATTTCACTCAGTTCCTCATCAAGAATGCCCTGCTGCGTGGAGTCAATTCGAGCAACGTTCGAGCCCTGAGTCCATGCGGCCTTCGTCAGTACCTCGTAGTCATTCAGGAGTTCTACGGCCATGCCGACGCCTTCGTCAATTGCCCGTGCGCTGCCGTCGGGGGCTGATAAAATCGTACGAACCATTGGAGCCGTTTGCCGGAAATCCTGCCATAAAGCCTGCGCCTGCAAGTTCTTTACATGATCGCGAACCATGTACCATCGAATGCCAGTGACGACGAGAACGATGGCGAGAGTCATGAGAAGCGACGTGACTGACAACAATCTTGGATGTCGACGACGCCATTTTGCAAAGCGTTCTTTAGTCGAAGTATTTGGTGCATGGAGCAGGGCACGATTGTCAAGTTCACATTGGAGATCCTCTGCCAGGGCTGCAGCAGATTGGTAGCGCAATTCTGGAGCTGGATGCATGCACTTTCGAACAATCTCTTCAACCGCGACCGATACCTGGGGGTTGAATGTGCGCACGAGTGGCAAGTCGGCTTTGGTTCGATCGTGAGATTCTCTGATCAGTGCAGAAAGCGAAGCGGAAGCCGATATCTCAAACGGCAATCGCCCTGCAAGAAGTTCGAAAAGAATCACGCCAAGCGAGTAAATATCTGCTGTTGCCGAAACCGCATCACCGGTCTGAAGGGAATCCATTTGCTCCGGGGCGAGATAGGGAATTGTTCCGCCAACAATCGATCGCGTAAGTGACGTGGCTGTCACATCGGAAGACAGATTGAAGTCCAGCAGCATCGGCCTGCCGTCATCCGTGACCAGAATGTTTGCTGGCTTTATGTCGCGATGCAGAATGCCGTTGCGATGAGCATGCTCAAGTCCCGCCGCAACTTGTGTGATCAAATGCAAAACAGTGTGTATGCTGTCGCACTTAAAATCCTTCAGAGTGTGACGTCCGAAGAAAGGCATGCAGATGGCCTGCCAGTGGGCAGTGCGGTGAACAGAATAAACCGGCACGATATTCGTATGCTGAAGTCGAGCCAGTCGTTCAGGTTCGGTCGTTGTGTCCGAAGTGACCTTGATGGCCACAAGGCGATCAGCCAGATCTCGCTGTCGGGCAAGGAAGACACGACCAAACGCGCCTTTGCCTAATTCTTCGACCGGTTCAAACTCTGGAAATGCCTGAACGACATATTGCCGCAACGTAACACTGTCCATCTCGGTGACTGGAGGCACCAGTCGCCGGCATCCGCTTACTGTCGAAGATGCTCCCGAGGTTGGATGGTTTGCAACCACATTGACTGCCGGATCTGCAGAAATCGAAGGCCATTCGGCCGTGTCGATCACGAACTTAACGGCATACTCCTGAGGCGTGACCTTTTCGCCGTGTTGCCGCCGAACGCGAAAATCTTCGAAAGCGATGATTGACCGACATTTCGAGTCAGAAAACACATCAGGGAATCGCTCGCAATATTGAGCAATCATTGACGATTGTTGCCAACCGCGGTGCTCCATTTCGACTCGCACCAGTTCCACAACAATCTCGGCAAACTCCGGATGCGACTGATTCGGCAGAAATGCATCGAGAGCGCAGGCAACTCCGTCGGCAAGTGATTGCTCGTAAGCCTCGACGCAGTCCGTCAGACTAAGCATCTTTATTGGACTCTGTTTTTTCATCGGCTTTGTCGTCAATCAATTCCTTCAGCTCACTTCGAAATTGCTGCAAAACACGTTCGACAGTTCTTTTTGATCTGAGAGTCTCTGTGGCAATTGAGGCAACATCCCAGCCCTCAATATGCAGGTTGATGATCCTTTGATGTGATTCCGGCAAGGATTCGATCAATTCATCAACCACCATCCTCAGGACCTGATACGCAACAGCGTCGCCACCAGCAGCATCGTTGAGGTCGCTTTCTGTGTGGACCGTCCTTGCAACATCGCGTTTGTGCCTTCGGTAATGTGTTCCAATAGCTCGGATCTTGTTTAACGAAATGGTGAGCAGCAGATTCCAGAGTTCCGTATCTTCTGGAACCTCGTAATCACCGGCAGCCGCGCGTCTGAAAAATGTGCGAAAAATTGACTGAACAACATCCTCACTGCCGACCAGCGAGCGCATGTCGCCACCAATGCCTCTTGACGCGAGAAAATCAAGACGCTCTGCATACCGACCATAAAGCTCAGAAGCCGCATCCTCACTGCCCGTCTGGAACATCTGCAGGAGCGACTTGTCAGACAACTTACGTAACATGGAAATCTCTTGAGAAACTCAAGTCACCTGCGTGGCTAAGTCACATTTGCGGCTTCAATCCGCCAACAATTTTCAAGCTTTGTCTATTTTTCGAAGAAATTCAACGACGCCCTGTGAAATCAGATATTTCGCGGTGCAAATACCAAACCTGACAGCCCATCCATACCGGACTTTGCTTGAGAAAACCTGTCAAGCCATTGGTTCTTGCTCCGATTCCGTGTTGGATTTGGCTCTGTGGTTTGGCCGAATTTCGTCGTTTCTATCGCCGCAGGAAAGGGCCCGTCTCGTCTTTGGGGCATGAAACCACTTCTGCTTTTGGAAGGCTTGCCGATCTGGCGAAATGCTCCAGATCGCCCACATTCGAAGTGTGCACACGAATCTGGCTGCTTTGATGCACACTCAGGAATTCTACCAAATTAACTTCCACGACCTTCATTGAACGGTCTCGTGTTTAGACCAAAATTGCTGGAACCAACTCGCCGTGGATATCGGTCAGGCGGAAATCTCGTCCCTGATACTTGTAGGTCAATCGTTTGTGGTCAACACCCAGCAGATGAAGGATGGTGGCGTTCAGGTCGTGAACGTGTACAGGGTCTCGGACGATGTTGTAACAGTAATCGTCGGTTTCACCATGTGTCATACCAGTTCGGATACCAGCTCCAGCCATCAAAACGGTGAAGCAGCGAGGATGATGGTCTCGACCATAGTTGGTTGGCGTGAGATCACCCTGTGAATAGACCGTTCGTCCAAATTCGCCACCCCACACGATCAGCGTATCCTTCAGAAGTCCGCGCTGTTCCAGATCATTGATCAGGGCAGTGGTGGCCTGATCTGTGTCGCGAACCTGACCCTTGACAGCATTGGGCAGTCCGCCGTGATGATCCCAACCCATGTGGAAAAGTTGAATGAATCGAACGTCACGTTCCGCAAGTCGTCGCGCAAGAAGGCAGTTGGCCGCATAGCTTCCAGGCCGCATCACATCGGGGCCGTAACTTTCGAGAACATGTTTTGGTTCGCTCGCCACGTCGAGAAGTTCCGGCACGCTGGTCTGCATCCGAAATGCCATTTCGTACTGAGCGATCCGAGTCTGAATTTCGGGGTCACCCACGGTGTTGAAATGCTGTTGATTCAACGTGCTCAGTCGATCCAGCGTACTTCGGCGGGTCTGCGCTGAGATGCCAGGCGGATTGCTGAGATAAAGGACAGCGTCGCCTTTGTTGCGGAATTTTACGCCCTGATGCTTCGAAGGAAGAAATCCGGATCCCCACAACCGATCGTAAAGTGGTTGATCGTCCGGACGGCCACTCCCAAATGATGTCAGCACCACATACGACGGCAGGTTTTTGTTTTCACTGCCCAGCCCATAACTCACCCAGGCGCCGATGCTTGGGCGGCCGGCCAGTTGCGAACCAGTCTGACAGAACGTAATCGCCGGGTCATGATTGATGGCTTCCGTGTGCATCGATCGAATCATGCAGAATTTGTCGGCGATTGTCGGCATATGAGTCAGTGCGTTACTGAACCACATACCGCTATTGCCATGTTGAGCGAACTCAAACACTGACGGCGCTACGGGAAACTTCGCCTGACCGCTGGTCATCGTCGTCAAACGCTGGCCCTGGCGAATCGATGCTGGCAAATCTTCACCATGATGGTCAGCCAGATGCGGCTTTGGGTCAAACAAATCCATCTGCGACGGCGCGCCAGACTGAAACAGGTAGATAATCCGTTTCGCCCTGGGCTCATGATTGAGGAATTGCGAATCTTCTGCCATCGCTGCATGAACGCTGCGAGTTGTCGGATTCAGTAAACTTGCAAGCGCTACTCCGCCCAGGCATGTCGCACTTTGCTGCAGAAAGATTCTGCGGTTCAATGCATCCTGAATCTTCAACATATTCATGGGATACTCGTCAGAAGAGTGATCAGATACTCTGGGTGATTCGGTGAGTTGTCTTGTGGCGTGCTTGAATCTGTTATTGCGGAAATGGTGAGCACGCCCTTTGTGTCGGAATGCAAAACTCTTTGTTCAAAGAGATCGTGCAGCTTTTAAGTTGCATTGCGGGTGGGGTTTGAGTCAAACAAAGTGACCTTCGTGTGGCTTGTGATTTCGCACAGAATGTGCGTTCTTCAAGAACCACAAACGAACACGGAGGTCGCTGTGAGTTTAAGTC
>JBGSVD010000196.1:0-19234 GCA_041753135.1 Planctomycetaceae bacterium
CCCACTCGCGGCCGCTTCGAGCTTGTATGTCGGTGATCGTACGTTGAATTCCAGTCAGGTGCTGGGCAACAGGCTCTTGGTCTCTTCGCCACCACGCAGAAGACCATCCTTATTGCCGATTACGTCGGGGATTGGTTCCAACCGGCTTTCCGCGTGTGTGTGCTCTTCGGAGGTTTCTAAGATACTGATGCCAAAGACTGGCAGCGTCATCACCATCTTTTCCGAATTCAGCGTCACCTGATCGGCCATTTGAACAATGGCATTGTTAAACGTGAGCTTACCGGCATCGGATGTCAACGAGTCTCCGCGAATCAGATTACCGTTAATCGAAAGTTGTGCCTTTCCCTGACATGTGAAACCGTATTCCAGGGTTCCGTCAGGCTTTGTCTTCACTTCAACACTGACATCATCGCAAAACATCATGACGGTGTTCTGAGGCGAATCTTCAGCGCGAACTCGCAGATGCTCAGCGAGATCAAATGTTTCAGAAAACCCTGGATGGTTGGAATTCAACCCTGCGGATCGAAGTCCATTCACTGTTGAGGATCGTCTTGTCTGCAAGACCACCTGCAGACGCGGTTTCCAGTCCGTGACGTCTTTCGCAGGTGCAGACTGGTCAACACCGAGCGGCGGCGGACTGCTGCGACGGACAACAGGCCCCGATTCTCCGAAAAGCGGAGCGTCAGTCAAAGCAGCGGGATCAACCGGATTCGCTGCTGGATTTCCAGCTTCTTGCCCGTGGCAGATCACGCCATGCGTCTGGAGACTGGAACACACAACCATCAGGCCAACGCAAAATGAAAGTCGCATCGCAAACGATCTCCGAGTGGAACAAAGTCCGTCACGTCTCGGAGTTTAGTCGAGTCGACTCGAAATTGAACAGGCGAATACCGACGCCAAAGCGGTTGACTGTGCCGAAGTTCTGCAGAATCTGCAAATCTCGCGCATTTTCGGGTAACCGTGCTCCGTTGATTTCAGATTGGTGCTTTCCAGCCACCATTCGCGGTTCACGCATCAACCGGGCTGGGGCTAACCTGCGTCAAATCGTCAGGAGGCTTCGGAGGAGATCGACTATGAACAGATTTTTCACACTGATTATCATTCTGCCAATGGCTGGGTGCAGTACCATCACTCATGAATTGCAACCGCATCGACTCTGGCGCTGGAACTATCAGGAAGCTCCAGGCCGCACCGACGACGCTTTGTTCTCCATCGATGATCCGCTAATTCCTCCGATGACGTCAGAGTCAGACGAACCGACGGCCAGGCCTTCCGAAACGCATGAATGAGACGCTGACATTTCTGAGCGATTCGGAGTCCGACACAGACGTGCTGGGTCAGGCGTTTGGCCATGCCGTGTCGCAAGGTCTCTGCATCGCGCTGGATGGACAGTTGGGGTCCGGGAAGACACGATTTGTTCGATCGCTCTGCGACGGTCTTGGATGTGATACGTCGCAGGTAAACAGCCCGACGTTTGTGTTGGTGCAACTTTATGTCGACGGCCGACTTCCCGTGGCTCATATGGACACCTATCGCCTGGGGGATTCCGAAGAATTCATCTCCATCGGTGCCGACGAGTACCTGCATTCGGATGAATGGCTTTGTCTGGTTGAGTGGGCCGATCGCGTGAACGAAAAGCTTCCAGCAGATCGGCTGACCGTGGCCATTTTCCAAACCGGCGAGAATTCGAGGCGATTCGACATCACTTGCACCGGACCTCGCAGCGGCGCTGTACTTTCCATGCTGCGAAAAGATCCGAATCTGGCACGCCGAATTGCATTCGGCGGATCATAGAAGCCCAGTGCGGGCGAGACGCCCGCGCTCCGGGAGTGCCTCACGCAGCGGTTGAATTGTTCGTGATAGAATCCTTGAGAATGCCGAGTTCTTACGAACTCGGCTACGGGGAAAACACGGTCAACCAAACCACAACGAAGTTGAGAGACACGACACCGAACTGAAGGTAGTGGATCTTGCTCAAGATCCCATGGCTGCAGGACCTAATGACGAAACGTGCCGCGAAACGATTCGACGGCCGGGCCTTTGAGATGGACCTGCTGGTTCTGGTCCCACGTAATTTCCAGGTCCCCGCCGCGCATGGAGATCGTCGCTGGTTCTGCTTCAGAAAGCAGACCGTTTCCTATGCCTGCGACGGCCACAGCACATGCTCCGGAACCGCAGGCCAGCGTTTCGCCGGAGCCACGTTCCCAGACTCGAACGTTCGCCGCAGGCCTGCTTTTATCTTTGTGAATGATCTCCACAAATTCAACGTTAGTGCGATCGGGGAATGCAGAATGGTGTTCAATCATTGGCCCAAGTTCAGTGAACCGGACTTCTTCCAACGAGCGAACGAAGAGAATCGTGTGAGGATTCCCCATGGAGACGTGAACGATGGGCGACATCAAACCGGGCACATGTACTCCACTGAGTTCGATCTCTCGAATGAAAGACTTTCTGCCGACGGTGTTTGAGTTCTGCACGTGGGGGCATCCGATCAGAATACTGACCAGGGCCGTCTGCCGGTTTGTGTCGGATTCCACGATATGGACTTCGACGACTCGGTCGCCCATTGCGATCGCAAAGTCATTTCCGCACCGGCCTGACTGATGAAGCCACATGGCCATGCATCGCAGTGCATTTCCGCAGAGCGACCCCTCTGAGCCGTCGGCATTGAACATTCTCATTCGGCCAGCAACACCCGGTGCGGTGTCGGGCAGCATCAGGACAAGGCCGTCAGCACCAATTCCGAAGCGACGATCGCTCAGTTTTATCGACAGAGTTTCCGGAACGGCGGGAATCTCGTTTGTGAAGCCATCGAGAAACACATAGTCATTACCGCAGCCGTGCATTTTGATAAACGGAATCAAAAACGGAACCCTTCAAACTCCGGGATGAACGATTGTTGTGCTGTGCTGAGAATACGGGTGCAGTAATTCCTTAATTCCACGGGAGCTCGATCGAGATCAACATCCAGTTGGCCCTTATCGTTGGCCGCAATTTCTTTGATTTCAGTAATCAGAGATTCCAGCTCTTCACTTCGATTACGCTCCTTCAGGGAATATGCCTGGCCGATCATTCCCAGCAATTTGAGGTGACTCTTTTCCGGAATGATCTCGCCCTTGTTTCGAACGCTGCTGAAAACCTGATAGGCTTCGTCCACGTCAGGAACAACGCCAGACATCAGCGACACTCCGAGCCTTAGCTCCGCCAGATCGGCTTCTGAAGTGTCGGGGAAATTTTCCACCACCGCTTCCCACGCCGCGCGTCGGTCTGGTTGAAGCATAGCGACGGCATATTGCCGAATTGCCGTTTCTTCTTTTGGCACCGCGTCAGCCGTTGGCGCAGGCGGTAAAGTAATCGGCTTCTCTGTGCGACGGACAACGATGAAAGCAAGCAGCAACACGGCAAGCGTTGCAACTCCTGCTCTTCGCAAATCGGGGACACGGCTTATGATCTGATGCCGCCAGCCACGTGAGTCCAAAAGATTGGTATTCACGGGAATCGAGTCGAGACTCAGCAGAGCAGTCTCCAGTTCGGCCGGCGTCTGAAATCGATCGTTCGGCTTCTTTTGCATCATCCGATGAATGACCTTACACATTTGATCGGGAAGGTCCGCTCGAAGTGATTTCAGCGGCAGCGGTTCTTCTTTCAGGTGCTGCACTGCGACTGTCACCGCATTCTTGCCTGGAAATGGCGGCTGACCGGCAAACATGTGGTAGCAGGTAATTCCCAGGGAGTACTGATCGCTGCGATAGTCCAGCTTTTCGCCCTGGATTTGTTCGGGGCTCATATACCACGGTGTTCCCATCGTGGTGCCGACCTGCGTCAGATTCATCCGAGGACTGGTGGGCTGATTCAGTTGGGCAAGACCAAAGTCGGTCACCTTGGCCACGCCATTGCGAGTCAACATGATGTTTTCCGGCTTCACATCACGATGCACGATGCCCGCCTCGGAGGCCGCTCGAAGGGCCGCTGCGATCTGCTGGATCCAGCGGAGTCCTGTGCCGTAATCGGGGAAGCCGTGCTTCTTGATCCATTGACTCAGATTCAAACCAGGGACGTATTCCTGAACAATATAACTGAGCTTTCCTTCACGTCCCGTTGTAATAATCTGAACCAGGTTCGGATGACTCAGTCCGCCCGCCGCCCTGGCTTCCTGCTCGAATCGCTTCAGTAACACCTCGCTGCCACCAACAACGGCGTCATTCTTCAGGATCTTGACTGCAACTTGACGCTCGAGCGACGTTTGTTCCGCCAGGTAGACGTCGGCCATTCCTCCGCTGCCGAGTCGTCGCAGCAGCAGGAACTCCCCGAGCCGCACATTGCTCAAGTCTGAGTTCTGCGGCTCCGAATTATCTGAAGAGCTTTCATTCGCCATAACTTGCAATCCAATGGAACACCCAACAACAACCATTATGCAACGGCACTGGGCATCGTTAAAGCATTTTGCAAAGAGTATTTCACCCTTGAAGGTCTGTCAGTTCCAAACACCGTTCAGTGATGAAAGTTTCGCAGCATTGATGACCTCGAGCAGGTTTTGACGTTCCATCTCATCCTCGGTCACCTGAAAAATCCCGCCTTTTCAAATGGCAAACAGAATATTCGGACTCGTGGCCTTGCCCACTCCGGCCAACCCGCAGATCAAACGCTGTGGGGGACATCACGCAAATCGAACCGCCCATCAACGAATCGGGGTCAATGCAACCGAATGCATTGACCCCAAAACGGAGAGCACATTGTCTGAAGGTATTCAGACTATTTCTGAGCAGCTTCCTTTTTGAGCTGCTTCAGGAATGCCTTCATGTCGCCACTGGCTGCTTCCGCGGCTTCGCCGATATTCTCGACAGCTTTTGTCTGGATTTCGATGGCCTTTTCAATATCACCCTGGTGATAAACCAGGTGAGCCAGTGTGTCGAGAATCATCCCGTTCTGTGGATCAAGCTCGGCGGCCTTTGCGGCAGCCTTTGTGGCCGCTGCAACCACTGTTTTAGAAAATTCTTCGTCCTTGGCTGCAGTTTCGTAAATCTGCCAGCTGATCTGATTCAGCAGCATCGGATCTGGTTCTTTCGAATCGGCCAGCGATGTCAATGCTGTTGCGGCTTCATCATAAAGTTCTTTGCTGAGAAGCACATTGATTTTCACGGTCAACACCTGAGTCTTCTGCTCTGCGGTTGCCGCTTCATACAGAGCATCAAGGCCGGCAATTCCATCTTCGACTTCACCCTTTTGAATCAGAGTGGCAGCACCAGACAGTTTTACGCGAAACACCAGTTGTTCGATGTTCTCAAGAGACTCTTCATCACCCGCTGCACTTTCCTTCGCGGCTGCAAGAATCTCCAGCGCGCCTTCCACGTCACCGCGTCGCATTTTCTGGCTCAGCTTCGCCATGAGAAGATCGCGTTCCTGCTCCTTGCGGAATTCTTCCAGAAATGCGTCACGATCCCACTCACCTGAAACCACCTGAGCAAGCGGTTCGTCCATCGACATTGGATGACCAATCCATTCGACCAGGCCAGTTTTGCCGACGATGAAGCTGGTCGGAATTCCATTCTGACCCGCAGCTCGCATGTAATCATTTTTCACCGATCCATCAGGATCGGTTGTCAGGCAGTACACGCTGGTCAGTTTGCCGTAAGTGTTCGCTTCTGCTGCCTCTTTCTCATCGCCTTCTTTTGCGGGCTTGCCGCCGCGAACTGGGCGTTCAAGAAATCCCTGAACCGTTTCCAGATCTTCATCGCTGACACTGATAATCGTGACGCCCTTTGGAGCGTACTTGGTCTGAATTTCAGCCAGGTGCGGCATGCTGGCAATACATGGTCCGCACCATGTAGCCCAAAACTCGACAACGTAAACCTTATCAGCTTCGAACTCCTGGATTGGCTGGAACTTTCCATTGCCATCGCTGACCCAGTGTTCAATTTCGATGGCTGGAGCTTTTGACCCAATCGTCAGCATCTTTGCTTCAGCCTCTTCATCAGCGACTGCCAATGAAAACCCCGACAGCGAAAAGCCGCTCAGAGTTGTTGCCAACGTGACAGGAACAAGCAGTTTCTTCCAGAAGTAATTGACCATCAACAGCATGCCTTTTTTTGAGGTAACAAAATTGCAGGAATCCATTGTTCGTCGAAGCAAATTTTGCACGACTTCGAACTCAAGATTGTGCGGAAGAGAATTCTCCTAGCGTCATGTTAGCCACAGAATTGCGTTTTGTGGATAGATCTACGCCTGCTGAGTCCGGCTTTCTTCCCGAGTTATCCGACCAATTGTTCAGCCAAATACCTCAGTTTTGCGCCGATCGCGGACACAATCGTTGCTTTTTTCAGCGACTCGCCCGGCGAACAATTCTCTGTGGTGGCGATCGATGATTCCCTGCAAGAAGGCTCAATAACCAACTGGACCAGCCACTAAGGCGAGCGGCAAAGGACGGTTTACCATTGCAGAACGATTGTGCGAATCGTCCATGAGCAGTTGAGACAACTGCATTTACAATGCGACGGTCATCCATTTCCTGCCACACGGCGCGGAGGTGCCGTCAGCGGTGTGCGGCAGTAGTGCGAGATTGTGCTGGAAACATGGCGCAACAGCCATGTTCTTGAAGTAGAACAGAACTGCGACCGATGGCAAAATCAAAAGCTGCGCCGCCTTCGAGAAGTCGCTTCAATGGATTTAAGTTCAACAATGCGCCGCACAACAAATCGGCTTTCAGATGTGCTTCACGACGTCAGCGGCCGAGTATCGCACTTTCTTTTGAGCCGCGTACGAATCAGTGCTGGAACGGTATCCCAATGCACAGGCGACAGTTGAGGTGTACTCAGTTCCGGTTAAGCCAAGCACGTCATCCATTTTGTCACGAACGATGCCCTCCATCGGGCACGCATCAATATTCAGAAGCGCGGCGGTTTCCAGGAGAAATCCCAGAGCGATGTAGCATTGTCGCGAGTTCCATTCGAGATGACCGTTCTTCATGCCAGTCGTTTTTCCAAGAATGGCCTGTTTGTAGCCATCAAGAGCGGAAGCCTCAACGCCACGTTGATTGGCAATTGAGTCTATCAGCTTCTGAACATATTCCGGATCCGTTGCTCGCCTTGCTGCAATGACAACAAAGTGCGAACAATCTTTAGGCTGACTTTGGCCCCAGGCAACGGCTGGCAACTGATCCTTAACACTTTGATTGGTAACAACCAGAAACTGCCAGGGCTGCAATCCGAAACTGCTCGGCGCGCTAATGAGAGCGGCTTCGAGTGTCTTCCATGTGTCACTCGAAATCTTCTTCGCGGCATCAAATTCTTTTGTTGCATATCGCCAGGAGAGCTGCGTCAGAATTGCGTCGCCGGTTGTTGAACTCATTTATCATTTCTCTTTCAGATGGTCTCATGTTTCAGGACCGATACGGAAATCTGTGGCGCAACCTTCCAGCCTGCCGTGCCGCATTTTAACACAGGGTATTCATGAATCGACTCAGAGATTCCAGGTCGTCGGCAAATCCGCGGATTCCTTCCGACAGTTTCTCCGTCGCCATCGCGTCCTGATTCAGCATCCAGCGAAATGACTTTTCGTTCATCGAAATCTTTTCGATCTCCATGGTCATCGCGGCCGCAGCATCCAGTTTCTTCGGGACCTCAACGTCAGAGCCGGACAGTTCCGTCAGCAGCGACGGCGAAACAGTCAGCAAGTCACATCCGCAAAGCGCTTTCACCTGATCGACAGATCGAAAACTAGCGCCCATGACCTGTGTCTTGTAGCCATGCCGCTTGTAGTAATTATAGATGCGATGCACAGAGACAACGCCAGGGTCCTGATCAATCGGGTAGCTGCTGGTCCCGGTTGATTTTTTGTACCAGTCAAGAATTCGGCCTACGAACGGGCTGATCAGCGTGACTCCGGCTTCTGCACAGGCGACCGCCTGACCAAATCCGAACAGCAGAGTCAGGTTGCAATGGATGCCTTCGCGTTCCAGTCGTTCGGCCGCTCGAATCCCTTCCCAGGTGCTTGCGATCTTGATCAGAATTCTTTCTTTGGAGATGCCGCACTCATCGAACATCCTGATCAGGTGCCGACCCTTTTCTACGGTCGCGTCTTCGTCAAAACTGAGTCTTGCGTCGACTTCTACAGACACTCGGCCCGGGACAATCGCAAGTATTCGCAAACCGAAGATGACAGACAGACGATCCAGAATCGCATTCAGCAATTGCTTCTGTGAATGTCCTGCAATCTTCGCGGCATCCTTTCGACCCAAATCAATCGCCTCACGAATCAGATCCGCATACTGTGGCATCTGTGCGGCTTTGGCGATCAGCGATGGGTTCGTAGTGGCATCCTGCGGCTTGTTCCGTGCAATCGAATCGATATCACCCGTATCGGCCACAATTGTCGTGTGCTGCTTTAGCTGATCCAGAGAATTCATGGGCGCCTTTCCTTCGTCGCTAGATTGTATTGCCGCGATTCACTCTCCACGAAAGCATTCGCCGACGGCAAAGTCTAGCACTCGGTCGACGGGATCTGAAGAGCATTCAGAATCCTCTCGCACGCATCTGACTTATTCAGAGCATAAAAATGGATGCCTGGTATGCCCGACTTTATCAATTCTTTACATTGTTCGATGGCATGTTCGACACCGATTTCAAATTGAGCTGCCGGATCATCCTGCACGGCTTCCAGTTTGGCCGCCAGGTCGGCGGGGAAAACAGTTCCACACATCGACGTGATACGCTTGATGCGAGCAAAGTCGGTAATCGGCATGATCCCTGGAACGATCGGAATATTAATGCCCATCGCTTCGCATGATTCACGGAACTTGAAAAAGTTCTCGTTGACGAAGAACAGTTGAGTAAACACTGCGTCCGCACCGGCGTCGACTTTTCTTTTCAGGTTGTCGAGGTCCACTTGCATTGAAGACGCTTCGACGTGCTTTTCCGGATACCCCGCGACGCCGATCCCCATGTCAGGGTGAGTGGCTCGAATAAGTTCAACCAGCTCGTTTGCATTCTTCAGGCCGCCTTCGACCGCTTTGAATTCTTCCTGGCCAGCTGGCGGATCGCCGCGCAGAGCCATGATGTTTTGAATTCCGGCAGCAGAGGCTCCGTCGAGCCATTCGACTAGCTTCTCCCGAGTCGAACCGACACACGTAAAATGCGCCATAGCCGTACGGTGAAAGGTCGACTGAACTTCGCGGCACCAATACGCCGTTCGATCCTGAGTCGAGCCGCCCGCACCATACGTGCAGGAAACGAACGCAGGATTGTATCCCAAAAGAGTTTGCAGGTTTCGTTTCAGCGCCGCATCACCTTCCGCCGTCTTTGGCGGAAAGATCTCGATGGACATAACAAATGGCTGACTCTCGAACAAATGTGACAGACGCATCGGATACAGACTCAAGGAAGAAAATTAAGATCAAGCAAACGGACGGCAATACGCCGGAGGATAAAACTATCGGTGTGCAGACAGGTCGAATGCAAACACAGCGGAAGTCGAGAGACTTCTCAAAACGCGTCCATGCTCCGGGGACTGACTCCCCCGACGAACCCAGAAAAGGGCGCGAAGCGGGAGTTCTGGCAATCCGCTCGCCCCATAACGCACTCTACATTTCTTGCCCGGTGAGTCGAGCGACTTCGTTAACGTCCTTGTCGCCACGTCCGGACAGACAGACCACAATCACATCATCTTTGCTGCGGCTGGCTGCGGACGTCATTGCATAAGCGATCGCGTGAGAAGTCTCAATCGCTGGCAGAATGCCTTCTGTTCGAGCCATCGTGCTGAACGCTGCCAGAGCTTCGTCGTCCAGAATGTTTACGTAGTTGACTCGCCCGCAATCCTTCCAATAACTGTGCTCAGGTCCGACGCCTGGATAGTCCAACCCCGCTGAAATCGAATGGACGTCCGATGTCTGACCGTCGTCGTCTTGAAGCACATAGCTATAGCTGCCATGCAGAATCCCGGGCTTTCCGTGACTGAGCGTACTCGCGTGATCGCCAGGCTTTGAGCCTCGACCACCGGCTTCGATTCCAGTCAGAGCAACCGTCGCATCATCCACGAACGGATAGAACATCCCGGCCGAATTTGAGCCGCCACCGACGCACGCAATCACTTCGTCCGGAAGTCGACCGACCTGATCCAGGCATTGCTCTCTGGCTTCGCGACCAATCACGGCCTGAAAATCGCGAACCATCATTGGAAATGGATGAGGGCCAACCACGCTGCCGATGATGTAATGCGTATCTCTGACGGATGCCATCCAGTCGCGCATCGCTTCGTTGATGGCATCACGAAGAGTTCGAGATCCCGTCGTGACAGGCCGCACTTCTGCTCCCATCGTTCGCATGATGAAAACGTTCAGCTTCTGTCGACGCACGTCTTCTTCACCCATGTAGACCACGCATGGCAAACCGAACCGAGCACACGCGGTCGCCGTGGCGACACCATGCTGCCCCGCGCCGGTTTCTGCAATCACACGAGTTTTCCCCATGCGCTTTGTCAGCAGCACCTGGCCCATCGTATTGTTGATCTTGTGGGCACCGGTGTGATTCAGATCTTCTCGTTTGAAGTAGATCTTCGCTCCGCCACATTTTTCTGTCAGCCGTTCGGCAAAATAAAGTGGATTAGGACGGCCGACAAAGTGCTTCAAAAGGTCTCGAAGCTGACGATCAAACGCGGGGTCATTTTGAGCGTCCGCATATGCCTGGGAGAGTTGCTCCAACGCATACATCAGCGTTTCGGGAACATATCGCCGCCCGTAGACACCAAAACGTCCACGTTCGTCCGGCACGGCACTTATAGGTGAGGAAGCAGTATGCTGAGTGGTTCCGATCGACATGATGTCCTCTGTACACAATCAAGAATTGCAGGCAAAAAATGTAGGAACTGTCAGGATTTTTTTAGAAAGCTGAGGCAAGAGCCCGCTCATCGTCGTGCGGTGGGTGACCAGATTTTCAGAAACTCCGATTGATTGATTGTCATAAGAATTTGGAAAACCGCAGTTTTCTGAATTCAACAACAACCAAAAGACCAGCATTTCTCTCAACCGACCACATCGCACGTGGAGTTCTGGCAGCAAATTATAGCGGGGACACTGAAAACGGTTGTCCCGACTGCGTTTTTCCTCAGAAATTGTTATTCAACAACGGCCACATCTGACCATTGTGCTCTGTGAATCTCGAGATTCTGGCGTCAAACCGTTGCTTTCCGCAGTTTTACTTCGCGCAGATCATTCCCGACTGAGGCATCGCATGACTTGAAGGTGATCAATAGATATGCAGCGGAAGGGCGCGAGCCCTCCGGTTTTTGCGGCACCGGACGGCTCACTCCGTTCCGCTTCAACAAAAGAACGGAGGCGATTTCGGGAATGCTCCGGAAGGCGTCGGAGATGTGGTTCACTCCGATTCGTAGCCACGCCACATCCAGACCAGCGTCTCTGCCAGAGTTTGCTGAAAGACTTTGCCGTCGCAGTGATTCGTTGCTCGGCTGTAGACGTAGCGATAATCGTATCCTTTCGCCTTCAACACGGCCGCAGTCCGTTCGTTGGCCATGACCCAATTGTGATACGTTTCCTCAGCGTCATTCGCGCGATTGTCGTGTTCAGAAACGTGAGTAAAAATTCGGAGCGGCTTCTTTTCACTGTTCTCAATCAGCTTCATACTGGAATGATATTCCCACGCACCAAGTGGGTAAGTGGCCTCTTCAGCCGCGTCGTCATCCTGTTGATCCACGAATGTCCCGGAATAGGTAATCAATCGTCGAAACAAGTCCGGTCGAAACCAACCCATAGTCAATGCGGCCGCACCGCCGGAACTGCAACCCATGGCCGCCTTCCCCCAGGGATTTTTCGTAAACGCGATGTGAGGGTATGCGGCTTTGATCTCAGGGTGATTCAAAACCGCTGGCAGGATTTCATCGTTGACCAAACGAGCCAGGCGGTCTGACATGGTGTCATATTCTAATCCTCGCTGACTGCCCTTGCTGTCATCTCCACCATTCTGCACGCCCATCGCAATGAACGCCGGAAGCCTGCGGTTTGGGTCTTTGGATATTGTCAAATTGTCCAGTGCGTTGCGAACGAGATTCAGATTGCTGGGCCCGTCGTGCATCACAAGGATCGGAGCCTCCGTACCGTCTTTGTAAGCAGCCGGAATATACACAAAGATCTTCCGTTCCGTGCGCACGGGCTTCTTTGAATCGAGCGTCTTGTCGTCGCCACGAAAGATCTTACTGTCGGCCAGGACCATCGAAAATTCAAAGAATTTCCCCTTGGGATTTCCGCGGTCGGTCAGATCCGGATCAATTGCATACTCCGGCCCGATTACAAAATTGCCATTGCCTTCGGTGCCAGGATTTTCATCCTTAGATGCGATCGCCTTTGCGTCGGATGACTTTTCGTCAGCACTCAGAGGATGTGCAAACGTCGCAAGAACGGCCGACATTGACCAGAGGCCGAATAGAGTCTTTCGAAATAGGGACGTCAGAGTCATCTCAGGAGCCGTTCGTAAAAACAGGGAAGGAGCGGTCAGGCAATCTCACGCGTGGTGGTCAGTTGTGGAACCATTCGACATGAGTTGATGCGAAGTCATTCATATCGACTGACTATCGCAGCAATTTCGCAATCATCGATTGTTGCAGTTTCCTCGTTCAATTTCATCTCGGTGGATAGATTGCCGAATGTGATTGTATCGAACGTCGCTGATGATCACATTTATCACGTTCGAATCCACGGAATTCTGGTTCGACGTTGGGCACTTCAGTCACGGCACTGCAAGTTCAGAACGTGCGATGGCATCGGCGAGTCCGGTTTCACAGTCGTCGTACTGAAACGGCACGCCTAGTTCTTTCCTGCAGCGACTCACGATTCTTCGATTGCCACTGGAGCGACGAGAGAACTGCGATGTATTGGTTTGCTCCGTCGAACCGATCGACGCGGTATCCGCAAAGACAGGCGTGGGGGCTGCGACCAATTTGGCAAGTGTCGAATAGTACTCGCGCCGAGTCACACTGTTTGCCGCAACCACATTCAGAATTATTGCCGCATCGCTTGTTGAATCCGATTCACCAAACGACAACGGATGCTCAGACGTCGCGACGCGGTCGATGACTCGTACAGCATCGTCCACATGGATCAGGTTCAACCAGTCATCGGGAGCCGTCGCCAAAGGCGTTCCGCTGCGAAGATCGGAAATTCGCCGCAACAATCGGTCTGGCCCATAGATTCCAGCGAGGCGGAGAATGTAAACACGATCAGCAGACGTTGCCGCAACCGTCTGAAGAAGCGATTCGGCTGCCACACAAGCTTTGCCTCCTTCGGAATTCGGATTCACAGGCGTTTGCTCATTCACATCCATTCCCTGTCCGTCCCCATAAACGCCTGTGCTCGACGTATACAGAATTCTTCGAGGCGTGTTACGCTCGGGCAGTGCTTGCAACAGACGACGCAGGCCATCGATCCAGGCGGCGTTTCGATCGGAGCCGACAGCTCGATCATAGCCGACACACCATAGGATCAGATCCACGTCTGGAATGGCCGGCCAATCGTTCGAGGATCCCAGATTGAGAATTAGCGGGGAGATGCCTTCCGCGGCCAGTTTCTCCGCCTTTTCTGCCGATCGAGTGATCGCATGCGTGGCGATTCCCGCTTTGGTCCATGCTGCGGCGACTCGGTGCCCGACATAGCCGCACCCCGCGATGAGCGCAGAGCCGATCGGCACGGTGGGACTATTTGTTTTGGATTCGAAATGTGATTCAGTCATGAGTTTTGCAGAATGTGCCCTGGAAATTGAGAAGAGACGACTTTGTGGCTACACTGAAACCTGATCTGGTCGGAATCTTCCTGACGCCATCGTCACATTTGTACTTTTATTGAAAGAGTTTTCCACTATGAGCAGCCCATTGTCACGTCGATCTTTTCTGGCTTCCAGCGTTGCTGCGGCGGCCGCAGGTGTTGTCGGCTCTGCAGCATCAGCCGCATTGGTTCGCCCGGCGGCCAAGTTTGAAATTTCAATCGCGGAATGGTCGCTTCACAAAACACTGTTCGCCAAAAAACTGGATCACCTGGACTTCGCAATGACTGCGAAGAAGGAGTTTGGAATTGAAGCTGTTGAATACGTGAACCAGTTCTTCAAAGACAAAGCGAAGGACGAAGCTTACCTTGCAGAGCTGAATAAGCGAGCGGCCGACAACGGCGTTAAGCAGCTTCTGATCATGATTGACGGCGAAGGAAATCTGGGCGACCCAAGTCTGAACAAACGCGTTCAGGCCGTTGAGAATCATTACAAGTGGGTCGAAGCGGCAAAAACACTTGGATGCCATTCGATTCGCGTCAATGCAGGCAGCGGCGGAAGCTACGAAGATCAAATGTTCCGCGCCGCAGACGGCTTGCGATCATTGTCTGAGTTCGCTGCTGAGCATGGCCTGAATGTAATTGTTGAAAATCACGGTGGCTTGTCATCCAACGGTGAGTGGCTGGCTGGCGTGATGAAGCAGGTTGCGATGAAGAACTGCGGTACTCTGCCAGATTTCGGCAATTTTCGAGTGAAGGACAACGAATGGTATGATCGCTACCAGGGTGTTGCCGAACTTATGCCGTTCGCAAAAGCCGTGAGTGCAAAGTCCCATGATTTTGATGATCAGGGTAACGAAACCAAGACTGACTACAAGAAGATGATGAAGATTGTTCTTGATGCCGGATACAGCGGTTTCGTAGGCATTGAATACGAAGGCAGCATGCTCGACGAATACGCAGGCATCAAGGCAACCAAGGCTCTGCTGGAACGAGTTCGAGGCGAGCTTGGCTAATTTGAACGTGCCATTTTGAACGTGCCATTTTGAACACGCCATCGGTGATATTTCACCAGAAGCACGGAGTGATTTCGGCTTTCGCCCGACAGCGTTTTGCTGTCGGGCATTTTTGTTGACGGGTACAACGGGTACCATTCATTCTGCCGCCTGCCAAAATCCAATGCCCAAGTCCACACTAAAACGGCGGCACAAGGAGCCGATCGAGAGAGTTCGGATGCCCGATTGATTCGAACCTGTGTGTTTTTGCTGGGAATTCGCTGGAAGACGCTTGCAGGCAATGCCTGCTGCAATCACCTTTCCGCCTCCGCATTTTGTTGCGCAGGATTGATGTCGCTCAGACGTCGCTCCAGGGTTTCAGTCTCTTCAGTTTAACCTTGCTCAGTGGATTCCCATCGTGGCAGTCATTGTTCAGAAGTTTGGTGGCACGAGTGTAGCCAATGCCGTAAAGATTCGTGAAGCAGCTCAGCGAGCTGTTGATGCGAAACGGCGCGGGTTTGATGTGGTCGTGGTCGTCAGTGCGCGGGGGCACAAAACTGATGAGCTGGTCGAGCTGGCGGCAGAAATTACAAAGTCACCTCGCCCTCGCGAAATGGACATGCTGCTTGCAACAGGCGAACAGGAATCAGTCGCGCTGATGGCGATGGCCGTTCACGAACTGGGCGAAGACGCCGTCAGTCTCACGGGCGCGCAAATCGGAGTCCTGACCGACACAACTCACACGAAAGCGCGCATCGTCAGCATCTCTACGCAGCGGATGAGAGATCTGCTTGGTGCCGGGAAAATTGTGATTGCAGCAGGATTTCAGGGCGTCGATGCCAACATGAATATCACCACACTCGGACGCGGTGGCAGCGACACGACCGCCACCGCGCTGGCTGCTGTGATGAATGCCGAGCTTTGTGAAATCTACACAGACGTCGAAGGCGTTTTCACCACTGACCCGCGCCTGGTGAAGTCCGCGCGAAAGGTCGAGCGAATTTCCTACGACGAAATGCTGGAACTCGCCAGCCTCGGCGCCGGTGTGATGCATTCCCGCTCCATCGAATTTGCAAAGAAGTACAGAGTCCACCTGCGCGTTCGTCCGGCCTATTCTGACGGACCAGGCACATTGATTGCTCCGGAGGCGGATGAAACGTCATCGATTGTGACGGGCGTTGCCTTCGTCAGAAACGAAGCCCTGATCAGTCTTGTGGGACTTCCCGATCAGCCTGGCATTATGAGCAGTCTGTTTACTGCCCTGTCGTCGGCTCGAATTCCGGTCGATATGGTTGTCCAGAACGTTGCACGGGAAGGATATGCAAACGTTTCCTTCACCGTTGCGGAAGACGAATTGCCGGCAGTCATGAAGGTTGTTCAATCAACAGCCCAGGATCTTTCTGCGCAGGCTGTAACAACCACCACCGGACTTTCGAAAGTGTCCATCGTGGGGCACGGCATGCAGACGCACACCGGTGTTGCCGCCCGCATGTTTCAGGTTTTGGCCAGACACCAGATCAATATCAAAGTTGTCACGACCAGTGAAATCAAGATCTCTGTCCTGATCGACCGGGGCCGATGCAGCGACGCTGTGCAGGTCATTCATGAAGGATTTGAACTTCACCAGGATTCCGCGTCTGTGCCGCACGTGGGTTATGCAGCGACCAGCCGTCGCAACGCTGGGAATGATGCCACAAGCCTCACTGTTGCCGATGACATCGTGTCACGTCTCGAAGGCATGGAGAGCATTCTCGTGAGTGACGTGACGGCTGATGTAAACCAGTCGCGAGTAACGTTGAGTCATCTGCCGGATGATCCAGGAATTGCGGAGAGCATTTTTACTGCCGTTGCGGAAGGCGGGATTCTGGTTGACATGATCGTTCAAAACGTCGCCAGAGATAATCGGGCAACGATCTCGTTTACGGTGCCGTTCGGAGATCTGGATCGCTCCTTGTTGCTGCTGCGAGAAGTGCTTGAGCGATTCGAAGGTTCTGCTGTAACGTCGGATCGTCATATCGGAATGCTGACGGTGGCCGGCATTGGCCTTCGCAGTCATACGGATGTCGGTCGTCGCGTCTTCAAGACTCTTGGCGACAACCTGATTAACGTCCAAATGATCAACACCAGTGAAATCAAATTGAGTATCGTTATTGCATCATCTGAATGCGAACGGGCGCTGACATTGCTGCGGACTGAATTCGGATTGAGCTGATCAATTTATTGTTGGTGAACCGTTGCGATCGAACCCGACTTCGGGATCCTGATGAACCGAGCAATGCTCGAATGCGTTCGTTGAAATAGTGAGTCTGTCCGCAGGCAGTGATCGGTGTTGGTTCACAAGTGCGGCGAATCGATGCAGGTCTTTTGTATCAAGGCTGGCCAGAGGCAGAAGTCATGCGGTCGTCGGTCACTCAACACAACCACATCGATGGCGTCAGAAGTGTCTCTGACATATTCAGCCCGGCGCTTTCAATGACGGAGAGAATATCGGCAGGAAGTGTCGCCCTGGAGAACATTTCAAGATTCGCCTTCATTTGTTGCTCCGTTTCGACTCCCACCAAAATTGACGTCACGCCATTTTGGGACAACATGTAACGGAGTGCCAGTTCGGTCAGCGTCATTCCGGCGTCGGATCCCATTCGCTCCAGCCTTTGCAGGGCCGGGACGACTTCACGGAGTTTCTCCGGAATGCACTCTTGTGACATCGCAAGCAATCCCTGCAAATAAACGCTGCGAATGAAGACGGCGATATCTCTGGAGGCCGCATGCCCAAACACACCACTATCCTTGTGGCGATGGTCCAGAATATTGCCAGGCAACTGCAAAGCCGAGACTCGATTGTCATCGGCAAACTTCATTGCGGCACCCGGACGAGCGTCGCAGGAAACGCCGGCGTGCAAAAGTTTGCCCTCGTGTTTCAGTTGCTCAAGGATGTCCAAGTAAACAGCATCTGCCTCTCGATGAAAAAGCACGACGTGCAGACAATCTAATTTCAATCGCTGCCGAGACTCGTCGATAGATTGTCTGATCGCAATTTCCGCAGAGCGCGCATCTGCCGATTCAAAGGATATCAAAGCGCGAACTTTGGTGACGACGATGACATCTTCCTGAATCCGAAGTTCTCGCATTGCGCGACCGAGAACGGCTTCGCTGGTGCCATACGCTGCGGCCGTGTCAAAACAATTCACACCGCCTTTGAAAGCTGTATCGACGATGGAAAGAACATCGCGATAATCAGGCTGCCCAGTTCGATTCGCAATTCCGTAGGGCATTCCGAACTGGACTGTCCCCAGCATCAGTCTCGAAAGCTGCAAGGTGCCCCATTGAGAATAGATCAACGTTCGCAATCCTGTTAGCACGCCTAACAAAAGCGGGACTGGCTCCCGAGCAAAGTTCGACAACCCTGTCGAATAAGCTCTGGGAGATGCCGAACCCGGTTTTGCCAGGCGTTCCTGGAGTTACTCGGTCTGACAATCCCCGACATTGACCAAGAAATAGTCCCGAAATAGTCGCCGTTCTTTGGTTGCAGCGGAACGGCGCGAGCACTCCGGTTTCACATCACCCGACGGCTTGCGCCGTGCCGCTACCTCGGGAAGTAATTTCGGGACTGGTCCTAAAACTATGATCAGGCAAATTAAAACAGGCAGGTAAGCCTACTCAATCATCAGGCTATTGAAGTCCATTTCATCAAAGTCGGCATCCGGTTCTGGCTGATCAGGCGCCAAGCCTGGATTGCGTAAATCTTTTGCACGCGGATCTGGAGGAGCATCCAGCAATCGTCGAGGATCACTGTTGCGGTTGGACAATCGAACGGCCATGGCGGAAGGTCGCCCTGATTTCGCCGGGGTTGGTGGTGCAGCAGGTGCGGGCGGCGCAGGAGATTGAAGAACGAAATCCGGCTCCGATGAGGAATCGGCTCCCGTGTTCAGCACAAAACCTGAATCGTCCACAGATTCGGCAGCGGGTACTGGAGTCACCGGAGGCTTTGGCGGAGCAGAGACTTTCACAACCGGTGCTTTCGCCGGTGGAGCCTTGACCGATTGATTCTCCGCCACGGTTGGCTTTGCTGGTGACTTCGGTGAAGCTGGAGGCTTTGCCACTGGCGTTTTTGCAACCGGAACATTCACCGGTGGGTTCGCAGCGATCGGTGTTTTTGCCGATGATTTAGGCGCCGGCGTTTCTACTCGCGGCTTTTCGACAATGGGAGTCCTCGGCGCCGGCGACTTAGCAGCAGGAGTCTTTGCTGCAGTCTCTTTTTTCGATGCGGGTTTTGCAACTGGCGTTTCGGCAACCGGCGTTTTTGCTGTTGGCTTTTGTGGCGGAGCATTCTTTGCCACAGACGACTCTGATGCTGACTGTTGACCGACCGGAGCTTCAACAACCGGAGCTTCAACAACCGGAGCTTCAACAACCGGAGCTTCAACAACCGGAGCTTCAACAACCGGAGCTTCAACAACCGGAGCTTCAACAACCGGAGCTTCAA
>JBGSVD010000197.1:0-7865 GCA_041753135.1 Planctomycetaceae bacterium
GAGTGGGCCAGTTTTTGGGCACTGAACGCTCAAAGCCCACTCGCTGGCGCTTCGAGCTTGTATGTGTGGGAAAGGGGCCATCCGCTGCGATTCTTTGTCTGCGTTCAAGCGTGTGGGTTGGGTTTCGGAAACCTGAATTGAACCCTTCGGCGGCCCTTCAGCAATTTTCAGTCGGAAGTCGGCCGGACCAGGCGCCAGCGAGTTTCGAGGGGCCGCGATATTGCCGCAACTCGCTTCGTTCGGTTCGGGCCAATTCTTCCGACAACGCACCAGTGTCGTCATCATTTTGGGTAAGACGATGACCGAGCCTTGTCCATGCACGCTTCATTCGTCATAGTCGTGTCTGACCGGAATGCTGCTTGTCATGAGGCAGGTGTGCAATGAGTCGTGAATGAGTTCCGTGGATCGGTTAAGAATACAGTTATGTTTGGATTTATTCTTCGCAGTATCTGGCATTATCGCCGATCGCATGTTGTCGTCATGCTTGCCGTCGCTGTCTCAACGGCCGTCATCGGCGGATCACTGATCGTTGGCGATTCCGTGCGAGCCAGTCTGCGCCAGATGACCCTCAGTCGACTCGGCGGCATCACACAGGTTCTGCATTCGCCTCGGTTTGTTCGTGAAAAGCTGGCTGACGAAATTTCGACAACCGACATCTCCGGTCTGAAGTCATCTCATGCGGCACCGGGTCTATTGTTGACGGGGAGTGTCGACAAGAAAACTTCGACTGGTGAACTACGTCGAGCGGCTTCGGTCACAATCCTCGGACTGCGCGCTGCGGACTGGGTGATGCTGGATACTGCCGACGTATCGCCGCCTGGTGATGCGGGCATCGTCCTGGGTTATAAGACGGCCACAGAATTGAATGCCGCCGTTGGCGACAGCGTTTCCGTCTGGGTTGAACTGCCGTCTTCGATTCCTCGCGATAGTTTGTTGGGCGAACGAGAAGACACGACCATCGAGATTGTTTTGACGGTTGAGGGAGTGCTGGCCGAACAGGCTGGAGCATCGCGATTCTCGTTGCAGCCAGCTCAGCAGCTTCCTTACAACGCATTCGTTTCGCTCGCGACGATTCAGCAACGATTGAATCTGGAAGAGCGAGTCCCCAGTCGTCGCAATCCCATCGCACGTCCAGCCAGAATCAACACGATTCTGATTGGCGGCGCGCAGCGTCCGGAACCCGCCACGATCAAATCGGCCGCGTCACTCGCGCAGATGATGAAAAGCGATGTTGATGACGCCGCAAGTCTTCAGACTCTGCTGAAGAAGAAACTCACACCGCAAGATATCGGCGTGAATATTCGAACGATTGAAGATCGAGGTTATCTGTCTGTCGAAAGTGACAGCATGATCCTTGAAGACGCAATCTCTGACGCGGTCATAAAAGCGGCCGAAGGTATGGGGATGAAGGCAGCGCCGGTGCTGGTGTATCTGGCCAACGAAATCAATGCAGCTAATCGGACCGACGACAAATCTCGCTACTCGATGTATTCCATTGTCGCGGGTCTGAACTTCGAGCAGCCTTCGCCACTGGGGCCGATTCGTCTGAATGATGGCAGTGAAGTCCCGCCTTTGAAGGACGATGAGATCATTCTTTCGGAATGGCTTGCCACAGATTTACAGGTTGCCATTGGAGACACCGTTCAGGCTCGCTGGCACGAAGTCGGCAGTCATGGTGATCTTCCGGAAACGCACAAGGGCTTTACAGTGCGCGGCATCCTGAAAGCCGACGATCCGGCTTCGGTCGACAAAGACCTGACACCTTTCGTTGAAGGCGTCACCAACGTTGATTCTTTCGGTGACTGGGATCAGCCGTTTGACATGGAAATGGGGCGAATCACCGGCCGAGATGATGAATACTGGGAGGCTCATAAGGCAACGCCAAAAGCATTCGTGTCGCTGGCCACGGCCGAAAAATTCTGGAGCAGTCGTTTCGGAAAGTTCACCTCCATCCGCGTAGCATCCGAAGGCGTTGCATTAAAATCCGACCGACTCGAGATTCTTCGAACTCGACTGGCCTCTGAAATGCAGCCGCTGATTGATCCCATCAAGCTGGGACTCGGTTTTCGCGCTGTCCGCGCGGAAGGCTTGCAGGCGGCTGTTGGAGCGAACAATTTTACAGGGCTGTTCATCGGCTTCAGTTTCTTTCTCATTCTCTCAGCGCTCCTGCTTGCGGCGCTGATGTTTCAGTTGAGCGTTCGTGAACGCGTGGCTCAAATCGGCTTGATGGAATCGGTCGGATTCACTCCGCGCCGTGCGCGGAGATTCTTTGTTGTCGAAGGAGTCACGGTCGCGTTCTTCGGCACAATTCTGGGAGCAGTGCTGGCGGTTTACTTTGCAAAACTGATGATTCTCGGGCTGACAACCTGGTGGGTCGGCGCGATCGGCACTCAGTTCCTGATGCTGGATCTGCAGCCGATGCGACTCATCCTGGCCGCTGCCATTGCTCTGGTCCTTTCTGCCCTTGTTATTTGGAATGCCGTTCGGCAGAGTACTCGGCGATCTCCCAAAGAGCTGCTGTCGGGCCTGACTTCGGATGACATGGAAATTCGCCGACGTCCGTTGATCAATAAGCTGCTGTCGTTCGGCCTGCTGATTGCAATTGTGACTGCGATCGGATTGCCGGTTGCTGTGATTGGCAATCTGCTGCCCGCGACGGAAGCGTTTGGCGGAATTTCGTGGCAAGTTGTTGGCTTCTTCCTGGCCGGGTTCGCCTGGCTATCGATGGGCTTGCTGATCCTGCAGAAACTTCTTCGGCGACGAGCCGGCGATTCTGTGGTGGGTTCACAGATCTCAAGCCTGTCCGGCCTCGCGGTCGCCAATGCAGCTCGCAATTCTCAACGCAGTTTGCTGACTGCAGCCCTGATCGCGTTTGCAACCTTTGTGATCGTCGCTGTTGCGGCCGGTCGCAGGAATCCGGCTTCGGAAACTCCTGACCTTCGCTCTGGCAATGGAGGCTTCTCTTTGGTGGCCGAATCATCGCAGCCTGTGCTGTTCGATTTGAACACTGCCGAAGGACGAACTCGGCTTGGGCTTAACACGTCGGACCAGACAACTTTGCCAGACGGATCCAAGGTCTTTGGATTTCGAACGAAGCCGGGTGAAGATGCCAGTTGTCTGAATTTGTTTCAGGCCACCGTTCCCACATTGATTGGGGCGACTCGAGAATTTGTGGAACGCGGCGGATTTCGCTTCGCCGACACTCCCGTCGATACGCCTGGTGAGAATCCGTGGAAGAAGTTGTGGAAACAGGACGAAGGCAAACCAACGCTGCCGTCGATCCCGGTGATTGGCGATATGAATACGTTGCAGTACAGCCTCAAGAAAAAAATCGGCGACGTGATCTTGTTTCCTGACGCACAGAATCCGCAGTTCGAACTGAAGATCGTTGGCATGCTGGATGGCAGTATTTTCCAGGGCGTGCTGGTGATGTCGGACGAGAATCTGAAACGTGTGGCACCGGAAACATCAGGCTCAAGCTACTTCCTGGTCGAAACAACTGATCTTGCAACATCTGACAAAGCAGCCTCCGCACTCGAGACCGCTCTGCAGTCGTACGGGATGGACACGGAACGCGTCAGTCGACGGTTGGCCGATTTCCTGGCCGTGCAGAATACGTACTTGTCGACCTTTCAGATGCTGGGTGGGCTTGGACTTCTCGTTGGCACCTTCGGCCTGGCGGCGGTGATGCTTCGCAACGTCATCGAACGGCGTTCTGAAATCGCCCTTCTGCGTTCACTCGGCTTTCGTGGTTCGCGCATCGTGTGGCTGATTCTTGCCGAGAATTCCATGTTGCTGTTCTGGGGAATCGCAACTGGTACCGCTTCGGCTTTGATCGCGATGCTGCCCCATTTGCTCAGCACCGGTGCCGATGTGCCGTGGCTGCAATTGGCGATGACTCTGGTGGCGGTTCTGATCATCGGCACGCTGGCTGTCGTGTTCCCGATCTGGACAGCGATGCGAGTCCCCGTGCGAGCAGTCTTGACCTCAGAATAATCGCGACGTAGATGTCGGCCCTTGACGCAGTATCCTGGCCACGACCGCAACCACAGCAACAAGATACACAAGAGCAGCGATCAGTAGTGGCCAGAGCAAATGCGGCCACTTGTGAAAGACGCTGTCCGAAAGCCACGATTGAGCAAAGCACAGTGGAGCCATTCCCAGGCCTGTTGCCAGCATGACCGAAGAAATCGGAATCCGAGTGAAACCGGCGGCGTAGGAAAGCAAGTCGCTCGATGTGAGCGGATTGAGTCGCAGGAGAAAGATCATCCACAAACCGCGTCGATCCAATGTCTCCTGCAGTTTCCTTACAGATTCACTACTGGCGATTCGGTTGAGCCACTTGCTGCCGAGGCTACGTGTCAGACCACACGAAATTCCTGCTCCGATCATGTTGCCGATCAATGCGAGAAAACCTCCGTACCACGGCCCGAAAATCAGACCGCCTGGTGCATAAAGCATGATGCCAGGAATCGGCGCGATGATGACTTCGGCAATGACAAATCCAACGTAGGCCAGAGGCGCCAGTGTTCCGGCGGCTCGGAAAAATGTTTGCAGTCGAGTAATTCGATCGGCTGCAGAAAGATCAGAACTTATCAGGTCGGCCACGATGCCGCCGGAGTTCCATGAGATCGCAATCCCACACAACAACAGCGCCAGTACGATCCACGGCAGCTTAGATTTTATCGATTGCATGAAAATCAAATCGGGATCAACCACTAAACAAAGAAGAATGTGGATTCCGCTGTCGTACACAGGAGCATTTTTCGCTCTGCTTCGGACACGAAAGCAATGTGGTCTCGAATCAATGCAATGGATGATGCGTACGTACTGGGATCCGTCAACTGGTACGGACAATCGCTGGCCCACATCAGCCGATCGGGACCGTACGATTCGCAAAGTCGCTTAATCATCGGCACCATTTCGTAATGCGGCGGCTTCTTCAGCCCAAACGCATAGTACGCAGAAAGTTTCACTCGAACTGTTTTATGCGCTGCCAGTTTGCAGAGACTGTCGACGTCCGAATCGCGAATTTGTCCATCGCCGCCGATTCTGGCAAAGTGATCAATCACAACGGGCGTGTCGGGAAACTTTCGACACATGGCGTCCAGTTCAGAAAGATTTCCCGGGTTGATCAAACAGCACATCGACTGCCGCGTCTGAGCTGCGGTTTTCCACATCACTGCCATACCGTCCGAAGACAGCCAGTTCTGCTGATCTTCACGTGGCCCGATGCGAAAGCCGGTGACGCCCGTCTTCAGCATCTGCTTCATCAGAACATCGACCCCATCCTGTTTGTCGTCGATCTGTCCAACAATTCGGAATCGGTCAGGGTGTTTTTTCCACGTGTCGATCAGATACGAATTGTCAAATCCGTGATACGGGTGATGCTGAATAAGCACGACGCGTCCAACACCTTCGGGCCTGGCAATCGCCATCAGCTCGTCATCGGTAAAGCTCTTCGGTGCCAGGACATCGACCGACTGATTGTTCCGCAAAGGATACTTCTGCAGGTCGGTTGTCCAGATGTGTGAGTGGGCGTCAATCCACGGATGCTTTTCGTCAGCCATCGAAAGAGTTCCTTCTGAAACCATCGGCAACAAGGTACTGGCAGCCATCGCGGCGGTGGAGGATCGCAGGAACTTGCGACGCGAAAACAATTGAGCTGGATTCATCGAAGGATTCTCGAAAAAGTGCTGTGTTGAGATCCACCGTAGTAAACACTGTGGAGCCTGCTGGTCTCAAGGACCGGTCCCGAAATAACTTCCAAAGTTAGCGGACCGGCGCAAGCCGTCCGGTTTTTGCAAGTCATCACCGGACAGCTTGCGGTTTTCCGTTAAAAATGACTGCCAATGGGTTCGCGCCCTTCCGCTTCAATAAACGCACGGAGACTATTTCGGGACTGTTCCCAAGTTATACTTCCCGCGCGGGAAATTGAGGAATGGTGTGGTCGCAAGATTCAAAAAATTCAGTGGGATTGGCTGATCCGCATTCGGGATTCAAAGAAATTCCGGGATAACTCATTTTGAACCGCGCGACAGATCGTTCCACTTGGCAAATCAGCCGGCAGATGAAACAGCATAACCATGACAACAGAAGCGATAACGTCTGTGACGGTGCCGACGGCAGCTCGAGATCGAATTTTATCGCTCGATCAATTTCGAGGTTACACTGTCGCCGGAATGCTGCTGGTGAATTTTCTTGGCAGCTTTGCTGTCACCCCTGTCGTATTGCTGCATCGCCACGACTATTGCAGCTACGCTGACACGATCATGCCTCAGTTCTTGTTCGCGGTCGGATTTGCGTTTCGACTGACTTACGGCCGGCGCGCTCAGGCGGAGGGAAGTCAATCTGGCTGGTTAAGAATCGTGCGAAGACTGCTGGGGCTCGTGATCGTCTCCATCGTTATCTACAGCACTTCCGCCCCGGCAAAGACGTGGGCCGAACTTGTTGAGCTGGGCGCAGGCGGCATTCTTCCCGGACTGTTGAAGCGCCATTGGTTCCAGACGCTGATGCACATCGCGGTGACCTCTCTTTGGATACTGCCGGTGATCAAAGCCTCCGGTGCAGTACGAAGTCTGTGGATGATTGGCAGTGCCGCGGCGCATGTGTTGCTGTCGTACTGGTTCAACTTCGAATGGTGCAACACATCTCCGAATGCGATTGATGGCGGGCCGCTTGGTTTTCTTTCATGGACGATGCCAGCGATGATGGGAACACTGACCTGCGATGCCATCGTGTCCAATCCAGGTCGCGTCCCATGGTTACGACTGACGATGTGGTCGTTGTGTCTGATGGCAGTTGGATATCTGATGTCCTGCGGTACACGCTTCTATGATGTGATGCCGACTCAGAGTATTACAGCGAGCGAATCCAAACTTGCTGCGGATCCAGTTCTGCCTGCGCGTGAAAGGATTGATGGATGGCTTCAACGCGAAGACTGGAGCGACCAACTTGCAGAGCTGCCATTCGTTTCGCCCCCGGATCAGCATCATCGTAAGTGGAACTACTGGATGATGAGCCAACGTGCGGGAACATTGTCCTACACCACTTTCTGTGCTGGCGTGTCTGTGTTGGTGTATTTGCTGTTCTATGTGGTGTGCGACATCTTTCGGTGGCAGTCGTCATTTTTCAGAACGTTCGGCACGAATGCTCTGGCGGCTTATATTCTGCACGATTTGGTTGCAGCAGCGGTGAAGCCGTTTATGCCCTCCGACTCCCCTGGCTGGTATGTCACTCTCGGATTGGGCGTTTTCTTTTTACTGACGTGGGCGTTTGTCAGAGGACTTGAAAAGCAAAAGATCTTTCTTCGCTTGTGACTTCTATATTCAAATAAACCAACGGCGCGCTGGCGGATTCGAATCTTGTCGGGATCTTCGCGACGAGAAATGAGGCATCGAGAAGCGGACGAGACGCCCTCGCTCCGGGAGCGCGGGCGTCTCGCCCGCTTAGGACTGAGCGATAAACAAAAGTTTGAGATACGGGGAAAGAATGATCGCAACTCTACGTATTGAGAAACTTGCCACGTGCCTTCGTCCAGGTCAGACAGTTATTTAGACGCCTGTCCTTAGCCGCTCGCTCGCCGACACTTGATTACCGACCGCACGAAGTAGATCAATATCCGTGAGTCGTCAAAGGGGCCATCCAGAGGAATGGCGGTTCAATAGAACAACCAGGTTAAAAACCTGCTCCACGGACGTTGCGGGGCTGGGTGCCTGAGAACAAACGTTATTCTTTCTTGCTTCGTCCGCGTGTTGCAATGGACAACAGCGTGTCGTCATCGTCTTCTTCATTTCGTTTCTCGAACGACTGAAGCACGGGCAGTGGGTCGAAGCTTTGCCAGGCGGGCATGGCCGACATGAAGG
>JBGSVD010000198.1:0-41628 GCA_041753135.1 Planctomycetaceae bacterium
GGTCTACGATGCGTCCATTGATATCTGATGTCAGTTCAGAGCATCCTTGCTCGTTCATGTCGCGGTTCCTTGTGAGCTGGTTGGTGGTTCAACCTAACTCTCGTAGGAACCGCGATTTATGTAAACATTGAACGGTATTGCCGTTAAACGACTCGCTCAACAGACGCTTGTGAGTCACGGAGACAAGTGCCATCGCCGGTCAGTTCGCCGGTGAATGCCTTCTGCAGGATGGACTGACGAAGACGGGCGGCTCGCTGAAGATTGGCCGAGACCACCGCTTCCAACTCTTCGACCACACTCAAACGTCGTTCCACTTCTGCGACGATTCGTGTTTGCTCGGCGAGAGGTGGCAAGGGAAGGGCTACGATACGAAGGTCTTCGAGATGCAAGTTCTTGAGCAATCCGCCCTTCACATCCTGCGCAATGTTTATGCTCCCAATGTAACCTTCGAGCGAAAGCTTGAGGAAATTGGAGTCAAAAATGCCACGCACAGGCTTTATCAACGCGACGCTGACAAAGAGGCTGAATTCGCGGTCAGTCTTCACGACGGCCATTCGTCCAATCGTTCCGCTCTTGGTAATCAACACATCACCGCGTTCGACATTACATCGTTTTGAAAGTTCCACGTGGGCGTCAGGTGAAATGAACTTGCAATCATCGAAATGAACGATACCGCCTCGAATATCTTTGACCGAGATAAAGGCAACACCATCCGCAATGTACTCTGGTCTATGGTGAGTTCCATCGACCACTCGAGTTGAAAGTTGCGCTACAGTCGCCCACGCCCAGCCTTCGGGAATCGAGGCGAGCTTCGTGGCGTCGGGACCGGCGGGTTCTTTGTATTTCCCATGGCCCTGCCAGTTTTGGCGGCGTTCGGTGAGGATGCGTTGGAGGAGTTGTTCGCCGGTTTCGAGCGGGGGCGTTTTGACCGCGGATTTCGCGGATGACGCGGATGGTCGCATTTTTTTATCCGCGATATCCGCGTAATCCGCGGTTCTTCTCAACTCGGCTTCGGTGGGGACGAGTTTGCCTTCGCAGGCGGCTTTGAGGACGGCGGCGCGGTAGCGTTTGAGGTTGGCCTGAACTCGCTTCAACGCCGCAACCCCCGCGTCCAGCCGCGTGAATTGCTTCTCAATCTCCGCCACGATGCGATGTTGTTCGGCAGGTGGTGGAACGGGAATTTCCAAATTCATGAACGGCGTCTGCGTGATATTCACGCCACTGTCACTGATTCCTGTTTTCAATTTGTTGACTTGGGCAACTAGATCCGGCGAGTTCAATGCAAGCTCGAGGAACGCTGGCTCGACGAAATCAAGTCTGCATTTCAGCCGGTACGCTTTATCGCATAGCATCAGGCGTGGTCGAGTACTTCGAACAAGACATGCAACCCCAACGCGGTTTCTGGGGCCAGCTCGCGTGATGAGCAAATCGCCTGGACGCAGTTCTAAGTGCTGACGTGGCTCAAGTGTAGACGGCAGTGACTTGTTTTCGTCGTCAAGGAATTTCAGATTCTGAATCGCAGTTGTCTTGATAACAGCCCACTCTGAATGGCTGCTTGCTGCATAGTTCTCGCACCGCGGACTCCACCCTTGATCAATTGAATGAACCAAGTCCGACAGAGGTAAGTTCGACCACGACGGACGTTTAGCGTTGATACTTTGTCCCTTGCTTCTGCTCGTTGTTTTAACCGCGGATTCCGCGGATATCGCCGATGAATCGCAGGGGGATTCGTTGTGCTTATCCGCGTCATCCGCGAAATCTGCGGTTCTCTTCCTGCGATTCTTCGCTCCAGACTTCGTTGAGGTCACGGCAGCAGCGGACTCGGCGACGAGGTCGGCTTCGGATGATGTCGGGAAGTTGAGGGTTGACTGACGGCTGGTTGCTTTTGCCTGGCGTGCGGTGGCTTTCTTTTTCATGGGCTGAGGGTCCTCAGCGTGTTGGTCTTTGCGGCTGGCATGGATTGCGTTCGGTAGATCCTCCTTGCCGAGGAGGACTTCGCGACGTGTCGCGACCTGCGACCAAACGCAGGTCGATTGATCGGCAACGTGGTGACGTTGAGACAACAAATGTAGCCATCACGCTCCGCCGTGATGAGCCCTCGTTCTTTCACTCCCGACGCCCCATGCACGCCGCAATCAGGGAAAGCGTTGTGGAAGTTCACCGGCCAGACAACTCCGCGTGAGTTGCCAAAAGGCTCGTCTCGACGGAGCGAGACGGCTACGTTGGTGAATTGATCGACAAAGCGGCGACGTTGAATGGACGTTGGTTCCTGGGCGGTTCGAGCGTTGCTCGAAAGTCCTGCCCGGCAGGCAGGACCTACTGTGGTTCGTTGATCTTTGGCTAGTTTGGCAATGGACGGTTGCCAAATTGCGGCGTCGGTGGTTTCGGCAGGCAATTGGGCAACGGACGGTTGCGCAATTGCGTAGAACTGCAATTTGGCCACGGGTTGTGGCCAAATTGGTGAACGTCCGACCGAATGAGACTGCATGCGATAGATGGTGGGCCGCTGCGGTTTGCCAACCGCTGGTTCAACCCTACGAATGTTCTTCTGATAACAAATCATGCCACGAGGACTCCGTTCAGTTCCTCAAGCAGTGTCGGCAATTGGTCGCCGAAGAGTTGATAGGCTTTGCCGAGTCCGCCTTGCTGGCTGAAGGGCGAATAGTCAAAGTCGTCGGCTTCGATGCTGAGACTGGTGGCGATATGGTCACGGATGAGAGTCAGCCAGGTAAGTTGTTCCGGGGTGAAGACAGATCCGGATTTGGCCTTGTCCATCAGCCATTCGCTGAATCGTTCAGAAACGGAATCAGCAAACGGTGCAAGAACCGATTGCTGTTCCAGTGCGAACCGTACGAGTGACACAAGGTCCGCAAAACGGACGACAGGATTTTTTCTAACCGCGGATTTCGCGGATGAGTCGCAGTTGGGTTTGTTGTGTTTATCCGCGTCATCCGCGAAATCCGCAGTTACGTGATATGACGTGACTTCAAATGCACGCCAAAGAGAGCTGGCGGGATCAGGGCCGAACTGATTCGCCTGCTGCAACTTCTTTTCCAGCTCCTTCAGTATCGGTTCCGTCAGCCGTTGTTTGAACGGACGGCTATAGAGAATCTGCAGAGCGTCAATCTCCGTCTGATGTTCGGAGAGATAATCGCGAAACGCCTGGACCAGTCCGGCGGCTTTCTCCCTGGCAGCGACGTCGAAACCTTTGCTCAGAACTTCGTCCGGCGTGTAGATGTCGATTGTTTGCTCGGTTTCCTTTTTCAGCTCCTCAAGCGTCTGCCGCAATGCAGGCTTATCGAACGGCGCACAAGCTTCTTCGATAAGCTGTTGCTGAGTCGCTGCGAAGTCTTCCGGGGCCACTTCCTGGGGTTCGGCGCCCGGTTTACCGGTGGCTCGTTGGGCGATGGCATCCGGATCGAAGGCACGAAGCAGTGCCCCGGCCAGCGTTGCGGGAGTTTGACCACCGGAGACGGCCACGATCTGATCCCGCTGCGGCTGTTCGATGGCTCGGTCGAGACGAGCCAGTCTTGCAGCCAGAGTTGTGAGCGTGTCTTCGTCTCGACCTGCGGGAAAGATGACTCGCTGCAGCAGCGTCTTGAGCGGCACGGTTGGCTTGCGATCCAGCGGGCGAGATTCCGTCTTGTCGCTTTCGCAAACTCCCACGGCATCAACGATGATGAAACGCGTTTTGGCACGAGCATCTTCGCCGGAAACGGCCTGCAGATCGGTTGGTGATAGAACTCGCGTGCCGCGGCCTTTCATCTGTTCGAAGTAAACTCGACTGCGAACGTCGCGCAGGAAGATCAGGACTTCCAGCGGTTTGATATCCGTGCCGGTAGCAATCATGTCCACGGTGACGGCGATGCGAAGCGTGGGCGAGAGGCAGAATTCTCGAATGAGTTCTTTCGACTTCGCGGGCTTGCCAGTCACCGGATGTTTGGCCTGGTACGTGATCTTCTTGCAAAAGTCGTTGCCCTTGCCGAACACTTCGCGGCAGATGTGAACGATGTCTTCGGCGTGCGAATCATCTTTGGCGAAGATCAGGGTCTTGGGGACCAACGTGCGGTCCGGGAAAAGTTCGGTAAAGACGACGTCCCGGTAAGTGCTTAGCACAGTGCGAATCTGATCAGGGACAACGACGGAGCGGTCAAGGTCCTGCGGCGTGTAGTCGAGATCGTCGGCGAGCACTTCCTTGCGGGCTTTGCGGGACGCCTTACTGCGATGATCGATCAGGAATCCCTTTTCAACCTTGCCGCCTTGTTCGGTGACTTTGGTTTTAATGCGGTACACGTCAGGCATACATGGCGTCTGTTGAAGGTGCGGGAGTCAGAAATGTGTTGCCGACTCTATTCCATCGTCGTCCTGGAGCCCGCTGGTCAATGACCACATCGCCCATGGGGCGAAATTGTATCGCGACGGTGGCCGAATGCTACGCAGGGAGTGCAAAGACGGTGGAAGAAATCGTTTGACGTGCTCGTGTCCATTGAGTGACGCGAAACGCCCGGCAAACTTCGGCGAAGGATTGAGAATGTGTTGCGCGACGCAGCTCACGCGGGAGCTGCGGGAAAGTTCACGGCAGAGCAGGTGACTCAGACCATCGGCATGTCGTACGAGGTCAGATGATCGCCCAACCGTTTCGATTCAACGACACCGGTCGCCACGTACCAGAAGACGCGATCAAACGCCCAAATACCAGGAAGGAAATCTGAGTAAGACGAATACCGCAATCACGGACTTCGCCCGTGGTGTCCCACCAACAAAGACTTGCGGCACCGGACTTCAATCACCCTGAATTGCTGGCCTGCAGAAATCGTCCAGCTGGCACAAGCCAACAAGGATTCGCCGAATCACCTTCCGGCGAAATTGAATGGGGTCTAGAAGCCGCCTGCTGCGGAACGATGCCATCCGCAAAGTCCACCTGCGACAAATTCGCCGCCCCGATAAGAATTGTCGTAGAAATGGATTCGGTTGACGGCGTCTTGCTTCCACGTCATCTTTGTTTCCGCAATGGAGACGAGTGCGAAGGCACAGAACTCAGTCTGTCAAACAGAATCAGTTCCACGAGACTGACTTCGAACGGACAACCTTGACGGTCCTGCCTCGCATCACAGCTGCTCCGAATACGGTTCTTTGGCAGCATTGCACTTTCGAGACGATCGGAATTGGAAGCCACAAACTCTTTTGCCCAGAACCCAGCTGCAAGCCAGGGTTTCCTTCCCGAAGTCATAAAAACGGGTAAACTTGAGAAGCTAGCGACTCTCCTGCGACCAGTGAGCAAGCATATCTTACGCTGATCGAATAGACGCAGGATGGGTTTTGGATCGATGGTGCAAGGTAAATTCAGACCGAACGACAACCCTTCTTGCTTTCCCTCAGCAGCAGGAAGATCACTCAATCTTCTGCATTCACCCAAATTACCCATTGGTCTTGGCACAATTTAAGCAACGATCCTTTGCGTACTCTTTCATACGAGCTGTTCATCAGGAAAGGCCCCCAATGTTCACGAAGTTGTTTCGCATCAGAAATCTGGCCTTATCGGCGATTCTGACGCTGTCCGGAACGCAAGTTTCTGCTCAGGCTCCACCGCAGCCAGATTTTCCCCCTGCAGAAAAAGTTCTCGAAGGCTTTGAAAAGGTCGTCACAAAGGCAAACATTAAGCCTATGTACACCCTCTGGACCCGAGAGAAGGATGGGCAGATGTATGCTGAACTTCCTCGCGGGTTTGCTCAGAAAAAGTACTTTATCGCAACCACAGTCGCCAGTGGCGAAGATTACGCCGGCCTCCAGGCAGGAGACCTTTACGTCTATTGGCGACAATATGACAAACGCCTGGCGCTGATGGCTCCACAGATCGAGATTCGAGCCAACGGGGACCGAGAAGCGCAGTCGTCAGTTAACCGCCTGTTCACTGATAAAGTCCTGATGGAAGTGCCGATCGTTGCGATGGGTGCCGGCGGCGGACCAATCATCGACATGGATCAGATGCTGCTTAACCCGGACCCACGAGGCGGGCTCAGTCCGGCCATGTTTGACTCGGGACTTCGCATGAAGGGCATCGTTTCGATCAAGACCGCGAAAGCGTTTGAGAACAACGTTGAGATCGCTTTTGAAGTTCCCTCCGCCGGCGATAACGTGTTGAAGGTGCTGCATTATTCTATCAGTGAAATTCCCGACAACACTGGCTATCAGCCACGAGTCGCAGACAGCCGAGTTGGATTCTTCACGACGACGTATACAGACCTTGCCAAGTACAACGATCGTGAAACTCGTGTTCGCTATGTGAATCGCTGGCATCTGGAAAAGGCTGACCCAAAACTGCAGCTCAGCCCGCCGAAGAATCCCATTGTGTTCTACATTGAGCACACAACGCCAGTGCGTTACCGTCGATGGGTACGTGACGGGATTGTGTCATGGAATGCTGCGTTCGAGAACATCGGAATCGCAAATGCGATTGAAGTCTATTATCAGGACGCAACAACGAACGCTCACATGGACAAGGATCCTGAAGACGTTCAGTACAACTTTGTTCGATGGCTGAACAACGACGTTGGTACAGCGATTGGCCCAAGCCGAGTACACCCGATGACGGGCCAGATTCTGGATGCAGATATCATTCTGACAGACGGCTGGATTCGCCATTATCAGAAACAGTTTTCTGAATCACTTCCGAAGATTGCGATGGAAGGTTACGGCCCGGACACCCTTTCATGGTTGGCCGATCACCCCGACTGGGATCCGCGAGTTCGTCTGGCTCCGCCGTCAATGCGACGAGTCATCAGTGAAAAAATTGCAAAGCAGGCAGCAATGCCCTATGCAGGTCATCCTCTGGCTAATGTTGATTCACGACTGATCGGCGATCAGGAATTTGATGGACTGAATCTTCCAAGTCAGACAAACGGAATGTGCCTTGCTGCTGAAGGAATGTCATTTGATCTGGCGGTTATGAAAATGACGTTGGATTTGATGAGTTTTCAGGATTCAAAGCCTGCGGCAGATGGAGAGAAAAAGGACGAGAAAAAGGACGACAAGCCCAAGGAGCAGATGCTCGATGGAATGCCTGAATCCTTCGTTGGCCCGCTCATCGCTCACCTGGTCGCTCATGAAGTTGGACACACACTTGGCCTGCGCCACAACTTCAAAGCATCCAGCGTTTACACTCTGGCTCAGATTAACAGCGATGAAGTTAAGGGTAAGAAGCCTCTGGCCGGTTCTGTTATGGACTACATCGGAACGAACATTCGACTTGACTCTGGCACGCTGCAGGGTGACTACTGTATGACGAGTGTTGGCCCGTACGACATGTGGGCCATTGAGTACGGATACACTTTCGGCGACCTGAAGCCAATCCTTGCTCGAGTGGCCGAGCCCGAACTTGTCTTTGCAACTGACGAAGACACAGGGGGCCCGGACCCATTGGCTCGCCGCTACGACTTCACAAAGAATCCGCTTGATTATGCGGAAGAACAAATGCGTATCGCAGCGAATCACCGATCTAGATTGTTGACAGAATTCCTGAAGGATGGGGATAGCTGGGACCGCATTCGCTATGGCTATGAAATGATTCTGTCGCTTCAGACTCGTTCATTGTCGATGATGTCAATCTGGATTGGCGGGGCTCATGTCAATCGAGATAAGAAGGGCGATCCGAATGGTCGCAAGCCGATTGACGTTGTACCTGCGGAGACGCAACGAAAGGCTCTGGCCTTTGTGATCAACAACTCGTTTAAGGATGAAGCGTTTGGATTAACGCCAGAACTTGTTACGGCAATGGGACTGGACAAATGGTATGACGACACTGCCTCTATGATGGAGGAGTCCACATGGCCGATTCATGATCGCATCATGGGAATTCAGGCGGCAACCCTGACAAACATGATGAACCCCACAACGCTGACACGTGTTTACGACAATGAATTCCGCATTCCGGCGGATCAGGATACTCTGACATTGCCGGAACTTCTTACGACCATCACAGCGGGAGCATGGTCAGAGCTGGATGTTAAGGCCGAGGGCGAATACAGTCCTCGCAAGCCATTGATTTCCAGTCTGCGACGCAACCTGCAACGTGAGCATCTGGAGCGTCTGATCGACCTGACTCTGCCAGGCAGTTCTCAAGGTGGTGCAGGACGAACGATTTCAACTTTGGCCAGTGAACAGCTGCGTCAGATCGTGAAAAAGATCGAGGCCGCTCAAGCAGCTTCAGCGGACAAGCATGACGCCTATACAACGGCTCATTTGTCTCAAGCCAAGGACAGGATCACGAAGGCTCTGGATGCAGACTACATTCTGAACCCAAGCCGTGGGGGAAGTGGTGGTGGCACACGAATCATCTTCGGTCGCGAGACTGAAGAATAGGTTGACGTAGCCATCGGGCACCGTTTCGTTCGGTGAACCTGAAAGTGATCGCTGCTTTTAAAGCTTAAAACCCTTCGAAGATTGCACGTCTTCGAAGAGTTTTCTTTTTTTAGGCCGCGTAAGTGGAGGTTATTTCGCGAAACACTCTGACGCTGCGACTTCAATCCGTTTTTTCTGCGCGGTGAAATGTTGCCGAAACAGCGGCTGCGTTTTTGCCGGGACGATCGAGTCGTCCTGCAATCAGAACTGCACACATTCCAGGAAGAGAATGATGCCGAGTCGTGCTGTTTAGTTCGTCACCGCAATCCCCGCAGCGGGCTGCAGTTTTCGAATGTGCGATTGCAGATCATAGAAAAAACTAGGCTCAGCAGCCTCAAGACCGGGCAAAAATCGACGAGGTGTTTTGGTGTTCTGCAACTCTTGAACATACGCCATCAACAGCTCCGAACTTTCGTCGGAGCTGTTCAGTAAAAAGTGAACCCAGGCCCAGCTCTCCGCGTAGTCTCGAGCAGTCAGATCACGAAAGTCCGAGAGCATTTCAAGGCGGTAGAGGTTTGGATTCCAGTTTTCAGATTCCGCCTGCCGTAACTCACGAAGGTGGCCAGCATGAGCTGCGCCGGGCACTGATGCATTCACTTCAAAGTATTCCGCGAGACCTTCATCAAGCCAAAGGGGAACCGTCTGAAGTGTCGCATGCAGAAGTCCATGGGTGAATTCGTGGCGAAGATCTTCCTGCACCTGAGGACTCAGGAACGAATACACCGCCAACTCGCGGGTCGTCCCGACAAAATAAGCTCGACGAGGCGGAAGATCTTTCCAGGTGGTATGCATATAGAAGCGATAGGAAGCTTCGTCAGCGAAAAGATAGACATTCACTGGATCGCGTTGTTCAGGAAGCCGCAATGTGTCGTAAATCTGGTCGTGCAGAGATTCCAGTTCCTGAACCAACACATTGCCCGACTCAAGCCGGACGTCGCTATTGATGACAAAATGCCGAGTCGAGACGGTGTGAAGTGACGGACGATCGGTGGAAAACGTTGTCTTGGGAGTTGATTGACAACCCGGCAATAGGGCCAACACCGCCAGCATTGCAACGGCAATACGGAATGCAAATCGCGGATGGGATCCGCAGTCTGTCTTCTTTTTGAGAGTCGCGTGCATCACTGACTTCAGCCGAACAGACAGGAAAGTTTCAGGCACCTCGGACCAGACGGTCATCACGTCGACCACCATGAAGTTGGCAGAATAAGACTCCGAAGTGACGCGAATGGTGGCAGAACAATGCGGCGACGGCAAGGTGGATACGACAGTTGACGCTCACGCGTGACGAACTGGAAAGCCGAAAAACTCAGGTTTCTGCCAGAGTGGAACAGGTTCAATCGAAACCGGCAGTTTCTGCCGTAGTGTAAGTCTCCCTCAGGAATCGGTGCCTGGTGAACCAGTTTTCGAATGGCCGCATGGCAAATTCCTGGAGGAATTGTCCCTGCTGACTTTTCGGACACTTGGGCGTGCCAGAAACAGCGCGACGCGGCGGCCGCAATTATGGCGGATTCCTGAAGATTAATGACAGCTGTGATCACTCTCGCTCCCGATAAAAGCTCGCTACAATCCGGAAGCACAAACTGCTCTTTGGCAGAAAATGCTCTGGAAAATCCAGATTGCAGCCCGCAAATTTCATCTCCAGGTTGTCAAACGAACGCCGGTCCGACCGATCGACAAACGGCGGCCTTCGATTATCCCCGACTATTCACCATCAGTTTGAACAGGTTCCTTATGTCTCGAAAAGTCTATGTGGCCGGAAAAATGGTCCCGGCCGAGCAGGCGACTGTGAGTGTTTTTGATCATGGCTTGCTCTATGGTGACGGCATCTTTGAGGGAATTCGAGTCTACGGAGGACGTGTGTTCCTTCTGAAAGAACACGTCGACCGCCTTTACGAAAGCGCATTGGCGATTCGCCTTCAGATTCCACTCACGCCAGAGGAAATGACCCAGGCTGTGGAAAACACCGTGCGTGAGAACGAAATCAGCGATGGCTATGTGCGACTGGTTGTCACTCGAGGAGCAGGATCCCTGGGTCTTGATATTCGCCGGACCAGCAATCCTCAAGTCATCATCATTGCGGATACAATCTCACTGTATCCTGCTGAGTTGTATCAGACAGGCATGAAGCTCGTCACAGCGGCCACAATCCGAAATCACCCGGGAGCTTTAAGTCCTCGAGTAAAGTCGTTGAATTACCTGAATAACATCATGGCCAAAGTGGAAGGTACTGACGCCGGAACAGTCGAAGCTTTGATGCTGAATCACAACGGTGAAGTCGCGGAGTGTACCGGCGACAACATCTTCATCATCAAACGCGGAGTGCTGAAAACACCTCAGGCTGACTCTGGAATTCTGGAAGGCATCACTCGCAACGCCGTTATGAAACTGGCAACCGAAGCTGGTGTCCCTGTTAAAGAATGTATCCTGACGCGACACGATATTTTCACTGCGGATGAATGCTTCCTCACAGGCACCGCGGCTGAAGTCATTGCCGTGACCAGTCTTGATGGTCGACAGATCGGAAATGGAAAACCGGGGCCAATTACCAACGATTTGCTCGAACGATTCCGCAAGTTAACGCGTGGTGAGTAGCATCAGGTAGCGTTTCATCATCGACGCGTTTGTCGGGGTGCCGCTGGTCTGGATATTGATCCTGCATTGAGAAATAGAAACGCAGCGCAAACCGTCTTGGGTAAGGCCGTTGACGGTGATCGCCCTGCATTAAGGTGCATTATTTCCCTGGAGAATCTCGATGCGAATTGGTCATTGCCAATTGGATTCAGAGCTCGGTGACTTCAAGGGAAACCTCGACAAGGTTGTTGCGGGCCTGGAAAAGGCAGACTCCGATCGTGTTGACATCGTTTGCTTTCCGGAATGTTTTTTGACGGGCTATCCGGATGACGGCGATATCGCCAGGCGAGATGCATTCACGCTGGATTCACCGCAAATCATGGAAGTTCTGAGCAGGACGGCTGGCTTCGAAGCGGCGTTTATTGTGGGGTTTAATGAACGGAGAGGCGACGATCTGTATAACACCGCGGGAGTGTTTCACAAAGGACACTTGCTGGGACATTACAGCAAGTGTTCGGCGTACATGCGGTTTCACCGACAGGGGCGTGAGTTTCCTGTTTTCGAACACAAGGGCTTGAAATTCGGGGTTGTGATCTGTTCCGATGGCGGTTTCATTGAACCATCCCGGCTGCTTGCTCTTCAGGGGGCAAAGGTGATTTTTTCGCCGCATTTCAACAATATCGCCAAAGAAGGCCTGATCAGTCATTTCATGCACGTTCGTGCTGACCATACGGCCCGCGCGGTGGAAAACATGGTGTACTTTGTCCGAGGAAATAACGTCTCGATTGGCAAAGAAGAGTGCATCAGCGGTTACGATGGTGTTGGGTACGGCGACAGTTACATTGTGGACCCCTGGGGCGAAATCATCGTTCAGAGCCGACGACACCGCGAAGATTTCATCTTTGCGGATATTGACTCGAACGTAGTCGATTCCACATGGGGTGTCGGCAAATCCTTCTGGAGTGCACGTGAGTTTGGCGACCAACTGCGAGCAATCCTGTCCAGGACGTCGACGCCCTGAAGGGGAAGGTTCCTCACGGAGCCATAGGGATTCGTTTTTGTGTGTTTGATTAGTGAAGTGAGTACGATTCGAAATGGCAAGATCGCGAGACCTGTTTGACGATACAACGATGACTTTCGGTGAGCACCTGGAGGTGCTCAGAGTCCACGTCTTTCGCGCGCTCATCGGTCTCGTCATTGCAGTCTCTATCACAATGTTCTTTGGTGACAAAATTTTCATGTGGCTTCGCAGCCCCATTGAAACGGCTCTCAAAGAACGAGGCATCGACGAGGATCAAATTAAGTTCGACGCCCCGAAGAAGAGTTTCTTTTCCTATCTGACCGGCATGTTTTCCTCGCCGGCAAAAGAGCCCGAAGTACCTGCGCCTCTGGAATTGCGGCGTGACCAACTTCGAGTTCGTATCGAAAAGAATGAGCTACTAAAAGCCAGCGGCCTGGCAGCACCAGAGAAGTCAGAATCCGGGAAGACAGAATCCGGGACGTCAAAGCCAGCCGAGCCTGAGATGATGGACGTCATTTTGTCTGCACCGGAATTTGCTCAGCTTCAGAGAGTTATCGAGGACACCAGTCGAATTACAACGCTGAAGGTGGAAGAAGGCTTCATGGCGTACATGAAAGTTTGCTTCTTTGCCGGACTTCTGCTGGCCTCTCCCTGGGTCTTTTATCAGCTCTGGCTGTTTATCGCCGCAGGTTTGTATCCGCATGAGCGAAAGTACGTGCATGTCTATCTGCCAATGAGCGTAATGCTGTTCGTGTGCGGAGCTTTGGCAGGTTACTTCTACGCCTTTCCCTTGATGCTGGATTTTTTGATTGGCTTTAACGAGTGGCTGGGAATCGGCCTCGAGCCGCGGTTGTCAGAATACATCAGCCTTGCCATGCTGATGCCGCTGATGTTCGGCATCAGTTTTCAGCTGCCTCTGATCATGGTCTTCCTTGAACGTATCGGTGTGTGCTCCGTTGAAACGTACAAAGAGAACTGGCGAATCGCTGTCCTGATCATATCGATTGCATCCATGGTGCTCACGACATCTCCAGACCCGTGGAGCATGATGCTCATGATGTTTCCGCTGCTCCTGCTTTACGTGCTGGGCATCTTTATGTGCCGCTTCCGGCTGGAGCCGCCGGCTGGACCAATTCGATAGTGATTCCCGTTGTGCAGGCAACTCAACGACCGGACGATCACAGCGGCTCAGCGAAGATTCAGGACTCACATCCTCCCTGTTTTCGGCATTGCATTTGCGTCTGACGGTGATATCTGCCCGATATACCGTCCAAATGGCAGGTCCAGACGCCAGATCGGTTGCCTGATCAAGGATTCTCTGGGAACCTGCCCCTGTCAAATTCTCTACTTTCTTCCTGATCTGCCACTGCAATGTCAAAACGTGACTTCTACGAAGTGCTCGGAGTTTCCCGAAGTGCCTCGCAGGATGAAATCCGCAAGGCCTACAAGAAGCTCGCGCGAAAGTTCCATCCGGACGTGAAACCGGCCGATCCGGATGCAGAAACCAAGTTCTCTGAAATCACGGAGGCGTATGACGTCCTGAGTGATGACGAGAAGCGAAAAAACTTCGACCAGTTTGGACACGCGGCGCGAGGTGCAGGTGGTAATCCGTTTCAAGGATTTGGTGGTGGTGGTGGCGGCGGAGGAGCATCGTTCGATCTGGATGACATTCTCGGCGGCATGTTTGGAGGAGGAAGTCCATTCGGCGGCGGTCGGCGAGGCCAGGCGAGATCGCAAAAGGGACAAGACGCGAAGGCTGAAATTACGGTTCCCTTCGTTGTTGCAGTCGAGGGTGGTGAGCACTCGGTGACTTTGCAGAACGGCTCGAAAAGTGAACGATTAAGCGTCAAGATTCCGGCTGGGATAGATGATGGACAAAGTATTCGTCTTTCGGGGCAGGGCAATCCGGGAATGGGCGGTGGTCCAGCGGGGGACCTGATTGTGACTGTCCACATCGCTGCTCATCCCTGGTTCAGGCGAGACGGACAGAACCTGCTTGTTGACGTTCCCGTTTCGCCAAGTGAAGCGGCACTCGGTGCAAAGATTGATGTTCCAACCCTGACGGAAGGAACCGTCGTACTGACCGTTCCTCCGGGAACGTCCAGTGGTGCCAAGCTCAGGCTTCGAGGCAAAGGTGTGCGAAGTCATAAGACAGGGGAGCGGGGTGACCAATTTGTTGTTCTCAAGATCGCTGTCCCAAAGGAGCTTTCGGACGAAGCACGTGACCTCTACGCAAAGTTGGCAGAGCTGAACCCGAACAGTCCAAGGGATGGCATGTGGGCCTAAGCTTGTCTGAGCTCAAGAAATTATCAGCACGAAAAAACGGTCGAGACATTCGCGATTTGGGGATCGCGTCAGTCTCGACCGTTTTTTTTGCAGCTTCAGTTTAGCCCCATCGCGAACGTCGAAGAAATCTCAATTACCCCCACCCCACAGCGAAGAAATATCGACGTACATCACGAAGAGAAACAGAGATACGATGAATAACAATCCCACACCGTGAGCCCATCCAATGACTTTGGAACTTGGCTTCTGCCGCGTGACACCTTCATACAGCAGGAACACCATGTGCCCACCGTCAAGAATTGGAATTGGAAGAAAGTTGAGAATCGCCAAATTGATGCTCAGGAATCCAAGGAACATCATCAAATCAACAATTCCGCGTTCCGCCACCATGTAACCAATTTTTGCGATACCAAGCGGCCCGCTCAGTGAATCAACCGAGACGTTTCCGCGGAACAGCGACCGTAATGTCATGTAGATTGAAACCGCGGTCTTTTTGGTTCGGCGAAGACCGAGGCCGAAAGCTTCTCCAAGGGAATTGCCCTTTTGGAGTTCACGATCATCCTGCCAAATACTCCCGTTGAAACCTCGGAACCAGCGATACCAACCGGGTGCTGTTTCCAGGGTTTTCAGAACTTCGGAACCGGAGTTCTTTCCATCGTCGAAGTAGATCCTGACGTGTCGATTGGGCACACGCTGAATTTCTGAGAATGCCCAGGCCCAGTTGATTTCCTCAAGTGTTCCCGGCTCCTTCGGGTCAAGAGTCGCCAGATCCAGCTCTTTCGGAGTCTTTGCATCGCCGTATGCATCCGGACTTCCTTTTTCTGGATCCGGATGAATCAGATCAATGCGGGTGATTTTCATGTCGGGCTTGAAAACGTTCAACTTCTCAGCCTCGGAACCCGGCAAGACTTTCGCAATCCGAAGTTGAACCTGATAACCAACGCCGATGGAAGTGATTGTCAAAGGGCTGGCCTTAAAGTCGGGGGAATCAAGCCAGCCGATGGCATCCTTTGGTGTCAGTTCCAGCTCAACGCGTTCTTCTCCGCTGGATGTTGCTCTTTTCACCACAACTTTGACAGGGTTTCCGGCCCGCTCAGCGAAGTACGCTGGCAGTTGAAGCGGATCGATATTCTTTCCTGGCTCTTTGTCGTCCACAGACAGAATTAAGTCTCCGACCTGAACTCCCGCCTCCGCTGCGATCGACCCTTTCTGCACTGCACGAACCGGCCCCATCGCCATCCAGAGACCGATGGAGCGAATTTCTGAGGGCGGAACCGTAATGTCGACAGTACTCGATTTTTCAGAAAACGTGCCGTCTTCTTTCTTTTCCCGACGTTCCACAACATAGACCAAATCGCGATCCGCATACCGAGCCGTCGCATTTCGTAGTTTCGAAAACGACATTGGCTTGCCATCATTCGACTCGACAACTGCCTGAGGTATTTCTTCCACTTCTGAAGCTGGAGCTGCGTCCTTCAGCAAAGCATCAGAACCCTGCGGTTGAGGACTTGTCACCTTTGCCCCGGCGCGAATTGCCACAATCTTGTCGCCCGGCATAAATTCTGACGATGCCTTTTCCAGCGGAAGCCCGGCATCAGAAATCAGCTCGGGCTTCTCGATCTGCTCGGCGATCAACGCAATAGCCCCGGGACGAATCCCAACGGACCGCCCCGGCGAAGACTTTAACGGAGTCAGCACTTCATTGAATGGCGTTCCGTCCGGATGTGTGCCGGCAATTGTCACGTCGCCGGATGAAAGAATCACCGCTTCCTGCAGATCGCTGAAACTGCGAATAGACTCTCCATTGATCTCAGAAATTCGATCGCCGGCCTGAATTCCGGAATGCCATGCTGGAAAACCGGAGATCACTGAACCCACAACCGGTGAAGGCTCGAAAACCCCAAACCAGTAGCAGGTCGTAAAGAACAGGAATCCGGTGATCACATTCATGATCACACCTGCGGAAATAATAGCCATTCGCTGCGGCACTGACTTGGCAGAATACGAGCGAGGATTTTCAGCAATCTCGGAACTCGTCATCTGGTTCGGATCCATATCATCCTGGCCGAGCATCTTGACATAGCCACCAAACGGCAGCGCAGAAAGAGCGTACTCGGTTTCGCCTTTCTGGCGACTCCAGAGAATTGGACCGATGCCGATGCTGAAACGTTCCACATGAACGTTGCACCATTTGGCGACGGCAAAGTGACCGAGTTCGTGAAAAAAGATCACAAGCCCAAGTCCAAGCACAACGGACAGGATATTCATGAATTTGGCAACGACGGCACTAAGGTCTGACGCTGCGAGTATTTCAAAGGCTAGGTTTTCCACCGAGCTGCTTCCTCCCGAGCCCAGCTGTCAATCTGAAGCAATTGCTCCATTGAAGGCCGAGCGTCGAATTGATGGTGGTTCAAAACTTCTTCAACAACCTGAGTAATCCGGAAGAACGGCAGTTCACGATTCATGAATCGTGCAACGGCCACCTCGTTGGCGGCATTCAGGACAGCGCCGCAAGTACCGCCTTTTTCTGCAACTTCAAAACCAAGTCGCAATGCCGGAAAGGCATCGAGATCAGGGGGAAGAAGTTCCAGAGTCTGCGGCTGGTTCCAGTCTGGCTTCCGAGCCGGCCCCTCTGGGCGGTCCGGAAACAGTAAAGCATATTGAATTGGCAGTCGCATGTCCGGCGGTGACATCTGGGAAATTATAGATCCATCCCGAAACTCAACCAGTGAGTGAATATACGACTGCGGATGTACGACAACACTGATTTCGCTGGCCTCTAGTCCAAAAAGCCACTTTGCCTCAATGATCTCCAGCGCCTTGTTCATCATGGTCGCTGAATCGATCGAAATCTTGGGACCCATATTCCAGGTTGGATGTTTCAGTGCCATTTCTGGCGTCACGTCGCGGAGTTGATTCTTTGAATAGCCGCGAAAGGGACCACCGCTTGCCGTCAGAATCACGCGGCGAACATCGCTTCTTCTGCCGGACTGCAGGCATTGGTAAATCGCACTATGTTCACTATCAACCGGAATCAGCGTCGCGCCCGTCTGTGCAGCTCTCTGCATAATCAACGAACCGGCAATCACAAGCGACTCTTTGTTGGCGAGCGCCAGTCGCTTTCCGGAATCCACAGCCGCCCAGGCCGCCGGAAGACCAGCAGCACCGACCATCGCACAAACAACGGTATCGATAACAGCATGCCGTATCAGTTCTGAGACACGTTCAAGGCCCTGATGCCAACTCACTTTCTTCATACCGCCCGACGAAGAGTCTGGCCAGGACGGCACTGCGACATCACTCGAACCGACCGCCGCCCAGTCCGGTTGAAACTCGGAAACCTGCTGACAAAGTCGCTCAACACTTCTGTGCGCTACCAGCCCAGCCGCGCGCAGCCGATCAGAATGCATCCTGATGACATCAAGGCAGCTGGTTCCGATCGACCCGGTCGACCCGAGTACTGCTATGGATTGAAGGACCGCCAACGTAAAGGCTCATGACAACGAAACGAAATGATTTCCTGAGGAATGGGGATTCTAGGCGAAAACCGGCAATCCTGGAAAGCCGGACATCATTCGACCAAATCCTGGGATCAATCCCGGAGATTCAACGCCTCGAACAGGCCAAAAACCAAACGATCTGGCCGTTTTGCAGCCCAAAACGCAGTATTTCAATGTTCATGGGATAAACAGAAACTCATTGCTGTTCAACAGCACGCGGCACAATGTTGCAAGACCGTGCTCACGTACAACGGCCAAACATGCTTCACGCTCTGATTCTGAAGCAGACCGACCAAATACGTTTCGGAAGGCATTATTCATCTGTGTGTCCGTATCGCCTGGAAATTCTGCGACAATCCGCGTCGCAAATACCTCAGACCGATCAATGACAAACGGACTGTTAAACAGATTCAGCGCCTGAATTGCCGTGGTAGAACGGCCTCGGCGAGGCATCGACTGCCCCGCATCAGGACAGTCGAAAGCACCGAAGACGGGCACCTGTTCCATTCTGACTTTGTGCGAATAGATCATACGTCGCATCTCCTCAGTACTGAAATCCTCAAGCGGGGGAAATCCGTCCAGCCCGCCTCTGGCCTTAAACAAGTTGAATCCAGACCCTCCCGTTTTCAGATTCAATTCACCACTAACGAATAACAGACAATCACGGATCGCTTCGCTTTCAAGTCGGCGCGATGCAAACCGCCACAGCAAAATATTGTCTCGATCCACTTCTGCTGCAGTCTGCGAGATCTGACTCGACTGCCGATAGGTTGCGGATTGCATGATCAGACGATGAATATGTTTCACCGACCAGCCACTGCGAATAAATTCCGCGGCCAGCCAGTCCAGTAATTCAGGGTGAGATGGTGGTGTTCCGTTGACTCCGAAGTCACTCGGCGTATCAACGATGCCTCGCCCAAAGTGATTCAACCAGATTCGATTGACCATGACGCGAGCGGTCAGCGGATTGTCGGCCGATGCGATCCAGTTTGCGAGATCCAGACGTCGCTGAGTCTCCTCTGCAATCACATGCTTCACTTCAGTACGCATCGCGACCGAGGATTTTAAAGATTCTGTTCCGCCAGTGCTTGATGAGAACAATGCTGGGATTGCTGGTGCCGTTTCCTCGACCCGCTGCTCAGGATCACCACGGCGCAGCAAATAGGTAACATCCGGTTCCCGAAACGTCCCACCGAAAACCATCGTCGGCGCTTCAAGTTTTGACTTCTCACTTCGAAACTTTTCAAGACTCGTCAGCAGTTCCGGGAGTTCAGTAGAGTCATTGCTATCCGAATTGCGTAACAAAGACTGAACGGAATCATACGGCGAACCAAACGGCGTTCGGTCACTACTTCCAGCAATGACTTCCCATGTGGAGCCATCAGTTGAAATCGTGATTTCGTACCGAACAGAAAATCGATCTTCAAACTTCCCATTGCGATCTCGTCCCCAAACGATTCGATCGACTGAGACGATTTCCGGAAGTTCGATTTGCACCCAGCCACCACCACGCTGACTTGAAATCCAGCTGTGGTCATTGCCATACAGCCCGTCATTAATATGCTTCAGCTGATGGATTCCTGTTTCGGAATAGTTGCCCGACGAGGTAACTTTGCTCCCGTTCGACGCCAGCGCAATGTTCTCATTCGGATTCTTCGAAGAATAGACTTCAAGTTCATCAAGACATGGTTCATGCTGGTTATCGTTGATCGTCGCAAAAGTTGTGAAGCGAACAAACTTTGCCGGAACGGAATCCACACGTTCATAATTAATCTTCGCACTGATGGGTGATCGCAGAGAAGGCAAGCTCGCCGCAACAACAGTTTCGACTCTGCCTTCAGTCGCTCCGCCAGAGACAGTGTGATCGTTCGGATCTCCTGTTTCCCGCAGCACGATCACATCGGCCGTGATCCCAGTCCCCGTGTCGCCGCCTCTCAACAGGATTCGCGATGACTTTGTGAGTTCAATTTCGCCGACAGCCTGCAGACCACTCCAAAGCGGAACCTGCTCTGTCACCCCTTCAGTGATACCGGCCTGAAAATACTGATCGATCCGCGCAAGCTCTTCCTGATCGGTCTTCGTTGTCAAATCTCCGTCGCGATCCAGAATGTATCGAGCATCACGGGTATGCACACCGCTGCCATGCGCTCCCCAGGAAAGCCATAAGTGAAAATGTCCGTCAACGCCTGGATTCCAGGTCATCACATCTTCACCCGGCACATTATTCCACCACGTGTAACGCCCTTGACTGATGTTGTTGCAACGATCCACGGCCCCTGCGTCATCCTTGTAGCCCGGTTTAGTGCCAGCCGGATTTGCTCCAGGACCATTTTCTTTTTTCAGGTAAGTGACAACGGCTTTGTCTTCTTCGTCAAGGATCAAAGTTCGATTGGAGGCCGCGATTGGCTCGAACGATTGCAATTTGAGTTCTGCGTCAGCGATCTGAGAAACAAGTGCTTTAACTCTTGCCTGTTTCTTCTCGAATTCACCGTCGCGAATTGGCCTGTCACCATATTCTACGCCCGCAAAAAATGCTTGCAGGGCGTAATAATCTTTGGCCGTGATCGGATCAAACTTATGATCGTGACACCGCGCGCAGCCGATCGTCAGTCCCAGCATGGTCCCGCTGGTGCCGACAATGATTTCATCAAGTGCATCCTGACGAGCCAATCGTTTGGATTCGTCATCAGCTCCGATTTGACCCGGGAGCAAAACGGCTGCGGCAACCAGAAATCCCGTTGCCTCATCAGCCTGAAGCATATCGCCCACGAGTTGTTCACGCACAAACTGATCGTAGGGCTTGTCTTCGTTATGAGCTCGTATCACATAATCTCGATATGGCCACGCATTGTTTCGCGGCGTGTTCACTTCAAAGCCGTGAGTGTCCGCGAAACGAACAACATCCAGCCAGTGTTGAGCCCATCGTTCGCCGTAACGCGGACTTGCGAGCAACTCTTCGATCAGATCGTTCCACGCGTCTGAGCTCTTATCGGAAACATATTGATCGATTCGCTCGGGAGTCGCAGGGAGTCCAGTCAAGTCCAGTGTGGCGCGACGAATCAGTGATCTGCGGTCCTCCCGATCATTCAGATTAAGCGCACGCTGCTGCAGCTTCGCAACGATGAAACGGTCCACTTCATTCAATGGTCCACTATTAACTTTCGCTTCCACATCAATCTCGGGAACCGCAACGGGCTGAAGTTTTTGAAACGCCCAATGTTGCAGCCGTGGATCTTTTGCTGCTTCACGATCATAGTCGGACTCTGGCCAATCAGCGCCAGAGTCAAGCCAGCTCTTCAGCAGCTGAATCTCATCGGCGGAGAGCCCCATTCCCTCTGGAGGCATGCGGTCTTCTGAGTCGTTCGAGGTGACGCGCCGAAACAATTCACTGTCGAGACTCTTTCCGGCAACAAAGATCGGCCCGCTGTCGCCACCCTTCAGAAACCCGTGTCGTGCATCAAGGCGAAGTCCGCCTTTTTGAGTCCTGGAACCGTGGCATTCGCGGCAATGCTTGTTGAAGACAGGGCGGATCAGGTCTTCAAAAGAGACTGCTTGCTGCCCCAGAGCAACACGCGTCGTCAAAAGAAGGACGAAAATAGTCAGGATTCGTTGCATCAAACCGGTATTCCTGATCGGACTGCCTGTTCGCAGAAGGAAACTTGCGAGACCGGATTGAATCCAGTCGGTGGGATGCTCACATTGTATGCCTGTCGCAGAGTCAACGGCAACGGTTTGCCAACAATACCCCAACACTCACCCTTCAATTTGCTCTTCGGATTCTTTTCATGATCGTCAAACTCGGCCCATGTCGGATGGAACTGGTTCAGGGTGACATTACTCAACAGCACGTTGACGCCATCGTAAATGCCGCGAACAGCGAGCTTGCCGGCGGCAGCGGAGTTGACGGCGCGATTCACTCGGTCGGCGGTCCATCGATTATGCAGGAAACGCAAGAGAAGTATCCTGAAGGCTGCGCGACAGGAAACGCAGTCGCGACAGCTGCTGGTGAATTGCCTGCCAAGTATGTCTTCCACGCGGTAGGCCCCATTTGGCGTGGTGGGCGTCAGGGAGAAGCCGAACAACTGGCTCTGGCGTGTCGCGCTTGCCTGAAGCTGGCTGTCGAATTGAACTGCAACACAATTGCATTTCCTGCGCTGAGCGCAGGGGCTTATGGTTATCCGCTGGACCTTGCTGCAGCGAATCTGGTGAAGACGACGATGGACTTTGTACGCTGGCACCAGAAACCATCAACCGTTCGTTTTGTGCTGTTCGATCAGGGCGCCTTCGGTGCATTCGCTCGGGCGGTGGAGGAAGTGGTGCCACGATGAGGCAGCCGACTGTTCGTGAAGTCACCGCATCCGATGGCTATCGCCTGCACTTTCGGCACTGGGCTGCCGAAAGCCCGCGAGGCATTGTCATCGCGATTCACGGCATTCAGAGTCACTCAGGATGGTACGAGTATTCATCTCGACGGATGGCTGATGCAGGTTTCGACGTTTACTTTGCTGATCGACGCGGTTCCGGACTCAATGGCCTTCAGCGCGGCCATGCGGCTCATGCCATGCGGCTGGTGAACGATGTTCGAACTCTGACGCAACTCGCATGCTCGGAACATATCACTTCCGCGGAATCTCGTCTGCCTGTGACCATCCTTGGCATCAGCTGGGGTGGGAAGATTGCCGCTGCCACGGCATCGCTTTTTCCAGAAGAGTTCGATCGGCTCGCGCTGCTTTATCCAGGACTGGAGCCAAAGATTGGCCCTTCGTTATGGCAGCGCTTTCAGCTCAATCTGGCCAGAGATTTTGAGGTCGTAAAGAAGCACATCCCGATTCCGCTGGATGACCCGAATCTGTTTACTCAAAGCCCGGAATGGCAGCAGTACATTGGTAATGATCCGCTTGCCGTGCACACAGTCACCAGCAGTTTCTTCAATGCAGGGCGCGAACTGGATCGAATACTTTCCAAAGGTTCGGCGCGCATCCATCAACCGTGCCTGCTGATGCTTGCCGGCAAGGACGCAATCATCAACAACGCCCGGGTACGCCATCGAGTCGGCACATTCGCCTCGCAACACAGCACAACATTGCTCTACCCGAACGCTTGCCACACACTGGAATTCGAACCCGACCGAGAATCCATTTTCTCAGACCTGATCGCATGGCTGACGACATCGACTCAGCGATCAGTTTGCAAATAGCCTTTTGAATTGCGAAGTTTGATTTGCGACGACTGTTGAAGAAAAAAGCATCTCGTGCCTATTCCTGATCCTCATACGTGAAACGAGATCGACAACACGAAAGGCCACCACGGGAACGGGAGAACTTGAAAGAAGATCTGCAACTCTCGGTCGCATATTGGTTCCAACTTGTCTCCAATTCCAATACGTTGCAACTGTTGAAAGCCGGAGCTTGACTCACTTCGTTCCAGGTCAATGCCGTCTTCAAAAGACACTGGAAATCGAACCGCATGCGATATTGGATCCTGCTCTTTCTTTGTGTTGTCGCAGCCATCGCTTATGTGCAGCGTGCCGCGATGAGTGTCCCCGCGTTGGAAATCGCAGCAGACCTCAGGGTTCCTGAAGAAGCTGCAGCAGAGGCCATGGGATGGGTTCAGTCAGCGTGGTACTTTGGATACGCACTGTTGCAGATACCATCCGGCTGGCTTGCCGATCGATTCGGAAGCCGCAGAACGCTTGCGGGGTTGTGCGTCCTGTGGTCATGCATGACGTTCCTCACTGGCTTCAGCGTTGATGCTGCCTGGCTGGCGCTGATGTGGTTTCTAATGGGAGCCGCACAGGCGGGCGCATTTCCTTGCGCCGCAAAAGCCATTGGTCAGATCTTTCCTGATGCCGAAAGGGCGCGTGCGTCCGGTATCCTGGCCGGAGGAATGGCAATCGGTGGGGCACTTGCACCGGCGATTGCGGCCAGTGTACTCAATTGGCTGGCCCCCGTTGCGATATCGCAGGACGTTTTACGGTGGCGACTCATGCTCATGCTATTGTCGGTCCCTGGGATAATCTGGGCCGCCTCCTTTCTGATCTGCATACGCCCTCAATCATTGCCGATCATTAACATCACAAGTGCCAGTCCGCCGATTTCCAGCAGCAACCTTTGGAGACGAATGTTATTCAGCGGCTCACTCATACTTTTGTGTGCTCAACAGTTCTTTCGAGCTGCCGCGATGGTGTTCTTTTTGACATGGTTCCCCACGTTCCTGCAAAAGACTCGTGGGGTGTCGCTGACAGATTCCGGAATCCTCACGACAATCGCTGGAATTGGTGGCGTAGTCGGAAGCCTTGCCGGTGGTTTTGCGTCTGACTGGCTTCTTTCAGTCACAGGAAACAAACGACTCAGCCGACAGGGAATTGCAGTAGCAGGTATGGCCATGTGCGCGTTGCTAATTACATTGTCCGCAACCGTCGAAAACACAAACACCAGTATTGCAATCATTTCACTTGGAGCGTTCTGCGCAACATTTGGAGGAGTCAGCGGCTATACAGTCGCCATTGAATTCGGCGGCAAGCAGGCCGCAACCGTTTTCAGCACGATGAACATGTGTGGAAACATCGGAGCAATGCTGTTTCCAATAACTGCAGGCTGGATGGTTGACCAGACAGGAAACTGGAATCTGATTCTTTATTTCTTCGCCGCGATTATGGCAATCGATGCCGTCTGCTGGGCCGTTTTGAATCCCAAAGAACCTCTCTTTGCCTGACACTTGGAGCGATGCATGAAACGAGTTTCAACGCCACAATCTCGATGCCACGCCGCAGTGGCGCGATGTGATATCACGCCACCCATCGGGATATACCATCGCATGTGGGGCGCCGCGTTACACGACAAAGCCACGGGAGTTCACCGGCCGCTTTCCGCGACACTCCTTTGGCTTCGTGCCGAGAATCAGGAGAGCAGCGCATCAGACTCGTCGTCGGACCAGATCATAGTTTCCATGGATCATTGCATTCTGGATACTCCCGAACTGAACAATATTCGTGACGCCATCAGTATCGCGACTGGAGTTTCCCCAAATTGCATTCATGTCACAGTGACGCATACACATGGCTCAGGCTGGATGTCTCGCAAACGCAGTGAGTTTCCAGGCGGAGAGTTGATCGGCCCTTATCTCGATTCTCTCTGCAATTTGTTGGCAGAGCTGGCAGCTTCAGCGAAACCCCATTTGCAGCCAGCATCGATCGTGTATGGCGAGGGGCGTTGCAACCTGGCGGCTCACAGAGACTATTTTGACAAAGACCGCGGCCATGCCGTCTGTGGATTCAATCCCACCGGCGAAGCGGATGATTGTGTGATGATCGGCCGCATCTCAGATCGCTCAGGAAACATCCTGGCAACTGTTGTTAACTACGCGTGCCATCCAACAACACTCGCGTGGGACAATACATTACTCAGTCCCGATTGGGTCGGAGCGATGCGAGAAACCGTCGAACAAAATGCCGGCGGATTGTGCCTTTTCCTTCAAGGCGCATCAGGAGACATGGGGCCTCGCGAAGGGTTCGTTGGTGATACAGCGATCGCCGATCGAAACGGTCGGCAACTTGGCTTTGCTGTTCTGTCGACACTGCAATCATTGCCGCCAGCAGGCACCGAGTATGTCTACGCCGGGCCAACGCTTTCCGGAACATGGATCGGAACCTGGCAACACCAACCATGTGTTGACGCGAAAATCCAGCAACAGTCAACCTGGCAATGGAAGACAATTGTTGTCGACCTTCCTTATCGACATGATCTGCCAACCATTGAGGAAACGAACGCAAATCGCGAGCACTGGCTTGAACAGGAGCAGGTTGCTCACACTGCCAGCGATTTGGATCGAATCCGTGAATGTCGCGCGAACAGCGAACAAATGACTCGTCAACTTGCAAGATTGAATGCACTCGCTCCAGGCAAATCATGTCCTCTGCCTGTGACGTTGGCACTCATGGGCGACGCAATCTGGATTTTTGTTCCAGGGGAACTCTACCAGGTGTTTCAACAAACCCTCCGTGATCGCTTCGCCCCACGACCGGTTTTCGTATCGACCCTCACAGGAGATTGGCAACCCGGCTATATTCCTCCGGCCGCGACATTTGGCTACGGAATTTACCAGGAAGTGATTGCAGCAACGTCACCAGGAAGTCTGGAGCTGCTGATGGAAGAGGTCTCTCGAAATCTGAGTACAATGCTCTGACGTGATAACACCCGATTCATCACAGGCACCAAAGTCATCTGCAGGTTGCCTGGCGTTTCCCGATCGCTTCTATTCTCACCGCTGATGGTCTGGCACAGCCAAGGTCTTACTGTGCCAGTGTTCTGGCCACGCAAAAACCGATTCGTGCGTTTCACACGGCGTTTATTTCTTCTTTGACTTGTTCTCAGCGCCCTTCTTTGCGGAGGGCTTCTTCTCAGCCTTAGCCTTGCCTTTGGTTTCGCTCGAAGAATTTCCAGAGCCGAAAACGTTATCCCAACCACTGACGAATTTTTTCGAAGCGCCTGTGTGAACGGTGTACCCAGTCATAAAACTTCTCTTTCAAGGATCGCCAGATTACGAATTAACAAAGAAAAACCCTGCACCAATCAAGATGCAGGGTTGAGGACTTTTCGTCAAGTCATGTCTATGTTGTCAATTCCGCTTTCCGAAACTCAGACAACAAAGCCATCTGTCAGGCCGGAGTCGCTGCGGATTCAGCCTCAGCTTCCGGGGACGTTGGTTCGTCAACGCCACCCACAAACTCCAACTGCTTCACCTCTCCAACTTCTTTCATACTTACGTGAATCGCGTTCTGTCCATCGAAAGTACCTCGCAGAAGTTCTTCTGAGAGAGGATCTTCAATGAATCGTTCCACGCTTCGACGTAGTGGACGCGCTCCATAATCGAGCCCGTCATCAACTTCGCCCTTGTCAATAATGAACCCGCGGGCTTCATCACTGAGCACAAGACGTTTGCCACGTTCTTTCAGACGATCGTAAACCTTGGCCAACTCGATATCGACGATCTGCATCAGTTCGACACGAGTCAACTTACGGAATACAACAACCTCATCAAGACGACCAAGGAACTCTGGCTTGAACTGGCGTTGCAGTTCATGCATCAGATTCACCTTCATGTCGTCGTAGGATTTCTCCACGTCGCGGTCACGCAGCGTGTGCAGACCCATGTTACCGCCATGCGCCATTTTACTGGCCCCGGCGTTGGTGGTCATGATCAGGATGACGTTCTTGAAATCCACTCGACGACCGAAGCTGTCTGTCAAATGTCCTTCTTCCATGATTTGAAGCAACATATTGAAAACATCCGGATGCGCTTTTTCGATCTCGTCGAGAAGCACAACCGCATAAGGACGGCGACGAATTTTCTCCGTCAACTGTCCACCTTCTTCAAATCCGACATATCCTGGAGGCGCGCCAATCAGTCGACTGACGTTGTGCTTCTCCATGTATTCGGACATGTCGATCTGGATCAGAGCATCCTGATCACCAAACATAAACTCAGCCAGCGTCTTTGCGAGCAAAGTCTTACCCACGCCCGTTGGCCCCGAGAACAGGAACACACCGGTTGGACGCTTTGGATCTTTCAGTCCGCTTCGGCTTCGACGAACCGCTTTGCAGACCTGAGTAATCGCCTGATCCTGACTGATCACACGCTTGTGCAATTCAGCTTCCATCTGCAGCAATCGAACCGCGTCTTCACTTGATAGTCGAGTCAGCGGAATGCCGGTCATCTTTGCGACAACCTCGGCAACAATTTCCGCATCAACAACACCATCAGTCTGACGAGATTTTTCTCGCCATTCTTCGGTGAGCTGATCCTTCTTTTTGCGAAGCTTATCGGCCTGATCACGGAACGAAGCGGCTTTCTCAAACTTCTGTTCAGCAACAGCTTCTTCTTTAGCTGTGTTCAATCGCTGAATTTCTTCTTCCAGTTCCTTCAAGTCTGGTGGACGTACCATTGATTTCAGCCGGACGCGAGCACCAGCTTCGTCGATAACGTCGATTGCCTTGTCAGGCAAACAACGCGCGGTAATGTAGCGATTGGACATTTCAACCGCAGTTTCCAATGCATCGTCCGTAATCTGAACCCGATGATGCTCCTCGTATCGTTCACGGAGCCCCTTCAGGATCTCTACCGCCTGTTTTGCATTTGGCGGTTCCACCATAACTGTCTGGAATCGGCGTTCAAGAGCCGCGTCTTTCTCGATGTACTTTCGGTACTCGTCAAGAGTCGTCGCACCGATACACTGAATTTCGCCACGGCTCAATGCCGGCTTCAGAACGTTGGACGCGTCGATAGCACCTTCGGCGCCGCCGGCTCCAACAAGGGTGTGCAATTCGTCAATGAAGAGAATCGTATTCTTGGCACGACGAACTTCATTCATCACGGCCTTGATACGTTCCTCAAACTGCCCGCGGTACTTTGTACCGGCAACCATCATCGCGAGGTCGAGCACGATGATTCGACGATCCGCAAGAATGTCGGGAACCGCACCATCGACAACCATCTGCGCAAAGCCTTCAACGATGGCAGTCTTGCCGACGCCTGCTTCCCCAAGCAGAACCGGGTTATTTTTCTGGCGACGGCAAAGGATCTGAATCACGCGTTCAATTTCTCGTTCGCGGCCAATCACAGGGTCAAGCTTTTTCTGCTTGGCAAGTTCGGTGAGGTCACGACCAAAGCTGTCAAGTGCTGGCGTCTTGCTGCGACTTGCACCTTTTGCTGCTGCTCCACCGCCCGCGGCAGCACCGCCACCCCGTTCTTCGGAACCTGGCTCTGCAGATTCCATCCCATGACCCAGGAGGTTCAGGACTTCGTCTCGAACATCCTCAAGCTTCAGGCCAAGGTTCATCAGCACCTGAGCCGCAACGCCTTCCTGCTCACGCAGAAGGCCAAGCAACAGATGTTCGGTCCCGACGTAGTTGTGGTTGAGATTGCGAGCTTCATCCATCGCATACTCAATCACCTTCTTGGCTCGCGGCGTCTGAGGCAGCTTGCCCATGGTCACCATATCCGGACCGGTCTGGACAATTTTCTCCACCTCGATCCGGATCTTGCGAAGATCAACATCGAGGTTCTTCAGAACGTTAGCAGCAACGCCTGAACCCTCTTTAACAAGCCCCAGAAGGATATGTTCTGTGCCAATGTATTCGTGATTGAAGCGCTGTGCCTCCTGGTTGGCCAGCTGCATAACTTTCCGGGCACGATCTGTGAAGCGTTCGTACATTCGACTTCCTCGTTTTCGAATCTTCATGAAGCCCTGCTGCAGTAAGCAGCAGGATCCAAATGCATCCTGACGCACTGAGTCAGGAAGATATTCTTTCTCTACATACTGCCGCCTTCAGTTGCCTGAGACGACTGTTTTTTCGTTCTACGCTGCGAAGGCCTTCGAGCAACTCGAAGACCACCTCCCTGAACTCTAGCGCCAAATCGTGTCGAACTCGGGGATTTCTGCAGAAGTTTGGACTTTCGACCACCAAAAACTCAGTTTCAATCGCAAAAATTTCTTTGACAAACGCTTTTGTCCGTAGAAACCCGACTGAGAATTTCAGGAACGACGAAAACGACCGAAACATCCAGAAAAACCGTCGCAACTCGCTCCGCCACAATGACAGTAAGTTCAATTGAACTTCTACCACGGCAACTTCATGCGAATCGCGTACCGAATTCTAGGGAGGACAGCGGGATGGGACAAGACAAGGGAACCGCGGATTCGTCATCACGGCAAATGTGAGGCAAAAACAGTCGTTTCCGTGCACTGCTCGGTTCACGCCGCGGTTCTTGTCGACCCTCATGGCGAAGCACCTGTCACTGGAGGATCTCAAGCGGCGTGGGTTGGTGAGCTTCATTCTTCGCCTCCGCTTCAGGCCCCGTCCCGAAACAAACGAGACAAGAATTAAGCCTGCCTCTCAAGGAACAGACAGGCCCCAAAGCTACCACACGGAAGCTGATTCAATTTTTGCCTGAGTATGAACTTCAGGATTCGAGTTCACGATCTTCAGCATACACCGCGTTGAGACCAAGGGAGCTCAGGACGGCTCGTTCTCGCGCTCGCATGATCAGTTGCTCTTCATGCGTCAAATCATCGTAGCCACAAATGTGCAACAGGCCATGCACAACGTACAGGGTCAGCTCATCCTGACTTGACCATTTGCCATCGGCTGCCATGTTCGCTGCCATTTCGGCGCTTGCGATAATTTCTCCTTCGATTGAGGCACCGGCACCGCGTCCTTCGGCTTGAAGGTCTCCAACGTCCCCATCGTTATTGAATTCAGGATCTTCGTCCGCTTCTTCCGGCTCAGAATCTTCCAGATCCTGCATCTCGCAGGAATCATCATCATCAAATTCTCTAAACTCACTGCCGTCAGCGCCATCTGCAGTGAAGTCAAGCTGAAAGCTAATGACATCTGTTGGGTAATCGTGCCCCAGATGATCACGATTCAGGATGTGGATGGATGCATCGTCCACAATTGAAATACTTAAGACGGCGGATGCAACTTGCTCAATCTCCAGACCGCGTACCAGAGCAGCATGCAGCAGGCTGCAATCAACCGGAATCACAGATTGGCGATTGCTGATATCAATTTCAAAAGTCATCCGAAGCCGGGCTCCAGGAAAAATCTCTGCGGCAAACAAGCAAGCCAGTGTCCGGTACGACTCACTGGAGAGACGGGCGACCAGGAAGAATCAGGCGGTCTTCTGGCCAGGATAACGAACACGACCGTGATGAGCCGCGAGCAGTGACTTGATCAGAGATTCCTCAATCATCCGAATCTCATTCATCTTCAGATTGCATTCATCAAATTGCCCGTCCAGCAATCGCTTCATACTGATTTCATGGACCAGAGACTGAATCCTCTTCGGAGTCGGCTCCTTCAGCGTCCGACTGGCGCTTTCCACGGCATCGGCCAGCATCAGGACAGCCGTCTCTCTGGACTGCGGCTTCGCGCCGGGATATCGAAAACTCGATTCGTCGGCATCTGTACGATGGTCTCCGTCTTTCTTCCGAGTCGCCTCAATGTAGAAATACTCAACCAGCGTCGTCCCATGGTGTTGTTCAATAAAATTCCTGAGCGGCTCCGGGAGATTGTGCTCTTCTGCCAACTCAAGCCCGTCTTTAACGTGACCAATAATGATCAATGTGCTCATCGCCGGCGCCAGAGATTTATGATGATTCTCTGAACCCTCCGTCATGTTTTCGATAAAATACTCGGGCTTGGTCATCTTGCCGATATCGTGAAAATAGGCACCAACGCGAGCGAGCAGGCCGTTAGCACCAATGGATTCTGCTGCCGCTTCCGCCAGAGAGGCAACTGTCATCGAATGGTTGTATGTTCCCGGAGCTCGGCGAGCCAACTCCAGAAGCAGCGGATGGGAAACACCAGTCAGCTCCAGCAGACTGATATCTGTTACGACACCAAACGCCTGCTCAATGAACGGCAGACTTCCTGCAACCAGATAGCAACAAACGAGTGACCAGCCGGCAAACTTAAGAGCCGTCACGATCACGCCCATATTTCGCCATGCACCATCAGCACCGTGCGCCTGCATCACGCCAACACCCCAAACGGCGTAAAAGGAAACGGCTGCGACAAGGAATCCAACTTTGATCATCACCAATCGCGACTTGATACGTCGCAGAGGAATAATTGAGGTGACGCAAATCGTCATGATGGAAACAAAGTGGCCAAGATCTGCAACAGTGGCCATTGATATCATCAAAGACAAACAGAATGCGGTGAGGATCGCAACAACCTGGCTGTATGCGATTGCCGTAATCATGACCGTGGCGAGCAAGGGTATGATCTCCGCGCGCCAGGGATCTCTGCTCATCAATGTACCAAGAAACACAGTTGCAACGCACATCCCGACAAAGACGAGCAGTCTTGTGGTTTCTTCCAGCATCTCGGGGGCAGAAAATTTCAGGAACGCGCCGAACAAGATAACCAGCAGCAAGATCAGCATCGCAGTTCCCCAGACTCGGCTGAATCTCTGAAAACTGGTGATACTCGCCTCGTTCGCCTCATACTCCAGCCAGAGCAATCCGAGTTGTTCATCGGATTCACCAAGCTGTGTTCCAACCGGAATAATCACCGTTCCCTGAGGATACCTGTCAAACTTGCGCTGAGCAGACTCGCCCGCCAGCTTGAGTTCTTCGCTTGTCGCAACAGCATCCAGCTTGAGCTGATTTTTCAGGTTCAGTTGCAACCAGGTTTCAATCGGTTGCTGAATCGCCAACAACTGCGGAAGGCTTGGCCAGATTTTTCCCAGACGCCCTGTCTCACGTAACTGTTCCTGCAACAAAACGTCAGCAAGAACCCCGTTATGGAGAACAATGCCGGAGGCGTTCACCACTTTGATTGAACGATTTCGATTCAGCGGAGTTGTCACGTCCGCCGCGTCCCCCAAAAGATTCCTTGCTGTTTTAGTATCAATAAGACCCAGGCTGCGAGCGTCCTTCAGGAGCAGGTCAAATCCCTTCATCAGTTCATCAAGGCGCTTCCCCTTTGATTCTTCTGCGTCACGAAGCTGATTCTTCAGCAGACTGAATTGAGTCTCTCGAGCGGTTGGCTCTCCTGTGGTTAGTCCGAAGGCCGCCAAAGTCTGAAGTGAAACTCGATTGATGCTGTCCGAATTTGCGATCTCACTTAGTTGATCTCGCAGTTGCGACTGCAGGCGATCAATAATGGCAGTCTCCTGTACGAGCACCAGCGGCGACGCTTTGATCGCCTCGTCATACAGCCGCTGAGTCTCCCTGGTGTTTTCAACCTCAAAATCAACACGAGCCTGCACACCGACATTTGCGATCTGCCCGGCTCGATAGGTGAAACGCGGTCGCCAGGCTTGCACCGCCAACAATAGTCCCACGGTGGCCAACACCGTAATCAGGACGTGCGTCAGCACCTTGTAGTCGCGAAAGGCGGAAAGGAAACGATCCTTGATCGAAGGCGTGGGACGAAAAACGCGAGCCTGCCGCGCTCGCCGGGTTCCAAAGAACGACATGGCGATTATCCTGCGACAGGTGAAAAAAGAGCCGTCGAAGGAACATTAGCCTTCGATCGCTTCAGAAATTGATCATCCAAAACCACAAGCGAACTAAGCGGCACCAGAAATGCCGCCGGTTCATGTAGAGATGTGAACATGAATTGAAAGGCCGACGGATGTGCGTCCGTCGCGCTGGCAGGAGCCGGGAAATTCACAGTTCAAATGCGTTTCGCATCCGGACTGGAGTCTGCTTCGTACGCCGAAACGATCTCCCGAACCAACCGATGTCGGACAATATCCTGCCCATTTAGCTTCACAATGGCAACCCCAGGTATGTGAGAAAGCCGACTAATACCGTCCCTTAGTCCGCTTTCCACGCCATGTTCAAGGTCAATTTGGGTTGCATCACCCGTAACGACTATCCGGGAATTGAGGCCCATTCGGGTCAAAAACATCTTCATCTGAGTTGTCGTTGTGTTCTGAGCTTCGTCCAAAATCATGAAGGTGTCATTCAAGGTGCGGCCACGCATGAACGCCAGCGGCACGATCTCAATCACGTCGTTTGCCATATAGCGACGTACTTGTTCGTGATCCAGCATGTCATTAATTGCATCCAGCAGTGGACGCAGGAATGGATTCACCTTTGCAAACATGTCGCCAGGAAGGAACCCCAGCTTTTCGCCCGCCTCGACCGCAGGTCGAACCAAGACAATCTTGCGAACATGTTCAGCCCGCAGCGCTTCCAGCGCCATTGCCACGGCCAGATACGATTTTCCGGATCCGGCAGGACCGTCACAGAAAACCAGTTCATGCTGGCGAATCGCGTCCATGTAGACTTTTTGACCATCAGTCTTGGCGCGAATCTGTCCAACTCGGTCTTTTCCGCCACTGGTACGCATTTCCTGAGTGAATCGATTTGGACTCAGGGAATCGAACGAGGCGTGACCTGAATGATGCGATTCGGAATGAATCATTTTTCTTCTTTCTGAAGGCTCTGGCCCAAGACAGATATCGATGTCGGAAGGAGTTAATTCCTGATTCGCCTGAAGAATATCTCGCAACTTTTGCAGGGTGTCGCCACATCGACGAACCTGCTCATCGTCACCAGTGATTCGCAGTTGACTCCCCCGCAACACGACCTGAGCTCCGGTTGAAGCACAGAGACGGCGCAGGTTTTCATCGCGAGATCCGAACAGAGATCTTGCTTCGTCGTGATGTTTGAGTTCCACAATTGAATCAGCCATGTGAATCAGCCATGCGCTGTCATGGATCCATATTCAGAAATGTCAGAAAGATCAAAGTCAACAATCGCACCGAAGACTGCCAGCGGCAAGTCCGCAAGGAATCTGAAAAATGCCATTCACTGAAGTCGTTGTAGAGGAGTGCTCGAAACCATTCAAGCATCTCCCCACTTGCGAACAAAGTTAACATATTGATGAGAAACGGTCTGGCTGGGACACATCCGCCGAAAAAGTGTTCACAATTTGGCAGTCTTTGATAGAGATTTCTCATTCGCAGTCACAGCGTGAGCCCTTTCAAACCGCAGCAATCGAATCAAAATGTCACCGCTGCCGCAGTTCGGTTGGTCCTTTGAATCTTCAAGTTGATGTGAAATCGGCGAACAACCAAGCCAACAACCAAGCCAACAACTAAGCGAACAACCAAGCGAACAACCAAGCCATCAAGTGATGCATTCCGCAGCTCGCCCCTCGGAATCGATCGGCAGAATTTGCCGTAACGGACTTTCAGCGGACTTCCTCTGCCAATTCTCATCGAATACCGTTTAAGACATCGACTTCTGTTGCACAAAGCATACCGATTGGATCTTGACGCCCAGGACCTTGTCATGGCATCCTCACTACCATGACCGAAAAAGCGTTTTTCCGCAATCGGTTAATCGCGCGAAAACCAGTCAACGAGTGACTCAATTTCCACGCGGCGGAACGGTGTGCGTCAGGGAGGATGCTATGTTCGTGTTGCTGCGCCCTTTTCGTTTGTTGCTTCAGGCACTCCTCACGGAATCAACTCCTCGCCAGATGTCGCTGGGGCTTGCTTTTGGTGTTCTGGTCGGTGTGGTTCCCAAAGGCAACTTGCTCGCGATGGTGCTGGCGACGTTACTTGCCGCCACTCGAGTAAACCTCGCGATTGCAACAGTCGCAGTTGTCGCCTGCACGCTGGGATCCGGAGGCCTGGACACGCTGTTTGACAAAATCGGGTGCTACATCCTGTCGATGCCGTCGTTGCAAAGCCTCTGGATTGAAATGGCCAACACGCCGTTCATGCCGTGGACGGACTTCAATAATTCGATTGTCATGGGCAGCTTTATCTCGGGATTGATCCTCGTATACCCGATCCACCGTCTCAGTCGTCCAGTCTTCGAAAAGTACGCGGGTCGAATGTCAAATTACGCACGACGCTTTCGGTTTGCCAAACTAATATTCGGTGCAGAATGGGCTGACCGTATTTCCTCGATCCAATAAGCATTCCTCTGAAGTCTGCAGTCCGTTCTTCTACTGGTTGTGCTGTGCGACAGAGATTGTGAGGCCGTCATGCGTTGGACCTACCTGATTACCAGACTGCTGGTTGTGGCCCTTGTCTGGGGCTTTGTTACTTACGGATTGGATCCGTTGATTCGCTACTCGTCCGTCCAGGCTCTTCAAACGGCTACGGGCGCGAAGGCCGATGTGGGCGACCTGAAAACGTCGTTCTTTCCGCCGTCCGTCACGGTCTCGAACCTCGCCCTGGCCAGTGCGCGAAGACCGGGTTGGAACCTGCTGCAATTCGACGAAATGCAACTGAAGCTTGAATCAGCGTCGCTGTCGAGACGTCGTTTTGTTGTCGAAGAAGGACACCTTAATGGTTTGCAGTTTGACACGAGACGAAACGATGACGGCCAACTTGAAAAATCGCCCGAGCCTGTGAATGAAGAACCCTCATGGATGTCAGAGAAACTCACAGAACTGGGTACAGAATGGCTAACCAATCTCACGGAGCAGGTTAAGTCCCAACTTGACCCAAACGTTCTTGAGACCTACCGCACCGGCACAGAAGTCTATGAGAAATGGGACGAACGCTTCGTCGAAATGTCGGCCCGCGCGAAATCGCTCAAACCGAAAGTTGATCGCCTGCAAGCTCAGTTCAAAAAAGCAAAAGAAGGCGACACTCTGCAACAGATTGAGCAGTATCTTCAGGTTAGTCAAAAGGCCGAAGAGATCATTATCGAGGTTCAGGACTTTCGTGACGAACTGAAGGGTATTGTTCCGGAAGTTCGATCCGACTTTCAACTTCTTAATGAAGCACGTGAGAGAGATCAGGAAAAGGTAAAGCATACACTGGCCCTCCTGAAACCTGACCCGCGCCGCATTTCGCAGGCACTGCTCGGAAAGCCGATGTACGCTCAGTTGCAGCAGGTTCTGACATGGATTGAAGCGGCTCGTGAATACCAAAAGGAACTTCACGATCAGGTTCAGCCTCCGCGCAGTGCTGGTCGAGATTTCGAGTTTCTCAATCGAAACCCAGGCCCCGATTTTCTGCTCAAAAAACTGTCACTGTCAGGAACGATCTCCGTCAATCGGGAATCGGTTCCATTCAAGGCCATGATGACAGACATCACTGAGGATCCCAAATTGCTCGGACGACCATGCGTGATGCGGTTGATGGCTGAAGGCAGCAGGCCCCTTCAGTTGCGGATCACCTACGACGCCACAGGCGATATTCCAAAATCTGAAATGCTGGCGGATTATCGTGACACCAATCCACTTCCGCTTCTTGCCGGCAAGCCAAAAGAAGCATGCGTGCACGCAACACTCAGCGATCTTGCGTGGACAACGCGGCTAACACTGATCAAAGATACGATCGACGGCAGCATCGACTTGAAGTCCGAAGTTGGAAATCTGAAATTCGATGCATCCGACAAGGTCCGCTCAGAAATCGTAGAGGCTGCTAACGATGCCTTTTCAGAGATCAGGATTCTCAATGCGTCGGTCAAACTGAGCGGCACTCTCAGAAATCCTTCAATTGATCTGCAATCGGATGTCGGTGAACAAGTTGCACTCGGCGTACAGCAGGCCTTCACGCATCAACTTGACAATGCCAAAGAGCGTTTAATCTCTGAGGTAAACACCTACGCGGGTGATCAAATCGAAAAGCTAACGGGACGTTTTAAAGGTGAGTACGACAAGCTGATGTCGGACAACAAGGATCTGATTGAACAGATCAGTGAAGTTCGCACGATCGTCGCTTCATTGCAATCAGGAAAAATGGACCCGGCAACGCTGCTGAAACAAGTTTCCAACTCCAAGCTTATTCCAGCAAAGGAGCAACAGAAGATCAACAAGGTGATGGAGGAAATTGACAACACCCTTCAGGGGCGTTCGCTTCCTGCTGGTTTGCAAAAAAAGATCCCACAGATACCTCAGGAAATATTGCAACTGCCTGGCTCTCTGCAGCAGTCAGCCACGGGTTTCATCCCTCAATCCGGCGAGTTACTTAACTCCCCAGGATTCCTCCCTCAGGCATCACCATTCTTTCAACAGACTGAAGGGCTTTTTCAGCATGTTCTAACTCCCCCGCCAGAAGGTTCCGAATTGCAAACTGAGGGAAGTGCAAAATCAGTGACATCTAAAACGCAGACTCGTCCAGCGGTTCCGAGTTTACCGACCGGGATTCGCTCGCTGTTTCCAAAGCCGAAGAAGTAACCGAAAAAAGAACACGTCCAACCTGAGCGTACCCGGCACGTGTCAGTTTTGCTTTCAATGCACCGAGCCGCGTTAATCTGATCAACTCAATTCAATCTTTAGAGCTGAATTGCCGAGTGAGTTCAAAGAAGGAACAGACGGAACCTCGAGTGTAGACATTCGAGTTTTCCGGATGTTCTCGGCAATGCTTCGGAAGTGTCCGACCTTGTGAGTAACTTGCTCTACTCAAATTTCGGAGCGACCACCACACAGGCATGCTTCTTCGATGTCAGTGCAAAACACACAACATGACATAACACCCTGGACTCGTTTTGCTTATTGCCGCCATTACTGACTCACGGAACTACCTTCCTGCATCTCCAGTTCACTCTGTTTCGCATGACTTGCCGGCACCTTCGTAGATAATCGGTGAGACGAACGAATTTGCGGATGTCTGAAACTTGCTGCCGGTGAGACGCAATTCAGTACGAGGCGACATCGGGCCTGAAGGCTGGTTCCCCTTGAGAATACTTGTCGTTGACGATGATGAGATGGTACGGCTGGTCTGCACAGGCATGCTGAATGTCATGAATCATGATGTCGTTGCTGTCGAAAGCGGAGCAGACGCACTTCGACAAATCCAATTGAACGAGATTCCGTTCGATATCATCCTGATCGACGACGCTATGCCGGGGATGACTGGCAAAGAAGTCATCCAGACGCTTTTCACCGGCGGTTACAGAATCCCCGTAATCATTTGCTCCGGAAAGAACGTTGCTCTTGACGAGTTCTTCCCGTCTCCCGACTACGGACCTTTGGCCATCCTGCGGAAGCCTTTTACACTGAAACAACTCCAGAAAGTATTGGCAGTTGCCGCAGGTGAATAGAGTAACCAGCGGGCCACCGGTTCGAGAACCCGGCATCGCTCCGAGAACATTCCGCAGGAATTTCCCGATGAACAAAAATCAGAGGTCTGGGCAAAGAATGATCGCACCCTACGTAACATATTGATAAACGGGCCAAGTGTCATCGCCAAGTGTCATCGCCGAGTGTCATCGCCGAGTGTCATCGCCAAGTGCTTCGTCAGACCTAAAAACGCAGGTTGGACATTCTTGTCCGACAATCCAGCGACGGGCGAAAATGCCCATCCTACCCTAAAATCAAGCCTTGACAGAGCACCAGGTCAGACAATTATTTCGACGCCTGTCCTTACCTGAATCCACCTGAGTTTGCACCTGTTTTTTTATCCAGAGTCCGCCCGTGGCAACTCCCGACTCACGCTCCTGGAGATTCAGGAACATTCTGCAAACGTATGGTTCTCATCTTGTGGGACGAACGCGTAATACACAACAGTTCCCAGGATACGTGTTGCTCCGTCAAGGTAAAGAAGTCAAGTCGGAGGTAGTGGATCTTGCTAAAGATCCCGTGGCGCTGGACCTTTAGCAAGGTCCACTGTTATGGAAGGACCAGTCAAGAGTGTTTCGAGCGTGAGTAAAAGATTTTGGACAGTTAAATATTAGATGGTTGATAGACGACGGCAGCAGAACTCTGCGCTCACTTCATCATTGTGGTGAGATTAAGGAGCAAAAATAAATGACGCTTGATGTCGAAGTTCGGTCAGATCGAAAAATCGCCATCTGGGCCAGGCAAATCGCTCGACTCGTCGCCATCATGATGGTCGCCATTGCGTTGATGACCATGCCAGCTCGTTACTGGTGGCTGTCCGACCTGATCGCCAATCTTCGCATCCAGCTTTTGATTGGACTCATACTGGCCATCATCTCAACTTTGATCGTCAGGGAAACCAAAGTCGCAGCAGCGGTGCTTCTGGTTGCAGCATGGCAAGCGTCCTGGCTTTCTTCAGCCGTCGCTCCTGCTCGGAAGTCTGCGTCAGCGCATGTGCTCACGGTGTGTACCGTCAACGTACTCACTCACAACGTGCAGTACGATCGAATAATTGCCGCTCTGAACTCAGCCGCTCCTGATGTCATTGCCATCATGGAACTCGGATCTGGTCTCGAACAGCGTCTGATTATGGACCTGGGAGAAATATATCCCTACCGAATAATGCAGTCCGATGATGCTGGAAATTTTGGGATTGGGCTGATCTCTAAAGTGCCGATTGAGGATGCCGAATTATTCTATCTGTCGGAACCACGCGTCCCGTCAATCGGAGTATCTCTGACTTGCAATGATTCCGTGATTCATCTGATCGCGACGCATCCGATACCTCCCGTGACACCTGGTTACTTCCGAGCAAGAAACGACCATTTGAATCGGCTCGCCAACCGAATCAGAACTATTCGAGGCGATAACAAATGTCCCTCCATCGTTCTTGTTGGCGACCTGAATCTTACTCCCTGGTCTCCAATTTTCGCAGACTTCATAAACGCTTCTGAACTTACTGATGCCACGCGCGGAGACGGAACCGCCGCCTTCGCGCCGACATGGTATCTGCGTCCCGGTTTCCCTTTTGGGCTCGTGCTGGATCACGGATTCGTTTCATCTGATCTCATCTGTTCGAAACGAACCGTGCTGGCCGACGTCGGCTCGGATCATCGACCAGTTGTATTGGAGATTTCAACGGCGCGATAGTGGGACTGGCAAAATGACGAACAAGGAAATCTCGGTGATCAGAAGTCGGAAACCATGGCCCTGATATTGACTAGGGATTCGCTCGAATTTGTGAAGCGTCCCACCTTCACGGATCTTCTTTTGGATAGATCCAGCATCCTTTGATTGCAGCAAGAAGAGGGAAACCCTGCAAATGAGAGTTTGCAATGGAGCGATAATCAACACCGCGTTTGCCATCTTGAACGGGCCGTAATTCTTCGAAATGGTGTCCTGTTCCATGCAGTTTTCCAGGTTGGCATCACTGACTACCCGAATTCTTGGCCCTGAAGAGAGCATGAGTCGGCCAATCACCAGAAATAACCTACCCCGGAAGAATTCAGGCGAGAAGCATAAAATTTGCGAAAAAAGTGACTGGCAATTCTTCAACATGCCGATAACATGCCGCACCCTCGCACGGGGAAGAGCCTGTGCGACTTAACACCCAATAAGTTAGCGAAGAACGAGCGTCATCAAGACGCCGAAATACACTGTCGCGGGGTGGAGCAGCCTGGTAGCTCGCGAGGCTCATAACCTCGAGGTCGTCGGTTCAAATCCGGCCCCCGCCACTTAAACCCCGGTGTCGAATTCGTTTCGACCCCGGGGTTTTTCATGCACTGCCACTTCTATCGCCCGTGTCCGACATCTGAGTCACGTACCTTTAAAAGGTTCAACACACGTCGACCCATAGCAAGAGTATTGAGTGTGCGGACCTCTCGCGTTGAATACAATGCGCGATATCCTGGATATAGATGCGTGCACCGCGGAATCAAATCAAGTCGGGCCGATATCCACCTGCGTTCTGCGATTTATCCGCGTTCATTTGCGGTCAGCACTGCGATTGCCGTTGGCCGAACAATACACTCAATGGCCAAACCGAGCCGCCACGATCAATCAGCAAAGCACAGAATGTGACTTCCTGAGGCCCCAGATCTATGACATGCGAACATAGAGATAGATCCTCGTCGACTTCATATCCGCATGACCTGAAAATTCAGGTTCACCGCGAAATGCAGTGAGTGGTGTATTTGTTTGTCGATGAATCGCATTCCAGAGACAGTAAATGCACCACGCGCTTCAAATATCGTAGAGCCGTTTTCTTGCCCTCTATTCGTGATCCTTATCGAATCCAATCGCATCGCAAGGAACACTGTCGTGGCGGAAGACTGAGGCCAGGTTCGGGCGTTGAGTGTTTTTTCCTGAGAGTCGGTTGTTGGTCTGACTCCAATAGCAACTTCATCAGCGTTCCTGGCTGGACAGCGCCATGTTCAGAAAAACGTCGCGTTTTCGGATGACCAGAGGAAGCGTGCCAGCGTCCGGTTTTGGCGGTTTCTTCCGCCTGAACCGTGTGCTAGCGGGCTGTTGATTTACTACTGGATTGGGCGTTTTCGTTTAACGGCGAGCCGCAGGCGTAGGCGAAATAGGGCAACGACGCCTGCGGCTTGCCGTTAAACGCAATACCGTTCAATGTTTACATAAATCGCGGTTCCTACGAGAGTTAGGTTGAACCACCAACCAGCTCACAAGGAACCGCGACATGAACGAGCAAGGATGCTCTGAACTGACATCAGATATCAATGGACGCATCGTAGAC
>JBGSVD010000199.1:0-33149 GCA_041753135.1 Planctomycetaceae bacterium
TTTGTTCGTGACGATTCTGTGCCAGTTGTTCTGTGCCCGAATTCGTCAACAGCTTTCGCCGAGTGAAGATGTTGTCAGTGGCGAACTGCTGACGACGGAGCAGGTCCGACGCGCCGCCAACGTGGTCGTGCAATCGATCAACCTTCCGCCACGCACTCGCGAACAACTCTACCGAGAAGAATCCCAACGCCAAAACTACCACGCTCGCCGCAATGCCCAGGCCAGCAAGTCCCACCAAAAAACCAGACGAAAACGACTGGTAGAACTCGGTATTGACCCCGACAAAATCAAATCCGTCCCACCAAAAAATGCTCAATAACTCGCCCAACCTGGCGCTGTCCAGCTAAGATGATTCAGTCTGACCCACGAGTGCTTTGTCAGATTTGAATTGAACCATGTTGGCGGGCGAGACGCCCGCGATCCCGGAGCGCGGCGTCTCGCCCGCGTTTGTGCAACTCCTCAAACTACAGTTGACGGAACTCCAGTCAGAGACAGAAAAAATGAGGCAAAAATAGAAACGCCTTCTGTCGAATCACTTTCTCCTTGCCTCACTTGCGGCTCCTGCAAAAGTGTCCAGCGGAAGCAGCCGTCACCGCGAATTCCACAACTTAGCCCTGCAGCGTTTTCGACAGAATGTTTGCTAGTTGAAAACTGTTGGACATGATCGTTTTTCCATTCAACTTGATCTGTCCGGAAAACTCGAAGATCTCACCCAACTGGTCGACCAGTTCAACAAAGATCTGCAACGTCGCCCCCGGCCGAGCGAATCCACGGAACCGCGCTCCCTTCACTCGTACCAGCACTCCAAGAGCGTACTCATTAAAGAACGGATCGTGGGTATCGAACTGCTCCATCGGATTGAACCTTGCGGCCAGCAGAATTCCTGCCGATTGAGTTGTCATTTCCTGCAGCATGGCACCGGGAACGATCGGGGAACCGGGAAAATGCCCACTCAGAAAATATTCCGTTCCTGTGACAATTTTGATAGTCCGTATCGCACGATCTTCGATTGATTCGATTGCATCGACCATCAAATACGGCGCCCGATGGTGCAGATAATCTTCCACACGGGCGAAGTCATGTTGATAAACACCAGTGGTCATGAGTTCCCTCTTTGTTTTTCGCGGATCCGTTTCGGATTTTGCCAGACTCTCGAACGGCCCTTTCGCTCGATCTTTCGGATAATAGGCGTTCACCCTGCTTTGTCGAACAATTCATCCGAGCTTTCGCCACAGCCAATTGCTCGTCCGTTTTCAGCATCTGGACAGGATTATTAGGCTCATTTGTTCCCAATGCCTGCATTCTAAGTGCGTTGTCAGGAACAGGGTTGTCATGGCCCGCAATGCAAAATACATTCGCCGGGATGAACATCTATACCGCTTTGGAGTCGTGCTCAAACATGATGCAGGCACGGCACACGTCGCTTTTTGCAGGCGAACAGTTTGAGGGCGGTCGATCGTATAAGGCCAGCAGGCCAACTGGGTCAGGGGCATTACTCTTTCCAGGCTTCTCTCATATTCAATTCGCGTGCACTCCAACCTGAGAGTGAACCGCCTGAATTGGCCGCCAAGTCGGGAAACATCGGACACAGATCTCCGTTCGGCCTTCCCTCAACTCACGTACACATCACTGGCATTTGGCGATGATCGCTGCCACATTTTTGTTAAAGAAAAGTCCATGCTCAATCTGTTCGCTTCTCAGGAGCAAAACGTCCGGAACGACGTTCTTTCTGGTCTCACTGTTGCACTTGCCCTGGTCCCGGAAGCTGTCGCGTTTGCGTTTGTCGCCGGAGTCTCCCCGATCATCGGGCTCTATTCCGCCTTCTTTCTTGGGCTGCTGACGGCCGTGTTTGGTGGCCGACCAGGAATGATCTCTGGGGCGACTGGTGCGATGGCTGTCGTTGTTGTAACACTGGTGGCTCAACATGGCATCGGATACATGTTCCCTGCAGTCATTCTTTGCGGACTTCTGCAGATTGCCGTTGGGCTTTGTCGCCTTGGAATGCTGATCCGAATGGTTCCGCATCCCGTGATGCTGGGCTTCGTGAACGGCCTGGCGATTGTGATCTTTACAGCCCAATTCGGCAGCTTTAAGACTGTCAACAGCCTTAGCCAGCTGACTTACATTCGAGGCCCTGCGTTGTGGATCATGCTGGTTTTGATTGGCATCACGATGGCCATCATCTGGCTGCTGCCCAAACTGACGAAAGCCATCCCCGCATCACTCGCAGCAATCCTGTGCGTCACATTGATTTCTTTAGTCTTGAACTCAACACTGGATTCGAGACTTGCCGCAGAGAACCAGTCACACGTTGTCCTGACCGTTCGAGACATGCTAGTGACGAACGCAAAAGCCAACGCGGCCAGAGCCACTGTCCTTGACGACGTCTCCGCTCCGGCAGACTCCACGGCAGACCCCTCGGAAGCATCCATCGCCACTTCTGCGGCGACCATCGACACCGATTCTGTCGGTCTCAGCGCCGGCTTGCCGCGTCCGTTTTTTCTTGACAACTTTCCTTTGCCGTCTTTCTCGCTGGCAACTCTCTGGATCATCCTCCCTTATTCGTTAACTCTGGCCGCCGTCGGTCTTATTGAATCACTCATGACGCTGACTTTGGTGGATGAGATCACAGAAACGCGTGGCTCCGGAAATCGTGAATGTATGGGCCAGGGCCTTGCCAATATCGTCTGCGGATTTTTTGGAGGCATGGGCGGTTGTGCGATGATTGGACAGTCGCTGATCAATGTCAATTCCGGTGGTCGCGGACGACTGTCTGGAATTGTGGCTGCTGTCTGCCTGCTGCTGTTTGTTCTCTTCCTGGCACCGTGGATTGAGATGATCCCAATGCCGGCATTGGTCGGCGTCATGTTCATGGTCGTGATCGGGACTTTTGAATGGGCCTCATTCCGAATGATGCGGAAGATTCCGGTCACCGATTATCTCGTGATGCTGATTGTCGCGGGCTATACAGTCATCATGCACGATCTGGCAACGGCGGTTGTCATCGGAGTCATCACTTCAGCTTTGGTGTTTGCATGGGAACAGGCCAAGCATGTCGGCGCTGAAGTGAAGTTCAATGAGTTTGGCAGCAAGATCTACCAGTTACATGGACCTCTGTTTTTTGCATCTGTGACGTCATTCAAGGATTTGTTTGATCCCAAAAGCGATCCAGACGACGTTGTCATCGACTTCTATTACACTCGAGTCTTTGACCAATCCGGCCTCGAAGCAATCAACTCCCTGGCGGAAAAATATGAACAGGTTGGAAAACGCCTCCACCTGACCCATCTGAGCCCTGAATGTCGCTTGCTTCTGGATCGAGCTGGCGATCTGGTCGAAGTGAACCTGTCGGAAGACCCACAATATCACATTGCAACGGACCGCATCACAAACTGGCCCGCGCATCCGTCGTCAAAGAGTCGGGTTGTCAACACGACGGCCCCGGCCGTTCACGGCGGCTAAGGCATCGCACGACATTAAGGTGATCAATGGTTTTGTAGCGGCAGGGCGCGAGCCCTCCGGTTTTTGCGGCACCGGACGGCTCGCGCCGTTCCGCTAACATCGTGTTCGACCTGATCGCAAGTCGAGACCTTGATCCGCAACAATCAAGTTTCGGATCCAGTACTTGCCAACACATGCTCCAAAGCGGATTGCCCTACCGGCGGCTCCATCTGCCACTCAATCAAAGCGGTACGAACAGCATGTTCCGAAACCACTTCGCTTATGAACCGCGTTTCGTGCCGCTGCCGCTCGATCAGCATTGGATCGGTCACCGGCAGCGGTGAAAGGCACTGATTGATCACCCACGCATACGGCTCAATTTCAGCCCGCCGCAAGTCACGTTGAAGCTGAGCAGCCTCATGAACCGGGGTAGCCTCCGGCAAAGTCACGATTAACACACGAGTGAACTCTGGATCTCGCAGACGTGGCAACAAATTCTGCACAGCCTCCGGCATCGCAGATGCCTGTCGCATCACCTCGCGATGATAGGCGAGCGCAGAATCCAGAAGCAGTACCGTGTGGCCGGTCGGAGCTGTATCAAGCACGACAAATCGCTTCGTTCCTTCGGATACCGCGTCTGCGAATGCTCGAAACACGGCAATCTCTTCAGTACAGGGTGATCGCAAATCTTCTGCCAGCAAGGCCCGTCCTGCCTCATCCAATCCGTTACCCGCGTTACTCATCACTTCACTGGAGTATTTGGCGGTCTCAACGGTCGGATCAATGCGGCTCACGGTGAGATTCGACATCGCCTGACCGGCAACCGCCGCAGCGATATGAGCCGCCGGATCTGTGGTCGAAAGGTGCACTTCATAACCGCGATCAGCCAATGCAATGGCCACAGCCGCAGCGACTGTTGTCTTGCCAACTCCACCCTTACCCATCGCAAGAATGACTCCGTGCCCAGGCGCGGCCAGGCCGTCAATCATCGTGCCCAGCGACGGCGGCAAATCGACCGAACTTTGTGATGCAGAAACGGCGGACTTCGAGACATCGTCTGTGGAACCAGGATTTGCCACCGAATCGAGTCCAAGATTTCTCAGCGCTTCGATGCCGATGATTCCGCCTGCAGACAATGGAATTAATGTTCGGGGCAAGGACTTCAACAAGTCGGGAATTTCCGAAATCGACTTTTCGCCACGGCTCTGCATGGCGACAGCGTAAGGATCGCTCAAATCCGTGGCACGGAAAACCGCATTGATGACAAGATGCTGATTCAAGACTCCCAGACTCTGCAACTCTCCGCTCGTACGAGCCGCCTCACGGAACGCAGTTGCTTCAGCTCGAGCAACCATCACAAGTGTTGTCGTCCGGGGATCGCTGAGCGCATGGACCGTCTGTTGATAGAGCGCCTGCTGTGACTGAAGACCGGCCAATGGACCGAGACATGACGTCCCGGTGGTATTCGATTCCATGAAGCCGGACCAGGCAGACGGCAGTGTCAGCAATCGCAGAGTATGGCCCGTCGGTGCAGTGTCAAAAATAACGTGATCGAATTGCGACGTTGCTTCGGCATCGCCAAGCAGCCGCGAGAATTCATCAAACGCCGCAATTTCCAGAGTACAGGACCCGGAGAATTGCTCCTCCATGCTCGTGATGGCCGCTGGCGGCAAAAGTGTGCGATACGGGCCAACCATTCGTTCGCGATAATCGGCGGCTGATTTTTCCGGATCGAGATTCATTGCTGAAAGATTTGGAATGCAGTCAATCCGCGTTGGGTGGTGCCCCAATTTTGTGCCAAGAACTTCGTCCAGATTGGAAGCGGGATCCGTCGAAACCAAAAGCACTCGCTTGCCCGCATCTGCTAGCCGAACCGCCGTCGCACAGGCAACCGACGTCTTGCCTACGCCCCCTTTTCCTGTAAAGAAAAGATTGCGAGTCGGTTGATTAAGAAACTCCATGGGGAGGATTCCTGGTTCAGCATTCGGGAAGAGAAATTGCATTCCAGGGCACACGCCCGGATACATCCTCTGATAAAAGCGCGCAGCGCGAGAACGTGAATTGCTGCGGCGAATTCACACGCTCGCGCTGCGTGCTGGTAGATTTTCACAGGCCACTCACCAGACAACACACCGTGGCGCTGTCGAAGCGAATGCCCTGAATCATGAGCACGCCAGGCAGGTTAAAAACCGGCCCCACGCAAAACGGAACGAACTGCGACTAACAGCAACCCGTCTCACCACTGCAGCAGCCTTCGACAGCAATCGGCAGTGAAACACTGCCCGGGGCGCCACCATTCATCCAAAGTTCCAGCATTTCACGCGACGGATAAATCCCACGGCTGACAACATGTCCATTCACCATGACGACGGGCAGAACATCGGTCCCTTGCGTCGAAAGAAGCCCATGGATCTCCGTATTCTCGATGAAAGCCTGCGGCTGCTGCGCCAGGTTGAAACGTTCCACCGTATGCCCGGCATTTTTCAGGGAATCCAGATCGGCTGCAAACCGCGGCAGCACAGGATCAACCTGCGGACCACAAACGCCCGTTGAACAACACATCGGCTTGTCAAAAACCTGAATCGTTTTCATCACTTGAACCTTCTGTTTTGCCGCCAGGCAATTGCCTGATTTCCATCACCACAAGCGATCCATACAGCACACTGTGCGAATTGGCGGTCTCCATTGGACCTGGTCAGGCTCAATGAATCTTCGTATTCAGAACGATGCATTACCTGTGCCGCAGTTCAGAATCAGGAGCGTGACCAGCCTGATCCTGACTGCGGCTACGCGTTGAAAGTCACGACTACTTGGCTGCAGATGAAACGAACAACTCATCAAAAAATGATCGCATTGCGATCCAGGATCGCTTGTCTGCTTTCTCGTTGTAAGCAGCCCCGCGTGAGTTATCGTTGCCAGCCATCGGCTGCGTAAACGAGTGCACAGCTCCGGAATATTCAACCATCTGCCAGTCAACCCCCGCGCTGTTCAGTTCGTTTTTGAACGCAGCAATGTCAGTCGCCGGAACAAATGGATCGTCTGCTCCATGACAGACCAGAATTCTAGACTTAATATTTTTGGCAGCTTCCGGCTGTGGAGAATCAAGCCCACCATGAAAACTGACAACGCCTGAAACATTTGCTCCACTACGAGCCAGCTCAAGAACTCCTGTACCTCCGAAGCAATAACCGATCGCCACGACCTTCTCTTTCGCGACACCCGGCTGAGCCTGAAGTTGCTCAAGCCCTAACTTCAGTCGGCGGCGATAAAGCTCGCGGTCATTCTTGTAAACGCCAGCCTGTTTTCCGGCATCTTGCGGATTTGTGGGTCGAATACCCTTCCCGTAAATATCCAAAGCGAATGCAACATAACCCAGCCCGGCAAGCTGTCGGCATCGCCCCATTTCATAGTCCGTCAGTCCCATCCACTGATGAACGACCAGCACTCCTGGCACTGACTTTCCTGAGTTTGCGGTGTCCCACGCAACAAAGCCCTCCAGAGTCACGTCACCATCTTTATACTGAACGACCTGCGTCTTGATGTCCGCATTAGCCTGACTTGCAAGCATCATTGTAATCCCCAGAAAAGCGATGAATCGCATGATCGTGTCTCCAATATCTCTTTGAGAGTTTCCAAAAATGAAATCGACGGATTCGTTATTCCGTCTTGCCAATTGCAGTCTATGCCAGCCGACTCTTCCACTCTGCAACACGAGCCTTCACGGATTCTACACCACCGGAACCATAGCTCTGAAGTGCCTTCATGGCGTTGCGAGCGCCGAGGATATTGCGGACGTCTTCTTCAATTAAAGGGCAGGCCGCTTTCAGATCTTCCAGAGAAAGATCGTTGAGCCGACACGCATGCGACTCACAATGTGCGACCAGCTTCCCGACGGTCTCATGACCGGTTCGCATCGGAACGCCTTTCTTGATCAGGTATTCCATCAGAGCGGTTGCGTCGAGGAATCCGTCTTCCAGCTTGGCCTCGATTCGATCAAGCTTCAATTCTGCACCCGCAATAATCGCTGGCGCCAGATCGAGGCACGGTCGGATCGCATCATACGCCGAAAATAATGCCAGCTTATCTTCCTGCAAGTCACGGTTATAAGCCATGGGAAGACTCTTAATCAGAATCAAAAGCTGCGGCACAGTCGCCATCACCCGCGCTGTGCGGCCGCGAATCAGTTCGAGAACGTCCGGATTTCTCTTCTGAGGCATGATGGATGAACCGGTTGTATAGGCATCCGGCAGTTTCAAAAAATTGAACTCTGTCGTGAACCAGATGATCCACTCCTCCGCCCACGTACTCAGATGCGCGGAGATCAGTGACAGGCATGAAACAAATTCAACCATGTAATCACGATCACTGCTGACATCCAAACTGTTTGCAGCGACAGAATCAAAGCCCAGCAGCTTCGCTGTAAGATGTCGATCAATCGGCAATGTCGTTCCCGCCAGCGCCGCAGCTCCCAACGGACACACATTGACCCGCTTGCGACAGTCAGCCAGACGTTCGCGATCTCTTTGGAATTTCTCCACATACGCAAGCCAGTAGTGCGAAGCAGAAACCGGCTGAGCTCGCTGCAGGTGCGTGTAGCCAGGCAGAACCACATCGGCGTCCATATCGCATCGAGCCACAAACGCCCGCTGAACTTCGGCCAGCAGCTTGTCGAGATCATCGATGACGTCACGCGTATAAAGTTTCAGGTCCGTCGAAACCTGATCATTGCGACTTCGCCCCGTGTGCAGTTTTCGCCCCACATCACCAATCCGCGCGATCAGCGCGCTTTCGATGTGCATGTGGATGTCTTCAAGGTCCATGTGGAAGGCAAACTGACCGGCGGCAATTTCTTCACCGATCTGATCCAGATGATCACAAATCCGATCCCGCTCCAATTCAGTAATCAGTCCCGAATGTGCCAGCATCGTCGCGTGGGCCATCGAGCCCCGAATATCAACGGCATACAATCGCTTGTCAAAGCTGATGGATTCTGTGAACGCTTCGACCCGCGGGTCTGTTGCCTGATTAAATCGCCCGCCCCAAGCTTTGGCCACGTGACTATCCTTTGGTGAGAAACGCCGGTCTGGTCAGAGAGCCGGAGATTGGTAATTCCACTTCGAAATCTGCAGTCGTCGGCGGATTGCACAAACGACAAATTTCGTTTCACGTCCGCCTTCGATTCAGCCGGTGAGAATACCAGATTGCCACGACCTGGCGTAGTGATCAGAGCCCCATCAAATCGCAACGATGCCGCCGCCGACTTCAGTAGGTCCTGCCTGCCGGGCAGGACTTCGCGGCTTTCCGCGACCTCTGTGCATGTGATGACACCATGCAGCCTGCAATCCTCACCCAATTGCACGCAAGGTTCACCTGCGGCGAAAGTCCTTTCCGGCAGAAAGGACCTACTTTAACAATCAGCCGCGACTACACCCAAATCGCAACGCCGCCGCCGCCGACTTCGGCAGGTCCACGAAACTCGCCCGCACGGGATTCCGTTCGATATCACGCGTCACTGCCAGCAAATGGTTGTCGTTTCGAACGAGAACCGACGAAAGAACTCACGGACCTGACGCTCGTCTCCGACCGAACCACAAAACAAATTCGTTTGGCTCGCCGCAATGCATCAGAACAACAGTCCTCTCAACTCAAAACAGTGAGACCCGTTCCTTTTGGGGTTCTTCTGTTGTGTCGGGCGAGCGGCATGGCGTCAGCCATCCGTGCCTGCGATTCTGTGCAACGGATTAACACCAGAAACAAACAGTGCGGGCGAGACGGAGGAGAAATTACAAAGGGCAAGTAAGAGATCGCAAAAGAATCGCCCTTCTGCCATTCGCCTTTCTTCCGTCCAGCGATCAGCCAAACGGACTTCGTTATGCTGCGCGCCACTCGACCGCGCGGAGCATTTCTGGTCTTCCGCCGATCGTGTCTGGTGTCTGCCCGATGAGTCTCAGCCCTGGTGGCACTTTGCGGCGCGCTGCAGTCCGCAACATCGTCACGACCGAAATTCTGTATGACCCGAATTCCAGAGTGACAAACCGCCCGCCCACCGATAGACTCGCTTCACCCGTCGAGTGCCCGTGATTGTTTCCGCATTCTGCCCACCAAAGCCGAGTGCACTCAATCCACAAAGCGGAAAAGTTCAACGCACGATCTATACGTCAGCTAATCGCCTGACGCATAGATCACAATTCGTTATCACTCTAAGATGAAAATCCAAATCACAACCATCGTCACATTACTTGCCTGTGTCCTCGCATGCGCTGTTGGTTGCAAATCGCCCCAACTTCCTTCTGACCCGGTACCTGAGCACGATACTTTTCAAATTGAATCAACGTCAGTTGGCGAGACTCGCGTCATCTGTGTTTGGACTCCTCCTGGATACGCGGCCAGTAACGTTAGTTATCCAGTTTTGTACATGCCGGACGGAGGCATTAAGGAGGATTTCCCCCATATTGCGAACACCCTTGCCGAGTTGATCGCGAGTGGCTCAATTCCTCCCACGATCCTGGTCGGCGTTGAGAACACGCAACGACGGCGAGACCTGACTGGCCCGTCAGAGATTAAAGCTGACGAAAAAATCGCCCCATTAACTGACGGAGCTACCAAGTTTCGCCAATTCATTGGTGATGAGCTGTTCTCGGAAGTCGATCGTCGATACAGGACAACGCGGCAACGATCCATCATAGGTGAATCTGCTGCCGGCCTTTTTGTTGTTGAAACACTGCTACTTCGGCCCGAAATGTTTGATTGTTACATTGCGATGGATCCCGCGATTTACTGGAACAACAAATACCTTGTTAGAACCGCCACGGAGCATTTAGCCAAATTTCCGGAGTCAAGAATTCGTTTTTGGTACGCAGGATCGAATGCTGCTGACATTCAACCGCACACTCGTGAACTCCAATCAATCCTGCAGACAGAAGCGCCCGATTCATTGCTGTGGACTTACTCCGACCAGCCTGATGAAAAGCACGGCACGATTTTTCGAGCTACAAAAGACATGGCAATCAAATGGACGTTTGCCCCAAACATGGTCGAGTGATTACGGAAAATGCACGTGCGGACTGGAAATGGTTTGATGACAAGCGGGTGTGACTCCCGCGTGGGTAGCTCTTAGCCAGAGGCCCAGTATCGAGGGTTGCAGCGAATCTATAAGAAGTCGTGAAGCCGTAATGTTGGCGACGGCTTCGAAGTGGTTCGTTGAAGCGTGCCCAGAAAGGTAGTGAGGGTGAATCGACCGGGAGTGGCCTCTCGGCGATGAACGACATGAGCTCCGAAATTTTGTATCTGTTGGATCCTGCCCAAGGCGTGTGCATGTTGGAAGGCAATATTTCTCACCGCGATATGGCAAGCTGTGAGAGAAGACCCGGCCAGCGGTGCTGGGTTGTTTGGAGCTACCGCTCCGCTGTGCTCACCGAGCGGCAGCTCGCAGAAAGCGGCCTTGCCGCCTCGGAGTTGCTCGTCCGCTCGCGCTATACATGATGACATCAAGGCAACCAGTGAGACCCTGTGGTTCTTGTTCGAATCATGACGCACCAGTCATGACCGAACGAGTATGCCCGACAAGCCTAATCAGCGAGGACGGCAAATGACCTTCAGGGAGTCGGATGGCCGCATAGTACCGTTGAAGTCCGGCCTCTAGCCGGATGGAACGAAGCCGAGTAATATCGGCGCAGGGAAGGCGATCAGGAGGTCACAATTGAGACCGGGCACCGTCCGTACTCAGAGACGGAATCACGGTGTTAACTTGGCTGGATCGCAGTTTCGGAACGGTATGGTGAATCACAGGCACATGCTGCGTCGGGGCTGTCGCACGAACTCCAACGTCGTGATGGCCCAGTTGCGGATTGTTTTCTGCCCTGAACCGCCTGAAGCTAAGTGACGTCTGGGAGCCGGATGCGTTAACGGCGCACGTCCGGATCTACGAGGGGGCGACCTCAATTGTGCAGGGATCAAATATTGTGACACCACCACGGGAAACCAGGTGGCAAACAGGGAAAGCAAACCGTATCCTGAACACAAGAGATTAGCCCTACTCGCCACCGAGCTGCGGTGGTGCGTTTTTCACACTTTGCAAAGTCGCTCGCCGCAGCCGGGTGATTTTGAGCGTTCGCATTCAAAGATCTTCAGCGCGAACTGAATCGCATTCTTCCTCACGGTGTTGTTCTCGCGGGAGTCGGGTGTCGTTGTGGGGTGCGATTCTCGGGAGAAATTGAGTCGCAAATTTTGACCGCGGATTTCACAGATGAACGCGGATGAGTCGCAGAACGCAAGCGGCTATTGAACGCTGAATGATTGAGACGCAAATGTGGGAACGAAACCGGGGCCATCCAAAACGGCAGCAGAAACCATAGTTTCTGGCGTAGTTCTTCCAAATACTTCTCTCAGCCTACTGAACTGCCGCTGGCTGTAAAGCAGGCTTCGCCGTAGCGTTGAATCGTGAAGCTGGCGTCACGCGATTGGCGGAGCGGCGTTTGGCGAACTGCTCCACGGCGTGCAACCAGAGTTTCGCGGACAGATTCAATCTGTCCAGAATCGGCGGAGCGTTCTTTGGAATGGAGCCGCGTTTCCCCGGCCTCAACTGGCGGCCGGTCCAGTCGAGCAATTCCAGATACTGCGGCAATGTCATGAACACGCAGCCTTTGTTGGACGCTCGGCGACTGGAGCAGTTCTCGCGAATTTTCTTTCGCTTCGGCTCCAGTTCCACAGGAGCCAGCCAGCCGGCTTTCTGGCCATGTTGCATTCGCACGTCCTTTGAATCGGCCGTCGACACTTCATCCGCAGACTTCAGGTCGGCGATGCGTTCCTGAGCACTCGTGAAGTTGCTCTTCTCAGGAGTTGACGCAAGACCGGCCCGAATCGGGTTCAAATCCGCATACGCCATGCGAGCAATCACTTCCGAAGTGCAACGCATGAACCAGGAAATGCTGGACAGACGTGCTCGTAGTTCGGCCAGCGATCGTCAACAAACTTTGGCTGGCCCCAGCGGTTTGTCATGTGGCGAAGAGTTGTTGGCGAAATGACCCGCACGGCTGACGCCGTGGGCTCGCCGGTTTGGGGACTGGTCGGAACCTTTTTTTCAGCGTTGGTATAGGTTGATGTTGTCTTGTCGCTTTTTATGATCACAAATACAACGGCGAGCCCACAGCGTGAGCTGTGCGGGTATCACTCCTGTCCGTCACTCAGCGTGTTTTGATTACAACATTCGACACCGCTTGTGACGAAGGATTGTTGGAGATAAGACCCGCACGGCTGACGCCGTGGGCTCGCCGGTGGCGACTGACTCATCCAGATGGACCGTTTTAACGTCCGATTCCGTATCAGAGGAAGGCTCTGGGGAAAGGCCAGGGCCATCCAGAGGTTTGGGGGCGGGGTCATCCATATAAAGTCGCCAGTGTGTATAACTGAGGCGGCTTTGTGGAGTTGCCTCGAACACTGTTCTACTGGAATGCTCTGCGAGCGGAAGTGGTACCCGCACAGCTCACGCTGTGGGCTCGCCGTTGTGTTTGTGATATTGATGCTGATGGCTCGGCTGGGGCCGCGTGTTTCAGTGGCCGACTCCATCGACTTTGCTTGACCGACGCTCGAACGGAATCACTTCCGAAAATTCGACACGCAATCCTCCCACAACTCCGTCGAAATCCCAGGACGCTCGAGCATCGGCTCCAGATTCGTCGGCATTAAACCACGCTTGCCACTTCGGTTCCGACGACTCACCATCCGCTATGAAACAACGTCTCGTCGATTCTTCGGCTGACTTCACATCGCCTGCGTTCTGGTCATGCTAAATGAGGTCTTGAAACCTGCTCCTGGCTTGTTCGCCGCTGCGTTCTGTCAGTTCTCCGCAGAGTCTTTTTAACAATCTGTAGCGAAAGTAACGTGGCTGACGGTACACTGACGACTCAAACGGCACCGAAGTGCGATGGGGACGGTCTATCGGCGTCCAGGCGTTGTTGTTCAGGAGTGGTGCGATGTCTTCAGACGCGTTGGTTCGAGTGGCGGGACTGCAGGAATTACTTGACCGTTGCCAGCGACTAATCCGTATCAATGCGTTCTTTCGCGGCCTGGCGGAAACGGTCTGCGTGTTGATCGCCGGGGTCGTCTTTTCTGGTCTGCTCGACTATCTGATTTCTCTGCCCGGAGTCGTTCGGTTTGTGTTTCTGGCGTCGACTGTTCTTGTGACGGGCGTCGTGGCCTGGAAACGCCTCCTGCGACCGGTCCTGATAAAGGCACCTGATGAGGAACTAGGGGCAGCCGTCGATTTGCAATTTCCGGAGCTTCAGGAATCTTTGGCCACATTGATCTCCATCCAGGAACCTTCCGTAACAGTCGGTGAAGCCGGTTCGTCACTCATGCGTCAGCGATTGCAGAAGCATGTGCAGACTCAGCTTCGAAGCGTGCAGCCCTCCGCTGTAGTGCAAAGTGGAAAGACTCTCAAACGATGCGGACTGGCCATCACTTCCGTGATCGCGATCTTGATTCCGTTAATGCTATGGCCGTCGGGGTCGCGTTTGCTGATGCAGCGTTTGCTGATGCCCTTTGCGAATCTTGCAGCGCCGTCAAATTTGTTCTTTGAAGTTCCCGATGGCAGTCGCGTCATTGCGACGAATTCCGATGCCGTGTTCATTGCGATTCCTCAGTGGCGAACAGGAGTCGCCGGAGAACTGCCCGCGAACGTGGTCGTAGAAATGCGACGAGCGACCGGAGACAGCGAAGATTTTCCGATGGCCTATGATGCGTCGGACAGTTTTTATTCCATCACTCTGAATGGTGTTCGTGATTCCTTTCAGTACCGTATTCGAGGCGGTGGTGCGGCTTCAGAATGGTTTGAATTGACGGTTGCAGATCCACCTCGCATTCTGAGTGCAGTGTTGCAGGAAACGCCACCTGTTTACACAGGTCGGCCTGTTGAAACCTATGATGGCATTGTTGGCGACATTCATGTTTTTGAACGCAGTCGAATTGAAATCAATCTCTCATTCAACAAGCCAGTCAAAAGTGTTCGGATGGAGTGGAGCAGTTGGCAGCCGATAGATATGGCCGCTGCGTCGCCTGACAAGGGAGACATTGTTGTTGATGATCCGGACAACGAGATGCTTCTCCCAGAAGAAATCGCTGCAGCGAATTTAGCTCCTGTTCGCTCTGATGTGCCTGAACCTCCCGCATCGCCAGGCGTGTTGTCGGCAGATGGTCTCACCGCGGCATTTCAGTTTGATGCACTGGGTGGAGGACAGTTTGAATTCGTTGTTGAAGATTCGCTTGGTCTGACGAATACTGCAGAGACAACTCGGCGGCTGATCGTAACAACCGACACGCCGCCTCAGCTGACAGTGACAGGTATCTCTGACGGGCTGGATGTTCGCCCGGACGACAACGTACCTCTGAACTGCGCCGTTGTTGACGATTTGGGCGTCGGCGTGCTGGAGATACATTTTCAGAAGAACGCGGACGCGACTCGCATACAGCCGGCCGAACCGTTTGACCGTGGAGCCGTTTCTGTATCGCACGAGTTTCGACTGGATCTGAAAACGATCGATGTGAAAGCCGGTGACACGGTCACTTTTCGAGTTCGTGCCACAGATGAACGGCCGATACCAGAGCCTCAGGTCGTTTGGAAAGGGCCGTGGACAATTCGGATCGCAGACGATGCAGAGCCGCTTGGCCAGAAACCACTCCGGGAAGCCGATCAGCAGCTCATCGATTCACTCAGAAAGGTGGAAGAGGAATTGTTGCGGGCTGCGCAAAAAGCGAACGAGATCCGGAACGAGATTGGACAGCAGTGGGACAAAGACGCTCAGGAAAGCGTCCAGGATCTCAGCGAGAAACAGCAAACTCAGGGTCGACAGCTGCAGCAACTGGCCGAGAAAGTGGCCGAGCATCCTCTGATGCAAAAGCAGGCCGCTCAATTGACCGAACTGGCTCAGCAAATCCGTCAGGATGTTCCGTCAGAGCTCGATGAAGCGGCCGCCGCCGATCGTGATTCAGCAAAGCAAAAACTTCAGGATGCCATGAATGAACTCAATGAAGTTCGCGAAGATCTTCACAAGGCGACGAACGAAATTGAGAAGTTGGCTCAACTGGAACAGGAACTGGCTGAACTTAATCGATTGGCTTTGGAGGCTCAGCAGCTTGCACAGGATTCGGAAAAACTTCAGCAGGATCGAGAGCAAAATCAGCCAGAACCTGGTCAGACTGAACAGGATTTTCAGCAGCAGTTGGATCAAAAACAGCAGCAGTTGCAACAAGAACAGCAAGAGCTGACCAATGATCTGGGTGATTTGCTGCAGCGAAAGAAGGAACTACTTCAGGCGGCTCGCGAAGCGCAGTTGGAACAGGCCGCGGCGGTGGCCGAGCAGGCAAAGAAACTTGCCGAACAGCAACAGCAACTTGCTGAAGGAGTTAATGAAGAAGCACGTGACACGGCTCGAGATGCTCAGGAGCTTGCCAACGAACTTCAGAAGTCTCGCAATGATGCTGAGCAACTTGCAAATCAAATTCAGCAGCAGGCGCAGGATGTTGCGAAGCCTGAAGTTCAGCCGTTGGATGAAGCAATTCGCGATCTGCGACAGGGGAATTTGGCATCGCCGCAGGAGGGCATCGACAAAGCCCAGCAGCAATTGACCGACGCCGCTAAACAGCTGGACAAGCCGGTGGAAGCAAAGCCCGTTGACGCAAATGCTCCGGCATCTGATGAGAATGCTCGCAAGGATGAAGAACGCAAACTGGCTGAGCAAAATGAAAATCGAAAAGAGCTAGGGACCAGGGCAGAGCAAATCAACGAGCGACTGGAGCAATTGGAAGGCCAGTTGGCGGAAATGGCGGCAGAGCTTGGTGCGAAGCCGAAGCAGCAACCGGACGATTCCAGGAAGAATGATCCAGGCGAAGCGGCTGCTTCGGCGGAGGCGCCCGGAGATAAGAATAATCCTTCAGGCGAGAGCAAATCAGAAGCTGGCCAGCCGCCGGAGAATGCTAACGGTGAACCCGCTGATCTTGGAGACGCTGACAAGAACAGCAAACCTGCTGCCCAGGCAGATGGTAAGGAAAATTCTGCAAATGAATCGCCCAAGGTTGGGCGCAGTTTGCTGGATCAGCTCGATCGGCTGCGCGAGTCTGCTCACCAGCAGGCTGATGCCGTGAACGCTGATGCGTCGGCAGGTAATGAAGCGAAGAATCATGCACAGCAGGCGGCTCAAAAAGCTGACGACGCGATGCGTCATGCTTCTGCGGGGCAGTTCAATCGAGCGGCCGAACGAATGAGAAACGCGGCAAGCGAATCGTCGAATGCCTCCGGTGATTTGAATGGCGAGACTCAGCAGGACCGCAAGGCTCAAATGCAGCAGCAGAGTGACAGCTTTAGTCGCATGGCGGATACTGTCCAGCAGATGCAGCAGGACAATGCCGCGCAAGTGGCAACTCAGCAGGATTCGCAGCGTGAGGTTGCGGAAGCGGCGGATGGGTTGCCTCAGGCACTGAATGAGCTGTCCGAACGATTAAACATTCCAGCGTTGGGGATGCAGCATCTGGCGCGACCGGCCCAGGAAGCCGCTACAGCGGCGCAAGAGGGAGCGATGAGTGGAAGTCAGGCGGCCGACCAATTGGATCAGGCTCAGATGCAACAGGCCGGCCAGACTGCGCAGGAGGCTGCTGGACAACTCAATCGAGCAGCCCAATTGGCGCAACAAGCAGCGCAGGGGCAACGCGATCCCAATGCCGTAATTCCGTCTGAGGTTGGTGAAAGTGTCAACGATGCGCTGCATAGTTTGCAGAAAGCGTCTCAGATGATGAATGAGGAAGCTGCTCGGCAAGAGGCCGAACGCCAGTCGCAGCAGGCCGGCCAACAGGGGCCAGATGGTCAGCCCGGCCAACCTGGCGAGCAGGGTCAATCGGGTGAGCCGGGACAAGGCAGTGAGCCAGGTCAGCCTGGAGATCAAACGGGGCAACAGCCGGGCCAGGGCGAGCCGGGCCAGGGGCAACCAGGTGAAGGACAACCGGGCCAGGGTCAGCCGGGTGAAGGGCAAGCGGGGCAAGGTGAACCCGGCGGTTGTCAACCGGGTCAGGGCAAAGGCCAGAGTGCCAAGTCGCGGCCGGGACAGGGTCAACCGGGCGAATCGCAAGGTTCATCCGCCGAACAATTGGCGAATGCCGCCCGTGCTTTGCAAAGTGCAGCGAAAAGAGCATTGCCAAACCAGTTTTCTCCTGGACAATTGAATTCTGAAGGCAGCACGGCTTCCAGCGATCCTCGAAGTCAGGGCAATCCAGCGCAGTTTGATGGTCAAAGTCCCGACGCAACTGGCCGAAAAGGCAAGGGGCGGATGTGGGGACAACTGCAGGATGAACTTGGCGGTGATATCGGAGATGCCGGAAAAGAAGTGCTCGATAACGAATATTCTGAACTCATACGCCGCTACCGTCGGGATCTCGCACGATCCGGGAACAAAGACGCGGCCAGAAAACCTGATCCTAAAAAGTGAACCCATCTGAACTTTCTACCGAATCTCCCGTCGGTCCCGCGCTCGGTCAGACCATGCCACTGACGATCATTGAATCGCCTCTCAACGTTCGGCGTGCGATTCTTGATCTTCAAATGGATGAACTGACGGACTGGCTGAAGTCTGTCGGACAGCCGAGCTTTCGCGCGAAGCAGATCCGTCGCTGGCTGGTGGAACGTCGCGTGACGTCCTTTGAGCAGATGACTGATTTGCCACTTGCACTTCGCAAACTGCTGGATGAAGGTTTTCGTTTTTCGCCATTTGAAGTCGTCGGACATCAGATCTCGCAGGACAGTACGGAAAAGCTTCTGCTGAAATTGCATGATGGCGAGCTGGTGGAATGTGTTCTGATGCGCGATCCAGATCGTCGCACAGTGTGCATCAGCACTCAGGTTGGCTGCGCGATGGGTTGTGTGTTTTGTGCCAGTGGCTTGCTGGGCGTGAAACGCAATCTGACACCAACGGAGATTGTGGAACAGGTCCTTGTGCTGCATCGACTGATGAAAGACGACGAGCACATTACGAATGTTGTTGTGATGGGGATTGGTGAGCCGCTGGCTAACTATCGATCGTTGATGGAATCGTTGAAGTTCCTCACTGCCGAAGATGGCTTCGGTCTGGGCGCGCGGCGAATTACCGTTTCAACGGTTGGTCTTCCAGAGAAGATTCGCGAGCTGGCTCAGTCGGGCCAGCAATACAATCTTGCGGTTTCATTGCACGCACCGAACGATACGCTGCGAACAGAAATTGTTCCTGTCAATCGGAATATCGGTATCCAGGAGATCTTGAACGCGGCTGATGAATATTTCGAAATTACTGGCCGGCGAATTTCCTATGAATATGTGCTGATGGCTGGAATCAATGATCGCCTGGAGCATGCTCAGGAACTTGCGAGTTTGCTGCGTGGTCGAAATGCCCACGTGAATTTGATCCCCATGAACGGCGTCAATGAGCTGGTGATGACGGCGCCTCGCGACCCGGAGACTCAGCAGTTTCTTGAAGTGCTCGAACAGCGCGGCGTAACGGCAACTGTACGAAAACGCAAAGGCGCGGACATCGACGCGGCGTGTGGACAACTGCGGCTGAATCGTGAAACTGCAGGCTGCGACAAGTAAGCCGGCTGACGCGTTCGAAAGTGAGTGTCGCCTTTGACAGCAGGTTGACTTTTGTCCGCGCCTGACAAGCATCCCGACGTTGCTTTGTCGCCGCAGGATGTGCGGATGATTCCTCGCGAGAGTTTGGATATTCTCCTGCGGCTTGCTTTATGATCGACTTTCGATTGAACTTTGCTCGCAACTCCCCGGTTGCTGATACTGCAAACCTGGTGTCTGCAGCAAGGTTCCCTTTACTCCCTCGATGTCTGAAAGATCTTCCTATGTCCAATCCATTTGCGTCACCCGATTTTCAGCAAACCACGTCCATGACTCGAAGTGTCACAAAGCTCAAGCGAGTGGGCGTGATCTCTGCCGGGATTATGATGGGAGCAGGCGGTGCTATGATGGGGCTTCTGGTAGGAGGGGTGTTTTTCCTGATTTCATTGGCCGGCGTCGGGGCAGCGGCTGGTGGTGCCGGAGGAAATGGTCCGGATCCGACAGCCGCCTTTATTGGAATGGGTGTTGGGGCCATTTTTATCGTGCCGATCCTCTATGGCATCGGCGGATTTATCTTCGGTGTAATCTATGCGATTATCTATAACTTTCTTGCCGGAATGACTGGCGGGCTTGAAGTGGAATTCAGCGATTATTAATTCTGCGGATCAGGCTTGCAAAGATGAATCGACTCCACGGCAACTGTTGATTTGATCGCAGATTCAAACCTGGAGGATTGCGACATCGTGCTGCCACACACATTGCCGAATCAGTGGGCCGACAAGCTTCGCGGCGAGTCAGCGAAGCCCTATTTTCGCGATCTGGAAATCTTCCTCAGGCAAGAGCGAAGTGAGCACTCAGTCTTTCCGGCTGAGAGCGACGTTTTCAATGCCCTGCATCTGACGCCGCTGGAAAATGTGCGGGTCCTGATCCTCGGTCAGGACCCGTATCACGACGACGGACAGGCTCACGGGCTCAGCTTCTCCGTGAATCGTGGTGTGAAGCTTCCGCCATCACTCCGCAATATCTACAAAGAACTCGAGAGCGATCTCGGAATCAAGCCCGCCAGCCACGGGTGCCTTGAAGCGTGGGCACGACAGGGCGTGCTTTTGCTGAACACCGTGTTGACCGTCAGAGCCCACGAAGCCAATTCCCATCGAAAGAAAGGCTGGGAAGAATTGACGACACGAATTCTTCAGTGTGTGAATGAACTTCCCGCAGTTGCCTTTGTGTTATGGGGAAACCCGGCTCAGGAAAAAGCTGGCTTGATTGCTGACAGGCACCTGACCATTCAAAGTGCCCATCCATCTCCACTCTCTGCTCATCGAGGATTCTTCGGAACACGTCCGTTCTCCAGGATCAACGACTATCTCGTTGGTCGCGGACGTTCAAAGATCGACTGGACCCTGGAATAGGATGCTGTTCCACCTCGCAACTGGCGTCGATCAACAGTCTGCTATCCAGCCATCGGTTGGGTGACGACATCCGGAACAGGGACGATTCCCTCATCCGTCGTTTCAGAGTGTATCGTCACTCCGAAGACTCTTGCATACAGCAGATAAAATGTCGGGACCAGAATCAGCACAAGCACGGTCGATGTCATCAGGCCGAAGCATAAACTGGCTGCCATAGGAATCACCAGTTGTGCCTGGAACGACGTCTCCATCAGAATTGGCGAGAGCCCTGCGATGGTGGTCAGAGACGTCAGCAACACCGGTCGAAATCGTCTTTGGCCGGCTTCCAGGACCGCCTGATCCAGCGGCATTCCGGTACGTACGGCACTGTTGATGAAGTCCACAAGCACAATCGAGTCGTTGACCACGACTCCTGTGAGTGCGACAAGTCCCAGCATGCTGAATAGTGTCAATGGAAATCCAAGGAACCAGTGGCCAAGAATTGCCCCGACGATTCCGAATGGAATGACGGCCATCACCACCATCGGCTGACCGTAAGACGTAAATTCCACTGTCAGCAGAACATACATGGCCAGCAATGCGATCCCCAGGCCGATGCTGAGGCTCTGAACAGACTCGGAATCCTGTTCCTGCTGACCTTCCCACCGAACTCGCAGCGATGGATATTTCTTCAACAGGTCAGGCATGAAGCTGGCCTGCAGATCCGCCACGATCTGTTTTGCATTCCCTTCTTTTTCGTTGATGTCAGAAGAAATTGTAATCGATCGCTTCTGATCAATTCGGTTGATTTCCGAGAAGCCGCGGCTGACCGACACCTCAGCGAGTTCGGTAATAGGTCGCTGAACCCCGTCTCCAGCGTCGACTCGGATGTCGTCAAATCGAGCGACCGATTTTCGATCTTCTTCCGGGTAACGCACCATCAATTTGACTTCGTGCCGACCTCGTTGAAGTCGCATGACTTCTTCGCCGTAGTACGACGCGCGGACGGTGCGTGCGATGCTTTCCAGGGGAACTCCCATCGCCACCGCGTTCTCTTTTTCGCGAAGCTGAAGTTCCCATTTTCCCGGGCGTGAATCGTCGCTGACGTCGAACACACCTTTGTAGGTTGCAAGCTTTGCTCGAGTTTCTTCAACAGCCGATTCCAGGGATTTCATGTCCGAAGCCGGGGCCAGCAACTTGAACTCAATTGGTTTTCCGCCAGGGCCTCGCGATTGCGAGCCGAAAGTCAGAGTCTCCACTCCTGCGATCGTTCCCACAGCCTGGCGCCATTCCTGAACAATCTGTTCGCTGGTTAATTCACGAGCTCCACTATCAACCAGCTGCGCATAAACTGATCCTGCGTGACTGCCTTCTGTGACCTGTCCGCCGCCCGGCGCACCCTGCTCTTTTACCAGGCCGACCATGCGATGAACGGCAAGAACAAGCGGATAATTATCTGTTGAGTGCTTCCGATTGATTTCCTGAATCGCCTTTTCCACACGTTCAGTCGCAGCTTCGGTGATCCGACTTGGTGTGCCATCAGGGAAAATCACAGTCGCCATAACTTCCGGAGCGTCAAGCTTTGGGAAGAAGATGCTGGGAACCTTGCCGCTGCTCACAAGGCTGGCGGTCAACAGCAGGATACTGGCCGACGCGCTAAGCGTGATGGCTGGATTTCGCAGACAAAATTTAACGACAGGTCTGTAAACCCGGCTGATGAATAATGAAAGGACCCAGTTTGTCATTCGATTCAGCCCGGATGTCAGTGGCGATGGCTTTCCTGATCCGTGAGCGAGATGGCATGGCAGTACAAACGAAGCCTCAAGCAGTGAGATGACCAAAATTGCGATCACGGCGAGCGGCATGACCGCGAAGAATTTTCCCATCACGCCTGAAACGAAGAACATGGGCATGAAGGCGAAGATGGTTGTTGCGACTGAAGAAAAGACCGACGGCACAACTTCGACAGCGCCATCAATGGCGGCTTGCATCGAAGATTTCCCCATTTGCCGATGCGCGTAGACGTTCTCACCAACCACGATGGCATCGTCGACGACGATGCCAAGAGCAATCAGGAACGAGAACAGCGAGAGCATGTTCAGCGTCTGATCAAATTGCCAAAGGACCGCACAGGTGCCAAGCAGAGAAATCGGAATTCCAACAGCAACCCAGAATGCGAGTTTCAAATCGAGAAACAAAGCCAGAATTACGAAAACAAGGATCAATCCCTGCATCCCGTTTCGGACGAGCAGGTCGATACGGTCGCGAACTTCAATCGAGCTGTCACTCCAGGTTGTGAACGAATATCCGGGAGGTAATGGCTTCTCTTTGACGTATTTCTTGACCGCATCCGCCATGGCCAGCAGGTCCTCGCGCGACGCCGCACTCACATCGATCGCAAGACCTGGTTTGCCATTGATGCGGCTGATTGCCGTCGTATCGACAAACTCATCTTTGACTTCTCCGAGTTCCGCGACAGTCAGGACAACTCCGTTGGGTCGAGTGATCAGAGGAATGGATGCAATCTCTTCACCGAGCACCCGTTTGTCTTTTCCTCGCAAAAGATATGTTTCGCCCTTGTCGCGAATCGTGCCGCCTGGCAACTCCAGATTTCTCAGACGAATTCTGCGAGACACATCGGCCAGCGTCAGGCCATATTGACGCAGAGTTTTTTCCGGGATCTCCACATCGATCTGGTACTTGCGTTCCCCAAAAATCTCCGCCTGGGAAATCTGCGGAATCAGCAGCAGATCGTCGCGGACCTGTTCAGTGATCTCACGCAATTGCAGTTCTGCGTCCGGTGCGTCGGAGATTTCCTGAATCACACCAACGCTGATCGCCTTGTTTCGGATTGTCACCTGCTGAACGTCTGGTTCTTCAGCCAGATCGGGGAAGCTGGGAATTCGATCGATCTGAGACTGCACTTCATTCAGCACTTTTTGAACGTTCTTCACATCACTGCGAAGTTCGATCACCACGTTCGCTGCCCCTTCGCCGGCGACGGATGTTAACTTCTTAATGCCGTCCACAGATCGAACTGCTTCTTCGATCTTCTGGCAAATGCCGCTTTCCACTTCGTCCGGACTGGCTCCTGGATACGGAACCGAAACCAGGATCATCTCCAGCTCAAATTGTGGAAAGACTTCGCGCCGCAGCATGAACGCAGACAGCAGGCCAACACCAATCACACCAACAACGATCGTGTTCATTGCCGGAGTATTTCGAATCGCCCAACGTACCATCGAACCGCTCATGGCTGCACCTTCTGGACTTCATTGCTGGTTGAATCGGACGACTGAGTCGTTGGCTTCTGGATTGTGATTTCCATGCCCTCAGTGATAGACGTCAGTGGTGAGACGATAATTTCGTCGCCAGCTCTCAGTGAGGAACCGTCCTGGCGAACCAATGCGAAGTCGCCGTCAACTCGAACCAATGTGATGGAAACAATTCGCAACTTGTTGTCTTGAACCACCCACAATTGTCCGCCAGGGCGAATGGATTCGGCTGGAACCTGCAACAGCGGCACCGGCGAATCAATCGGAATGCGGATATTCACATACATCCCACTTAAAAGCGTTGGCGGACTGATACCCGTGCTTCCGGTGGTTGTATTCACTCGAGGCTTCTCCGGATGCTCCACAATGACGCGGCATGGAAACATTCGCGTGTCGCGATCCATTCCGGTGCCTTCGTAGCGAGACATGTATCCATCCCAGACGGTTTCTACGCCTTCAAAATCAAATGCGATCTCACAGGGAACCTGCGGCATCTTGAATGGATCCAGTTGTCGACTGTCTTCAGAATCTGCTTTCGATACCGCCGTTTCTGATGTTTCAATAGGACTCGGGTCCATCTGTTGGCCGTGTTGCCAGACCCAGGCCAGTTCCTGCCCCTTCAGGCTGCATTTGATTTCCATGCGACTGGAATCGCTGATGTGGACCAGTTCGTCACCCGGTTTAACGTAATCGCCTTCTTCCTTCAGGTCATCCACGATTCGTCCGGTGATCGGTGCGACAATGCTGCAGCGTTCCAGATCAATTGTTGTCCGTTCCAGTTCCGCCTGAGCCAGTTTCAGGCCTGCGTCCCTGGTCTTTTCCATCTGCGTGAGTGCATTCAGCTGGTTTTGCTGAGACTGCACCGAATTGCGTGACGTTAACTCGGCTCTGATCGCAGCATCCAGTTCGGTTTGAGATGTTGCCTTGCGAGCAAACAACTGTTTCACACGCTCCATCTGATCCTGTTGAAGCTTATTGTCCTCCTGTGCCAGCTTTAACAATTCAGCGGTGTTCTTCATGTCGACTTCGATCGCCCGTAGTTCTTCCTGGGCCTGATTAACTCGTGCCTCAAGCCGCTGCTTCTCCAGTTGATAATTTACAGGGTCGACTTCGAACAGGACATCGCCTTTATTGACGAACGTTCCGCTGCGCGATGCAGGAGCCTTTTTCAGAATTCGTCCCGTCACCTCGGCGCCAACAGTCAGCACTCTGTATGTGGAAGCTTCGCCATCAATGTCCAGATGAAAAGGCTGATCCCAGATCTTCGCTTCTTTCACTTCCACCAGCGGGGCAACCGCTGCCGTATTTTGTTTGGATGTGTCTGTCGGCACTTCTGGCTTTCGACCAAAGAAGATCAGGCCAAACACGCCAAGCCCCAAAATAAGGATGGCCCCTACAGCGTTGCTAAGAATATGCAACACCATGCCTTTGGTCGACGATCCTGTTTGGGAGGAACCAACTGCCCCTTTTGAACTCATGATGATTTCCGACGTTTGAAGTTTCTAAGAATGCTGTTGCAGGAATCGTGCGAGGGTCTGTTGCAAATCAAATTTCAGGATAGTTTCGACACCTGTAAACCACCAAGGACTGTGTCCACCACAATCTTCACATACTGTTCTGTGGAATGGCCGGTTGGGTGATGTCCGAGCAGATCAGTCAGCATAGTTGGTCCATGCAGCGCGCTCAGTAACATTGTTGCGATGGCTCGAAAATCGGTCTTTCGAATTAACCCTCGCTTGTGCGCGTTTTCCAGCCAGGTGGCCAGAGTGCGGATATCAAGCAGCGGAGGTGGTTCGTCGTAGCCGCTCATCAGTTCTCGACAATCAATGCTGCTCCAGCGAAGGACCGCCATTCGACGGGCCATTTCCACAAAAAACACCGCCACATCATTCAATAGCTCCGTGAGTTGCACCTGCAGCGGGCGATCGTCCGGACCAGTTTGTAATTGAGGAATTGTCGAAGCCAATGTGGCCGGCTTGACGGCGGCAATCATCAGTTCGTGTTTGCTGCCAAATCGTTTGAGTAACGCCTGCGGTGATACGTTGAGCTGCTGAGCGATCACTTCTGTAGCGACCGTCGGACCGTGTTCCAGAAAACACTGCAATGCAGCCTCCAGAATCTGTTCGTCAGTTACTGTTTGTGGCCTGGCCACTTACCACCATCGCTTGAGCGTCACAAAATAACGTTAGTTGTTGGATGGTAACTAACTCGTCGCATCTGGCCACAGGAATTCTTGAAAGATTCCCGTCCATGGTAGTCTGGCTGCGACTTGAAGCCTCTTTTTCGTGAAGGTCGTACAGTTTTTAAGTTAATTTCATACAAGGAGTTACGCGATCTCGTTCACTACTCCAGACGGAAAAACGGCACGAACTCAGATTTCCAAACGAGCAGCGAGCAAGGCCGGTTCCTGCAGGTGGATTTCACTGTACGAATACCGAATGCGGTCGCACAGGAGTGCCATTGCAGAACAATTGTCCCAGGCGTTCATAAGCCGAGACAATTTTCTCCGATGGGCTGATACGCCCTGCTGCTATTCGCGGCACAGTCCTTCTGCAGACGCAAAACTGGCGCTGGCGTTTGCTGAAGCATCCTGAGACATTGCACCACGTTGTATGGTTTGTTTCACGCATTCGAATGCGAAGAGTTCCATGGCCGATCCAGACTTGTCCGAATTTCTCAGCCGCGCGTCCAGTCCGACACAGGAGCATGCCTATCGCTCCGGCCCTCGCATCGTCGCGTTGGAAACGGTGATTCCCCACGAAGTGATGCCCGGGCTTCTGGCTGTACGAATTCACACGGATGCCGGGACGGTGGACGGTGTTCCAGTGATTGGTCATGGTGAGACCTACTACATTCCGACAGCGGCTGCCGCAGTGATCCACGATTTCATGGCCCCTCGACTGCTGGGGGCCGACGCCAGAGCCATTGAGAGCCATTGGAGATTTCTCTACGAACGCATCACCGCGTTTGGAGGAACCGGAGCCGAATTGCGAGCGTTGTCGGCCATCGATGTGGCGCTGTGGGATATTGCCGGTCAGTTATCTCAGCAGCCCGTCTGGAGGATGTTGGGTGGCCCGGTGCGAGATGCGATTCCGGTTTACAACAGTTGTGGTGGGCCGTTTTATGGTCGTTCCGATCGCAGGACTCCTTCGGCTTCCGGCTGGCCGGGGCATGGGGATCCTGGACAGCCAGGACCGTTGGAAGATAACTGGTCCAGCATGAACTCACCGGCGGAGCTTGCGGAAGAGCTTGTCTCGCTGGGTTATAAAGGTATGAAGCTGTGGTCTTTCGACGCGGTCTATCGGCGACAAGGGGGCCATCATCTTTCGTGGGACGATATTCGAGAAGGCATTGCACCGTTCGAAAAGATTCGAGAAAGAGTCGGAGACAAGATTGAGGTTATGCTGGATGGTCATGGATTCTTTTCACTGGCCGCTGCCCGTCGAATTGCGGAAGGCATGAAGGACATTCGTCCGATGTGGATGGAAGATATTCTTCGCCCCGATTCGATTCATGCCATGGCTGCGTTTCGAGCGGAAATACAGGTTCCGATTGCCGTCAGCGAAATGCTCGTCATGGCGGACCACTATCGTCAGGTTCTTGACGCCCGAGCGGCGGATTATGTGATGATTGATCCGACATGGGTCGGTGGAATTTCCGCAACGCGTCGCATTGCAGAGCTGGCTCAAATCTACAACGTGCCGACGTTGATGCACGATTGCACTGGACCATTCACACTGCTTTCCGGCATCAATGTTGCCGCTTCAAATTCGGGCGTCGCGTTTCAGGAAACGGTTCGCGCTCATATTGCGACGTTGTATCCTTCGTTGATCGATACGAGTATCCCTGTTGAAGGTGGACAGATTCCGATTTCGCAACGTCCGGGCATCGGAGCCCGCTGGCTTCCCGAGTTGTTTGACGCCACTCATCCAGGCTATCGCCGTTCTTCTCTGTAGCGTATTTCGGATTCGCTCAATCATGAAGCCCCGCGATTGAGGACCTGGCCAAAGGCGGCATGTTCAATCATCTGAACATGTCGGGCCACCCATTGAGCATCCATTCATGATCAAAACGGGGCAGGCTTATCGGTAGTTCTTAAGCGAACTCGCAACGGCATACCGAAGACTTGCCGAGAACGGATTTCGATTCGAAGTTCTTCGCCGTCGGCGAGCTGCACAGGGTTCGACAGCACGAACACGCCGTCGAGCGGCTGACCGGGGCGATCGTCGTAGTCTGGTCCCCATTGAGTGTTCACGTTTTCATCAAAGGCGGAACCGATCAGTCCCTGCGGAGATTCGTCGCTACCGGGAATGGCCCATGCAATTTTTATGGATTGCTGCTGATTCTGTTTGACTTTGGTGACGACGATTTCGCTGATTCGACAACGGCCTGATGATTCCAGAGTTCCGGGGCCGTTGTGAGGAAGTCGCGAATCCGGCAACGCTTCCAATTGGAATGCGGTCATCGATTGCGGGCTTTGAAGCGTGAGAAACAGCCTGTCGGCGGGATTGGATGGATTTCCACACAAGGCACCGTCTTCAACTGCATCCATCGGTCGTTCTGCAGAGTCCGTTCCACGAATTTCCGTCGGCACCCGCCACGTCGCCGAATCCCGCCATTGCAGAACAGGTTCCAGTTGGTACAGCTCAGAAGCCTGCCGGTACCAAATCAACTGATTCATCAGATCATGATCAATCGCAAGTTGTTCGACTTTCAGATGCGAAAAGTACGGAGCAATTTCCAACAATCGTTGTCGGGCTTCGGGTTCTGCAGTAGTTCCTCTGGCACCGATGGCGTGCGAGATCACCGATGGAAATCTGAGGAAACCGCGATCTTCGAAGTGGTTGCCAAAAGGCGCTCCTTTGGCACCTTTGACAGCGTCGTATTTGCCCCGGCGTACGGCAGCAGTGCCGGACGCAATCTGGAAGTACTGGACGTAGCTGTGCTTCTTTCCGAGTTCCAGCGATCGATCTGCGGCAGCGCAGGCCTGGTCGAGCGTTTCGGGATTGGGTTGCAACAGAGCAATCTTTGCGGAACGTTCGCAGAGCGATGGGTCGTCGGAACGACCATACTTGTCGAGACACTCCTTTGTGAGGCGATTGAATTCGTCGCGCCGGCCTGCCAGCAAAAGACGCGGCGCGGCAACGAAGACCGGCCATTGGTCTCCGGGGTCCGCATCGATGGCTGCGAGCCAGTCGTCGCAGGATTCATCGAATTTTTCAAGTCGCCAGCGAGCGACGGCCCGGGACATCAGTGTTCCCGATCGCCATTTTGCAGAGTTCTCCTTTGAGCTCGGATCCAGGAGCAACTCGGTACACAGAGCTTCCGCAGCCCTCACGGCAGTGATTGCATCCTGAGGGCGTTCCCAGCGATCGTAACTGCGGCTCAGTTGCAGAATTTCCTCTATGGCCGTCTTTCGTTTCGCTTCGATCTCCAGTGAAGCAACAAGTGTCGCTTCTGACCGCAGATCCCGAATGCGGGCTTTCACGTTTTCGACCATCGACTGCATGCCTGGTCGGAGTGGATCGTCGTTCGCAACGTTTTCCAGAACTCCCTCCAGAAGCCGATCGGCTCTGCTCGGATTACCGAGCACGACTTCGGTCATCGCCACGACGATTCGTGCAATCGCGTCATCTGGCACGGCTGCGAGGACTTCGTCTCCGATCGACCGGACTTCTGGCTCCTTTCCTTTTTCAAAGATCAGGGGAATCAGCAGCAGGCTTCGTTGACGTGGAGTCATCATTGGAGACGACATCAGACTGCGAGCTTCGCTGATGACTTCCGCACGGAGTTCCTCCGCCCTTTGAGTTTCCCCGGCTGCATCAGCCCGACGTGACAGTTCCAGGACCATGGTGTTCCGCAGCAGTCGCAGCACATGAGGAACCTGTCGTATCATGCACGGTCGATGGCGAGCTTTTTCCATCAGGTCAACGAGTTCCTGAAGATGCTCCGTTGGCACGGAATCGATCTTCGACGCGCCAAACGTCCGCACCGTGAATGCGATGATGGCAAGAATCGGATCCCCTGTCCGCTGGAAATTCTCACGGCATCTTTCAATCACGCTGTCCCGGCCAATTCCGACGAGTGCGATGGGAATGGATTTGGCAATGTCCACCAGGCCGGAGTCCAGTCCCGGCAATGGCGCTGCGCTCAGGTTGGTTCTTCGATTCGTCTGGCTCGTCAGCAGTTTCGGATAGGCAAACAGCACTTGTCGTTGAGCGGCGGCAGCCTTGGCTCTGTCCGCGTCCGCGAATGCTTCCAGAAACGAATTCATAACCTTCATGGTTTCAAAGTTCGCCTGCATCATGCTGATGACCCGGTCCACTTCCGCAGGGTCCATTCGGAGTTCGGCTTCTCTGCGAATATCGGCGACATCAAAATCTCCGATCTCCCGAACTCTAAGCGACACCTCTATTTCGAGGACCTGTGGATCTTCGGGAAAGAGCATTGCCGCAAGCGTCACGAGTGACCGAGCTTCGGCCGCGTCCCCGGATGAAACCAGGACCAGCGACAGATAGGTGATGCACAGATAGTTGAATGGTTCCGCTTGCAAACCGTCACGCAGACATTGTTCAACCTCATCACGATTGGACGCGCGAAAAGCCTCGGCGAATTTTGCATCTCCGGGGCTGAGAGTGCCGGATTCAAGAGCGTGAGAAATCAGCTGCTGAGTTTCTTCGGACTGACCATCGACCGTTTGTCTGACAAGTGCCCGATACAAGCGAGCTCGGCCTTTGCAGTTGCCAATTTCGGCATCGCGTTTGCCGAGATCATCGAGGATGGTTCTGGATTCTTCATATCTTCCAAGGACAAATAATGCGACTGCCCGATTGGTGGCGACCTCATCGCGATCAATGCCTTCGATTGTGTCGAGAGTGGCAATCGTTTCAAGGACTCCCTTCCAGTTGCCTCGCTGCTGAAGTCGAACAAGCGATTCCTGCAGCTCGCGGCGCCGTGCATCTTCGGCGATTCTTCGAGCCTCAACGGCTTTCTTTTCGGAATCAACCGCCTCGTCACGAGCAACAACGGCTGCCACCTGCGCCGTCTGCGCGTCTTTGCGTCGTTCGTCTGCGTCTTTCCTGGCAACGGATTCGTCCTGCCAGGCTCGAACGACAAGGACACCCGCGATTGTCGCGGTGGCCAGCACTCCGACAATCGCCGTGGTTGCCAGCTTGTAACGCTGAGCCAGTTTCTGCAACTGATATCCAAGGGTCGGGCGACGGGCTGCAATCGGAGAGTGTTCAAGCCATCGTCCAAGATCGTCCGCAAAATCGGCGGCGGTTGCATATCTGGCGGATGAGTCCTTTCGGAGTGTTTTGCTCACGATAATATCGAGGTCACCCCGAAACTGACGGTTGATCGTGGCCAGCGCGACCGGTTCTTCAAGTTCAATTGTGCGCAGCATTTCAACAAGGGACTTGCCTTTCAGCGGCAGTGGATGCCGTTCCGCAAGCAATTCATAGAGGATCGTTCCCAGTGCATAAACGTCGCAGAATGTACCGGCTCGATCAGAATCACCGCGTGCCTGTTCAGGGGACATATACGCGACGGTACCGACAATCTGCCCGGAAACCGTTTGCAGAACATCGGGCCGTCCTTCGGTGAAGCGGGCCACGCCAAAGTCCAGAATCTTCGCTTCGCCCGCGCTGCTCACCAAAATATTGCCGGGCTTCAGGTCGCGATGGATAATGCCCCGCCGATGCGCGCGGCCCACGGCGTCCGCGATCCGGCGAACAAGCTCAATCCGCCGTCGCAAATCCGGCTCAGTCTTTTTGACATATTCAGACAAAGTGAAACCTTCCACCAGTTCCATCGCAAAATACTGCCGCTCAAGACCATCACTGCCTGATGCCGTGCCGTGTTCGTACAGCGTTGCGATATTCGGATCCTGAAACTGCGCGAGAATTCGAGCTTCCCATTCAAACCGCAACTGGTCAGCCTCGGACATGCGGCCAGGAACCTTCAACGCGACGCGACGTTCGATCCCGTCTTCGATGGCCTCATAGACAGTGCCCATGCCGCCTTTTCCAAGTTCGCGAAGAATCCGGTACTTGCCAATTCGCTTTGGATAATTGTCGGAAGAAGCATGACGGTGGCCGCGATTTTCGGCCGTCGTGTCCTGTCGAATTGACATCGAAGACACTTCACCCACGCCTTCTGGAGGCAGGAATGTGTCCGCAAGATGTCCGTCACTTTGTGGATCGGGGGGCACGCTGCTGTCATCCGATGCTGCAGCAGAGTTCGTTATTCGGTCGGCATTGAAATCAACCGATAGATTTCCTGCCAACGCGGAAATGACGTCAGACCAGGGGATGACTCTGTCACCAATTTCCATGCCATCGACGCTGGCGTCGAGGTCTCTGTCAGCCGGGGCTTTGTCAGCAAGGTTGGACAGTTCGTTCCTCAGTTGCTCGTGACTTGTCAGCGATGCGAGACTTTTCTGAGGATCATTCCCGTGCCGTTGAAGGTACTTTTCCGTGTGTCGCTTCAGCAATTCACATTTGGAGGAGTCGATCCATTGTTGTTCTACCAGAATGTCAGCCAGTGACCGCGATTTGTCCTGCAGCCATAGCTGAACTCCGGCGATCAGATCGTCTCCGGAGACGGAGTCATCCTGCAAAGCGAGAAATCCAAACAACAACTCACGGGCCGTGTTCATCGATTCTTACCTTCATAGGAAACTTCAAACAGACATCGCCCGAATGCAAAAGCAGGAGTTTCCAGGTCGGCGATGACGTCTGTTATTACGACAAAAAGGCTAACTGTTTTGGAGAAGCCTGCAACGTTCTCCGTCTGGTGGCAGGCTTGCTGACCAGCTGGGTATTCTTGTGACTTCCGGCACGGATGCAATTCGCAACAGCTTCGGACGAGTCCGGGAAGAGCGGATTTCAGCAGCTCGTCAAAGAATTCCGCGGCAGCGGGATTACACCGGGACAAAGCCAATGCTGTTCGGCACGCTAATTGGATGGCTTGGATGGCAATTTTCAGGCACAGAACTTGGAGAACACGAAACACAGGTGCCATGTGCATTCTTTAAGGTGCATGGCACCGTTGCTTTTCGCCATGGCACCGTTGCTTTTCGCACCGTTGCTTTTCCACACAAACGAGTCCATCGAGCCCGTATCAGAGCGTTGCGAACTCGGATACCATGCAGTATCGCAGCGAAAGTCGTCGCTGTCGTTTGAACTCTTTATTTGCCGGAATGCTCCCATGACGATCCTGTTCGCTGCACAGACATTTCTGCAGTCGCACGTGGTTCGTACGATCCTCAAAGTCACAATCTTCGTGAGTTTGATTGCAGCGGCCGGCTACTGGTTTCTGTATTCCCCGGTCCACGTTTCAAAAGTCGAAGTTGTCTCGGGAGACATTGCGGCAGAAGTGATGGGGACTGGTACGCTTGAGGCACGGACGAAAGCGATCCTCAGCCCAAAGATCTCCGGGCGACTCATTGAGGTCTCAGCC
>JBGSVD010000200.1:0-85141 GCA_041753135.1 Planctomycetaceae bacterium
GGCTTCATCATAGCCATACGCTTCGGGTTTTGGTGCGCCTTCTGTATCCCCGTTGGTCAGGTGCCACTTGCCAAAGTGGGCGGTGCGATACCCCGCGTGCTTCAAGAAACGCGGCAGCGACGGAGCCTTCGGGTCCAGCCAATCCGGCATGCCACGCTCGTGATTCTGCGCCGGTGTCGCGAAGTGCTGATGCACGGAAAATTTCGCTGGATACATGCCTGTCATCACCGCGGCGCGACTCGGTGAACACACGGGATTGAGCACATTGAACTGTTGGAAATCCGTGCCCTGGCTGGCCAGCTTATCAAGGTTCGGCGTCTTTAGCCAAGTGTTGCCATGACAGGAAAGATCGCCCCAGCCCCAGTCATCGGCATAAATGAAGATGATATTGGGTTTGGCGACCGGCGTTGGCTCGGCGGCGCGTAAGACGGCCAGCGGTGCGAGCACGAGGGTGGTGAAGACGGCTAGCGTGCGTTTCAAGGCTGGTTTTCCGAAAGGGAAGATTGCGGACAGATGATGACAGGTTGAACCATCCATGAGGAATCGTAAAGCTGCTATACGGGAGCGACTATTTTATCAACAGCGCGCACCGGTAGCGCGACCGAATTGTCGGTTTGAAAAAATGGTTCGAGGAAAAGAAGCGGTGAACGCAGCTGGCTCATCTCTGACGGGGGTCGCTAAAGGGGACATTCTACTTTTCCTGCTGTTTTCGTCTGCCCTTGGGTCGCAGCGAGGAATCAGGAGTGAGCAATCCAGCGGCTTTTCTCTGCCAGTGAGTGTCACCGAATGGAGTGCCGCGAGCAAGGGAATGTCGCAGGGCCTTTAGTTCGGCTTCTCTTTCCACCCCGTGGACATGGCGAGTCCATTGAGCGGGCTTATGGATCGGTCCGTCGCAAAGCAACCCATCCGGGCCGCTTCGAGCCGTCGGCCTGAACCTCCGGCACAGTGCGTGGCCCAGTGACTCCTTGCTCGAATTTGCAAGGGAACCCGAGCATGAAGCTGTGGCAGAACACTAATGCCTGTGATCATGCATGTGATCGTGATCATGCATGTGATCGTGATCGTGCATGTGGTCGTGATCGTGCATGTGATCGTGATCGTGCATGTGATCGTGATCTCGTCGCGGGGGCACTGTCACTCTGGTCGGCTCGCCCGAGCCTGCAAAGGACGATTCCGCCGCTCGATACACATCCCTCAGAGGAACACTGCACTCACGAGCCACCCGCGCGCAGTCTTCGAATTCGGGCGAAAATGTTGGCTGCATCCCCGTTCGCCATGCGCGTTTTCCGCGAACCTTTCCCCATGGCGTTGCAACGTCAACGATATCACGGTGTTGAACACTGCGCTGGATCTGCAGGCGACGGATGCCCAGGGTTCCAGTTTCCGTGAACAGAATGTCTTCGCAACGGGCAACTTTCTCTGGCCGGCAGAGAACACTCAAGACAACTCCAGGGCGATCTTTCTTCATCTGGACGGGCGTCACAAACACATCCAAAGCACCAACGGAATTCAGGCGTTCCCTGACATGGCCGATGGTTTCGCCAGAGACGTCGTCGAGATTTGTCTCCAGCATGACGACGTGTTCGGTATTCGGAGCGATTGCTGCTGTCCCGATAAAGATGCGTAACACATTGGCGCGTTCGGGAAACGTCATCGTTCCGCATCCACAGCCAATGGCTTCGATTGTCATCGCCGGCATTGGGCCAAAACTATCCGCCAGTGTCTTCGCGATCGCTGCTCCTGTCGGCGTTGTCAACTCTGCATCGACTGGCACATCGGCGAGCGGAATGCCTTTCAGGATCTCCGCCGTACCAGGCGCCGGAATCGGGCAAATTCCGTGGTCGATGCTGACGAAACCGCGGCCTGGCGGGACGGCATTGCAGATGACTCGATCAATCCCCAGCAAATCGAAGGCAACTGCGACACCAACGATGTCAACAATCGAATCAATCGCGCCGACTTCGTGAAAGTGGATTTGCTCGACCGTGGAACCGTGGACGCGTGCTTCTGCTTCGGCCACGACGAGAAACATCTGCAGAGCAAGCTGCCGTTGTCGAGGCGTGAGGGCGGAGGCCTGTTCAACAATGCGGCGAATATCGGTGAAATGCCGATGTGCATGTTGCTCCGGATGATCAACAAGTACCTGCAGTGATCGAAAGCCGCCCTTGATCACCGTTTCGACTCGAAGCACCACGTCAGGCAAATTCAGCGAAGTAACAGCCTGCCGGATTTTCGTGACGTCCGCTCCGGCGTCGATTAACGCGGCCAGAGTCATGTCGCCGCTTAGCCCCGTTGCACATTCGATCCACGCGATTCGCATCAATCTATTCCAGTCCACTCATAAAAAACTTTGCCGGTTGCCGGGTCGTAGAACAGTTCTTCCTGTTCCGTACTGAAGGCGTCGCTGAACTCACGACGGAAGTGTTGCTGCCGATCAATATCAGGCATGTTAATCATGCCTCGAGCCACGATGCGAGCAACCGTCTCCTCGCCTGCCTCGAATCTCATTGTCAAATAGCCGGAATCTATGGCGAACAGGTCAGATCGGATCGAAAGATGCCGCACATCAGGAGGAACAGGAAACCCAAGTCGTTCCTCGAAGTGCTTTTCAGAAGTTGCCATGCGCTGCAGGATCACGGCAATGGCCATTGCGTACATCAGCAGAGATGCAGCCACCCACAACCCCTGACGGCGCATTTGTGTCTGAGATAGTGCGATGCGGGTACAAAGTGCAACCAGGAGTCCGACAAAAATGATGCCGAGCACGGTTCCAAGCACCATGATGAGCGGGATGATCAACATAATTTCAAAACTTACAGAAGTTTTGAAATCGGCTTTCCGTCATGAGCCACCTTGAACGGTCGGCCTGTTGGAGACGTTACGATTTCTTCAAGCGGCAGTCCAAGAGCCGAGGCGATTGTTGCATTGAACGTCGCAGGAGCAACGCCATCCTGATCAACCGCATGTCCGGCCGAATCAGAAGTGCCATAGAACTGTCCTCCTTGAATTCCACCGCCGGCGAGCATTGAAGAAAAGACGGCAGGATGATGGTCCCGACCAGCGTTGTAGTTAATCACAGGCGAACGTCCAAACTCGGTCGTCAGCACCACCAGGGTTTCGTCCAGAAGTCCGCGTTCCGACAAATCCTTCAGCAGGTTGCCAACGGCTTTGTCCATGATGGCTGTCCGAGCCGGCAACGTGCCGCCGTTGTAAATGTTGGAATGCATGTCCCATCCGCCGCAAGTCACTTCAACGCACCGCACATTACTTTCTACCAGTCGACGAGCCAGTAAGCAGCCTTGCCCGAAAGCATCGCGTCCGTAGCGGTCACGGTCTTCGGGCTTTTCCTGATTCAGGTCGAACGCCTTTAACTCGCCGCTGGAGAGCAACGTCGTCGCTTCTGTATAGAAATCGTTGTAAGCCTGAACCTGCCTCTGTTTGAAGCGATCACGGAACTTCTTGTCGAAAGCGTCAATCAAACCAACTCGTTTGCCGAACGAATCCTGTGTCAGGTACGCCGGAGCAGTGGTGTTTTCCAAACCGCGGTTCGGATCACCAATCGGCAAAGGACTGAATGTAGGATCAAAAAAGCCGGCGCCCGGATGTCGCGCCGGAGCGCTGATGAGAACGGTGTCGGGAAGGGACTTGCTTTGACGTCCTTTGAAATGTTGTATCCATGGGCCAATTGAAGGATGGCGTTCCGTTGCGATTTCTTCGTAGCTGGTTCGCATCAGGTATTCACCGTCTTCATGGTCGCCGGTGAGAGTATACATCGACCGAATCGCGGCAATCTTGTCGAACTGCGAAGCCAGTGTCGGCAGAAACTGACTAATCTGCAGGCCAGCGACATTTGTTGCGATGCCTTTGGTGTCACCCTGGTTTTCGTGCCCGGGCTTCAGATCGAACGTGTCAAGGTGAGTCATCCCTCCATTCATGAACAGGTAAATCAGGCGTTTGGCTTTTCCGCCGACACCCGTGACTGGCTGAGCCGCGCAGACCGCATGATCCAGAGTTGGAAGCAGGCTGACGCCCAGAGCTGATTTGGCAGCGTACTCAATGAAGCGTCGACGCTGGAGTCCGTCTAATCCGGAAAGAAGATTTCTCATGCGGTTGCTCGCTCTGTTTTCAGGAAGTCCGATTTTGAAAATGCAAAAGTGATGCGATCGAAGGGCGACACGCCGGAACGGAGAGTGTCGTGCACACGAACGTCATGCGCGCGGATGTCGTGTCACTGGACGAACAGGAACTCGCGAGTATTCACCAAAGACCAGATGACATTGCCGTAACCCGCAGCTCCCTGTTCGGCAACTTCTTTCGTCGCCAGAGCAAGTTCCTGCGTGTCAGGCTCACGATTCAGAATGGTCAGAAAGATGGCTCGCACGCCGTCATTCACGGATTTCTTCTTGATCACGATGTTGTAAATCGTCGAATTGCTTTCCAGCAGCATATGCGAGATCGGGCCGTTAAACATAAACAGGACCTGTGGCACCGATCCCATTGTGGACGACGCTGAAATCAGCTCGCGATCCGACTGGCCAAACATACGCAGGAAATGATTTGCAGGAACTGGCGATGGCAACTCCGAAGCTCGCGCCAACAACACACCTTTGTACAAGTGCTTCTGATGACGTTTCCCCTGCCCCGCGTCTACCTGACCGCTCATTTTTTCCGCAGCCAGCAAGTCCGGCGCTTTGATTGAAGTGAGGTCTACTCCGATCACGTCGGTTCTTAGATGAGCCGGCATTTCACGATACTCATCAGGAACGGCCAGAGTCAGGAAAGAATCCCAAACCTGTTCGGCCGTCATGCGCCGCAAAACTGGTCCTGAAAAATGATACGTGTCGCCAGGTGTGACTTCTTCGACGCTGGCCTGTCGCTGATAGGTTTCCGTGTTGTAAATGATTCGCAAGAATTCCTTCATGTCGAAATCAAGCCGTTTCATTTCTGATTCAAGAAACGTCATCAGCTCCGGATTTTCGGCCACAGTGGAATCCATCATGTCGTCCACAGGTTCGATCTGACCGATTCCAAAAGCCTGCTTCCAAAGACGATTGGCAATGGTCAGAGCGAAGCGAGGGTTGTCTTTGGAAGTGAGCCATCGCGCGAATGCCTGACGTGGTGTTTCCCCGGTGCGAATCTCCGCCGACTTTCCAAATAATGCCCTGGGTTCAACAGCTTCACCAGCCTTGCCGTTGTCGTAAGCATAGTCCTTTGGAAGTGTGATTTTTCGATTCACCTGATCATTCACCATCATCATGTTGATGCTGATCAATCGGTCGAAACGATAGTTGTTGTTTCGGCGATCTTCTTCTTCCTGTTCGATCATCGCATACTCTGTCTGCAATCGATCATCCGGGTTGCTTTCCCAGTATCGCTTGTCTCCACCGTTCGTTCGCGTGAGCGTTCCGAATGTGAATGCCGCCATCTGATAGAACTCTTTCTGAGTCCATCTGTCGAACGGATGGTCATGGCATTGAGCACAGCCGATGCGAGTTCCCAAAAAGATCCGAACCGTGTTGTTCATGTTATCCAGCGGCATATTGGCATCGCGCTGCATGTATCCGGTGGCCGGGTTCTTCCAGATCAGACCTTCCGCCGTCAGCATCTCGTGAACCATTTTGTCCCACGGTTTGTTTTCGGCCAGAGACTGTTTGATCCATTGTCGATACGGTTCACCTCGCACGGTATTGTTCAGATTGTCCGTGTATCGAAGAATGTCGGCCCAGTAGTTGAAGTTGTGACTGGCGTAGCCGTCGCTGCTTAACAGTTCGTCGATCAACAGTGTTCGCTTATTCGGATCAGTAGCGGACAGAAACCTGCGAGTCTGATTGTACGTTGGAATCGTGCCGGTAATGTCGAGGTAGATGCGACGCAGAAACTGTTCGTCCGTTGTTCGTTCGTTGGGTCTTACCGCGACTTTGGCGTAGTTTGTCTGAACCAGTTGATCGATTTCCTTCGCCGATCGCAGCATCTGAACTCGTTTTTCCGCAGCCACTGGCCTGGATTTCACGACAAAGTTTTCGGGCTGGGGTTCCTTGTTTTTGTCCTTTGGGTCTGCTTTCTTTGGCGGTGTTGTCAGCTCTTTGAATTTCGCCAGATCGGCCGCCGCTTCTCTGTTCAAGCCAAGGCTTTTCAGAGCCTTGTTGCGGCCGGAGTACGCCTTGGCCAGAGTGGGATCGAAGCTGATCGCTTTGTCGAAGTCCTCTTTGGCCTTGCCAAAGTCCTTCTTTTCCAGAAAGACGTAACCACGAAAGCAATGGGCTCCCGCATGCTTCTCTTGCAGGCGAATGGCTTCGTTGAAACTGGTCATGGCCTTGTCAAACTCGCTCTGTTCCAGCAACGCAAGCCCCTTCTGGAAGTGAGCGCGTGCGGACAACGGATTGACCTGCAGGGCAATATCCATATCAATCATGGCCTTCGGAAGATCACCGACCAGCCCGTAAAGATAGGCTCGATCGCATAACGCTTCGACGTGATTGGCGTCCAGACTGATGGCCTGATCCAGATCCTTCTTTGCGTTCGCCGCATCACCTTTCAGTACGTAAGCGACTGCTCGACGCTGAAACGCGTCAGCCAGCTTTGGATTCAATTCAATCGCCTTCGCCGCATCTTTCAAAGACTGGTCTGCATTTTTCTTTCCGGCGTAAGCCAGGCCGCGAATGCTGTAGGCGTCGGCAGATTTCTCATCAGCATTGATGGCTCTGTTGGTGCTGTTGATCGCTTTGTCGTATTCCTGCCGCGCGATGTAAGCGATGGCGCGGTTGTTGTGAGCGATGACGTGATCACTTTTTTCGAGTGTCGCGAAATACGCGCTGTCGATCGCGTCCAAAAAGCTGCCTTTTTGATACCACGAAAACGAACGGTGAGCGTAAGCATCGGCTCGATTCTGCAATTTGTCAGGCTCGCGGCCGGTTATTTCCGTGACCATGTCAAATTCCTTGATCGCGTTGTCGTATTCCCGCTTGCCGTTGAATGCCATTCCGCGAGTCACATGAGCGGCGGCAAATTTTGCATCCAGCGCCAGAGCTTTATCGCTCTCCTGAATGGCCTGGTCAAATTTGCCATCGCTAATCAACTGCCTGGCCTGATCGACGATGCCTTCCAGTTGAATTGTTTTTGGATCCTTCGGAGGTCCATCTACTGCGGCCGGTTTGGCTTGCCAGGCGAGTATCTCTCCACCGCTTGCAAGCAGCAAAGCGGTGAATACGACGGCCACGGTACAGGGTCTCAGTTTCTTGACGATCGCAATTCTGCCACGCAACATCATTCTTTAACCCTCAGGCAAGGTTATCGACGTAAGACGGGATTGGACAGTTGTCGCCGGAACTGGATGGGGCCGTATCGGGCGATATCAGACTGTAATTCTCGCCTTTGAGTTTAGCCAGAGTCTTATGAACAAATGTTCGGAATCGCGATGCGTTGCGCACGGCGGAATTGATTGAGGCGTTGCCGGAGGTTGGCTTTGTTTCCTTTTGCGAACAAGACTGATTTCATGTTGCGTTGTGGCAACGGTGTCAAAGAACCGCCATCACTTTTTGCGAGGCGCTTTCTTTGGCTTGTCTTTGGCTTTTTCCTTGGCGCCCTTATCAATCGCGCGAATCAGGTTGAAAATATTGCCAGGCAAGTCTTTCTGAGCCTCCGCCTTGTTTGTATTTGATACGCCTTGAATCAGGTTGATCACCGCAGCCGGAACGGCTGGAGCTTCATCCTGGTGTTGAGCCGGCGCCACTTGCTGCGAAAGCTGACTTAACAGATCCATTCCCTGAGGCAATTGCAACTGAGGTTTCGAAACAGTGCCCTTCACAGACAATTGCAACGGGGCGGAAGTCAGCTGGCTGACCAGAGCCATAACGGGATTACCTGCTGCAACAATCTTTGGCACTTTCACAGCAAGCTGCAGGTCCAGACTTTCGTCCAGCCGAATCATCCCGGACGATGTAATCCGGAGTTCATCTGCAATCTTTGGCAGCAAGAACACCATGCCTTCGTGAGCGATTCCTTCATCCGTCACGACAAAGTCCACTCGGGAGTCCTTCAGCATCTCAATTCGATCGGGAAGCTCCGTGCCAGTCAATTGGCCGGTCACCGCTGCCAGTTGTCGAGTCCAGTCTTCCTTGAGTCTGGCTTCCAGTGAATGAAACTCCGCGCGACCTTTGATTGGGAACGGAGATCTTTGATCGCCTTCCAGAGGAATCTCGATGTTATCAATCCATACCGAAGCTGATCCGGTCACATTCGTCGACTGGGACAAGATGGGCGCGATCAAAGCAAGATTCTGAGTGGTATGAGCTTCGGATAACTGTTCATGATCAAAAATCTGCGCTGCGTTCACAGTCAGCGTGCGACGGCCTTCTGCGTTGGGGCCAATCTTTCCGCTCATCACCAGTTCGTCAAGTTCGACGATCGGTACGTCTCGCCAGGGGACGGTGATGACGACGGATCCGTTTTCAATCGCGTAACTGAATCGACTGTCTGCCGGCTGCTGGTCACATTGCGGCCATTTGCCGTCTTCATCGATGTGAACTTCCACACGCGGTTCAATCAGATCGATACGACCAATTTCGGTGCCGTCGGTCAGAAACCCAAGCAATCCTTTGGACGTTCTCAGTTCACGAATGGTGCAGAGGAATTTTCCGTCGGTATCGGTAATCTGAACATTCCGGAACACAATCGGAGCCAGCCAGCCGCCCGTCGCCTCTTCCGATGTGGCCGACCATGTTTCCTGACTGATGGCCGAACCCAGAATCCGATTTCGCAATGACGTGTTGACGAGAACAGTCGGCAGCAAACCAATTCCCGTCAGCAGCATTCCAAAAACTACCGAGGAAGCAACAACCGCTCGTCGCCATCGAGGCTTTCGAGCGTCGGTTTTCTTGTGAATTGCTGTCAATTGGCCTTCGACTTCCGTTGTCATCGGGCTTCATCCTTTTCTCAATGCGTGAGTCAGCCTCGACAGGGCCGACAGATTTCAACCACCGCATTGTATCAGCGCAGAGGCACGAGTCACGAGTTCAATATTCGGGAACTTGTGTTTGTGTGCTCATCTGGAATCCGTTCTTTCAGCAATTCTACTTTAAACGGTGCCAGCGGAGATGTTTTCGTTTAACCGCCATACCGTTCAACGAACGACCTGTTTAGTAGCGGAAGCGGCGCAAGCCGTCCGGTGAGCCAGCATTTTGCAGGCACTCACCGGGCAGCTCGCGCTGCTCCGCTACTATTTGAACGGTATTGCGTTTAACCGTTAGCCGGAGGCGTACGTTGTTGGCGGGATCCGCGTACGCCTCCGGCTGACGGTTAAACAACTCAATCGTGACAGCGATTCGTATAGGCTGCTGCTGGTTCTGTCATGTACTGGATTTGTCCAGAGGCACGGCTATTGGTGAAGCGTTCCCTTAGAGCTGGGCACACCCTGCTGGCGAGGGTCGACAGTAACGGCCATACGCAGCGCTCGGGCTGTCGATTTGAACACTGCTTCAGAAATGTGATGACTGTTGGTGCCGTGGTGGAGCAACAAATGAAGATTCATCAGGGCATTGCTGGACACGGCTGTCCAGAATTCCTGAACAAGTTGAGTGTCGAACTGTCCAATTTTCTCCGTTGGAAAATCGACTCGATACACAAACGCCATGCGTCCACTGAGGTCGACAGCGGAGGTGACCAGAGTTTCCTCCATTGGCAACGTCATGTGGCCGTATCGTGTGATTCCTTTTTTGTCACCCAGTGCCTGGTTGAGGCAGCGACCAAGGCAGATACCAACGTCTTCTACGGTGTGGTGATGATCCACGTGCAGATCGCCAACGGCCTTTACCTTCAGATCAAACAATCCATGCCTCGCGAACAGCGTGAGCATGTGGTCAAAGAAACCCACGCCGGTAGAGATCTCATTCTGGCCGCTGCCGTCGAGATCGATTGATAACTCGATCTGCGTTTCGGCGGTGTTGCGTGTGATGGATGCGGTTCGAGACATTCGTGGTAACCAGGGGTTAAGATTCAGCGGCGTGACAAGGGGCAAAGTTCGTCGGGCGAATAAAAAGCATCATGGCAAATCGATTGGCCAGGAATATTTGATTCGCATGGAGGCTGCCGAAAAGCTTGCGCTATGTTCGAGAAGATTGAAAAGGAAGTGCGGCAAGCGACTGGAACACGGACCAGTTGATTCTGCAGGGCTCGTTACAGTCCTTACAATCGATTCAGATTCGACTCGGATGTCAGTGACCTGCCCTGCCCTCTGTGTTCGCTCGCGTCAGAATTCCGATTGACCAATTGGTTGATACAAAGTCGGGAGCGCGAAAAAATGCGATGTTATGTGGCCGCTTTCACAACGTCACCCATGACTTCCAGCACGCGATCGATTTCTGCGTCCGTGCCGATGGTGATACGAAGTCCATCCAGTGTGCCGCCATCAGGAAGCGCATCCGGGAACTTCATATAGCGAACAAGAATTTTGCGATGCTTAAGCTGCTCGTAGAGTTCCTGATGTTTGCTGGTTGCGTGCGTTGTCCAGATAAAATTGGCTTCGCTGGGATGAACATGGAAACCGAACGCTGGCAATTCTGCCGCAAGTCTCTCGCGAGTCGCCAGGATCTTTGCACGATTCTGCAGCATCCAGTCCTGGTCTTCGAGCGCCGCGGTTGCCGCTGCGATGGCGACAGCGTCACAGTTGTAGCTGTCTTTAACTTTCTGCATACCGCTGATCAGTTCCGGATGTGCCACGGCGAAACCGAAGCGGATGCCAGCCAGACTGTACGACTTGCTGAATGTACGAGTCACGATCATGCGATTGTCGAAGAGACTGTTTCGGAGAAGTTCTCCGCGATGCGGCTGCTGGCAGAAATCTCCATAGGCTTCATCCAGTACCAGAACACCGTGATCGGGAAGCAGCTGGCGGAGTTGCTCGGCGGTCCACAAAGTGCCGGTTGGTGAGTTCGGGTTTGGCGCGTAGAAGATGCGAATTTTCCTGCGCAGTTCAGCCGCTTCGTTTGCATCCCATTGCCAACCGGAGTTCAGGCCCAGTCGAACGACATGGCAGCCCTGAATCTGAGCCAGGGATTCGTAAAGCACGTAGCTGGGATATGGGTATGCGATTGACTGATCTGCATCACAAAAGGATCGAGTGATGATAGTCAGATTTTCATCACTGCCGTTGGCTGGCAAAATCCAATCGGGATCAACATTGAAAAGTCTGGCAGCAACTTTTCGAAATCCACTCGCACCAGGGTCCGGATAAACATTCAGACGACCTTCCGCGGCACGTCGAATTGCATCGACAACTCTCGGAGAAGGCGGATAAGGATTTTCGTTGGTATTCAGCTTGACCCAGCCTCCGTCCTGAGGCTGTTCACCGGGAGTGTAGCCCGCCATTCGATCGATGGCCGGACGAAAAACAGAAGTCATAACAGCAAAAAGTCCTGGAAAGTTTGGCCCGTGAAGGCGATATGCTTCACTGAAAGCGATTTGCTCGTGCAAACGTGAACCACGTGAATGATGGTCTCAACCCACAAGTCTGTTCGAAATTTTTCAGAATGACACTCGCGGCGATCGCCACGTTCAGAGCAACAGGAAGCACTGACAATAAAGCCCCCGAGCGGTACTCGGGGGCCAAAAAAATCACTGGAACAAATCAAGCTTACGGCAGTGCGATTGTCTTCAGATTCTGAGGACCGCCTTCAACCTGAACCAGAACCAATGCTGAGGTTTCGTTCAACTTGTCGAGCTGAACAACACCATTCATCGATTCAACAGTTTCAAATTGCTGGCCAGCAGTTCCGCCACCGCCAACAGGTTCCGTCAGACCCTTGTTCTCTCTTAGTCCAGCAGTCGTGATTTTCATCACGCCACGAGCACTATTGCTGAGCAGCAGATAGTCGGCACCGTCTTTGTTATAGGCGATCATATCCAGCGGGCGATTGCGATTGCCAAGTTCGGCAACGGTCGTCGCTTTGACCTTTTCGCCCGACGCGGACAATTCCTTGACCGGGATCTTCACCAGCGGCGTGCAGACGTAGGCACCAAGAATGCTGGGTTCTCCATCAATCATCATGGGAACGAAAGTTCGCATGGCTGAAAAATCTTCGCTCTTGCCATGAGCTGCGTGGTAGATTTCCACGCCCATGCCTTTGTCGGCATCCGCGAAAGGAAAATTCAGTTCACGCACTGTGGACGGAGATTGAGCGTTGCTCAAACCTGACACAAGCACCTTATTCTCGAAAAACGCGATGTCAGTGATGGATTCTGAGCGACGATTTGCCGCGCGTCGTCCTTCACCCACGACCTTGTCTTCTGGAGCATCGCTCAACGTCGCTTTGGAGAACTTGATGTCCTTCAAAGAGATCGAGGAAATCTTTCCTGCGCCGTCGATCTGAACAATAGCGGCAGCACCATCGGCGGTTACGGCAACGAACGCGGCCCCCGTTCGTGGATTCACAGCAAGGTCGTTGATCTCCACTTTCTCTGCATGAATTTCGTTGGCAATTGCTGAGGGAAGATCAGTGATATCGATCGATGCTTTGGCTGCATCGCCTTTCATGTTGCCTGTGGCAAGCGCGAACACGGCAGCACCTTTTGCATCTCCGACGAACAGAATGTCTTCGGGCCCGAAGGCCAGAGTTGTCGCCGACTTCATTTCGGGCGTGCCAGCTTTTAATCCCCAGACATCGGCCGCGGAAGCATTACTGGCAGATACCAGAAGTGCGGCCAATGCGGCCACGAGACTCAATCGTTTCAGAAACATTACATACTCCATAATATGTTCGGGCAACGTGAAGACTTCGCTCGATCGACACAATATCGCGAGCCAAAACCAGGCGGCGCGGTGCAGGCGTCAACGCTCGCGGTGCATGCTGTCTGAAGGGCTGTTACTCACCGAAAGCATGCAGTTTCAGTCGCATTATCTTACCGGACGGGCAGAAGGAAAATCTATCGAGTGTCAAAAACCTGGATTTGTCGGCAAGCTTCTCAGCAGAATCTCATTGGCGAGTTCGCTCTTTTCTTCGCGAATCGATGGATCGGGCTGGTGAAAGTCCTGATAATCGCGGACTTCAGATTTTGGCCAATTGGTTTCATTTTGTTGCTTGCGGGATTTTGTGCGTCAACGTGGCGCGTCTCTCCTGGTCAGCGAACAGCGTGAACGATTTCCGTGGTAACGGGCGTAAGGCCAGTTGGTTTACAGGCAATGCCCTGGTTGGGGCAACAGGCTTTTCAGAGAGGGCGATTTATGATTGGTTTCATGATTCTACTTCGCGCGACGCGAATGATCATGGTTAGTTTGGTGGCGTTTTCTGCCGTGTCGGTTGCTGCCGCGGAACACACCAAACCAAACATCATCTTGATTTTGGCAGACGATCTGGGATATCGAGAAGCCGGCTGCTTTGGGCAGGAAAAAATACGGACTCCGAATCTGGATCAACTGGCGGCTGAAGGAATGCGGCTGACGCAGCATTATTCTGGCAATGCCGTCTGCGCGCCGTCTCGTTGCGTCCTTCTGACAGGGAAAGATCCCGGACGAGCCTGGGTGCGAGACAATAGTGAAATGCAGCCAGAAGGTCAGAAGCCGATCCCGGATGGTGAAGTCACTCTTGCCGAACAACTCAAGGCGAAAGGTTATGTGACGGGAGCCTTTGGCAAGTGGGGACTGGGAGGACCAGGTTCGGAAGGCGATCCGATGAAGCAGGGTTTCGATCGCTTCTTTGGGTACAACTGCCAGCGGCACGCGCACAGCTTTTATCCGAACTACCTCTGGAGCAACACCGAACGAGTGCCGTTGAAGAATTCACCGCCTGTGCCTGGGCACGGCAAGCTGGCTGGCGGCGCAGACTCGAATGATCCGAGAAGTTACGACCGGTTCAAAGGGCAGGACTATGCACCTGACCGAATCCGCGAGGAAGCTCTGCAGTTCATGAGCGACAATCGTGAACGTCCCTTTTTCCTTTACTATCCGACAACACTTCCACATGTTGCGTTGCATGTGCCGGATGCGGAGTTGAAACCGTATCTCGATCTGGGATGGAACGATCCTCCGTTTACAGCAGACAAAGGTGGCTATACCCCACACTTCACGCCTCGAGCGGCCTATGCGGCGATGATCAGCCACATGGACAGCGACATTGGATCGCTGCTGAAGCATCTGAAGGAACTGCAACTCGATCAGAATACGATCGTGATCTTCAGTTCTGACAATGGTACGACTCACCTTGAGCAGGAAGTCGATTACAACTTTTTCAAAAGCGTCGGTGAACTTCGTGGGCTGAAGGGCTCGCTGTATGAAGGAGGAGTGCGCGTGCCAACGATCGTGCGCTGGCCTGGTCATGTGGCGGCAGGAAGCACCAGCGACTATGTCAGTGGATTTGAAGACTGGATGCCGACGCTTCTCGAAATCGCAGACAAGGATTCAAAACTGCAAACAGAGTCTGATGGCGTGAGTCTTGTTTCGCTGCTGGCAACGGGTGCGCAGCCGGAGCGACCTTTCCTTTATCGCGAGTTCCCAGGGTACGGCGGACAACAATCGATTCGCATCGGCGAGTGGAAGGCGATCCGCCAGAAGATGAATCAGGGGAAAGTCAAAACAGAGCTATATAATATGGCGAAGGATGTGGGGGAGACGCTGGACGTCGCTGCAGAGAACCCGAAAATCGTTGAGGGACTGGAACGAGTGATGACAAATCATCGCATTCCTTCTGCACTTTTCCCGCTTAAACCATTCGATGTTGAAGCGAAGCCGAAGGGAAAGAAACAGGGGTAGTTGTCCATGTTCGTCGCGATATCAATGCTTTTCCCATCGGAATTCAGCCATTCTGCATAGCCGAGGGGGTTGCGGCAGACAAAACCGGCATGGACGTTGGAATCAGTCCATTGGGACTTGGTTTCCCAAAGCGCTCAGGGCGTCCAGAAAGTTCCGGAGCGCAAGAAAAATTGGAGTCTCATCTGTCCTAGGGGTGTTTTTCTTTTCGCGACTGATACATTGATTGCCAGTAAATTCAATGCCAGCCTGCGTTTAAGATGGTATTGCCGATTAGTGAATTGAATGTGAACCCTGGAGAAGATCATGAAGAAGTTTGGCTTTTCAATGCTGTTTGTGGCTTTGACGTTCGTTCAGGTTGGTTGTGGTGAGCCAGCTGAAACTCCAGCTCCACCTGCGACGCCAGATCCAGCGGGCATGGTGGCACCAGCCGGCGAAACGATGGCACCAGCTGAAGGCGAAGCTCCTGCTGAAACACCGGCTGAGACCCCAGCTGAAGCACCAGCTCAGTAAGCAGTGTTTGTTGCTGGCATGAATTAATGATTAAGAGCCTTCGCTTCGCGAAGGCTCTTTCGTTTTAACCAGCCATTGGCGAGCGTTCTGATTTTGGTTGATTGGCTCTCAGAGATCTGACTTTGCCGCGCAGTTTTGAGTAATACCGGCATGGTTGCCGGTTGCCAGTTGCCAGTTGCCAGTTGCCGATTGCCGATTGCCGATTGCCGATTGCCGACTGCCGATTGCCGATTGCCCATCACGCCAGCCAACACCAGATATCGAAATCTGCTTCCAGCACGAGACCGAGTTTTTGGTAAAGCTCGACTGCTGAATTATTGAGTTGATCTGCAAACGTCGTCAGGCGTATTGGGGCGGTCTCTGCTGCGGGACTCGCCGTGGAATTCTGTCCGAACAATTCCTGTGTTGCTGGTAATTGTCGGATCAGTTCTGACGCAATACCAAGGCGACGTGACCCCGGGCGAACACCAACGTACTCAATACGATACTCGCGCGATGCATTCGATTGTTCGTTGAATTCGTTCGTCACAACGCAAAGTCCCGCTGTCACGGCGTTCATCTCTGCTAACAAAATGCTGGCCTTCTGATCAAGCCATTGCTTCATAAGAGCTTGCGTTGTCGCCGCAGGAAGCCCCCGCAGGTCCTGAGTATCGGTCAGAATGGAATTTACCAGCTCGCAAAGAAGTTCGAGCAGCCGAGTGTCCTGCGACCATTTGTCAAAAGTCAGTGTCTTCAGGCTCATTGCCGGTGGTCTTGTTACTTTGTGTGCAGACAGGTCTTTCTGCAAATCGTCGCAATCACGTTTGACCCAATACCCGGCCTTTGCTGCGATGAAGAAGCCTGCATCTTTCAGACTTGATGTGATCCAATCACGGGACTCCGCCGCTTCCGGCGGTTGGATAGAACGAACCAGAGAGCCGGGGGCTCGACTCGAGTATGCCTGAACCTCGAGCAGCATCCATTGGAACCAGCGCCGCTTCTGTTCTGGTGTCGCAGGTGTCACAAACACCGGGTCGCTGATTGCAATTGTGGCTTCGGATTCCTCGATGAACGCAAGGCCGCCGCAGTCTGCGTGATCGATGGACAATATGATGCCCGGAAAATCTGCGTTAGTGACAACGCTGCTGTCGAACGGGCTGGGATCTGTGGCTGCATTCATCAGCTCGCGTCGCAAGCTTCTGGAGATCCGGCAGGACCAGGATGTCTTTTCCGTCATGCACCAAGTTCACGTTTGAGAGCTTCGAGTTCGGCTTCTACTTCGCGTGCACGCTCATTCGATGCTGCAGATGCTGACATAACGGCTGTTTCCGATTCCAACGGGACCGCCAGTGGCTGTCCCGTCATTTCTTCCATCTTGCGAACGGCCTCCGACTGCCTTGCTTCAAGAGCTTTCTGGATTCGCAGCATATGCTGCCAGGTAGAATTCGCGGCCTCCATTTCGGGACGCAGACCGGCAATCAGATCTTCAACTTCAACTTTTCGCCGCAGAGAATCACGAGCACCATCTTCGTCGCCGTCGGACAAGAACTGGCGTGCTTTGTCTTTCCATTCCCGAATCAGTACCTCGTATTCTGCGATCTCCTTTTGCAGACGCTCGCCATTACTTGCCGACGTTCGAACGTTTCGGCGACATGCGGACAATCCTTCGTTCATTTCATCAATGATCTCTCGCAATGTTTGCGAGGGATTCTCTGATGTGTTCAGAAGGTCCGTGATGCTGCAGGTAATAATGTCGGTCAGTCGACTGAAATGAGGCATGGTGGAGAATTCTTGTGCTTGTGATTCTGTGAGTTTCCTGAGTTCTGTGTGACAGTCCGACCGTAGCCCGACTGCCTGGAACGCAGGCAGTCAGGACTCGGATGACGGGACTTCAAAAAAACATTCTTCCGAGAATCCTCGGCAGGTCAGCAGGTGTCGCAGTTTTTCCTTCGCCAACCGGAGTCGGCTCTTCGCGGTGGGCAGAGATGTTTCCATGGCGTCGGCCACTTCAGACAATGTCAGGGAATTGTAGTGATGCAGCAGGAACGTCTGACGCTGTTCCTCCGGCAGTTGATGCAGTAGTTCCCGAACCACGATTGCAACTTCACGTTCCATTGCCCGATGATCAGGGGAAACTACGTCGTCGGGAACCTGCTGCATCAAATCGACATCGTCGTCAGTGTTGACTGAGGATCGCCTTCGAATGCAGCCGATCAACACATCATTCACCGTCCGACGGGAATGGTCAATAAGCAGATTTCGGGCGATTCGAAACAAGAAGCCTTTAAACAATCCTTTGGGAAGGTAATCCCAGCAATTGCGATAAAGCCGCAGCAGTGTTTCCTGAACAAGGTCTTCGGAAAGATGCTCGTCTCGAGTGTTTTTCAAAAAGAATCCAAACAGCGGCCCATGCCATTCGCTGACAAGTTCGTTGAAAGCATACGCATCCCCCTCCTGCATGCGGATCATCCGCTGGTCATCAATGGAGTAGAGAATTGTCATATCAAACGTCGCTCAGTCACGCCTTTGGATTCACTTAACCTCGCTGGCCATCGCCGTATGCTGCCATGCCAGTCTGGTCGATTGTCACTCGAAGGTCATCAGGGTTGCGCTGGGTTCCTGATGCAGTAGAGTCGCTTATCGGTGCGAATCAAGAGTCTGTCACCCGCAATTGCCGGAGTTGACAGACAAATATCATCGCCAGCCAATTCATTCGTGTGAAGCAGTTCGAAATTATCTCCTTCGCGAACGACGCAGCAGACACCATCCTCGTTCAGGCAGAAGACCTTACCATCGTAGAACCATGGTGAAGATGTGACCGCAACGCCGCGTGCCAGTCGCTGTCGGTCGTAGCGTTGTTCCCCGGTTTTTGCATCGAAGCAACTCAGGAGTCCCCGATCGTAGAGAATAAACAATCGCCCATTATGCACGAGGGTTGTCGGATTATACGGAGCAATGAACATGCTGGACCACGCAATGAATTCGCTGCTGGTTTCACCCTGTGGCAATGTAATGTCACCCGAGGCACCTGGCTTGATTGCATACAATGCCTTGACCTGATCGAGGATGTAACCGGAACTCACATACAGCAATCCGTCGACAGCGTACGGAACAGCAATCGTAATGCTCGACATCCCCTTGAGTGACCACAGCAGATTTCCATCGAGATCATAACTTCGCACCGCGCCTGTGCCTGCGGTGACAATTTCTGTTCGGCCTTCATGAGCCCAGACAAATGGAGTCGCCCAGTTGCTTTTTTCGTTACGCGACACGTTCCAGATGGTCTTGCCGGTCTGCTTGTCCAGTGCAATCAAATAGGACTGATCATCATTGTCAAACTGATAGTAGAGGCGATCGCCATGAAGCACCGGAGACGATGCTGTTCCCCAGCCCAATCGTGTCGAGCAAGGTGTAATGTCGTAGTTCCAGACCTGATGACCCTCCAGGTCGAAACAGAAGATGCCAACATTTCCAAAACAGGCATACAGATGCTTGCCGTCGGTGACAGGTGTCTCTGAAGCGTAACTATTCTTAAGATGAATCGGCGAAGGCGGTGAACCCTGATGGACAGTTTTCTCCCATCGGATTTTTCCGGACGAAAGTTCCAGGCACATCACCTTCCATTGGTGTTCTGACTCCGGAGGTGTCGGACGCTCTCCGCCGAAGTAAAGACCTTTTCGCAGAGGTTCCGTTTCGCCCGAGTTCACAACGGCAGTCAGGAACACGTTGTCGCCCCAGACCACCGGCGCGCTCCAGCCACGACCGGGCAATTCGGCTTTCCATTCGACGTTCTCTGTGGACGACCAGCGATCAGGCAAGCCCTGATTGAGAGATACGCCTGTTGAGTCAGCCCCCCGAAATTGGGGCCAATTGGATTCGCCCGGTTCAGAAGCCAAAATCGGCGATGAAACGAAGAGTGCGATGGCAAATAAGCAGGCACTTGATCTTGAAATGACGGACATTCAGTTCCCCAGAAATAAAACAGTCGCCGATTGAAGAACTCAGTTGGATGGCGGCGATCCTGAGTGGCATTTTGATGATTCGATCGAGTGCGCCAATCCCGAATCAGGGGGCTGCAATCTCCTGGACGGCTGCCAACTCACAATGGACACAACGTACACGGCTAAATATCGCTTATCGTGAACTCTTGCATCATGGCGTGTCCCTGTTTCAGGCCCGGGATTCATAGAAATCAGGAGCACAGTAGCCTGAAGCCGACTTTCGTGCTACATCTTGCACTGCTTTTTTGCTTCTGCTTTTGTGTCTGGCCGGAAACGTATGAATCGACGACGCCCCCTCGATCCCTTGAATGGCATCACACTGGAAATGATGCTGGAGCAACTTGTCGCACAGGTTGGGTGGGACGAGATGAGTCAGGAAGTGCCGATTCGATGCTTTACACATGATCCATGCGTGAAGTCCAGTCTGAAGTTTCTCCGCAAAACACCGTGGGCACGCACCAAGGTTGAGTGGCTGTACCGCAATCGCATAAAGCCATTGAGAAGCTCCTGATTCTTTCCGGCAGCGGAGTTCGTTGTTCTCATGGCGATCTCATGCAGTGCTGGTGAAAACGGGGCTTTTGCTCAGACTTCGAAGAATTGTCCAATTTCTGCGCAGCAAACGATGTTCGGGCGGCACTTTAATGTCAGCCATGACAAACTCCTCGGAAAGCAACGAACCAAATCCTGTGTTTCCATCGGATCGAGATCTGCTTCGGCGGTTCATTCACGATGGGGATGAGGCTTCGTTTGCAGCCATTGTGGAGCGACATGCGTCCCTGGTGATGTCGGTTTGTCGGCGAGTTGTCGGACAGTCGCCAGATGTGGATGACGCGTTTCAGGCAACATTTTTTGCACTGTCAAAACGGCCGGCCAGCATTTACGAATGTGGGTCGCTTTCGGGCTGGCTTTACAGTGTGGCATGGAGGGCATCGGTACGACTGGTGCGGCTGAGGAATCGAACAATGACGCAACCATTGCCAGATGAGGTTTCCACATCGGGACCTGATCCGCTGGATGTGATTGCTGAAGCCAATGATCTGGCTTCACTTGACGAAGAACTGAATCAGCTGCCGGAAAAGTATCGAGACGTTTTGGTGATGAGCTATTTCGCTCAACAGACCAATCAGGAAATTGCGGACCAGCTTAATGAAACCAAGGGGGCGATCGACGGTCGGATTCGAGACGCTCGCCGTATTTTGCGAGTTCGATTGGCTCGCCGTGGCGTGGAAATTGGTGTGCTCGCGGTTGCCGTTGCGTCCATGCAGTCATCGGCTTCAGCAGCATCACCGGCACTGATCCAAAAGGCGATCAGTCTGGGAGCCCCCGGACTGGCATCGCAGGAATTCGCTGACCTGAACGCAGCGGAAATTGCAAGATTGAATTCTCTCACCTCAACAGGAGCAACTCTCATGAGCAAAATCGGACTGACATTTTCGGCCGGTCTGTTACTTGCCACCGGACTCTGGGGAATGACTCAACTGCGAGCTTTTCAGGATGCCGCGGGTGCCGGAAGCACAACCGTTGCTTTGGACGCAACAGCCGGAGCACTCTCGACCGCTGACGAATCTGCGACTGAAGTATCGGGACGAACCGAAGGGGCCGTTTCAGCGGCGGCAACGGACGGAGTTGGCGAGATGTCTGTTACTAAACCCGCCCGACGATTCACGGGAGCAGCGGCAGAATTTTCACGTCAGTCGGAACGTGATGCGGAACGAAGACTTAACGAACTCATGCAGTCAGAGCGTGCGCCCGCCCTGAATTTCCCCGGAGAGAATGCACTGACCGCTATTTTGGAATGTATGCGGACGCATCTGGCAGAATCGCAAGGAACCACGGTCGTATTCAAGCCCGACACGGTTGGGCTTGATTTTCAAGGGGTCAGTGAATTCGACGATATCTCTGTTCGAGACATCGAGATTCCAGAGAACTTCATGACCATGGGCAGTGCTTTGGATTACATCCTGTCAACAGCCGACCCCGAAATGACCTGGATTGCAAAGAATGAACTCTATGTCATCACAACCAAAGAGATGGCGGAGCAAGATGAGAATATGTTTCTCCGCAGCTACGACATTTCACTGATTCGTGAAATTTCCCAACTGACCGCAACCACGTGGGAGACGCAGGGCTTTCCGGGCGGTGGCATGGGCGGTGGCGGCTTTTTCAGCATGCTTGAACCAAGTCAAATGGGCGGCGCCTTAGGCGGTGGCGGTATGGCCGGTGCCCCGCAGGCCGCGATGCCTCGAAGAACAAAAACGCAACCTTCGAAACCAAAAGCAGAAGTTGCACAAACAGAAGAACCAGCGGATGAAATACCTGTGGTTACGTGGGAGTCGGGATTGCTCCAGACGATTCAGGAAATGACATCTCCACCCTGCCGGTGGCACGATATGGATGGCGAGGGCGGTAAGATGAGCATCGCAGGAAATCGCCTGATCGTGCGACAGTCTCGCAAAGGCCATGAACAAGTTGTCGCTGTCCTGGAGCAACTTGAATTGGCGGCGGAAGACGTTGCCTCAGAACATTCCAGCAATGCTCCTCAGTAGGTCGCAGCTGAGTCTGTGCAATTGGTCCTGGGCGAGCGGCAAGTCAGAACATGCCAGAACGCATCGTAGAACAGTTGTCTCAACTGTGTCTCCACTGCTCGTGAACGATGGGGAAAATCGTTCTGTGTTGGTAAAGACTTATTGGCCTGCCGCCTGAGTGGCCGCACTGTCTTGATGCCTTCGTTCTCTTCGATGGATTTCTGGCCGCCCGCGTGTGCCCCGATCATGTATGCGTCATCACTCTTTCGATCGATCTGCTGGATGACGGATGTTATTCGGCTATCGGCATGCGGATGCGGCTGCCTCGCACGGATGTCAATGCAGCGATGGCGGCATCAGCAGCCCTGAGGCGGCCTTCGGTTGTGCGGTGCGTCATGATGACAAGACGAGCTACACCCGATTCATCATCGACATCCGCTGTTTCGTCCTGACGAACGCTGCTGATGCTGATTTCATTGCGACCCAGAATGTCGGCAATGTCCGCCAGAACGTGCGGACGGTCGGCCACCGTGAATCGCAAATAATAGCGACGACACAAATCCTCCTGCGGCTGCAATGGGATCGACTGTCGTGACTGCATGCGGCCCAGGGACTGAAAGGTAATGGCAGCCCGTCCGGTGGCATAGTCAATTACGTCTGCCATGACTGCTGATGCTGTCGGCAACTGGCCAGCTCCGGCACCTGCAAATCGCATCAGTCCAACAGCGTCGCCTTCAATGCTGACGATGTTGTCAGCGCCGTTGGTTAACGCGACGGGACGATCGGCTTTCACCAGAGTTGGCTGGACTGAAATTTCCAGTCGACCTTTCGACAGGCGCGATGTGGCAAGCAGCTTCACTCGATAACCAAGCTCCGCAGCCACAAGCAAATCAAGCAACTCAATGTGCTGAATCCCCTGACGAACAATCGCTTCCAGAGGAACGGTTGTCCCATACGCCAGTCGTGTCAGGATCGAAAGTTTCTGAGCTGCGTCAGTGCCATCCACATCCATTGCTGGATCTGCTTCCGCGTATCCTCGTGCCTGCGCTTCCGTCAAAACATCTTCATAGGTCTGACGTCGATCGAACATTCGAGTGAGAATAAAGTTGCTGGTCCCATTCAGAATTGCTTCAATGGAAATAATGCGATTTGCTGTCAACGCTGTGTTCACTGCAGAAATGATCGGGATGCCTCCAGCAACGGCCGCTTCAAAGCAGATCGTGCGATTCAGTTTGGAGGCCAGCGCAAACAGCTCGGCACCATGAGCGTACAGCAGTGCTTTGTTTGCGGTGATTACATCCTTGCCTGATTCCAGCAGGCCGGTCACATCAGCGCGTGCCGGATTGATTCCCCCAACAACGTGAATGGCGGCGTGGATCTCAGCATCGTTGATGACCGAGCGAATATCATCAGTGACCGGGATATTACCCAGGTCGACGTCGCGTCGTTTGGAAGGATCTCGAACGACAACTCTCTTCAGATTGATCGAACGCCCGGTTCTTTGTGTGAGCAGTTCGGCGGACGATTGCAGGATCCTGACTACTCCTGTACCAACGGTGCCGCAGCCAATGAGTGCGATATTCAGGTCCGGGCTGTGGGCCATAGTTGATCCTCGTCCTAATTTTCAGCAGTCGACGCAGAGTTCGTTAACGGCGACAGTCGTTCACGGATAGTTAAAAATAGAAGTTGGAAGGGTGGCTTTTGTCGGGACTGGCTTCCAAACCAGTCCGGCGAATCCTGAATGTCCATCCAAACGCGAACAATGCCTTTGGATCGGAAATTCTGGACGGACGACATCAGTTCAGCCACACGGTCGGACGATAATCGCGGCTTCAATTCACAGAACGCCGAAAAAGTCGACCGAAGAATGGGAGTGATCCAAACCTTTTGCCTTCCGGCTGTTGAGTGATCCCTTGCGACCCATATACTGTGGACTCCTGGGCGATGTTTGGAACAAAGCCCGCCTTTTCTGTGTTTTGAGCCATGACTAACTACTCTCAAAATTCATCGTCACTCCACCAGCTACAAATCGGAGCGGTCAGTTATCTGAACTCGCGTCCACTTGTTGAGGGTCTGGAGATCCTGCTGCCAACCGCGAACCTGATTTTGGACTATCCAAGTCGCCTAGCCGATTCACTGGCGAACGGAACTCTGGACGTCGCTTTGATTCCGTCCGTGGAGTATTTCCGTCGGCCGGGCTACGAAGTGATTTCGGATGCCTGTGTGGCGGCTCGCGGTGAAGTGCTGAGCGTCAAGCTGTACTGCCGCGTTCACCCAGGCGAAATTCGAACCCTGGCCCTTGATGAAGGGTCCCGCACCAGCGCAGCGCTGACCAAGGTGATTCTGGCGGAACGCTATGGAGTGATTCCTAAGACGGAACCGCTTCACATGGATTCAGCAACTCAGGACAGCAAAGCGGACGCCGTGCTGCTGATCGGCGATCGTGCCATGCACAACCCTTCCGAGTCGTTCGTCGAAGTGATCGACCTTGGACAATTCTGGAATGACTGGACCGGTCTGCCGTTCGTCTTCGCCATGTGGGTTGCTCGACATGAAGCGAACACAGAAGGCGTCGAAGAAGCCTTGTCGCAAGCTCGCGATCTTGGTTTAGCACGAGTGGACAAGATCGCACATGACGAAGCACCACGGCTGGGAATTTCTGAGACCCTGGCCCACAATTATCTGACCAAGAATCTGCACTACCATTTGACCTCGGCCGAACGCAGCGGACTAAAATTGTTCTGTGAACTGGCGGCCAAGCATAACCTGGTGAAACAAAATGTCGAAATCGTCTTCCGAGATCTCGTCACTGCTTGAGAAAGCAGTTGCCGGCGAACGACTCACTCCCGAAGAAGGCCTCGCGCTGCTGCAGTCGAACGACATTGCAGCCATCGGTGCTGCAGCGAATGCCGTCACGATGCGCATGCATCCGGAGCCGTTTCGCACCTACAATATCGATCGCAATATCAACTACACAAACGCCTGCACAGCGGTGTGTGACTTCTGCGCGTTTTATCGGCCGCCCAATCATCCGGAAGTGTATGTGCTGCCGATGGATGTGCTGTTGAAGAAGATCGAAGAAACCGTCGCCCTTGGCGGGGACCAGATTTTGTTGCAGGGCGGATTGCATCCCAAACTTCCGCTGGAATGGTACGAAGACATGCTTCGGACTTTGCGCCAGCATTATCCTCAGGTCAACATTCACGGCTTCAGCCCGCCCGAAATTCATCACTTCACCAAGATCAGCAAGCTACCACTCAAGACAGTTCTGGAACGTCTGCAGGCGGCTGGTTTGGGAAGTCTGCCTGGTGGCGGCGGTGAGATCCTCGTCGACCGAGTTCGCACATTGATCACTCGTGGCAAGGTGCTCACCGACGACTGGCTGAATGTCATGCGCGTCTGGCACGAGCTGGGCGGAAAGTCATCGGCGACGATGATGTTTGGTCACGTTGAAACTCTGGCCGAGCGAATTGAACATCTCGATCGAGTGCGGCAACTTCAGGACGAAACCGGCGGCTTCACAGCTTTCATCTGCTGGACCTTCCAGCCTGATCATACCGACATGGCTCACATTCCGCCCGCTGGTGCGTTTGAGTACCTGAAGACTCAGGCTGTCAGCCGTTTGTATCTGGACAATGTTCCCAACATTCAATCTTCGTGGGTGACGCAGGGTGAGAAAGTTGGCCAGCTGGCATTGCTCTTTGGGGCGAACGACATGGGCAGTCTGATGATTGAAGAAAACGTCGTGTCGCAGGCTGGCACGGTGCATCATCTGACGATTGAATCCATTCGTCGCTGCATCGAAAACGTGGGCTACATTCCTCGTCAGAGAAACGTGTTTTACGACTACATCGATCGGCCTGTTGCAGCAGTAGCATCACCTGCGGTGCCTGTGCTTCCGATTCTACAGTCGTAAGCTCACTGAGGTATCGAGCGGCCGGTTGCGTTCTGCTTCTTTGCCTGCCGAAGCGGATTGCGCCAGGATTCCTTTCCAGTGAATCCTCAGTCGCCGCTCGCCCTGCGCCAGGAACCGCCGCTGGCGCTGTGACTGCTCTCAGAAGTCGTCGCTGTGTAACTCGCACCGGCTTTACGGATCGCCGCTTTTCTGCGGACTGATTCGATTGCATCGATCAGGTGTTTCCGTTCCAGCGAGAATAGCCCAGAACGATTTTTCCGATTCTGCAGTCGTAAAGATCGAAAGCAACATCAGTCGCTCGAATCCGACTTCAGTTGTGTGTGGTAGGCTCACAGTGCCGCGAGTTGTTCCCTCGGGGAAGATCTCAGAAGAAATACAATTTCAGGCAAGCAGCGGCCGTGTCCGACGGCGATTGTCAAACAGCGAGCCACGAATGATTCGAGTTCAAAACCTGTTCAAAGAATTCGACGACCCCAAAAACGGAATCTTCCGCGCGCTGGACGACGTTTCGTTCCAGGTTCGCCCGGGTGAAATTTATGGCCTGTTGGGGCCAAATGGTGCTGGGAAAACAACTTGTCTGCGAATTCTGAGTACGGTCCTGCGGCCAACCAGAGGTCTTGCGGAAGTCGATGGAATCAATGTCGTTCGCAATCCTGAAGGCGTTCGTGCTCGCATTGGTTTCATGTCGTGCAACACGGGCATCTATGACCGAATGACGGCCAGAGAGATGGTCGAATACTACGGGCGATTGTACGGAATTCCCGACGAAAAATTGCAGACACGCATTGACGAGATTTTTGATGTTCTTCAGATGAACGACATCCGTGACCGACTCGGCGGAAAAATGTCCACGGGGATGAAACAGAAAGTTTCGATTGCTCGAACAATCGTCCACGATCCCCCGGTGATCATTTTTGACGAACCAACCTCAGGGCTGGACGTGTTGGTTGCCAGAGCTGTACTTCAAGCCGTGGCTGCTCTGCGAGATCAAGGTAAGTGCATCATCTTTTCGACACACATCATGCGAGAAGTCGAAAAATTGTGCGATCGGATCGCCATTATTCATCGCGGAAAAATTCTGGCAGAGGGCACACTTCCGGAACTTGCGGAAACGTACAAGCAGCCTGATGTTGAAGAACTGTTCTTTGAATTGATTCAGAGGCGTGAAGACGAAGTTGTTGCCGTCAGGTAAGCGAAAGACGGTGGTGCGAATTGAGTGTCTCATTCCCTCGCAAATCTGCGGCAGTGATTGAGTCCTGAAGACGTGTGAAACATATCGGATTAGAAATCGACATTACGTGGCATGTTGACGAGTGCAGACAGCTTTAATGTTGCAGGCTGATATTTGTTACTCAATGGTCCACAGGAAGATAGATTCAGAATGAGCTGGAAGAACATCAAACTTGTGTTTCTCCGCGAAGTACGAGATCAGCTGCGCGATCGGCGCACGTTGTTCATGATCACAATTCTTCCGGTGCTGCTGTATCCGATGCTGGGGCTGGGCATCGTCGAAATGATGCTGACGTTCAGTGAACAACAGCGTGTTGTTGTCATTCTGAATGCTGACGATTTGCCGCGCACGCCTGCTCTTCTGGACGAATCCGGCATCCGCGCGGACTGGTTTGATGGTGGCGATGAGGACACCGCAAAACTTCGTGTGCTGGCAGAACGGTATGCGCCGCAGTCCGATGTTGGTACTGAGCCTGATGCTGAAACCATTGCATCCGAGAAAGTTGCTGCGGCTCGAAAAGTTCGGCGTGGCGAGAAGTCAGACACCGAACTCCTTGCGTCAGCAAATCAGTTGGCGAAGAGAATCGAACAACTTCATGGTCTGAATCAGGCGTCTGAATCCGTGCCGACAGACCAGTCATCCGGTGATGAGATGGCTCGCATCAATGCGGCTCAGAAACAAATTAGTCAGGAATTCGGAACCAGCGGCTTTCAGGTTCTGATCATTATCCCCAAAGGATATGGTCAGGCGATGGAAGCAATGCAGGACGAGATTCGCACGAAAACCAATGCGGATGTCAGCGCCATTGCGACGCGAGTTCCACCGATTCTGGTCGTGCGCAACAGTGCCGATGATAAGTCGATGGTTGCGTTTGGCCGAGTTCAGCATGCATTGCATTCCTGGGAAGATTCCGTTCGTCAGTACAGTTTTGAAAAGGCCAGTCTGCCGCTCGAGCTACAGCACCCAGCAAGACTCGCGTGGATCGAAGTGGCCAGAGAAGAACAAGTGGCGGCAAGCGTCTGGAGCAAGTTGTTTCCAGCGCTGCTCGTGATCATGGCGTTAACTGGCGCGTTCTATCCGGCGATTGATCTTGGAGCCGGTGAAAAGGAACGCGGCACCATGGAAACTCTGCTGATCAGTCCCGCAAAACGTGTGGAACTCGTGATGGGCAAGTTTCTTACCATCATGCTGTTCAGCGTTGCAACGGCCATCCTGAATCTGATGAGTATGGGAATGACCGGGCAGCAGATGGCGTCCGTCATGGGCGAAGGAATGGCAAACACCGTCAGTTTGGATTTCCCTGGTTTCGCCTCCTTGATGTGGCTTGTGATCTTGTTATTGCCGCTGTCAGCACTCTTCAGTGCTTTGTGTCTGGCGTTGGCGACATTTGCGAAGTCAACAAAAGAGGGTCAGTACTATCTGACGCCCTTGCTGATGGTCGTGATGGGACTGACAATGTTCTGTCTTTCGCCTGCCGTCGAGATGACGCCACTTTACAGCGTCATCCCCGTCGTGAACGTCGCGTTGTTGCTAAAAGGACTACTTCTTAATGCGGCGAATTCCGGCAACCTGGTGATGTATGCCGTGCCAGTTTTGGTTTCCAGCATTGGCTACAGCATGCTGGCACTCTGGTGGGCCATTGAACTTTACAACAGCGAAGACGTGTTGTTTCGCGAGGCGGAGAAGTTTGATATCCGGATGTGGTTCCGTCAGATGCTTCGAACGAAAGACGCTGTTCCAGCCTTTCCTGAGGCCGGCTTTTGCTTCATCCTGATTCTGATGCTTCAGTTTGTCGCAATGACCTATATGAAGCCGGATCTGAGCGTTGGGGATCCGGGAATCACAATGATGCGGCTGATCGTTGTGCAGCAACTGACAATGGTCGCGTGTCCGGCTGTGTTTATGGGAGTGCTGCTGACAACAAGCTTGCGGGCAACTTTCCGTCTGCGTATGCCGTCGCTGACTGCGATGGGTATTGGAGTGGGTTTGGCAATCGTCGCTCATCCGTTGAGCGTTGAACTCAGTCAGTTCCTCGTCGAATATCAAGTCTTCCCGGAACTGCCGGAGTCTGCTCGTCAGGTGATGACGTTGATGAGAACGGGCGAGAGACCAACCTGGTTGTTACTTCTGGTCTTTGCTGTGACTCCGGCGATCTGTGAAGAGCTTGCATTCCGCGGTTTTATTCTCAGTGGACTGGCCCGAGGCGGACGACTGGCAATTGCAGTAGGCATCTCCAGTCTGATGTTCGGAATCATCCACATGATTCCTCAACAGGCTTTCAATGCGGCTCTGCTTGGATTGGTCCTTGGTCTCCTCGCGGTCTACAGTCGCAGTTTGTTTCCCGCGATGGCGTTTCATTTTTTCAATAATGCAATTGCAACACTGCATGCCGGAGAAGCCGGTCGATTGAGTGTGGACGGCGTTTTCTTTTCGAGAGATGCGGAAGGATACTTGCGCTATGAGTCACCACTTCTGATTCTCTGTGCCGTGGCTATGGCTCTGATGATCATCTACATGGTCAAGGTTGTCGTTCGCGATCAGGATGCAAAGCGAAGAGGCCTGGTGCCTGGGTTTCAGTCAAATTCGGATGATTCGATTGATGGCTCCATACCAATGCAGGCCATTGAGAAGCTGATCGCCCCGGCAACAAAGAGTGCCAACTAATCTACCGTCAATCACTTTCCACGTTGTCCCCTGTCTGGCTTGCCAGTGTTCAGTATCCAGCTCTCCAGAACTGAAGTCTTCTTCATACAGCAGATTTGCCGTCTTGAAGAGTTCTGGTTTGAAATGGTCCGAAGACAGACCGGAACGGGCGACCACAGGAAACTGCTTTTGCAGTAACTTGCGAGCCTCTTCTTTTATCGCTGCAGCATTGATGTCGTCGATCAGGTTGCGAGTCTCAGCTGGCTCGTCGGCATCAGTGTAAAGTTCACTGGCTAATGTCACTCCAGTCTTCCAATCTTGCCATTCTGTATAACGACCGCCGGCTGCACGAACGCTGACGCCCATGGACTGAGGCAACCCAGATGGAGTTCGATCAAAGTACGCCGGTCGCGGACGCTGCGTGCTACTCGCTGATGGATAGAGCGTGGGGTTTTCAGAACTGCACAACGTCAGAAATCGTGAGTCGAACTGAGTTGATCAATTCTGGATGTTGCGGGACACCGACGCGGAACTTGCTGTCGACTTCAATCCGGCCGTGTTGACAGCAATCACGCGGTATGTGTGCTGCTTTCCGTTTTGCGCTTGTGAATCGGTGAACTGCATTGGTACCAGTGGCTGCGTTGGCGTGTCGCTGTATTGCAGGTTTTGAAAAATCGGACGGCCGAACGGGTTCTTGCCCTGCTCTGGCACATTCGCAAGAAATTGTCCATCCCGTTCGATGATGAAGCCGGCCAGTCCACTTTCAAGATCGGCTTCACAAGTCCACGTCAATGCGTTGGCAGTCTGCTGCACATTCATCGGTGCGGGAGGAGCTGTCGTGTCTGAAACGATGGTGTCTTTGACATACTGCATCCATGCGTTTGCGATGGCTTCGTCTGGCAGCCAACCGGCTTTGTTTGAGTCGCCCTCAAATTTCGATGCGGGAGACGCAGTCGTCCCTGTGATTGGAACGAGCCACGTTGAGTCCGTGGGCATCTCGTTGAGTGGACCTGTTCCATCTTTTGTCAGACGCACCCGCAGGCAGGCGTCGAGCCACCGAATGGCCAGATATCTCTGGTTGCCACATTCATGGGCGGTCAGCGGATCGACAGCGACTGCAATGAGTCCTCCTTTGGTTCGCACTTCGTTAAAAAATACTTCGTTGGCCGGCCATACGCCAGCAAAGCGTCCGTCCTTTTCCGTCACACCTTCCTTCGTTCCGGGGTTGCACATCATGGGAACTTTCAGCGAAGCGTCCGGCAAAGCATGCGCTTTGATTCCAGATCTGGCGGGATCATCCTTCAGCAATGGCACACCAGATCGCAGCCAGGCTGCCGCGACGCGTTCCGGATGAAGCAGCACCATTCCTCCAGCCCAGTGACCACCACCGCTATGTCCCCAAAGAGCCCACGGCACGTCCGCCAGTTCCGGATGACCAGACTGAGTTCCCAGGTCGACAAGGCATTTCTGAAACGCTGCGTTCGAGCCATTGCGGGGATCACACCACATCTGACAATCGGCATTGTCGGGTTGCTCATAAGACGGGGCCAGCAATGCACAATCATGTGACTTTGCAAGTGCCTGCCAATGCAAGTCAAACGCGCCGGTCAGTCCCGATTTGCATGAGCCTTCACCACATCCGTGCTGATGAACAATAACACCTCGAAGTGTTTTCACGCCCTCTGGAATCCAGATCGTATAGTTGACCGGATAGATCAATTCGCCTGGCTTCGAGGAGGCTTCGTATCGCACTCGATAGTACGGTGGCGCAGCATCGGGGAATACATCGTACGGAGCTTGCTGAGCAGGCAACCTTGCCGGCAGCAGGCACATAAAGACCGCAAGGATACAGGTTGCGAAAGGAACGCTTCGAATCACAGAAACACCTCGTCGGGATTTTGAAGCCTGCAAATGCGTATCGCATTGATGCAAGGCGAAAGGTTGATTCTCATCAATTTACAGGTTGTGATGATCGGATATATGCGAACAAGTCGCGAAGTTGCTGATCAGTCAGAGTTTTCAATGCACCTTCTGGCATGACGGATTGAGGCACCACTTTCATTTCCTCAATTTCATCCTGCTTCAAGATTACGTTTTGACCGTCGACGCCGCGAAGAATAACCACCTGACTGTCTTTGTCGGCAAGAAAACCGTTCAGGACTCGACCGTCAATTGTGACCATGACGTGATTCTCAAAGCCCTCGCGAATTTCCAGGCTGGGATTCACAACGCTGGTCAGCATGCGTTCCAGATTCGTTCGTGCGAACGGAGTCAGGTCTGGACCGATGCGGCCGCCTTCGTCGAACAGAAGATGACATCGTCCACAGTTCTGCATGAACAACGGTTTGCCGGCACGTGGATTCCCGGAGCCTTCAGACAATGCTGTGTTGATTCGCGAAATTTCGGACTGTACCTGGGCGGGTGACAGACCCACGATTTCGCCCCAGTGGCTTTCGATTGATGCTTTGATCGAATCGTCTCCATGCATCAGCATTTTGCGCAAAGCCGAGTTGGAAATTTTCGTTTTGTCGATGGAGCCGTTGTCGATAGCCGCCAGCAGTGTTTTCGACCACGTTGTTCGGCTGACCAGTAAGGCTTCGGCAGCCAGTTGTGGTTCCTCGGAAAGTTCCGAATACCGAGCCGTGACTTCTGCGGCGATTGCGGGATCGTCATAGTTCTGTAACGCCGTGAAGGTGGAGGCCAGAACGGCAGAATCTTTTTCAGTCTTCACCAGGTCGCGCAAGACAAGCAATAAATCAGGCTGACGAACCTGGCCACAGATCTCGATCAGTTGCCGTCGGGCAGTTTTTGGAGAGGCGGGATCGCGAATGGTTTTCACAGCTTCAGTAACAGCACCTGGTTGCGCCTGGCGAAATCGAAGTGCCAACGAGCCGCCGCCACTCTTCGCCAGAGCGCTCACAAGTTCTTCTGGGATGCCGGCAAGGCTGCGACCCTGAAATGCATCCTCAAACCCTTTCAGCAGGTGATCAATACTGGCTTTGTCGGGAGCAGCATTCAGAATGGCTGCGGCGTTTAAGAGATCGTCGCGTGTTCCGGCAAGCGCGTATCGCTTCATCAATCGCTCGGCCACATGCTGAGCAACCAGGGGGCGCTGCCAGGTCGCAGGTTCCGACAAAAGCTGCTTCAGAATATCGTTAACGCTGGTTCGATCAACCTGTGATTCAATCGCCCACCAGATCAGAAGTGGTTGATGAATATCGGCGGCATCTTCATCAAAGTTCAGAAGCTCTCGAATAATCGGCAACGCCAGTTCTGGAGGCAGACGTTTGGCTGAACTCGCCATTTGCTTTCGCACGTCGATATAGGATTCCTGGCTGGCGGTCGCGGCGATTGCTGCCGCCACTGCGGGTGAGGCGTTTGCGGAGTCGCACACAATTCGTACGGTCCAGGCTCGAACAAAAGGCTCGTTATGGCCAAGCAGCCGTATGGCCATTTCATCGGTGAATCCTCCTGACGCGTTGATCGCCCAAAGACGTTCAAGAGCCGACTGTCCGGTGGCTGACGCAAGCTCAGTTTCAAGCTGCTTGACAGCAGACGCGTCTTTGCGATCACCGAGGAGTCGAATCGCGGTTTGACGATGCCATTTGCTCGGATGGTCCAGAAGCCTTATCAGCTCGGTGGTGGAGAGTTTGGAATAATCGAAGCGGCGTTTTTCCCTGGAGCCGCCACTCTGCCGTTCGCCCGCGTGAGTCAGCTTGTAGATGCGGCCGGTCTTCTTGTCGACGCGACCGGCATAATGGCTGCTGTGGTCGATGCGTTGCTCATACATGTCGGCAACGTAGATGTCGCCGTCAGGTCCAGCCTTGATGTCAACCGGTCGGAACCACGGATCATCCGTCTTGAGAACGCGTTCGATATCTTCAGTTTCGAAGGACGATTGATACGGCTTGAAATTGCTGAGCACAACCTGCCCCTGAAGTGGCTCGATGCCAAACAACTGGCCGCGGAATCGCTCAGGCAGTGCGTTCTCTTCGTAGATGATGAAGTTGTGGGTAAAGCGAGCGACACTGTGATGCTTGATGTTCTCAAAGAAGCCGAACGAATATGGATTTGACAATGGGCCGTGCTTTCCAAAGCCCTTTCGATAATAGCCACCCTGCACATAATGGAATCCACGAGTATCGCCCCCGTTGTGGCCAGAGTAGACGCGGCCCTTCTCATCAATTTCACAACCGAACGTATTGCCTCCGCCTTCAGCAAAAATTTCGTAGACATGCTGTTTCGGATGATATCGCCAGATCAACTGACCGAGCGATCGCACGGGCTGATCTTTGCTGCCCGGCTTCTTTACAACTCCAGTCACAGTGCTGCCCTGCCCGCCATACAACCAGCCATCCGGACCAAATCGAAGACTGTTGATCACGGAGTGTGAATCTTCAATTCCAAAACCTTCCAGCAGAACTTCCGGATCTCCGTCCGGGATATCGTCATGGTTTGCATCGGGATAGAACAGTAGATACGGAGGATTTGTCACGTAAACTCCGCCGCGCCCCACGGCGAACGACGACGCAATATTCAGCTCATCAACGAAAACTTTATGCTTGTCGTAAACGCCGTCTCCGTTGGTGTCCTCATGAATACTGATGCGATCACTGCCCTTAAAATGATTGGGCGGAGCGGGTGGTACTTTGTCATACACCGATCGCAGAAATGTGTCGCGGCTGACCATCTTCAAGCCAGCCGGATCAGGGTACTGACGGTATTCCATGACCCACATTCGACCTCGCTCATCCCACGACATGAACAGCGGTTGAGCAATCTCCGGATCACCCAGTACCAACTGGACTGCAAGATCATTCGGTGTTGTGAAGTGCTTAACCGCTTCATCGGGGCTGAGCGGATCGGTGTCTCCGTTACGACGGGCGACATATTTTTCGATGTCGTCAACGGCATCCATTTTCAGAAACACGCCTTTCGCCACTGCATCCGCGTTACTTAATGGCTGCGATGCATCGAAATCAAATTCAGCAGGAGTGGCAGAAGCCCAGGCGACATCATCGCCCGGTCGATACTGCCAGACACCTTCCAGTCGAAATGCCTGCCTGGAGGCCTCATTCATCAGCACCGGAGGAGCGACACTGAAGTTCGGACGTGGATCATTCTGATAGACTCGAATCGCGACCGTGACGTATTCACCGGCCTTAACAAGCGAAGGATCAACAGAGTAGCGTCCTTTTTCTCCGAGCCCACTGCGGTACTGAGGTGGAAAAGTTCCTGTCGCCCCGACTGGCTGCCCGCCGACATAGGCCGAACGAGCATCGTCCAGTGCTTCGCTAAAGAGAGTCAGCGGCTGGCCGTCCCACTCCCTGGGCACTTTGACCAGAATGCGGTACCACGAATAACCATTGACTGGAGCCAGATCGCCGGTTGGGACGCTTCGCCAGGCATCGGGCACTGTGAGTGTTTTCCAGTCAGCCGCGTGCGCATAATCGTTGACTACTGAAAGCCCTGTTATCGCGCAGATCAATATGACGAGGCGGGCAGTCGGCGAAGCGATGTTCATTGGCGGGCCTGCGGGTGGAAGGAATTCGAACGGTGGGTGCTTCGAATTATTCCGATTCCGTCCGCGAATTCCAACTGCTCGCCCTGAGAGGCTCAGTCGCCGAACATTTCACTAAGGTCGACATCATCATCAGACGCTCTTTTTCTTGCCTTCACGCCAGACTTCTTCGAGCTTGAATTCGCGTCGGCTGATTTCTTGCCACCCGCGCTTTCTGATGGCACAGAACTGCTGGCGGCTGGCATGGCGACCGTATCTTTCGGCTTTGCCGCGTCTGCAGCAGGCGTGACGGGAATACCAGAAGCCTTTGCTTTGGCGGCAGCGGCTGCTCGAGCAGCTCGAACCAGTCGCGCCTCGGCGTCACGAATTTCTCCTACCATGTCTGAAACGTTTTGCCATCGGTCATCAGGGTTTGCCGCCAGGCCTTTCATAATGGCCGCGGCCACCTGCTTATCGACCGTTGGCAACAGTACTGTCAGGTCCAATGGTGGCTTATTGATGTGCTGCAACACAGCGTCGATCGTCAGAGCTGCATCCCAGGGAAATCGTCTGGTGTACATTTCGAAACAGGTGACGGAATAAGAAAAGATATCCAGTCGCTGATCCGTCGTCTGACGCTTAATCAACTCCGGAGCCATATAACTGGCGGTCCCCGTGCGGTTCCCTGGCTTGCAGAAGTTTGGCGTGTTGGGAACCACCAGGCCGAAGTCGATCATCTTCGCACATTTTTCGTCCGAGATCATGACGTTGCGCGGACAGATGTCGCGATGAATCCAGTTCTGCTGATGGAAATGATTCAGAGCTTCGCCGATTTGAATCATGTAGCGAAGTCGGTAACGTTTCATTTCCTCGTTTTGAAGGTCGACCAGCAAAGCCAGGCCGACGCCTTCAACGAACTCCATGACGAGAAACATTTCATCGTCAAGCGTCCAGCCAAACTCGTGAGTCTTCACAATGTTCGGATGGTTAAGAGACAAGGCGACTTCGCCTTCAGAAGGCTTATGCAGTCCCTGAAAACGAGCTTCGAATTTGGTTGTTTTTTCTTTGTCCAGAACCTTGAGAGCCACCTGTCGGCCGGTTTGCAGGTCGGTTGCTTTCCAGACCTTGGACATACTTCCCTGTCCCACTCGCCCGATCAGATTGAAGCGTTTGGAGATGTCCGTTTTTTCGTGCGACTTCTTTTTGCCAAACAGCTTGTCAAACATGGCGAGTGTCTCTGATGGAGCCTGCTGAGTCGTTTGCACCAGGCGTTTGGAGGATGGATCTGCGTTCGCGGCTGAGGATAACTTCTGAACCCGCCTAAGAATAGAACTAATTTGCCTTCGGGAAGTCGCCTGTCAAAACTGCGTCAGATTTCTCGACTCTTTGGGCTGTTTTTGAGTCGTCACTCCGGATGGACTCCCACCGATCCAGGCCCGCATTCAGAAACTCCAGGAAGTTCTTACCGCCTGAAGTATCCAGTCCACTGAAATAGGCCAGAACTTTCTTTCCGTCTGCAGAGACCACCGCATAGCTCGGCAACGCCACATCGCCGATCAGCTCAGACTGTAGTTCCAGATTCATGACGCGTAGCTTATCACGGAATTCAACATCAGTGATGCCAGGAACTTCGTCCGTGTAAAGTTGAGCACGTACCATTTTCTTCAAGGCGCTGATGACAGATTCCTGAGTCATCACTGTGCGTTCCATCTGTCGACAGTTCACGCAATTGACGCCGGTGAAGTCGACAAACAGGGGCTGCTGATCTTTTGATGCGACCTGGACCGCTCGCTCATACTCCATCATGAAGTCGAGGTCATGGTGAGCGATCACGTAACCCAGTTCGTCGGTTTGACGAATTGGTGTTTCCTTCACATTCGGAGGAGAGAACGCGGCAACAAGATTCCAGACGGGATCGGCAGGTAGCTGAACGCCAATCAGACCCGCAGTCAGACGTCCGGCAAACGCCAGAAATAGAGCTGCCGTTCCGTAACGCAGGAAGGAAAATTTCGCTCGAGGCTTCCTGAATACACCCAATAGATAAATGCCAGCGATAGCCGCGAGAGTAATCCATGTCCAAAGAAAGACGTTATACGTCAGATACACTGGAGTTCGGCTGGCCGAAAATCCAATATCGGCAACGCTGAGGAACTTCACAACTGCAGCCAGCTCGACCAGACCAATCACCACCTTAACATCGTTCATCCAGCCACCGCTGCGAGGCAGTTTCTTCAGCATACCCGGGAATAACGCCAGCACAAAGAATGGCGACGCAAATGCAGTCGAAAATCCAAGCATCCCGATGATTGGCCAGAGATAGTCTCCGCCAGCCGCGACGACCAGCAATGAGCCAACAAATGCAAAAGTACAGGTGAATGAGACAAGCGTAAAAGTGATCGCCATGAACACAACGCCAATCAATCCACCAGCGGACTCGCGTTGTGATGTGACACTCAGCAGCCAGTAGGGGATCTGGATCTCGATGACACCCAGCAGCATCACACCAAAGAACGTAAACAGCGCTGCGAAACCAAGATTCAACCAGCGATTATTTGCCAGCGTCTGAAGACTGGCTTCGCCAAACACGGCGGCAGTGATCAGTCCGAGAATCGTAAACGCACCAATAATGCTGAGGCAGTACACAACCGCCAGCTTCAATGAGCTGCCGGCTTTCTTCTCTTCCTGCTTCAAAAAGAAGGCCACGGTCACGGGAATCATCGGGAATACACACGGTGTCAAAAGTGCGATGAATCCTGATCCGATAGCGGTCAATAGAAACGCGACCAGTCCGTCTTTGGCGATGCCGCCGCCTCCTTGCCGAGAGGCCGCGCCGGAATCAGCGTCACCTTCCGACGTCGAGGTTGCATCTGTTTGAGCAACGGCTGGCGGCTTGTCCCCGGAAGAGCCGGCGGTTGTCATTGTCAAATCAAACTTCGCCGGCGTTGGAGGAAGGCATGTTCCGTTGCTGCACATTTGAAAACGAATGGTCCCGGAAATCACTGCATCTGGGGCTGTGACAACGTATTTTCTTGTCCAGATGATTTCTTCGTGGTGAATCCGCTGAACGTACTCGCCGACCGTATGAATTTCTGGCGCCTCAGAAGGCTGGAATGCGTCACCGATTGGTTCGAGTCCCGTGTTGTCGGTCACGTCGATCGTCGTAGGCAGTCCGGCCATTTCCGGGTCCTGGTCCAAAGCAAAGGTATGCCACGGTTCTGTGATGGTCGCTTTGACAGACAGAGTGACTTCCTCACCAACCGCAGCCTTTGCTGGCGAAAGACTCACATCGAATTGCATCAATCCAGATTTTGCAGATTTTCCGTAACCAATCTTTGGTAGCAAAGTGATCGAGCTGGGGTTTAAGTCGGCCCCTGCATTCGGGGCTGCTGAATCTGCGGTCTGCTCTTTGGCGACAGACACGAGCTTTGCGGTGAATTGGCGATTGCTCACAGGGCGACATTCACCGGGAATGCCATCCTCACCAGAACCGCAGTACTGTCCCGATAGCTTGCCTGTCACGACAATGTCTTTGTTTACGATCCCTGTCAATGTCTTCGACCAGGTCACTTTGCTGAAGAACTTCTCTACCTTCTGGCCCAGAACGTCGTCCATAACCACCTTGGGTTCGTGGTCGGCTTTCCAGTCACTGCCGTCGTCTTTTAGACCCGCCAATTCAGTCAGCTTGATCTTTGTTGCACCTCCAAACGACTTATCCATCGAGTAGGTATAGTAGCCCTTCGGCGTGATCATCGTGACTTGCAGTTCAACGGACTGGTCATTGATTGGCTTTAACTGGGCCATGATCTCAATGTCGACATCGTTGTCGGCGGCCGCATTTCCGAATGCGAGCGGCGCAAAATCCAGTTGTCCAAAATCCTTATCCGGACTTTGGGCGAAAACCTGGCCAGCGGCGACAAGAACGAATATTTGCGAGAAGCACAGCAATGAGCTTCGGAACCTGGACATGGGTCTGTTCCCGATCTTTCTGTAACCGATCCAGCGAAACGCACTGGACATGGAATTCGTAAACACTTGTGACATCGTTGCCATCAACAACATGATTCGAGTCCTCGTGCGACATCAACAGAGCAAAATACACTCTTTTGGCATTACGTGGAAAGCCGCGATCTGAACCCAACCGTATTCTGGTAAAGAAAGTGGTCAGGTGAACACCTTCTCTGCGACAGTTTCAAGTTAGCAACAGGAAGCTGGTCTGCGACCTGTTTTTTCCCGGCCAGTGACAAACCGGCCCTAAAACTTTTCGTCCCTCGAAACTTAGAATTAGGCTGGCAAAGGAGAATCAGCATTCGTGGAAGAGTGCGTTGAATGGAGCTCGGGGTTCATCCAGAGTCCTTTGGAGGCTACAGTGGTCAACAAAACCACACCACGGCAAGCGACCGAACCATGAAGAATACCGAACCAAAGCCCCCCAGATCACCTGAAGTTGCCAAAGGTGCTCCGTTGTTATTGACTCCACAGACCATCAATGACGTCGCCTGCACGCGATGCGGCTGCGTTTGCGATGACCTGACATTGGACGTTGCCAATGATCGAGTTCTTACGTTTTCTCCGAACTGTTCTGTGGCAGCGCCCTGGTTTGAGGCTTTGAGAGAACCGCTGGCGACTTGTCCGGCACAGATTCACGGTACACCGGCCGTTCTGGAGGATGCGATCGATCATGCCACGGCATTGATTCGAAATGCACAGTCTCCGTTATTTTTTGGCCTGTCTCGCAGCAGCACAGACGGTCAGAGAGCTGTCTGCGAATTGGCCGACTATATCGGTGCGACTGTCGACACGACGGCATCGATTGGACACGGCCCATCGATTGTTGCCTTGCAGAACGCCGGGGAGTCGACGTCCACGTTGGGCGAAGTGCGTCATCGATCGGATCTGATTATCTACTGGGCCAGCGATCCGTTGAGCACTCATCCGCGGCATCTGGAACGCGTCATTGAGGCGAAAGGGTTTTCGGTTCCCAACGGTCGAGCCGGTCGGCACGTTGTTGTTGTGGATTGCCAAGCAACGGCAACCGCGGCGGCTGCTGATACGTTTCTTCAAATCAAAAAAGGTTCCGACTTCGAGGTGCTCTGGACGATGCGAGCGATTCTGAAAGGAATTGAAGTCGACATCGAAGAAGTCGGAGGAGTTCCGATTGCCGCGTTGAAGCAGCTTGTCGATCGAATGAAATGCAGCCACTATGGGGCCGTGTTTTTTGGAGTCAACCTGACAGACTCTTCGACTGGCCATGCAACCGTGGAGGCGCTGCTGCGGTTGGTGACAGACCTGAATCTGTTCACTCGTTTTGTGGCCCGTCGAATGCGAGTTCCAGGTGACGTCACCGGAGCGGACAGTGTTCTGTGCTGGCAAACCGGATACCCGTACAGTGTCAGTCTGAGTCGAGGATATCCGCGATATAATCCGGTCGAATTCTCCGCCGGTCCGATGCTGGAGCGTGGTGAGACGGATTGCGTGATTCTCGTCGGAGCCGAACGCGTTCATCGTTTCTCAGAGCTTGCTCGGAAGAATCTGCAGCATTTACCCGTCATCCTGCTCGACCCACCGAACGCGAACTGGAATATTCGAGCAGACGTCAGGTTCAACACCGCAATTTATGGAATTCATCGCCGTGCGACGGCTTACCGCATGGATGAAGTTCCTGTACCGCTCCGGCAGATCCTTCAATCGTCTCTTCCCTCTGACGATGAAGTGTTGAAGGCGATCCTTCAACGAATCAAACGTGAGTAGCTACGGTGCCGATCTGCTCTGTTTCGGCCAGGTTGTCGTCGATGCAAAAAACGATCGAGGAGGTCACTGACCACGAAGTTGGCAAGCTGCTGAACTATCTGAAAGTGACCAGCTCGCAGGTTGGATTGCTGATCGACTTTAAACACCCGAAGTTAGCAACGGCCTTGAACATCATCCTCAGTCGGTTCGAATGTCACGTTGCGATACAACTCCGAGATGGCGACGGTGATGCCGAGTGATTTCAGTTCAAAATTTTCCGAAAGATCTCTCTGTTCGTGAAACAGCCATTCGCCGTTCGGCTGGCGAGTGAAGCGTTCGATATTCGGACGATCCTGTGAGATCAGAATCAGCTCTTTCAGGGACGCAATTTGGCGATAGTGTTTGGATTTTCGTCCGCGGTCGTATTTTTCAGTCGAATCAGACAGAACCTCAACGATTACTGTGGGATTAATAACCGTATCCCGCTGATCGTCGTCAAATTCCAGTTCGCCACAAACGATGGTTGCGTCAGGATACGTGTAGAGGCCAGTTGACTGGACCTGAACACGAAGATCACTGTTAAAGACGGCACATGGCTTGTCTTTGAGCGCGTTGCCTGCCTCACGGACAAAATTTGCTGCGATCAGGCTGTGATTCGCTGAGCCGCCGCCCATTGCGAAAATCTCACCCTGATAGAATTCGCTCTTGAACGACGCCTGGCGCTCGCGAATCAAATATTCCTGCGGCGTGACTCTCTTGAGTGCTGTAGACACGGTTCTTCATCCTTTCAAAACGACGGTACTGCCTTAGGGTAACTCAGCGACTCAAGAAAAGCACCCTTTCTTTGAGCGTCTTGTCGTAAATATGAATTGCTTTCGTACGCGGTTCTCTCCGACCTTGATGCCGGGAGCCGCTTCCATTGACTTCGGTCGGCCGGCTCTGGAATGCAACCAGGGCGAAGCGCTTGTTTCCTGGCGGGGGCTGAGTAACATTCCAGACGTTCGAGCGGGAGAGTGCAACGTTCTAAGACCATCTTGCTGCGGCGTTACGCCGTGGTTGATCATTCTTTCCAACTCGTCCCCAGAGTCGTTGTTCGTCTGGCCCGTCACGCCCTGCATGGCGACGACCAGTACAAGCACAAGGCTTTCGTCGCCATGCAGGGCGTGACGGGCCCTGGTGAACGCCTCTGGTCCGCAGATCGAAGTTAGACGTTGCCTCTCCCGCATTTTTTTCTTGTGTCTTCCATCAAGATGATTGTTTCTCGAACGATTCAACGACCGTACATCTTCTGATTGCAACGTTGCGGTTCTTTGCGGGACATCCAAATGGAGACCATTTTCTGGTTGTCAATCATCACCGTGGGACTCAATATCCTGCTATACCTGTTGAAGCGGCCGGCTTCACCGTCAGCATCGCGAGATGTTCCATCGTCGCTGGCCGGAAGGGATCTGTCTGGCCGACCTTCCCAGGCAAATGCTCCCAGCAAATTCAACACGACCTCCAGCGGCTCGAACAGTGCGGCCGAGCGCAGTTCGGGAACTTCTGTCAGTTCACTTGCTGGCCTTGATACAGAGAAGTTCGCTCCGATTTCCACAGCTGAGGCGCTCAGTGCGACCAGCGGTGCGAATTGGCAATCGGCTTACTTTGATTCGCGAAGCGTGATTCCTCCGGGCGATCTGCCGAGGATTCAGGTGATTGATCGCACGATGGTTGGGATGGGATTGATCTCGTCACAGGAACTGGCGGAGATCCACGAGATCGGTCGCCAGATGACGCAGTTCCAAAGCAATGCTGCGTTTATTCATACGACAGGGGAAACGGCTGTTCGAGAAAGTCGCGAAGAACGCCAGCGTCGAAAAGAACAAAAGAAAGCCGAAGCCGAACAAAAGCGCGTCGCTCGTCGCGAGCAGGTCATCCATCGACGAGCGACAGACATTGTGTTTTTGGGGCGAGGTGTTTCGAAAGGACTTGCCGATCGACGTGCCAACGTGGAAAAACTTCAGGAGGCTGGCCTTCCTGTGCTGGCCAGTCCATCTGATATTGCCACGGCGATGGATCTTTCAATTTCAAAACTCCGCTGGCTGGCCTTCCACAGCGATGCGCCTACTCGGGTTCATTACGTCACGTTTGAGATTCCGCGGAAGAGTGGCGGGACTCGTCAACTGGCAGCGCCGCATCGGCAGTTAGCAGCGGCACAACACTGGATCCTGACGAATATTCTGAACCTTGTTCCGGTTCACGAAAACGCTCATGGATTTGTTGCTCGGCACTCCGTTGTGACCAACGCTGGTCCGCATTTGAATTCATCAGTCGTGGTCAACGCAGACCTGAAGGACTTCTTTCCGTCGATCACGTTTTCTCGTGTCGATGGATTATTCAGAAGCCTCGGATACTCGCCAGCCGTCGCCACAATCCTGGCGCTGCTATGCACCGAATGCCCTCGCCAGACTGTTCGATTTGCCGACAAGACCTATTTCGCTGCGACTGGCGGTCGAGCGTTACCGCAGGGAGCATGTACGAGTCCGGCCGTTTCGAATCTGATCACGCACAAGCTGGATCGCCGAATGTCGGCAATGGCAGAAAAACTTGGCTGGCGTTACACGCGTTATGCGGATGACATAACGTGGTCCATCAGTGAGCAGCCTTCTCCATCAATCGGCTATGTTCTGGCCAGAATTCGTCACATTGTGGACGACGAAGGATTTCAGCTGAATCATGAAAAGACGCGGGTGCAGCGACGCAGTCAGCAACAGTCCGTGACCGGCGTTATTGTGAATGACCGACTCAGTGTGCCGCGTGAAACCATACGCCAGGTTCGGGCGATTCTGCACAATGCCAGGCGAACGGGCCTTGCGGCTCAAAACCGCGAGCAGCATCCGCACTTCGAGAGCTGGCTGGCAGGAATGATTGGTTGGATCAATATGGTCAATCCAGATCAGGGGCAGAAACTTAAGACACAATTTGACCAGGTTAGAGTCTCATAGTGTTAGACCAGGAAATCGTCCTGATCAATGCGACAACTCGCCTGTCGCACTGGAAATCCTGACCAAACGGTTGCATTTCGTTTGTCCTTCCTCCTGCGATGGCCTCAATCCTCACCTGAAACTTAAGCCGACTGGTAACGGAACACGAAAAGTCATGCTCTCACAGACAACAGCATTTCTGACTCGCAGTATTCGACAGGAGTCTCGATTGCTGTCGCACCACCTGATCCGTAGTGCCATGGTATTGCTGATGCTGTATCTGCTGGGGCTGCAGGTGCTTGAATCGCCGAGATTAGGCGCGTCGGGATTGACACTGATCGGCAACGTGATGCGTTGTTGTTATTGGTGTCTGACGTTGCTTGGAGTGATGTACTTTTCAGTTGCGATTACGGAAGAAAAGGAAGAAGACACTCTTCCTTTATTGCGAATGACGGGCGTTCGCAATGTGACTTTGCTCTTGGGAAAATCACTGCCTCGACTGGCTGTTGTCGTTCTGCTGATCATGATTTCTGCTCCGTTCCTGATGCTGGCCGTGACACTGGGCGGAGTTGTCTCTGGACAGATCATTTCCAGTATTCTGGGTTTGATGTGTTATGCGTTTTGCCTGAGTCAGATGGGCTTGTTTTCCAGCACATTAAGTCAGAATAGTTCTCGGGCAGTTTCCGGCACTTTCGCCCTTTGGTTACTGCTCGAATTCGGAAGCTGGATATTCTGGCTGATGGCATCGGCGTGTGCGGAATGGAATCTCAAATCCCTGTCGCAATTGTCTTTCTGGATTGCAGGAGTCTGGTGGGAACGCACCATGTGGCAGGCTTCTGATGCTTATCAGATGTTCGAGCGAGGTGAGGCCATCTGGCATTCTCAGATGACGTTTCATTTGGTTATTGGAGTTGTGTTTTTTGGTCTGAGTCTTTTGCTGTTTGAGCGATTCAATCAGCGGGCGATCGCTCAGGGAGCTGCCTCCGCGGTCAATATCAATCGTGGCGTTGCTTCAAAAACGAACTCTCTTCGATCACTTCGCTGCTGGGATGCGGCGCTGGAGTGGAAGTCGTGGCAATTCATCGCGGGTGGTTCGTTTTGGTTTTGGATATGGACGATCAGTCTGCCAGTGATGTCGGTCTCGCTGGTAGTCACGATTTCCATGATGGTTGGAGAATTTCCGCCGGTCGAGATTTATGGGGTCACGATGATGGTCGTGGGTGTTGCCGCTCTGGCAATTCTGCTGGCCAGACTTTTCGGAAACCTTTTCAATCGCGAAATCTACGACAAGACGCTGGTGTCCTTGTGCATGCTGCCGAGGGCACGGAGCTTAATTCTGTGGAGAATGGTGGCTGGTGTTGCCCCGTTCCTGATTGCGCCTGTTTTCTGTTTTGGGATCGGGACTCTGTGGATGATGGCCTGTGACTCACGAGTCATTATCAATACCTTTGAACTCTTAGCCGAACCCTGGTTCTGGGCCACTTTGAGCTGGGTTGTTGTGACAGTGCATTTGGGAGTATTGTTTTCAGTTTATTTTCGGCACGGCGGAATGTTAGTCGCAGTGGCGATCTGTTTCTTTATCCTGCCGTTCATGGGCGGAATGATGATGGCGGTAATGAGCTTCGCCTTTCGTGGGGGCCGTTCTGTTGATGATTTCTTTCAGTATGCCGTGCCGGTTTTCGCCATTCTGGCCCATGTCGTGATCTGTGCTGTTCTGCAGAAGCTGATTCTGAATCGGGTTGAACAGCTTGCCGCAACCTGACGCCTGGACGTTTACTCAGGGTTCTGTTTGAACGCCCTTAGCCCTCATCCAAACGCAGACTGCGTCCGTCAGCAAAGATCTTTGTTCCAAGATCGACCTGGGCCGCTTTCAGGCTTTGCGCATCGCATCCGATTTCATCTCGGATGGCTTTGGTTGACACTTTGCTTTTCCCCGCCGCATGCGCTCGCTGAAGGATCGCAAGAATTCGCGACGCGATTTCTGCTGGTGTGATGCGAACTTCGTCGGCCGATGAGTTCTCCGTCGACAAAGCAGATTGTGGTTCCTGAAATTCGTCACTCACGGAACCAGGCACAAGAATTCTTGAAGCGCCGCCGCGACCCTTGACGACTTTGATCTGAACGAGAATCGCGTCCGTCATTTCAGTCACATGCGAGATCACTCCCACTTTGCGTCCCTGAGCTTCCAGATGCATCAGCGCGCTCATCGCGGTATTCAATGTCTCCGGGTCAAGGCTGCCAAATCCTTCGTCAATGAAGAGCGACTCAATTCGCAGACGATTCGACGTCAACGATGCCAAACCAAGGGCCAGGGCGAGTGAGACGAGGAAAGATTCGCCACCCGATAACGAGTGAATCGATCGTCGTTCGTCGCCCATGTCACGATCAACCACGATCAGATTGAGAGACTCGGGAAGCCGCTCCAGGCGATATCTCATGGCCAAATGGTTCAGTTGATGGTTGGCATATCTCAGCAGTAAATCCAGTGTTCGCCGCTGAGCGATCATTCGAAACTTCGCACCATCCGCCGAACCGATCAGATCGTTCAATTTTCGCCAGGGGTCAGCCAGTGCATCCTGAGCCTTGATTTCCTGTATAAGATTCAGATTGGCTTTGCGACGATCGTCGTCACTGACAATCACCGCACGAGCCGCCTGAGCCTCGGCCTTTGCCCGAGCGTAGTCTTCCTGTTGCCGCTCCTTCGCAGCTCTGACAACGGACTCTTCCTCAGGAGTGGGTTGCACGCTTAGATGTTTTTGTAGTTGTTCTTCATGAACTTTGCAGGCTCCTTCCGCAGATTTCACTGCATGGTCGACAGCATCCAGAGTTGCTCGTTCGGACTTTATCCAGGCATCGTCGCGAGACAACATGGCGTGGAGTTCCGGGACGGAAATTTCGTGCGAACTTCGGCTGCAAAAGTTCGTGAGCCAGTGGGTTAGTGCGAGCTGTGCATCGGTGAGTTTCGATTTGGATAACGTCACCGCGACGGCTTTGGAATCGACATCCACTTTTGCCATGGCCAGCTTTTTGTCAGCGTCAATCTTCGCATTCGTGATTTCCTCAGACGCCTGCGACGCAGTTGCCAATCGTGTTGCCAGATTCGCTTCCGCAACTTCGACGGATTGACCGTCCAGAAGTTGTGAACGCAGAATGACATGCTGAGCTCGTTCTTCAGAAATTTGCTTGAAGTCGGCTGCCCAATGGTCAACCGTCTTCTGAGCGGCGAACACACTTTCCTGTAGTGGCTTTATCGCGGCATCCGCCGCCTGAATCGCGGACACTGCTTCGGCAATGTGTTCTTCTATGTGCCGGCATTCCGCTGTCGACGCGTCGAACGTAGCTCGAAATGCTGCTGCATCGTCCTCAAATTCAAGCTTCGCCGATGGAATTCCGCTCCACAGATCTTTCAGCAACTCACGGCATTCTGAAAGTCGTTCATCAGCCTGCGTAAGAATTCTTGTTGCATTTTCGCACTTCTCTTTCAGTACGCCATGCTGCTTTGCGAGTTCGGTGACACGTTGCTGCAATTGATTCAGCTCAGCCCGCGCGGTCTCCACAATTGTGCGACATGCTTCCGTCTGCTTTTGCGCATCACGAGCCTTCTGTTCTTCTGTGGCAATCTTTTTCAGTACCGTTCGAATCGAAAGCAAACGTTCTTCTGCGAGTACCAGATGACCTTCTTCGGGCTGCGACAAAATTGCGGAAACGGTCGGGTGATTCGCATCATCGTAGGCAATGCGGCTGAGTTCTTCGCGGACTGCCTGCTGTTCTGCCTGCTGATTTGCGATCTGGCTTGTTCGGGCCTCAATGCCCGCTTCCAGTCGAGCGATTTGAGTTTGCAGATCGGTCCGTTTCTTCTCCAGATCTTTCAAACCTTTCTTCGCTGACTTAACTGCAGTCGCTTCCACATCAGGCACCTGTTCGCTGTACGGATGATGTGTCGAACCGCAAACGGGGCACTCTTTTTCGTTCTGCAATGCCAGTCGAAGCTTCTTTGCGTAATCACTGACTGCTGCCTGAAGCAACTCCAGTGCGGCGGCGTGAATCTCGCATTGTTTTTCTGCTTCCGGCAGTTCAACGTCACGCAGTTGCTTCAGCGTCGTAGTTTCGTACAGCTGTTCGGTGGAAAGTCGATCAAGTTCCAGTGTTGATGAGCTGACTCGGTCGCGCAAAGATTGAGCGTCACGCAATTGTTGATGCAGGCGCGTGACGATTCGCTGGGTTGTTTCGTGCTGCAGGCGTTCCGTGGCCAGTTGGTCTGCGTTGAATAACTTTTCAGCTTCGATCGCCAGGTTCAGCGAATTTGATGCGGTTTGATATGTGGCTTCCAATTCTGATCTTGAGCTTTCGATCAGTCTCAATGCAGAATCAGCGTCGTCGAATTCCCGCGATAGCTTTTGCAGAGTGGCTTGTGATTCACTGACCTGTTTCTTTGCCGCTGAAGCACCATCAAGACGGTCCAGCCATTTGGCCGCATCCGCGACGAATGGTACGAAGCCTTTCAGCCGCTCGCGTTTTAGTTCAAGAGCTTGTTGCTCCAGAATGCTGCCGTTACGTGCGGCGATCGTTGCCTCTCGCTTTTCCAGGACGTGTTTCAGCGACTCGTTCGCAGACTTCAGTGACTCCTCGGACTTTGCATAGCCGCTTTGCAAAAAAAACAGATGTGCATCCAGTTCGCGAGCCTTCTTGAGGATCGGCTGACTGGCAGCCTGTTCTTCCAGAATCAGGCGTTTCGCTTCACCGGCGTTCTGATGCTTGACGATGATTTCTGCAAGCTCGGCTTCTAACGTCGCACAGTTTGTCATTGCTGCTTCGTGAGCCATCACAGCATTGTCGAGCGACTCAGTTGCCAATATCTGGGCCGCATGCAGCGGCCGGGCGTCGCGGGCTGCCTCTTCCGTCCGTGCCAGTTCCTGTCGACGAAATTCCGCTTCGTTGCGAGTTGCAATGGCCGCACTCAATGCTTCATCGGCCTTTGACTTTTCCTGAAGAAACGCGGCTCGCTTCTGGAACCAATCCACATGCGATTCCAGTTCCTTCAGCCGCAGCTCAGCAGCAGTCAATTGTTCGCTTGCCAGAACATCGCCACTTTCCGCTGCCGCACGAGCTTCTTCAGAGAATGGAGCGTTGCCTTCCAGTTTGTTCTGCAGTTTTTCCAGAACCATTTTCTCATTCGCGCACCGAACGAAAACGGCTTTTGAGATCGACTCAAAATGAGCAGTTCCTGTCAGTGCCTGCAGAATCTCGGCGCGTTCTTTGTCGTCGGCTTTGAGGAATGTCGCAAAGTCATTCTGAGCCAGCAGGACAGCACGAGTGAACTGCGCAAATGTCAGGCCGATTTTTTCTTCGATCGATTTCAGAACCAGAGTCTTCTTGCCGCCTTCGGCAATGGTTCCTTCACCGCCCGGTGCGATGTGGCCACGGTACAACGTCATGTCGACGTTTTGCAAAGCGCCGTCCGCGCTCCGTCGGCTTCGGCGAACGCTCCAGCGAGATGTCCACATCTGCCCATCGACGCCCACGAAAGCAACTTCCGTAAAACCTTCCCCTGCCCCGCGGCGAAGGAGATTGCGAGGGTCACCCTGCTTTTCTCCATTTGCCAATTCGGCTAATCGCCCAACCTGATTCAGACGCGGCGTTGCGTCGTACAGGGAAAGGCAAAGTGCGTCGAGCAGCGTGCTCTTCCCGGCGCCGGTCGCGCCACTGATGGAGAACAGTCCGGCTGATCGCAGCGGATCGCGAGTAAAGTCGACCGTATGCGTTCCCGACAGCGAAGCAATGTTGTTCAGAGTGATGCGAAGAATTCTCATGAGCCCTGCGTTTCCTGCAGCAGAATTTCGCGAAATGCTTTCACAAGTGAATCATCAGCAGGGCTGCCATATTTCTCCTGATGAGCGCTCTGGAAAATGTCTTCGGGGTTAATCGTCTTCAGGTCAATCGTTTCTGGTTCCGCGGAAACATCGGTCGAATTGTTTTTGCGAGCCTGACTTTCAACTTTGATGGAGGCCAGACGCACTGACTTGCCTTCCAGTGCCTGCTCGATCCGCTTTCGACGAGTCGGATCCGGCTGATCTTCGAGCACACGCACTTCCAGAAACGGATGCTGCTCTGACGGCACAGTGGAATCGACCGGCAAGTTTTCAAGTTGCAGAACAACGTCATCGATCGCAGCACTTCCGGTTTGCGGTACAGTGATGAGTGACGCGGAGCATGGTATCGGCACCACACAAACGTCAGTCAGGCGATCCTGTTCCAGCGTCAGTCGCAACAACTGGTGTGTGTAGCTGGCTTCCGCAAACGATAAGGGAATGGGACTTCCGCTGTACCGAATTCGGCCATCGCGAAACTGTTGCGCTTTGTGCAAATGTCCGAGGGCCACATAGGCGATTTCGTCGGAGAATGTCTCTGCGTTCAGGGCTTCTGCTCCACCGATGACCAGTCGGCGTTCAGAGTCCTGAGACTCTTCACCGCCGGTCAGATGGCAATGGCCCATGGCAATGAGCGAGCCATCCGGACACAACTGTGCCTTCATCTTCAGTGCGGCTTCTGTTGTCAGTCGATAGAGTTCTCGGATGCCATCAAGATATGGGTCAGCTGCATCCGGTATCATCGGCACATCGGAGGGACGAAGAAACGGTATCGCCAGAACAATGGCCTGGATTTCTCCACTGCTGTTTTTCAGTGGCACCAGAAACTTCTGGAGGTCGATGATGCCGCCTTCATCGCGACTGACAGTTCCCACAACCGTCACGTTCAGTGAATTCAATAACTCGCCTGGTGCTTCCAGTCTTGCTCCGGCATCATGGTTTCCCGCAGTGATCACGATCTGCAGACCCGGCGAAGCCGCATAGGCGCGAGCAAGAAAATTGAAGTAACGCTTTTGGGACAGCGCAGATGGATTAATCGAGTCGAACACGTCGCCCGCGATAATCAGCGCATCCGGCTGCTTAGATTGCAGTTCGGCCAGCAGCCATTCCAGAAAACGCGTGTGTTCTGAATCTCGATCAAAGCCAAAAAAAGACTGACCCAGATGCCAGTCGGCGGTATGAAAAACAGTCAGCATCACTTATCTCGTGGCGGTTCAGCGTCCCATTGTCATTGTTCGTCGTCTGATCCGGGGCGAGATTATTCCGCCTTCTCTTCGTCCTTCTTCGCTTTGTTTTTGTCGTCTTCTTTAGGGAACTTCGCTTCGTTAATTCGTTTGATTTCATCACCAGGGTTTGCGAGTGGAAGCTTGCCTTTAAGCTTGATCGAATCCGGAGGCTCGCAGGTCTTTGAGTTGCACGCCTGGAATTTTATCTCCACTTCCAATTCCGCTTTTTCGGCCAGCTCATCGGCATCAATTTCCAGCAGCGCGTAGATGGTTACCTTGTTGCCGTAGACATGTGATGGTTCCTCCTGACCTTCAACTTCCAGCAACTCATGCTCAGGGTATTTCACCTTTGTCATTTTGACCTTTTGAGTACTGGTCACCTTAACTTCTGTGGGGATCATGAAATCAGGATTAGCTGGATTGGCGTTGATGTGCCACTCTTTGGCAATTGTCAGCTCGATCGCCACCGGGCATTTTCCGCCGCGTTCCAGTTTGTCAAAGTAGGGGTAAATCTTTGCTTTCACAGGACGTTCGTCGTAATTGCGTTTGAACGGAGATGGCTTTGATGGATCGGGCAAAACGGGCTTAAATGATTGCTGTTCTCCATCAGCAGGAGGGCCATTGTTTGAGTCTGTGGGTTTTGATTCCGTGGGCGTCGATTCCTCTTGTGTGATCAACAACGCTGTGGGAATTGCTTCCTCTGACAATCGTCGCATCCATGCGCGAGGCTTGCGGGCATCATTGGGGGAACTCGGTCTGGAAGTCGCTGCCTGAGATGCCTCCTTCTGCAATCGCAACTGATCCTGCAACGCCAGAGCCAGGCCGGAACATGAAGATGGTGATGATTCCAGGGTCCCGCTGAACCGATTGAGTGTGATATCAGCCAGTTCACTGAAGCGAGCATTGTTGGTCTGCTGTCCAAGGTCAAGCAGATTGCGAATGGTCATGCTGTTACCGGAAGGTGTGACCGAGTCATACGGCGAACTGGTTCTTGCAAAAAGCTGTTCCTGATCATGTGCAGTAAAGAAGAATGTCTTTTGATTCTCGTCGTAGAACAGTGCAATCTGCTTTGTCATGAGTTCCGTAGCGGCGGCCAGCCATTGTGGTTCCCCGGTTGATTCATGCAAGGCTCGGAGTGCTGAGACGAGACAAGCATAGTCATCGAGGTAAGCGCGCTGACCTGGAATGCCGTTCCGCCACGAACGAAGCAGGTTGCCGTCAGAATCCTTAAGCTGCGACAAAAGAAAGTCGGCCGCTTTGCGGGCCATCTGCAGATCATGCTCGCGACCCGGCAGTCGACCACTCACAGCAAGTCCCTGAATCATCAGGGCATTCCATTCGGTGAGGACTTTGTCGTCCAGCATTGGACGCGGACGTTCAGATCGCTTTTGCAACAGGCTTAATCGGGCGGAAGCCAGTTGTTGCTCAAGTGCAGCAGCCTCAATGTGTTCCGTTATGGCCAATTCATTCACGGCCAGCGGCAGAAATAAGACTCGCCCATGCTCGAAATTCTGAGGTTGTCCGAAACCGTAGGCCGTCAGAAAAATGTCGATCTCGTCAGGCTTCAGGATGCTGCGGATCTGTTCTTCAGTCCAGGCATAATATTCGCCTTCGATGGCATTCGTTTCGGCATCGAGAGCCGAACAAAAGCCTCCGTCGGGAAGCGTCATCTCGCGGCTCAGAAATCCTGTGAGTTCGTCAATGACCTGCAGGTAAAGCGGGTTTCCGGTTACTCGCGCGGCGTGCGCGTAAACTTCCAGCAATTGAGCCTGGTCATAAAGCATCTTCTCGAAATGCGGCACATTCCAGCGTCGGTCGGTGCTGTAGCGATGAAAGCCACCACCAAGATGGTCGCGAATTCCGCCTTTGGCCATTGCTGTCAGCGAGTGGTCAACGATCTTCAACAACTCAGCATCTGTCGATTCCTCGTAGAGGCTCAGCAGAAACATCAGTCTTGGCACGTTCGGAAAACGAGGCCCATCAGGTCTTCGATCATTAAAGTCAACTCCTCCATAGACACTGTCGTAGCGACTCCTGATTTCGTCTGCGACACCCACGAGCTGCGCGTGACTCAATTCTCGTGGCTGTGCGAGCACCGATGGTCCGGACAAGCGACGCACTTCGCGAGCAAGCATGGCTGAGGTGCTGGTGATCGATTCCCGATTGTTAGTCCACAGATCGTGAATGCGATTGGCTGCAGTAAGAAAACCCGTGCGTCCTTCCAAAGTGTCTTCCGGAGGAAGATAAGTGGCTCCGGCAATTGGTTCGCCGCCTGGAGTCAGAAACATCGACAGTGGCCATCCACCACCACCGCCGCTTCCTGCTGCCTGGAGGTAGACGATCAAACTTGTCATATAGATGTCGTCGACATCGGGACGCTCTTCTCGATCGACTTTAATACAGACAAAGTGCTGGTTGATATAGTCGGCAACTTTCTGATTGGAAAAAGTCTGCCGCTCCATCACGTGACACCAGTAGCAACTGCTGTAACCAACGGATAGAAAAATTGGCTTGTCTTCTGCGCGAGCTTTCTCAAAGGCCTCTGGTCCCCACGCATACCAATCCACTGGATTATGAGCATGCATCAAAAGGTAAGGACTGGATTCTTTGGCCAGGCGATTGGTGGGGAGATTCACAGCGTGGTCGCCATCCTTTTTTGGATCCGCATCTGCACTTGCGGAAGATTCTATTTTCTCCGTTTCATCCCAGGCAGCCAGTGTGACAGGCCCATGGAGTGCGGCAAAGCAGGCCAGGAAGATCAGAGGACGGACGAAAGAAGCGTCGAGGATGGATGTCATTGGGGAACTCATCTGCGGGTATCTTACATTCCAGTCAATGGTTCGAATCCACATCGCAATTCGAATTGATAACCGGAGACACTGCCGTTTCTGAATCCGCGACCAGGGCGGTGCGATTCGACTTGCAGCATGCGGGACGTAATCTCACGCTTCCAGTTTGCTGTGATGCGTGTGACGGCATTCTACGCAGTCTGTCGCCCAAGATGAACTCCGGCAGATTCTGCCGAACTCTGGGAAGACGAATTTTTGCAATAACAGAGAAACTGGGAGTTACAGGCAGACGTGTGAGATCCACGGAACTCGCAGAAATGGCATTTCTGCATGATTCTATCAGGGACCGGCAATTTTTTTATCGTGCCAGGAATGGTGGCGGAGCCCGATGAATTTGCCAGTGTGGCAGGTGGGGCAATCCTTGCCTTTTGCAATGATTTCGGGATTTGATCATTGAATGTCGATGCTGACGCCGAAAAAAGAGACGACACACTGCGTGACAGTGCGCAAATCGTACGGACACGGTTGAATCACAAAGCTCAGTTTGCTGGCAGTCGATCCACGCTTTGGCGGCGTGGAAGACACTTCGGATGCTCCCAATGGATGGAACCATGGAATCGCCGATCATCGCGAAACTTCCTCGCGGACACCGCATGGATCGACAATTTGGAGTTGTTTACGAAAACGCTCCATCACACTCAGACGATCTGACTGAGATAGATGGGATTCGTACGCGCGAAGCCGTCCTGCTGAACCAGCATGGGATCTATTGCTTTGGCCAGATCGCGCTTTGGCGTCATCGCGAAATCGTTGAAATAGCGAATGGCCTTCAAATTCCCGTGTCACGGATTGTCGACGAAGGCTGGGTTGAGCAGGCGCGTGTGTTGAGCCGCCCTGCCCCGGTGGCTGCGGCTTCTGGTTTGCCAGCATCCATCCTTCGGACGGTGACTCTGCTTGCGTGCGCGTTGCTGATCGGATTATTCACGGTCTACATGCTCGGGCGTCACAGAAATGAGCCCCTGACGGGAGTTCTTTCCGCCGACATTACATCTCTGCGCGTGCCTGCGCCGTCACGACTGACGGCTGTGCATGTGCAGCCAGGTCAGGAAGTATTTTCAGGGCAGCCACTGCTCACATTGGAAAAGTTAGAGCACCTGGCACTTATCGAAGCACAAGAACGAGATGTTCGCAGGCTGGAAATGGAACTGAAGCGAGCTGAAGCGCAGGCACGCATCGAGGTTGAATGGAGAACCAGTGATCTCGATCGTGGACTGGCGGGGATCCGTCTTCAAATCGCTCAGCATCGATCGAGTCCTTACCTGAGGCGTGAAACACAAACCGCCAGCTCATCAACGCGAAACAGCGCTGCCGTTTCTGCGGTTTCCTCACGAAATACTTTCGCGAAACTTTCTCCATCGCAGAACGCAGGAGGATTATTATTCTTCAGCGGAAGCGGTAAGGCATCACCAATCTCTGCGCCTTCTGCATTGCAGTCAATTCCTGTCCGAACAGCGCAGGTTGCACGAGAAGGTGTTGTTTCAGATACACCAATCCTGAATAAATCGGTTCCGCAGCCAGCAGATCCCGCGTCAGAGGAATTGCAAGCTGAAGAACGACGTATGGAATCACTCAAGGTTGCTCTGCCAGCCACCGTTCGCGAAGCAATGGGTGTGGATTCCCTGAAGTGTCAGTTCGATGAAGCTGCCCAGCACCTGGAAACGATGAAGTCAATCAGTCGCGAAGTTGAAGTAACAGCGCCGGTCTACGGTGTTGTCGGGCAAGTCCGATATCGTCAGGGTGATGATCTGCCCAATGGAGAGATCATGGTCCGCATTCTTCACACCGATCGACGCTACATCATTGTGCACTTGCCAACACGCCGCGTTCACGAGATGCAGACTGGTCACGAAGTGGAACTGCTGTTCCCTGGCGACCAGAAATTCCGCGGCCAGATTGTTGATGTTCCGATGATGGCGGATATCACCGGACAGTCCGGCGAAACCCTGGCCGCTGTTCGGATTGAGCCACTCGGACGCTTGTGGCCTTTGGTTCCTGTCGGATCACAAGTCGACGTCATTTCCCTGAAATAGTTTCGCTGGCTAAGGCGGATCGCAACGGGACCAAACTGCAACGATGTGTCGTGCCTCATGTCGTCGTTGAATTAAGCGATAGCGGAATTCGAGAGAATTTCCGGAGCCCACGAGACCATGGCGACTGCAAAAGTTTCAGACCGTTTGCGATGTGCGAACGATCGTGCGCACTTCGTCAATACTGATGGGTTCATGCACAACGATTTCGCCTGATGGTGCCTGGCCAACGATGACCAGCATCCCACGCTGACTTTTTCGTCCGTCAGGAAAGCCTGTGATTTCAGTCCCGTTCTGAAGTGTCACGCGGACTTCAAACGTCTCGTGAACGCCAGGCAGGTCCGAGTGCACAGCATCGGGAAATCGTTCCCACGCCCATGTCCATAGTGTGGGATGCATATCCGCGCGGCCTGCGATGTCGAACCATTCCAGTTCGGCCTTGCGAAGCTCTTTCAATGATGCCTGCCGACACCAGACTCGCAACACAGACTCAATCCAATCTCTGCGTGCGGCGGCCAGTTGTTCGAAGTCAGACGGTGCTGGCGCGAGGTCGTTGGACGATTCGGACATAATGAACGGTACTTCCGGATGTGAGAACAGAGCCTTGCAGCTCGGCTGATTCTTTCGCACGCAACGGTACTGAACGTTAAGCGACACGGGCGACAGGTCAAAATCGACCTGCACGCGGCGCCACCAGGTGAGTCGTTCAACGGACTCGCAGGCGCGCGGTGCTGGTATGAAGCAGAGTATAGCCAGCTGAGTCCATGATCGCACGGACGGTTGATGCAGGTTCATGTTCAGGAATCGGACGGCTATGTTTCTCTATGCGAACGACTTCTGGCTTTCCGGTATGCGGCAGTGGGCGAGGCTAGAAGTGCTGCCATGATTTCGACAATGAAACTCGTTGCCTCATCCACTGCGAGATCGCCTGATTTCTTGCGTGAAAGCCACTTAAAAGCGGCCCGATCTCAAGAACGATAGCAATTTCGCGAGTCGTCGCTATTCGCCTGGGGCTGGTTCAAGTAGTTCCTGAGCGATGGATGCGGCCTTCAATTCCGCTTCGGCTTCCGCTGGGAAAAGAACTCTGTACTTGGAGATATGCGTGCGAGCAAAATCTTCGCATTCCTTCTGAGATTCGATGTTCTCCGTTTCCGCTCTTTCGGTTTCGCAGGCTTTGATCATCGAAATCAGCAATTGCCTGGCCGCAGGAGACTTTCCGTCGGCCACCCAGATTTCGGCAAGGATGTCGACGCCATTTCTCAAATGCAGGTTCGGGTCTTCATTTTCGACACTTCTCTCCAGCAGTCGGCGAGCGTCAGAGACCATTTGAGCATTCCACGCCACGTCAGCAAGTTTTGAACGTCCCAATGTGTGATCCCATTGAGGCTCAAGCAGTTCGATCAGTGCTTTGATTTTTTCAGGAGTTTTCACTGCGCGAGCGTACGCTTCCAGATTTTCTCCAACCGGGCTGAAGACATCGTACACGTCTTCTTTGGACTCATCAGGCAGTGATGTTGCCGCAGCCAGAACTCGTTCGTAGGTCACTATCGTTGTGTCATCCGTCCTGGAGTTTCGCACTTTCGAAACGGCGTTGATGTATGCATCGAAGTGTTCGGAAATCGACGAATGGCCGGACAGCAGCTCCTGTCGGCGCTGTATCGAACCGGTCTCTGCCTCTTGAAGGATTTCTTCGAACTTCTCCACAATAAATTCCGGAGCGAACTCTGCGACTGGAGGAGGATTCCACGCTCTTTCGGCATTCAATGAAAAGCCCAGCATTTGTCGTCCGATGTGCATCCATAAAACTTCGGAGACCTCGATCTCCGGTGGAAACTGCGAAGCGGAATACCAGGTGCTTCGTGGTCCGTCGAACACGGCGATGCCAGGCTGACTGTCGGATGTTGCATGGACGGCCGCAATTTCTCTCTGCGGATACTTCAGCTGGCGATCCATCCGATAAAAGACCCAGTCATCGGCCGGCTCGATGGCCTGACCTGTCCAGCTTTTAACCAGCTTGTCGAGAGTGATGCGGGAAACCTGATCTGGTTCCCGGATAAGTTCCTGATGCATCGCTTCCCATGTGTAATGGATCGCGAAGCAATCTTCTGCATTGTAATGCTGCATGTTTTCATCAAAGAAACACCAGGTCATTGAGCCGACCAGGCCCACTCCGGTATCGTCATGCGAGAGTGGGTCTGTCGACTTGCTCCGATAGGACAGAAGAAACATCTGTTTCGGAGTTTCACTGTCATGCCACTTCAGCAAACGTTGATCAACGATCGTGACATCATCAGGATGTCTTGCCAGCTCGTTCGGATGCGACAACCATCTTGAGAAATCCGCTCGGGCAAGAAAGTCAGCTGTTTTTGCTTCTGCCGGGATCAGTCGCTGGAGTTTCAATTGCTCCAAATACTCCATGGCTGCCTTGGCGGTCGGAATCTTCAGACACGCTTCCTGCAGTCTTATTCGTCCAGCTTCCTGTTCAAGTTTTGCAGATGCAAAAGCGGCAGCAAGCTGAACTTCCTGGTCTGGGTATTCCATCCCCAGTGGCAGCAAATCTTCCTGAATATCCTTCGCCACGTACGGCACAGCCAAAATGGCGCTGTGTGCATAACTGGAGGGATGCTCAGCGTTTGGTTTGAGCCATTCGCTCAACCGCTTCTTCCCTTCCGCGGAGTTAAACGGATGAACCAGCGATGTGTCTTCCTCGGCGACACTGTTGCAAAGGTCCAGGAATGTAATCGCAATAAAGGCTTCAGGCAGCGGATCAGAAAGTTCCTTGATCAACTGACCGCAATAAGGATGTTCCTCGGCGAAGCTGGAAAAGATCCTGGCCCAGAGGAATTCCTCTTTCCTAACACCCGATCGAGCGGCCTCAACCACACATTCGGTGCCGAGTTCCGTTTCGTAAATTGCCAGGATTTTCAAAATGAAAATAGCATCATCGATTGCGTCCTCGGATCCTTTGGTCGTCAGTGCATGGAAGACGCGGACCAGTTCGGGCGTACCGTCTTTGGCAAGAAGCTCGAACGCCGGACAATCGCGAGACTCAACATCCTGAAACAACGCCGCGACTTGGAATTCGGCCGTGCTGAAACTTTCTGACTCCTCGTTCAGCGGTAATTTTTTCAGAGCCTTAATCAACGCTCGGGCATCGGCAGCCGTGGAGATTTCATAGTCGTCAAGCTCGCCAAGTTCTTTCGCCAGGTCTCCTCCCGGCTTGAGTCCTTCGTTGACAGCCCGCTGAAGATCAGAACTTCCGAATAAAGAAAACTGAGCGACCGCTGAGTCCGCAAGCCCAGTCAGCATGATGATCAGAAGGACCAGGGAAGAACACAAACTCTTCATGGTCGGAATCCTGTGGAGACCAGAGAAAGGATAAATCCAATGCAGCCCCGCGATCACTCATGGGCAATGATCAACCATCAGCGGCAGGCCACGGGGCAATAGTTGGCAAGCAGGCAGATTACATTTCTCCCGGAATGTTGACCAGTCTGCAGAGTCGTTCAAAACGTCGAGCGAAAGTGGAGCCTACAAGCCCGCTGTCTTCACTCGATCAGTACACGATTCGATCGAGGATTCTGACCTTAGTACGAAAGCATCATCGAATGAAGTGTTTCGTAGTTTCGTCCCGGGCGCGTCCGACTTTTTGCCGTGCCGCGGAATTCGTCAGTACCAAAGGAACACGGGAAACTCTCAGAAGTTCCGCAACGGCCTAACGCAACGTTTGATTGACGCATGCAAAATGTCTGGGCGGCAGACTGCGTCAAGGCCTGGCGACTATCTCGCAAGTCGCAGTCGGGAATGCGATGCGTTACGAACCGGTGGGCCGGGGACGACTTCGAGCGAGTTTTGATTGAAGTGATTCGGCTCGTTGGTCGTCGTGGCACTACGACGGCGCTGTAGCTGTGCCAGTTCCTGCTGAATTTCTGCACGGCGAATCTCAGCGACTGAGAGTGAGGGGTCGGCTGATACCGCGTCATCAAACAGGCGTTCGCACTTTTTCAGAGAGTTCTCGTAAACGATCATTGCCACTTGATAGCGGGCGGTGGCTTCATCGACCGATTGTTCAAAGTGCTCCATGGCCTCATCAGTCCGACCGCTCCTGGCCAGCGATTGACCAAGTGCATAGTGAATCGCCGGATCGGAAGGATTGGCGGCGGCTGCCACAGAAAGAATTTGCGTCGCTTCTCGCCACTGTTCGCGTTGCGTGTAGATTTTGGAAAGATGCACTGCCAGATGCGGCTGCTGTCCGGCGAGCTGAATCACTTGTGACAGCTGATCGTGTGAAGCGACACCGGTACTGGATGCCGCCAGAGAACTATGTTCCGAAAGTTGTGGCATGGATTCCCGAATACTGGTTCGACGGACTTCCCGAACCGACTGCGCGACGATCAGGCAATTGGGCAGCTTATTCTTCAGAGAACGAACGCCTTCTTCTGTCACTTCCGTACCGATCACACTCAGACCCTTGAGTGAATGGAGCGACTCCAGATACTGAAGCCCTTCGTCGCTGATGGCGGTGTTATTGAGCGAAAGGTATCGAAGGCTCGACCAGCCGCCAGCATCCCTCAGGCCTTCGTCTGAAACTGCCGTGTTGGATGCATCGAGCAAAATGAGTGTCGAAGTATTCGAAAGGAGTCGAAGTCCCTCGTCAGTTATTTTTGTTCCCTTCAACTTTGCCGCGCGCAAGCCAGGCAACCTTGCCAGTGCTGGTACCGCGTCATCGCCGATCTCAGTTCCCGTCAGATCCAATTCGGCAACGTCGGGAAACACATCAATGGACTGCAGTTGAGCGTCAGAAATGTCGCTGAATGACAGATCAATTTCGACGATCTGTCCCATGTTGTCAGGCCGCAACTTTCCGCCGGCCTCACGAAAAATGGCGACGACTTCTTCTTCCGTCAAAGGTTCTGTCGAAGGGGGAATCTCAGGGATTTCCGGGGCGTGGAACTCTGAAGTGTGGCCGATCGAGCCGGATGGGCCGAAGTCTGAGCTGCCAGTCATTGCCGTGGACTGGCCGGCGGGCTTTGCGGACCACGGAGCGAATTTTTCTGATGACCGGCAACCGCTCAAGCTGCATAGCAGCAACGCAATGCTGCCCCAGGCAATGATCTTGCCATGCGTCTTTTGAGGGATGGAGTGGTGATAGTGCATCCGTGCCAATCTCTATGAACCGTCCATGATCATCATGATCTGCCTGCATACGCAGACGAAACTTTCATCGACATGGAAATTAAGGATTGAGCAGAATCAAATCAGATGAAGCGAGAATTCGTGATTTGGTTCCAGAGTTGTGCGTCCTATCGCGACAGTACTGTTGGTTGCTGATCTGCGGACTACATCATTTGATCCTTGTTTAGTAATTGTTTAGAGGCCGCCTCCGAAGATCACATGGGCGTTTTCCAGAATCACCGCACGGTCCAGTCGGTACAGACGGCAATCTTCACGTCATTTGCGCTGCATGTTGCTAATTGGCATCAACCACCTGAATCAGCGTCACCCGCGTGGGCTAGTTTTCAATTGGTCGAGTTCTGTTCGTCTCAGAAGAAGTCTGTTTCCGAAGTTCCGTAGTGCGAACGGCGTCTGATGTTTCAGGTTGTATGCAAGATGTTTGCAATCCGAATTTCTCGAAGCCTTACTTTGTTTTCCGCAGAGTTGAAGGCGTTCACTTTGTTTGTCCTGGCACTCATCTGCCACGGAACGGGTATTGCGTGCGCCGAAAACGAAGTGAAGACTACAACTTTGGACCTGGTTCTTCTGGAAAATGCTGACGCAGGAACTGTGGTCGACACGTTGAGTGAGCGTTATCCAAATCTTTGCAATTTTCGCTTCGCTGAGCGAAGTCGCACGCTGTCGTTTTCGCTGGATAAAAATTCCGGGAAGATTGTCGTTCGAGAAGGAGCGACACTGAATTTTGAGCGACGATCCACGTTAACGCTGACGATTGTGGCCGATACGACCCCGTCAGAAGAAGAACTGTTCCAGAAGCAATTCGCATCGTCGTTGCTGGAACAAGGCGTGTCGACAAAAAAGTTGGACCAACTTCTTCCGACGTTGAACAGGATCGTCGTTCGGATTGATCTGCAGGATGTTTCCGAAGCACCCAGGCTGAGCGATCTGGAGTTCGAATTGGAACGCGAGCCCAGCCATTTTGCGGGAGCGTTCGTCGGAACAGTTGCTGCCGAAGATGAAGACGAGGGTGACGTACTGTCGTATTCGATCGTAGCGGGCAATGAAAACGGCTGGTTTTCAATCCAAAAAACTTCAGGCACGTTGACTGTCAGCCGAAATGTGTCGTCCGATTTCGAACTACAATCTATACATGCCTTGCAAATTCAGGCAGTCGATGAGAGTGGACAAACCGCAGAATGCAGTGTGTCTGTTCGAGTCATTTGTCTCGACAATCAACCGGCCGTGAATGTGCAGTCGACGAACGTGGGTGGTCATGATGAGCTGGCACCGTCAGATAATTCAAGTGCAGGCAATTCGAGTACAAACAACAGCGGGCCATCTTCAGTTGCGGTGAATCTGCGTACTGATCAGGGAGATAATAATCCTGCCCAATCGGAGAACTCCGCTGCGAGGACCTCCGCCGAACCAAGTCGTGTTCCCAACACGAATGGAGCGGCTCCTGCGGCTGGTTCAGACAGACTGCTGTCGCCCAGTGAGGCCGTTCCTTCAGCGATTCCTGCCGCGACGAGTACTCCCGCGACGGCTGCTGTTGCCGTTCCTGGCACAGCCGCGGAGAATCCACCGCTGGTCGGGGATGAAGGGACTTCTGCGACTGGAGAATTTCCGCCCGCCGCAGCTCTGCCGCTCGAGCCTTCGAAGAATGTATCGCCACCTTCGCTGGGATTAGCCGGGGAACATCAATCAGAAGTGGAGACGGCAGAATCTGAAACAGAACTGAGTGAATCTGATTCCGCAGCGGACGCAGGTTTGTTGTCTGATGAAATGAACAATGCAGAAGATCTGAGCGTTCGAAATCAAGACTCGTTTGCACGTTTTGTGGTGGCTGTGCTGGCCGCGTTAGGTGTCATTGCTGCGGCCGTGTTTTTCGTCAGCCGTCGAGTTTCAGCGGTACGGAAGGCGGCATTGCATCGAAAAGAAAATGAAGAGACTGCGGCCACGTTAGCGGCAGAAAACGACAAAGAAAGTGAATCCCTGGTTGCGACCGAGAGATTCATTCCGGCTCCCGAAGAGATACCGCCTGAAAAGCAACGCAAACAAAAGCCGCCGATCGAAGACATTGCAGTTGAAGCAGAACCGTTTGATCCAGAATCGTTGATTTCTGACGAGTACTTTGCAGATTCCGTCCTGGATCAAGGGGAGTCGAGCTCGGCAACGCAAGGCTCGGAGTTAGTGCCTGTTTTCGACACTGCGGACATCCAGCATCCATCGGTCTTAACAGCGAAGCCAACTTCCGAAGTTGAGTCGCATCCGAAGCCTGAGATTGTTCAAGCTCTGCTTTCGCAGATCAACGAACGCGACGATGTGATCATGGATCTGCGCAGCAAACTGGAGGCACTGGGAGATCGGCTGGAATCACTGGCCGCCGGAGATTCCGATCGTTCAGAGATCCGAGACTCACTCGAACGCCGCGGTCATTTGAGAAACGTAGACGGTGCTGACGGCTGGAACGATGATCCGCTTCGATATGAGCGGGCTGAGCGTGACTCCGCCTTCGATGACCACGATGGATATGTCGACCCTCGCGACGACGAACAACAATCGTCTGATCGCGATTTGTCCGACACCAATCCGTTTGGCGATCAGGCTGGCAGGGGTAGCGACATTGAAGAGACCCCGGTTGACGAGCGGACGCGGAATCTTCGCAATGAGCTGGCCGATTTGTTCGCGTTGCACAATAAGCAATCTGACGTGATGGTGAAGCCTGCTGAGTTCTCGATCGCATCCGATCTCTCGGCAATTTCCTCAGCAGAACAGCGTTCACCGGAAGAGACCCATCTGGATTCCGTTGCCCAGTATTTGACGCAGTTGCTGGATCGATCGAAGAAGGAAAACGTAGAGGAAGCGATTTTCACGGACCGCAGAAAGTCGGATGGCAAAGGAAGCGGTAAATGGGACGGTATTGATCGTCGCGGAGAAGCGAAGAAGTCAAAGCCTGAAGTCAAATCGTATATCGAAACTTACCTGAGTGAACATGGTGGTCAGCTTGCCGTAGAAAACGATGATCCTGTCGCGAGTTCATTCGCACCAGAGTCGACTGCTCCTGAGGCTGTTGTTCGCAGGCCTGTTGACGTCCAGGCTCTGCGTCAGCATATGAATTCGTTCCGCGCCGTGGCGACGATGTCCGTCGCGCATGCGTTGGCTTCGCACAAGATTCGTCAGGCTAAAGGGAAGCTTGCTTTAAGAAGCATGCTGGTCATCGGCCTTGCAATTGTGGCGACGCTGGCGATTGCCACGAACGCAGCAAAGTCGATGCACTTTGCTTCACTGAATTGGATGATGGGCGCCTTAATATGCCTGACGATTGCTGAACTCTGTCTTCGGGTAAAACACTTCCGACGTGACCGCAACAAGCTGACTCCTCGAATCGACGATGCACGAAAGAGCGTGCTGGAACTTCCAGGTTCTGCACCTGATGAGTCCGGAAGTCAGGCTGCAAGCGGAAGAAACGCGTGAATTGATGTGAGGTCTATTGCAAGGATGTGCACACGAGTGACCATCATATGGTCGCGACGCAATCGGTGTCTGGAGTTGTTAGTGCCTCTTACTGACGTGAGCCTCTGAGAGTCGGCGCGATCCCGACGAAATCATTCATGCTGTTCGCCCGTGGCACATCGCTCAATGGCAGTCATTTTTAGACAGCGAAACCGCGCAAGCTGTCCGGTGATGATACTCAAAAAACTTGCAAAAACCGGACGGCTCGCGCCGTGCCGCTTGAAATTGAAAGCCAAAGTGATCGTCATTAGCCCATCGCCCGTCTTACGCGCGCATGATCTTCAGCAAACTTCTGACGTCAGAAACAATGGGGTTTCATGTGACGAAAACTGGACGACAAATTCGGTGACTCAGTGGGCCAGGAATACTTCGTGCGTTACGATCCGCTCGTACGTTGTCGAAGATCGATGTGCGACAACGCAGAATGCAGTTCAAGCCATTTGGACGCGCACGTCATCCCACCCCAAGGTTTCTGACTATGTTTCGATCGTCAATTGTCACGACTTTGATGAGCCTCGCTTTGTTTGCCGCACAGCAATCGCATGCTGACGGCATTCAAGACAATATCCCGGAAAATGTTCGTCGCATCCCGGAAGTCGGCGTGGCGGTGCCGGACGATCGAGCGGCCTCAATGCGGACATCGCTGGGGCGGCTTCAGGAAAAGATCGCTGCGATCAACGCGGGCAAAGATGCTTCGGCGAAGTCGCTGCTGCCGGATGTCATGATCTTCGAACGCGCCGTCCGATGTGCTCTGGACTATCAGGAATTCTTCGACGTCAGGGACCTCGACAAGGCCGATGCTCTGCTGATCGAAGGCATCAAACGAGCCAATCAGTTGCTGGCTGGTAACCCCGAATGGATGAATCAAAAGGACGCGACTGAAACGCCGCCTGCCGGGTTCGCGAGGTTGCGGGCTGTCAAGCCCGAATATTTGACTCAAAAGGGGCTTGTCGTGCGAGGCTACATCAGCCGCATCGACAACACCGTGCAGCCATATGGCCTCGTGATTCCGCCAACGTATGCCATCGATCACAGTGTGCCAACTCGCTGCGACATCTGGTTTCACGGGCGAGGCGAAAAGCTCAGCGAAGTGAATTTCCTGTGGGATCGCATGCACAACCCCGGCGAGTTTACGCCGGACCACACGATCATGCTGCATCCTTACGGACGCTACTGCAACGCGTTCAAGTTCGCGGGCGAAGTCGACGTGCTGGAAGCTCTGGAAGATGTTCAGAAGCGATACCGCATTGACGAAGACCGGATCAGCGTTCGAGGCTTCTCCATGGGCGGCGCCGCCTGCTGGCAGTTCGCGACTCATTACGCCGACCGATGGTTTGCAGCAAATCCCGGTGCAGGCTTTTCCGAGACTCCTCAGTTCCTGAAAGTGTTCCAGAAAGAAGAGCTGAAGCCCATGCCATGGGAACAGACTCTCTGGAATCTCTACGACTGCGACAAGTGGGCTCTGAATCTGACTCACTGCCCGACGATTGCGTACAGCGGAGAAAACGATTCACAAAAGCAGGCGGCGGACGTGATGGAGAAGGCACTTGCGGGACACGGCATCCAGCTGCGTCATGTCATTGGGAAAGGCATGGGGCATAAGTTTGACGCGGAGTCGAAGAGGTTGGTTTCTAAGGCACTCAACGAACTCGCGATTACCGGACGGCAACATACCCCGCGTACGATCAACTTTATGACCCACACGCTTGCGTACAATCGCATGCACTGGTTGACCATCGACTCGCTGAACGCACATTGGAAGCCGGCAACGGTTCGTGCGAAACTTGTGCACGTGGATCCCGTGCCGCCAGAGCCAGGGGCATCAGGTGGTTGGCAACCAGCCAGAATGAGACTGAGTTTAGCGGTCAGTAACGTCGAGTCATTGACAGTCGATTTTCCCGCCGGGACTTTTTCGCAAACGGAGTTACCTCAACATGGCACAGCGCTGGCGGAACAAGCGTTTAAAAACGGAATTGATTTGCATGTGTCCGAAGAACCCGATGCCAGCGGCGGGATGGGGAAATCGAAGCCTCCATTCTCCAATCTTCAAATCCCACCGCCAGCGTCTGATGGATCGTGGACTTTCAAGCTTATCAGAAACCCTGATAGCACCTCGGATTCAAGTGACTCAGCAAGTGTGACACTCCGCAAACGCCACAACCTCCAGGGCCCGATCGACGATGCCTTCATGAACTCATTCATCTTCGTTCGCTCCACTGGAACAGCCGCCAATGAAGCTGTCGGCAAGTGGGCGGAGGCTGAGCTGACTCGAGCGATCGAACACTGGCGACGACATTTCCGGGGCGACGCGCGAGTTGTCAACGATGTGGATTTGACCGACGAGATGATCCAGTCATCCAACATCGTGCTGTGGGGTGATCCGAAGTCGAACAGCGTGCTGGCCAGGATCGCCGACAAGCTGCCGATCCAATGGACGGCCGACAAAGTCACCGTCGGCGAAAAATCTTACGACGCCAAGAACCATGCTCCGATTCTGATTCATCCCAACCCGCTGAATCTGAACCGTTACGTCGTGCTCAACAGCAGCTTCACCTTCCGAGACTACGCGTACCTCAACAACGCTCGCCAGGTTCCGATGTTGCCAGACTGGGCAGTGATTGATCTCAACACACCGCCGAACAGCGTCTGGCCCGGCAAAGTTGTTGATGCCAACTTCTTTGATGAGACATGGCAACTTAAAAATTGAAGTCGTTAAGAACAGTCGTTATTTCCAGTGTTGCCCGGGTCAGCAGGATACTGGCCAGCATGATCGTTGGCATACCATGTCGCAATCACCTGATGCCATTCGTTTTCATCTCGAACAGCGATAAATGCATTGCGAACCTCTGCAGCGTCGGGGTGCCACGCTGAATAGAAGATGCAAAATTTCCGCAGTTGTCTGGAAACTTGATCTGCTGGAAGAATTCGTTCGGCCAGTCGAAAATGTTCGCAAAGCACACTTCGCTGTTCGTGAACTGTGGGAGCCGCAGGTAACGGCTCCCCTCGCAGCAGCGCTGCGGCCTGAGAGAAGATCCACGGATTGCCGATCGACCCGCGAGCCGCTGTGACACCGTTGACTCCGGTTTCTTGAAGCATGCGAACGCAGTCCGCTGCTGTGAACAAGTCGCCGCTGCCAAGCAATGTCTTGTCCGGGAACTGTTGTCGGACCTCTTTCAAAAACGACCAGCGACTTGGGCCGACGTACTTTTGCTCCACGGTTCGACCGTGAACCGTCACGGCTGCGACGCCCAGATCGAACGCCGTTTCGATGATGCGAAAAAAGTTGTCGCGGCTTTGTTGAGTATCATCGATCCCGCGTCGCATCTTCACCGTCACAGGAACGTCGGAAGGCACGGCCTCGCGAACTCGCCGCAGGATTTCGATAGCGACGTCGGGCTGGCCGAGATGGTAGCCGCCTCGACAACGTCCGGATGCTCTCTTCGCCGGACAGCCGAAGTTGATATCAACAACGTCAAACCCCGCTTCGACAAGCTTCTTCGCCGCCGACGGAAACTCATCCGGTTCCGAACCCATCAACTGAGCACCGGCCGGATGATCGCCGTCCTCCAGATACAGATGGTGGCGAGTCTTCGCTCGGTCCCGGAGCGAGCTGACGAACGAATCGGTCATCACTTCGCAAATCGAATACGGCGCGCCTAACTGGCGTGCGAGGGCTCGCATGGGCCAGTCGCTGTAGCCGCTGAGCGCGGCCTGAACGACCGGGAGATCAAGTTGAAACGGGCCAATTTTGAGCACGGGAAAACTCGCGAGTGTCTCAACGGGGAACGGCACGAAGGAACCTCTTAGAGTGACGGACGGAGCTTTGTACGCCCAGTGAATCGCATCGGTTCAACCGCGAACAGTCTTCGTTCCCTTCGTTGGCTTCTGTAAAAAAACATTCTTAAAACAGAAGGCAACAGAGGAAACCAAGTCCGTGGTCGCGGGGCAACGTCACCTTCAACACGACGGAACACGTCGATGGGCAACGTCGCATCGTATCGCCTTTAACGGTTCTTCGCATCGCACAGCCCAAACCGATATCCGGCTAATCCGTTTGACTGTCAAAAGTCATCCACTGTGCCACAACTGCAACGTCGTATTCTCGCAGAGTTTCCCAAATTCACCGACCTGGTGGTGCAATCGGAACTAGGGTTTCCCGATACCCGACCTCATTTGAGAAATCGGGCGTCGTTCGATCCATGCTCTTGGTCTGCGATCCACTGATGTCGGTACTGGAACAATCCGCCGCTGAGCCAACCGCAAAATTCGCATCAACGCGAACTACGGACGTCTCGCGCAGTCAGATTCTGACGATCAACCTGGAAGACTATTTTCAGGCGGGGGCGTTTCATCGGTACATCAGTCCTCGGAACTGGTATCGCTTTGAATCGCGGTTGCAGAAGAACGCGGAAGAAACGCTTGCTCTGCTGGCCGAGCACAACACCAAGGCCACGTTCTTTGTGCTGGGCTGGATTGCCGAACGGTATCCGGAACTCGTGCGACAGATCTCGAACGCGGGACATGAAATCGCAAGTCGAGGATTTTTGCATCAGCCGTTGCTGAAGGTCACCGCGAAGGCTCGGCGAGAAGACTTGGTTCGATCCAAGGAACTGCTGGAAGACACGATCGGCAAGGAAGTCGTCGGATTTCGTCTGTCTGACGGATGGCTTCGCAAACGCGATCTGGGATTCTTGAACGAGCTGCAGGATGCTGGCTATGTTTATGATTCCAGCCTGATGCCTCGCCGGCGCGATTTCATCATGCAGCCGTGGCGACGATTTATTCACGAACACAAATGCGAAAACGGTGGCTCCATTCTGGAGATTCCTCCTTCGACCACGCCGATGGCCGGAGCCTGGATGCCGATCGCGGGTGGAAATTATCTGCGTCAGTTGCCTGACAATATGATGCAGACGGCCATTCAAAAATGGCAGGAAACAGAAACGTCGCCGTTCATTATGTACTTTCAGACGTGGGAACTGGATGACCAGCAGCCGCGGCTGAGCGTGACGAGTCGATTGACTCAGATGCGGCACTATCGCAACCTCGGCAAGTATCGAACTCTGCTGCCTCAGTACTTGAAGTCGGGCAAATTCACGTCGATTGCAGAACATGCGAAGCTGAAAAATAGTCCGCTGGCAAGTCTCGAAGATCGAGCGTGCAAGGTGACTCTGCAAACGATCAATCGTCGACGTCGTGATGCCGAAGAGGCTGTTCGACTGGCGGCCGATCAGACGTCAACCAGCGATCTGAAGCAAACGATTCGGCCCGCCGTGACACTGGTGATTCCCTGCTACAACGAAGAATCCACACTGCCGTATTTGCATCGCACGATGCTGTCGCTGAAGCATGAGTTGTCGCGCCAGTGGGATCTGAAAATCCTGTTTGTCGACGACCGCAGCAAAGACAACACGTTCGAAGTGCTGCAATCGCTGTTCGGCGATGATTCTGACATCCGCATTGTGCGTCATGAAACCAACAAAGGCGTTTCCGCCGCGATCCTGACTGGCATCAACGCGGCAACCACGGAGATCGTGGCGTCGATCGACGCAGACTGCTCGTACGATCCACACGAACTGGCTCGCATGCTGCCGCTGATGACCAAAGACGTGGCGATGTTGACGGCGTCTCCGTATCACCGCGACGGCAAGGTCAGCAACGTGCCGAGCTGGCGACTAGTGCTGTCTCATACGCTGTCCATGATGTATCGCACGCTGCTGAAGCAGAAGCTGTCGACGTGGACAAGCTGTTTTCGAATCTACCGCAAGCAGCAGATCGTCGATCTGCCGCTGGTGGAGAACGGGTTCCTCGGTACCGCCGAACTGGCGGCTCAGTTGAGCCTTCACGGAAGGACGATTGTCGAACACCCGGCGACTCTGGAAGTCAGGCTGTTCGGGTTTTCAAAGATGAAGACCGTCCAGACCATCTTCGCGCATCTGCGACTGCTTTCAAAAGTCGTCGCCGATAAGCGTCTTCGCCGCATTTGAGATCTCAAATTTGAAATTTCAAATCCACAAACTGAACACTGAAAACTGTCCACTGAACACTTCCTTTCCGAAAGCCCCGTAACCATGACTAACCGAATCACACTGCCATCTGACCAGGACGCAACCGGACGAACATTTGGACCTGAAGAACTGGAAGCAGTGCGACAGTGTCTGGCGACCGGAACTTTGACAAGCACGAAGGGCAACTTCGTGAAGCAGCTCGAAACCAAATTCGCCGCCAAGATCGGTGCGAAGTTTGCCTACGCATGCTCAAGCGGAACAGCCGCTGTGCACTGTGCAATCGCCGCTTTGGACACTGAACCGGGCGACGAAATCATCACGACATCAATCACCGACATGGGAGCTATCACGCCGATCATCTATCAGGGCGCGATTCCGGTGTTCTGCGACGTGGATCCTCATACCTACAACGTCACTGCGGAATCAATCGCCAAAGTCATCAGCCCGAAGACCAAGGGCATCGTGGTGACTCATCTGTTCGGTAACCCATGCGACATGGGACCGATCATGGAGCTGGCGAATCGTCACGGTATTCCAGTCATTGAAGATTGTGCTCAGTCGTTCCTGACGACTTACAACGATCAGTACGTCGGCACGTTCGGAGCCGTTGGCACGTTCAGCCTGCAGCAGGGCAAGCACATTACAACTGGCGAAGGCGGTATCGTCACGACCAACGATCCAGCGATTGCTCGCCGAATTTATCTGTTCATCAACAAAGCCTGGGGCTACGGTGACGCGAAGCCAGACCATTACTTTATCGCTCCGAATTATCGCATGAGCGAACTCCTGGGCGCCGTGGCTGTGGCTCAGTTGGACAAGCTTGACGCCGTTGTCGAATCACGAGTTCGCACTGCCGCTGCGTTGACAACAGAACTCGCCGGTCTGCCAGGGATTGAAACGCCTGTGATCACCGAGAACAGCGTTCACACGTTCTGGAAGTACTGTCTGCGAGTCGACGAAACCGTCATTCCAGGCGGCACGGTGGCTCTGGGAGCTGCTCTGAAAGACTACGGGATTCTGTGTGCTCCGCGATACATCCAGAAGCCAGCGTTCGAGTGTCACGTGATCAAGAATCAGGTGACGTTCGGCACCAGCCGATGGCCGTTCACTCTGGCTCGCCCTGAAGCCACCGACTACAGCCGCAGCCACTTCGAAGGCACCTGGAACGCTCTTGAACATGTCCTCGTTCTGCCATGGAACGAAAAGTACACGGATGAGCACATCCAGTACCTGTCAACGAACATCCGCAACGCCGTGATGTCGCTGACAGCGAAGGTCGCAGTTGGTTAAGTCTCAATGACCAAATCTCAATGACCAATGAATCGCAGAAGCGCATTCGTTGGTCGTTGGTTTAGCCTAAACCTGGCTTCGCCACCGGGTTCAGCCCGGTGGATACAGGCCTTTGCACTACCCCGACTTCAATCCCGGTTGAGACACGCGTAGTGCAGAAGCCCGTAAACCACCGGGGTAAACCCGGTGGGGAAATTGTTTCTTTGGTCACTCACCCATTTGGTCATTTTTCACTCGTCATCGTTCATACACCCGGAGTTCTCATGATTGCTCGTACTCAACCAACTTTTGTCATCGTGGGAGCCGGTGGGATTTCACGATCGTATGCTCAGGCCTTTGTGCAGGGGCTGCCTTATCAGATCGTCGGAGTCGCCGACATTCGACTCGAATCAGCTCAGGACGTTGCAAAGATGTGCGACGTGCCAGCCTACGACAATGTCGACAAGATGATCGAAGAGCTGAAGCCAACGGCCGCAATCGTTTGCACGCCGCCGTCGACGCATCCAGACATCTGCTGTCGCCTGATGGAACAGGGCGTTCATGTGCTCTGCGAAAAGCCACTCGCCATCAGCACGGACGAAGCGATCCGCATGGCGGAAACGGCTCAGCGATGTCGAGTCGTCTTCTCAATGGGCTCGAAGTTCCGCTTCGTCGCTGACGTTCAGAAGGCTCGCGAGATTATTGACTCGGGCATTTTGGGCGACATCATTCTGTACGAAAACACGTTCGCCGGTTTCTGCGATATGTCCAAGCGATGGAACAGCAATCCCGCAGTCAGCGGTGGTGGCGTTCTGATCGACAACGGCACGCATTCCGTCGACATTCTTCGCTTTCTGCTCGGCACGATTACCGAACTGCAAGTCGTCGAAGGCAAGCGAATTCAGAACCTGCCTGTCGAAGACACAGCTCTGATCTTTGCTCGCACCGAAAGCGGCGCGATGGGCAACATCGACCTGTCATGGAGTCTGAACAAAGTTCGAGCTGACTTCATCAGCATCTACGGTTCAAAGGGAACTCTGTCCGTAGGCTGGAAAGAATCCAAGTACAAGCTGGCTGACCAGAAGGACTGGACAATTTTCGGCAACGGCTACGACAAAGTGGCCGCGTTCGGTAACCAGATCAAGAATTTCGGCGGCGCGATCTGCGGCACGGAAGAACTGATCATCACTCCGATCGACGCCATCGCGTCCGTTCGAGTCATCGAAACCGCCTACGCTGCTCTTCGATCCGAAAAGTGGCATCAGGTCGTTCCCGCCGCCCAGTTCCGCCGCAACGTCGCCAGTGCGCATGTTGTGAGTCACTGAGAAAGGTTTGAGGTTTTCGGTTTTCAGTTTTCGGACAGAAAGCAGGACAACGCAGACCTCTACACGCCGATTTGAGTCTTATCCGAACACCGAAAACATCAAACCGAAAACTCTGTACTGCCATGGTCCGTATTCACCCAACCGCGATTATCGAATCGAACGTCCAATTGGGCGAAGGGACTTCCGTTTGGGACAACGCTCATATTCGCCACGATGCAGTGTTGGGTGAGCAGTGTCTGGTCGGAGGTAAGTCAACGATCGCTTATGAAGTGAAGATCGGCAATCGAGTGAAGATTAACTCGAACGCTTATATCTGTAACGGAGTGACGATCGAAGACGGCGTGATGATTAGCGCGGGGACTATTTTTACAAACGATCGGTTTCCACGAGCGACAACTCCGGATTTGAAGGAGCTGCGATCGTCGGAGCCAGATGAACATACACTGGCGACGGTGGTTCGCGAGGGGGCGACCATCGGAGCCGGATGTATTGTTGGATGCAATCTGGAAATCGGCCGCTGGGCGATGATCGGCATGGGCTCCATCGTGACAAAGTCCGTTCCGGATTTCTGTCTGGCCATCGGCACACCCGCCCGAGTTATCGGAGTCGTCTGCCGCTGCGGCGAACCCGTTCATCGATTCACCGAAGGCGACAATTCAACTCCCGTCGAAGCCACATGCCATTGCGGTCGATGCTATTCGATCAACGGACATGTGGTGAGTGAGTTGAGTGTTCAGTGTTCAGTTTGAAGTGTTCAGTAAAGGCGGGTTTACGAATAGTAGGTCCTCCTTGCCGGGCAGCAGTTTATGTAGGTCCTGCCTGCCGGGCAGGACTTCCGCCGAAGGCGGACCTCAGGTTGCAATCGGCACAGCGAAGCAGCCTCGATTGATCAAGTGCACACACATGTCGCGGCAAGCCGCGAAGTCCTGCCCGGCAGGCAGGACCTACAAAACACCTCAAACCGAAAACCTCAAACCTATGAAACAACATTTCGCAGTCCTCGGCGGTGGCATTCTTGGGATGACACTTGCGTTGCGACTTACGCAGCAAGGCCACAAAGTCACAATCCTCGAAGCGCGGCAGAATCTTGGTGGTCTGGCGGACGCGTGGAAGATTGGCGACTGCACGTGGGACCGTCACTATCACGTGACGCTCATGTCCGACCTGCACGCGCGAGATGTGTTGAAGGAACTAGAACTCGAAGACCAGATGGAATGGGTCGAAACGAAAACTGGCTTCTTCACCGACGGTAAAATGCACTCGATGTCGAACACCGTCGAGTTCCTCAAATTTCCACCGCTGCGATTCATCGACAAACTGCGCCTCGGCGGCACGATCTTTTATGCGGCTCGAGTCAAAAACTGGAAGAAGCTGGAAAGAATTACCGTCGGCGACTGGCTGACGAAACTGTCCGGCAAGCGAACCTTCGAAAAGATGTGGCTGCCGTTGCTGCGATGTAAGCTGGGCGAATGCTGGCGAGAAACCTCCGCCGCGTTCATCTGGGCCACGATCTCGCGCATGTACGCGGCTCGACGATCGGGCCTGAAGAAAGAAATGTTCGGCTACTGCAAAGGTGGCTACGCGAACATTCTGGAACAGTTCACGAACAAGCTGAAATCGCTCGGCGTTGAAATCTGCTGTAACGCGCCTGTGCGAAGTGTTCGCACGGCGATTGATGGACGTCTGACCGTGCATCTGCCGGATCAGGATCGAGTCTTCGATCAGGTCGTGTCGACTCTGCCAACGCCCGTGATGAGCCGCATCTGTCCGGACCTGAACGATGGCGAAAAGAAACTGTTCGACGGCGTGCGATATCACGGCATCGTCTGCGCATCGGTTCTGCTGACAAAGAGTCTGTCGCCGTACTACGTGACCAACATCACCGATTCCGGCTATCCGTTTACGGCGGTGATTGAGATGACATCGCTGGTCGACAAGAAAGAACTCGACGGCAACGCGCTGGTGTATCTGCCGCGTTATGTGACTCCGAACGACGAGCTGTTCGAAAAGTCCGACGCCGAAATCGAACACGAATTCATCACCGGCTTGCAGCGAATGCATCCGAGCCTTTCATTGGCCGACGTGAAGGCCTTCCGAGTCTCCCGAGTCCGCCATGTGTTCGCATTGCCAACGCTGGGATACTCGGACCGCTTGCCACCGACAGTGACATCCGTCCCCGGCCTTTACTCGCTCAACTCCGCGCACATCGTGAACGGAACATTGAACGTCAACGAGACCATCAAACTAGCGAATGACTTCGTGGCTGCTTTGGCAAGCGGAAACATCAAAGCACCAATGGTCAATGAAAACACTCAGGCGAGCGGCAGGGCGTCAGCCCTCCGTGTCGCAGAACCAGTCATGTAGGTCCTGCCTGCCGGGCAGGACTTCCGCCGAAGGCGGACCACAGGTTGCATCCGGCACAACGAAGCAGCCTCGATTCATCAAGTGCACACAGGTCGCGGCAAGCCGCGAAGTCCTGCCCGGCAGGCAGGACCTACTTAAAACCGCTGCCCGGCAGGCAGGACCTACTTTTCCTAAAACCGTAAACCGAAAACCCTGCAGCCATGAAACCTATCGCCAGCCTATCGCTTGATCTCGACAACAAATGGTCGTACATGAAAACTCATGGCGACGCGGGTTGGGATAAGTATCCGACGTATCTGGATCTCGTCGTCCCGCGATTCCTGAAGGTGCTCAACGAGCGCGACCTGAAGATGACGGTCTTCATCGTCGGACAGGACGCCTCGCGCGAGGAGAACTTCGAAGCACTTGCTTCCATCTCCGCGGCTGGGCATGAGATCGGCAATCATTCGTTCAACCACGAGCCGTGGCTGCATCTGTATTCGGAGCAGGAACTGGTCAGCGAATTCGCGAAGACCGAAGAGCATCTCGAACGCGTGACCGGGCAATGTCCGATCGGCTTCCGAGGCCCCGGGTTCAGCTTCTGCGATCTGCTGCTACGGATCATGATTCGTCGAGGATACAAGTACGATTGCTCGACGTTCCCGACATATCTCGGCCCGCTCGCTCGCATGTATTATTTCATGTCGACGAAGCTGACCAAAGAACAACGCGCCGAGCGTAAACAACTCTTCGGAAAGTTCAACGAGGGCTTTCGGCCGCTCAAGCCGTTTCAGTGGAGCTTCCCGGAAGGCCAGCTCACGGAAATTCCTGTCACCACGATGCCGTTGTTCAAAGCACCGATTCACGCCAGCTACATTCTGTACCTCGCACAGTTTTCTAAGCTGGCCGCGACGACCTACTGGCACATGGCCTTAACGATGTGCCGCATGGCAGGGATTGGCCCGTCGTTGTTGCTGCATCCGCTCGACTTCATGGGCTGCGACGATGATCGCGACCTCGCGTTCTTCCCCGCGATGGGTCGACCGGCTGAACCGAAGATCGAACTTGTCGCCTGGATGATCGACCAGATGAGTAAACACTACGACATCCGCCCGATGAAAGATCACGCGGCCGCCATTTCAGGCGGAATGACCAATGTCCAAAACTCAATGACCAAAAGAGCCGCTATGACGAGCGGAATGAACAAGGTGTGAAGCACCAATGCCTAAGCACCAATGACCAATGACCAATGATGCACGCCGATATTGGTCATTGGGTTTTGGTCATTGGTACTTCCTCACGAGTCATTGATCATTCACAAACAGTGGTTCATACGGCGATCTGAAATCCATGACGACAACGCTGACAAACCGCACCGCCTTGATTGCGACAGGCTTCCTGTCGCTGGTGGCGACGCTTTGTCTGGCGATGATGAACGACAACCGGATCATGCACCCGGATATCGCTCAGGCCATCAGCGCGGCGAAGAATCTGCTGGACGGCAAGGGCTTCAGCACAAGCCTGATCTACTACGAGCAACATTATCAGCAAAACGCCTGGCCGGCGGCTCAGACGGTTTTTCCAATCGGCTTTCCTGCGATGATTGCGGGACTCGGCGCAATGGGTGTCCCCTTTCGAACGGCCGCGCAACTGCTTTCGCTGACGGGATTCTTCATCGTTCCTATGCTAATTTGTCTTGCCGCGATTCGTATGGGGCGACGACCATCGACCGCTGTTTTTCTCGCGATGCTGTGGCAATGTTCGCCGATGAACTGGCACAACGTTTATGAGAAGCAAACTGAAACCCTGTTTGTCACGTTTACGCTCAGTAGTCTGATTCTCCTTCAGATGGATTCTCGATCGCTGCGTCGTCTGATGCTGGCTGGGTTGTTTGCGATGGTCGCATCCAGTCTGCGATATGCCGGAGTGTTCTGGCTGATCACGGTCGGAGTTCTCATCGGACGTCAGATTCTGAGTGATCCGAAAGCCACGATTCAACGGCTGATCGCGTTCGGTTGTTTGCCTGCGATGCTGGTCGGTGGGATGTTTGTCAGAAACTCGCTGATCGTCGGCGACCCGCGAGGCGGCATCAGTCACGTTGTGGATAAGTCCGTTCGGCTGACTCTGGAAAACGTCTACTACGCCATATCAAGACTGACGGGGCTTGATCAAAACGATCTTGTGTCGGCTCGTCTCCCGGAACTGTTTGTTGCCGTCGGAGCATGCGGTTTGGTTCTGCTCGCTGCGATGTGTTTGCTGCGACGCAGAGTATCGTTTGCTCGAATTGTGTCATTCGAAAACGTTGGACATTCGGCCGTGTACGGGTACATCGTCGTCACTTTGGCTTGCCTGGCGTGGCTGGAAAAGACGACGTCGGTCAACCTTTCACCTCGCATGATTCTGCCGCTGATTCCGTTCGGATTGCTGGCTGCGGCAGACATTGTGGCGGCGATGCTGCAGGCGACGTCCAGTTGGCCGCTCGCTCGTCGGGCTGTCGTTTCAACATCTTGCCTGCTCACGCTCGGATTGGCATTGGCTCAACCGGATGTGTTTACTGAAGTGCGCGGTCAAGTTCCGCGATTCGGAATCGTGAAGGAGATCATTGAGCAGCCACTTGCCGCTTCAGAGATAGCACAGCTCTCATCTCAGGACATATCGAAACCGGTGACAACGGTTCGCGATCTTCTTGCTGGCTCTCGCATTCTGACGAACGAATCGCACATGCTGCCGGAGGTGCTGGAGCAAGGTGCCATCGGGCTTTCGGAAAGCGTCTACACGTCGCGAGTCTGGACCAGCGACGAAGTGCAGTCGCTCGCGCAGAAGTATGACGTTCAACTTGTTGTGGTGTTCACCGGGATTCTCGAACGAGATCGAAATCCCTTTTTTGATTTGCTGATGGCCGACAAAGGCTGCGAGGCCACACCGTCGTGGCTTGAGCCGGTGCTCGGGACTCAGGATCTGATTGTGTTTCGAGTGAAAGAATCCGTCCGCCTTTCGTCGTCGAATTAGATTGTAGGGAATGACTAAGCCCGAATGACCAATAAGTCGCAGGGGATTCAATCGTTAATCCCTTCGATTCATTGGTCATTGTGCCTTAGTCATTGGTCATTGGTCATTCAGAAAGTATCTCATGTCACTCCGCATGCTTTGTATTTTTGGAACTCGCCCGGAAGCCATAAAAATGGCGCCGCTGGTTTTGGCGGCGCAGAGGAATCCGAAGGTGACTCCGATCGTGTGCCTCACCGGGCAGCATCGTGAAATGCTCGATCAGGTCGTGAAGTACTTCGGCCTGCGAGTCGACCATGATCTGAATCTGATGCAGCCCAATCAGACGCTGTCGGATCTCACAGCGAGATGCCTGCAGATGCTGACGGGGATTATCTCCGAAACGAAGCCCGACTGCATCGTCGGACAAGGCGACACCACGACAGCGCTGTGTGCCAGCATGGCGGCGTTTTATGCTCGCATCCCGTTTGTGCATGTCGAAGCCGGATTGCGAACGGACAGCATTGATTCGCCGTTCCCGGAAGAGTTCAATCGCCGAGTCTGTTCTCTCACGACCGCCCTGCACTGTGCACCCACTGAGGCAGCTCGACAGAATTTACTCAACGAAGGCTATTCGCCGGACGATGTGATCGTCACCGGTAATACGGTGCTCGACGCGCTGAAACTGGCGGTGCAGCAGGAACGTGTGAACTCGTCGACATGGATCCAGAAGCATCCGGACATTGCCGGACGTCCGATGGTGCTGATCACGGCTCATCGACGTGAAAACCATGGCGACGGGATTCGCAACCTGTGCACGGCGATTGGTCGACTGGCCGATGCGTTTCCGAAAGTGCAGTTTGTGTATCCTGTCCATTTGAATCCGAACATCCGTGGCCCGGTTCATGAGATCCTCGGCGGCCGCAGCAATGTACATCTGATTCCTCCGGCTGATTATCCGGAGTTCATCTGGCTGATGGACCAGGCAACGCTGATCCTGAGTGATTCGGGCGGAGTTCAGGAAGAAGCTCCGTCACTTCGCAAGCCGGTTCTTGTGACTCGCGATTCCACCGAACGCCCCGAAGCTGTCGCCGCCGGCGCAACGAAGCTCGTGGGAACCGATCCCGAACGAGTCTTCAATGAAGTCCGCGAATTGCTGACCAACCGCGATGCTTATGAAGCGATGCAGGTGGATGTGAATCCGTACGGTGACGGTAAGGCTGCAGAGCGCATCATCGATTTGGCCTATGCGAGGTTCGCGACAGATGAGGTCATGAAAACAGCGGTTCTTCACTAAAGACGTGGTTCGGACTTTTTCCACGTTTTCCGAAAGCCAGCCAGGCTCGAAGACCAACGGAGACAATCCAGATAAATCCAATCGTAAAGCACGCGAGACTCTCGTTCAGGTGCTGTTGTTTGCCACGCCAGAAAAAGCCGAGAAGAAAGCAGCATCCGACGCCAATTGGCAGGAGACTCGCCGACATGATTGATAGAAGGGTAAGGCGTTCCGTCGACCGCATCGGCCGGAACCCGCGAAACTCCGTATACAATAGAAATGCGAGATAGGGGACAAGTGCAAGAATCATCACACCTATCAAATCTTGAGACAAGGACCCCTGGCCCCATTCATTTGAGAGAATCACTCCCAAAGCGTTGAGGCTTACTAACGTCAGACAAATCGCCTCCACTGTTGCATGAAAGACCGTAACGATCAATAGCATGCCAGTGCGATTGGAGGTTCTCCGTTCTCGTCCGGATGGAAAGGCGTAGGCCTGAGGAGCTGCATACGGATTGTGGGGTAGCTGCGGCATTCGTTACCCGGAATTGAATAGATCTTGGACAAACGGTTGCGGACTTCAAGAAACGATCGCTACTTTGCGGCCGCTCGTGTCGCCGGCTGATCTCCGGGAAGTTCACTTACCATCTTCCTCAGATCAATCTTCATATAGGAAGTTTCAGCTGCCGGTTTGGTATGGCTGGCGTTGGCAACGTAAAGAATTCCGTCGGCAGGAACGAACAGCACGTTGTGAAGATTGGATTCCATCGCCACTGGGCGGCTCATCAGCCATTGACCCAGTTCCGCATCAAACTGGCCGTGCTTTTCGGTGACGCGACGACGCAGCTCCTCGAGACGGCTGCCGGCGGAAAGCACAACCGCGTCTTTGATACCTTCGCCAAGCAGTTGATGTGACTGTCCGGGTTTGATGAATTCGATTGCTTCCGGAGTTGCCGATACTCCCACTGCTTCGTTTGTCTTGCCATCTGCGAAGACGTAATAGTACTCACATGTGCGAGGGCTGTTGGTCCAGAGTTCCTGAACTTCGGCCAGCGTGCCACATTCTTCGAGAGCTCTGCGCATCAGAGTTGCCATCGGGGCACCGTCCCATTGGCCTTCGCCTCGTCCGCCCATTTCGCCGAGTGAAATGGCTTCCGCATTCATTCCTGAAACACTGCCGATGAAGCCAGCATAGCCAACGTTGGCGAATGGAATCTGCCCCTGGGCCTTAACGATGAACGTTGTCGCGGCATCCTGCAAGCCGATCGTTGTCATGTAGTCGAGCACTCGGCCGTGATACAGCTTGCCATCTTTCGTAGCGGAACCGAACACTGCAAAGCCCGAGCAGTGGAAGAGTTCAGGGAACACATTCAGCACTTCGACAATTTCTGGTTCAAGCCCCAGCGAAGCGGCCAGTGCCTGTGTTTCGCGTTTATGACGCTCCGGAATATGTGGCGAAAGTCGTGCGTACGCGTCCTGCAGATCCTGGCGAAACCAGCGACCCGTACGAATAACGTTGGCGGTGCCGAAGCTGTAAAGAACCGATTCGATACAGCGACGAGATTCCTCCGGCAGCAGTTCGCCATGAGCCATTCCGATTTGTTCTGGAGTACCCCAAAGAACGGCCACTCGTTGTCCGTCGACCCACTTCAATTCGCCATGCTCGGTCTTTCGAGGTTTCATCGAAGGCTTTGTCAGCGAGTCACCCGGTTGCAAAATTTCGGTCGCTCGTCGGACGCCTCGCAAAAGCGTGCGTTCGAGTTCTGCGCGGGGCAATTCCGTGACCTGCATGCCAGGCCATTCGGTTGCTGAAGGGGCGGAATTGACGAGCGTCGTGGTCGTCAGGTTAACATGGACATCGTCGATCTTTGCGCTGATCGTGTGATCTGAGGGAAACGAAATTTTCGTGCTGCCTCTGGAAAATGTTCCGGTGGCCGCATCGTGCTGGACATTCGCGCTGGCAAGCAAACCTCTGAGTGTGCCCTCGATATCGCCCGCGGCAAGAATACCAAGTCCAAATCGAATCTGAGTGAGCTTCGAATGATCGGAAATCAATCGTTCGGCAATCGCCTGAGGTTTCAGGCTGTCTTCGCTGGAAACTTCGCCTTTGCCGATAAACACGGTCCCGTGTTTTGGCAAGGCCAGCGCGGTGATGTCGGCTCGTCGACGAATTGTGACCGCGTACTCTGCATGAGTGAGTGCCAGGTCGAAGCTAGTCTCATCGTAGCGAATGATGCTGATATCGATCGATTGCGGATGACCATCGATCGGAAGTTCTACTCTGCCCGAGATGTCGAACTTCGCTTCTTTTCCTGCGAGGACTGAGGCCAGGGGCCTGAGTCCAACAGCCAGGTCAGTTGGTGTTTCAGCGAAGGCCGGAAGATTCGTTCCGGTGATAACAAACAGCAGTGGAAGGACAAGACGGAGCATCTTCATCGAGGCATCTTTCGATCAGCACGTGGGTTTCGCGACCAGCAAAGACATTGGGTGGAGTGCAAGTTTAGTCATGCTCAACCATTCGTGCATCTGCGGTTTTAGAATAAATTTTGATGAAATCATCCGGGAAATGGTCAGTCAAAGTCGGTGCAATCCACTCGTTCACCGTATTTTCACTGCCGAAACGGCTTTGTTGCCGATAAACTCCAGGAAACCAGGAACGATAGAGAAACGTGAAGGCGTCCGGGATCTATTATCCAATGAAGACCTGTCGAGCCCTGGCGACGGACTTTTGACCTTGCAATGTTGCCGACCCGAATCTGGTCGGCGTGTTGGTCAGCAGAGGATTCAGAATCGTGGCAACTGTCTCCGAAAATACTCAGCGAGGTTACGCCGACGCTGATGAATTTATTCAGTATCAGCTTGGACAGGCGCGCAGTCGCATTAAGGCCACCGATCTGCTGACAGCGACTGTGTTGGCTGGATTGTTGCTTGTCGGCTACTTACTGATTTTCACTCTGCTGGATCATTGGGTTGTCGAGGGCGGATTCGGCCCTTGGACTCGTGCGGGAATGTTGTTGATAGTCCTCACGCTCTGCGCTGCGATTATGTATCGCTATGTGTTGCGTCCCTGGTTTCGGACGATTCATCCACTCTATGCGGCTCGCATGCTCGATCGATCTTCCGAAGGACTTGAAGGCAGCCTGATGGCGCTTGTAGATTTGCAGGCAGGTGGCCTGAAGAGTGATTCACCAATTCAGCGCACTCTTGAGAAGCGCGCGGCGGTCAAGCTGGCCGAAATCCATGTTGACGAAGCGATCGACCGCCGCATGTTGATTCGGCTTGGTACTGCGTTGTTTGCGGTGACACTGTTGACCTGCTTGTATGCAGTCTTCAGTCCGAAGGCAATTAGTCTGCTCAGGCCGCTTACGATAGCTCAGGCGAATGTTGCCACACGCACTGTGGTCGAATCGGTTCAGCCCGGCAATAAGAAAATCCCTGCTGGATCGCAGGTGGAATTCATTGCCGACATTTCAGGAGTCATTCCAGAAGAAGTGCAGGTGCTCTTCACAACAGCCGACCGGCGGTTTGTAGATGAGCCGTTGAAGATGCGTACGACAGACGACAAAAATCGTTTTCAGGTGCTCATGATTGGTGAAAATGATCGAGGTGTCAGGCAGACTTTGCAGTATCGAGTTGTAGCAGGGGATGCGACTTCAGAAGTATTCACGATCTCGGTCGATCAGCCTCCTGCAGCTCATGTCACGGAGGTGACATATAAGTATCCGGCGTACATGAATCTGCCGGAACGCTCGGATAATTCGGGAACAATTAACGCCTGGGAAGATTCCGTCGTCACGATCAATGCGGAAAGTAATGTTGCGGTAGAGACTGCAATGCTTCAACTTTCAGATGATGCGGCGTTTACAGGGCGCGGTGAAGAATTGCCGATGTCCATCAAGGACAAATCTTTAACAGTCGAACTCAAACTGAAGAGCCGTGAAGATGGCAGTCTGCCAAAGTTTTATCGCATCATGGTTGCCGATGCCGATGGAAATTCTGATCCCGATCCTGTCACATACGCAATGGAGATTCGCAGAGATCAGCCGCCGATCGTCAAGCTGCTTGATCCAACTCGCGACTTGCAAGTGGCAGCCAACGCGATTATCCCGTTGCTGGTTGAAGCAGAGGATCCCGATTTTCTCCTGCGTTCGGTGACACTGCATTATTCGATCAATGGAAAACCCGTTCAGCCCTCTGAGGTTTTGCTTGATACATCGAAAACAACGCTGCCGAAGCGATGGGCCGAAAGTTGGGATTTTCGGTTGGCTGCTCTGAAGCTGAATCCAGGCGATGTCGTCACTTACCATATTCAGGCACGCGACAATCGTCCGCCACTTGGAAATCAGTCACGTACGGGCGATCTGAATTTGCAGGTCCTGGCTCCGATTAGCGATCAGGCTGTCCAGGAACAGCTAGCACAGGATCGCGAGATGCAGCAACAGCAGTTGAAGGATCGACAGGCTGTTGAGAATCCTCCCGACGACTTGGCAGACGAAAATAACTCGAAAGATCAGCCGGATGCTTCTGCGGATCCCATGGAAAATCCTCCAGGTGAATCGCCAGAAGGCAGTGATGATTCCGTTAATGATGATACTGGTGAGTCCAAGTCTGGGTCTGGTGAGTCCAACTCGAAAACAAAGGACTCTGGAGCCAATGGAAAGAGGTCAAACGCGGACGGTTCGGAGGTCGGTGAAGGCAGTAGTCCGTCGAAGGATGAATCGTCGGAAGGGTCGCAATCTTCTGAAGGGGCAGCTCGAGAAAGAAATGGGAAAAAACGCGTTGATGATGAAGAAGCATTGCAGCGTTTGATCGAAAATATGAATCGGAAGCAGAGCGAGACTGGGACGAATCCTGCCGACCAAAATCCAGGTGAGCAATCGGATTCCGCCTCGCGCCCAAAGAAAGATCCTGGCCAGAATTCGGGCTCTTCGAAAGAAGAATCTCCTGCGAAACCTGATTCGAAACCTGGTGATGAGCCTCGTAGAGAAACAGGCGATCAGGGTCCGGAAGATGCTCGCAAGAATAAAGCAGAGCGCCCCGATGATGGAACTCGGAAAGACTCCACGGACGGAAGTGAGCCTGGCACTGAACAACAGCCTGGCTTAGAGAAACAGAATGACCCATCGGGGGAGCAGCCTGGTGAATCTGCACCAGAGGATTCACAGAACAAGGCCAGCGACTCCGAGATGAAAGCCGGTGATAACGATTCGCAGGAAAAGCCAGACCGCGATTCGTCAGAGCCAGCGAAGTCTGGTGAGTCCAAGTCTGGTGAGTCCAAGTCTGGTGAGTCCAAGTCTGGTGAGTCCAAGTCTGGTGAGTCCAAGTCTGGTGAGTCCAAGTCAGGTGAGTCCAAGTCCGGTGAGTCCAAGTCAGGTGAGTCCAAGTCAGGCGAGTCGAAGTCAGGTGAGTCCAAGTCAGGCGAGTCCAAGTCAGGCGAGTCCAAGTCTGGCGAGTCCAAGTCTGGTGAGTCCAAGTCTGGTGAGTCCAAGTCTGGTGAGTCCAAGTCTGGTGAGTCAAAGTCTGGTGAGTCCAAGTCTGGTGAGTCC
>JBGSVD010000201.1:0-2920 GCA_041753135.1 Planctomycetaceae bacterium
CGACCTTCCGTGGTTTCCTCGTGAGACGTTTTTGCACACGGAAGGTCGTCTCTTTTTGCTCCTCAGGTCAACACCAACTAAATCCCAGCAGCCCAACAACTTACGCACACGCCTCGTTGCGAACCTGGCGCTGTCCAGTTAGAGCATCACCATGTAGCCGGATTCGTCAGAATTCAGATGCGTTGGGGAATTCTGACGAGTTCCGCTACGGGATAATTCAACGACTGCGTGAGACACTACACTCGTTCTACGTGAGTCTTCCGCTCACTCGCCGGCGCGATGTGCTTGCAGGAATGTCATATCTCATTTTGCCTTCTGAGGCTTTGCGGCAACGCGTGTTCGGACGGTTTTCTCAAGTGCGACAGTGACTTCCTGCATTCGCTCGAGAATGTCCGCACTGTGAGTTGACCATTCGTCCGAATTTTCAGCCAGGTGAGCAATTGCATCCTTGACGTCGTCCATGCGACCTTCCTTCGCACGTTCGTCCAGCAGTTTAGTCAGCTTGGTCACCGACGCACGATAAGACACTTGCGTATAACGTCGGGAGAGCCACGCTCCTCCGCAGAGACAAATCAGGATCGCCATGACAACAAAGATCCCCGCGCACCAGTTGCGCATCCAGCCGATGTCGCGGGATTCGCCCACGAACCAACCGAACAGCATCCAGGCCGTAAAGAGTATCAGGAAGACGGCGAGAAGAATCATGGCAATCGTCACTTCAATCTTTGAAAGCATTCGCTCCATCGATCGGCTTCGGCACAAAGCCGTCGGCAAGTATCGGAAAGTTCAGAACATGACTGGATTCGAAAGAAAACCGTCGTAGCCTGATGGACAACCTTTGCTCCCCGAATCACTCTTTGTGACTGCTACAAATGTTGTAGTCCGAACTGTTGCTGTTGAGGGCTGACGATGTCATAGAATCATCTGCTCGCGCTGACTGAAACACGGCCCATCAAATTCCCTGAGAACATCTTATGACTGTACGCAAAAATCCTCTGCTGTTTCAGATCAACACGCGAGTTTACCTCCGTGAACAGCAGACGAAACTCGGACGCCCGACGACGCTGGCCGATATTCCTGACGAACTGCTGGATTCTCTGGCAGCAGCAAGGTTTGATTGGGTATGGATGCTTGGTGTCTGGACAACTGGACCGACCGCGAAAGCAATTTCACGGGCAGGGAATGATTGGCGACAGGAAATGCAGGCTGCACTTCCGGATCTGACTGAGGACGATATCTGTGGATCGCCCTTTGCCATCTGCGCGTACGAGGTTCATCCAGACTTCGGTGGTCCCGATGCGCTCGCTCATCTGCGAAAAAGACTTCATGATCGCGGGATTAATCTGATGACTGATTTCGTTCCCAATCATACGGCTCCTGATCATCCCTGGGCGTTCGATCATCCGGAGTATTATGTCGCTGGCAGCGAGCAGGATTTGCTTGAGCAACCTTTTAACTACATGAGAGTCAATACTCGACTCGGGGACAGAATTCTGGCTCATGGTCGAGACCCCTACTTTGCAGGCTGGGCCGACACGTTGCAGTTGAACTATTGTTCGGCAAATCTTCAGTCGGCGCAGCGTCGAGAACTGATGCAGATCGCGAAGCAGTGCGACGGTGTCAGATGCGATATGGCCATGCTGCTGCTGCCCGAGATCATTGAACGCACGTGGGGCGCGAAAGCGACTTTGTCCGACGGCCAGAACAAAACAACTCAATGCTTCTGGCCGACTGCGATTCAGGAAGTCAGAGCCAACTTCCCCGAATTTACGCTGATGGCCGAAGTATATTGGAATCTGGAATGGGAACTTCAGCAACAAGGTTTCAACTTCACTTATGACAAAAGCCTGTATGACCGTCTGATGTCACGAGACGCCGAAACTGTGCGAAATCATTTTCACGCGGATCTTCAGTACCAGCAGCATTGCGCGAGATTCCTTGAAAACCATGATGAACCACGAGCGGCGAAGTCTTTTCCAAATGAGATTCATCAAGCGGCTGCCACAATCGCCTTCTTGTCACCAGGGCTCAGATTCTTCCATGAAGGACAGCTTGACGGAAGAACTCAGAAAGTTTCCATGCACGTCGGCCGTCGCAGCGACGAACCGATCAATGAAAAAATCCGAAGCAACTACAATTTGTTGTTGGTATGTCTGAAGTCAGCAACGCTGCGTGAAGGGCACTGGCAACTCCTGACCTGCCTTCCGGAATGGGAAGGCAACTCGACGCATTTGCAGTTCATTGCGTTCTCATGGATGTTGCAGGACGATCGCTGGCTGATCTGCGTGAACTATGGGGCGCAGAAGGCTCAATGTTTTGTGCAGCTTCCCTGGCAAGATCTGGATGGACGCAACTGGATAATCACCAATCAGCTGGAAGACGAAAGCTACGAACGAGAAGGTTCTGATCTCACACGTCGCGGCCTGTATCTGAATGTTGAGCCATGGAAGTCGCAGGTATTCCGAGTCGCAGCGAAGTGATCGCACAGGATATCGATCCGCCCATTGCCGACTCACGATCAGACACTGCGTGAACCGCGCATCGGGCGGATTTCCAAATTGTCGGGAGCATTCGGGATCCGTGTCGATGCGTCTCAGCACTATGAACCTGTGGTTGGACAGAATGCTGTTCAGGCCCGATACATCCTTCGCCAGGGTCGAAGGCCCCAGATCCTGATCACTGATGAGAAAAGGGCCGAAGGGCCGCCACATTTGAGTCAGCCTGAAGTCATCGATGTGTTGCCACTTCGGGCAACGCTGTGAAGCATTTTTATTCGAGAATTTGCAGTGATTTCGGCCCAAGGGGCCATTCGATTGCCTAGCCCGGGCCATCGGCCCGGGAACAGTCACCAGCGTGATTGCAAAGGCCTGAAGGGCCGTTCGTTTGCTGTAAATACAAACCGCCGGCCCGTTGGGCCTTA
>JBGSVD010000202.1:0-10346 GCA_041753135.1 Planctomycetaceae bacterium
GCTTATGCCCAAAACCCAGACAAGACAGCACAAACGGCAACGGACGCCGATGTCCGCAGACTTCTTGACGCGGTTCGGACTGTGGCGTGTCACCGATGTTCGGCTCCAGCATTCGATCCGGCCACGATTCAAACAAATCGAGCAGGACTCTGTGAATCGTGTTTCCTGAATGATTTGAAGGTGGATTTGGCCAAAGCGGAAGAGGCCGAACGGAAGATCATCGCCACTCGCGATCGGGCCAGGAAAAAGTCCGGCGACATGGTACGAATTTCCGCATGGGTTCACCCGGAAAATGGCGGTGACGATTATCAGGTCGACTGGTATTGCAAGTCATATCCGTCACCTGAACAGGTTCGTTGCCTGCTGTTGGGAATGAACTCCCGAGTCTGCGACGACTACCAGATCATCAATCTTTGAATCCAGCGCCTCGTTAAAAGTCTAATTGCAAATTATGCCGCCGCGATACACGACCGCGGCGGCCACACGTCGGACCGCCGGATCATCTAAGCGGTCGCACGGCTCGCCGGCGGAGCAGCAGGACTTCAACCAAAATCGGCAGTTTTCCAGCGGCTGAGCGAATGCAATTAACGCAGCGGAGCAGGAACAGGAGTTGTCACCGGACTGGGCATAGGGCACCAAGGGCCGCTCGCTGGCAGTCCTGATCGTATCACGGCGTCAAGGTCCGCTCTCGCCTGTGGCGTTCGCTGCTGCTTGGCCTGCGGCCAAGACTCCACCTTGACTTGCCGTGCTCCGTACAGGACAGCCACCGGCGGGCCACACATGACAATTCCCTGCACATGCCGGTAACAGGGTTTAATGGAGACATAACATGAAACGTGAAGAAGCAATGACACTGGTTCAAGACGGAATCGCAGCACTCAACAATGCTCTGAAAGCAGGGCACAGCGATACGCTCAAACATTTTCTGGAAGTGATGGCGAGGTTTCACAACTACAGCTTTCTGAATGCCGCATTAATCGAAGGTCAACGGCCGGATGCAACGCATGTCGCAGGCTTTCATACCTGGAGAAAGTTCAACAGATTCGTTCGCAAAGGAGAAAGCGGCATTGCGATTCTGGCACCATTGATTGGACGCAAGCAACGGGATGAGGGCAAGCAGGATTGCGGTGAAGACTCACAGAAGTCTCTGTTTGGATTCAAGATCGCTTACGTGTTTGATATTTCTCAAACGGATGGAGATCCGTTGCCGACGATTTCAACTTCGACGGGCGATGCGGGTGAGTGGTTGACGCTGATCGAAGAAGCGATACGGGAACAAGGAATCATTCTGGATGAGGACGATATTCCAGCGGGAGCATCTGGCTGTTCAAGACCCGGTCGAATCAGCATCCAGCCAAGACTGGACGCGAATGATCGTTTCGCAATTCTGGCTCATGAATGGGCACACGACATTCTGCATCAAAGGTCGGAACGACGGGCAGAGACCACGAAGACCATTCGTGAAACGGAAGCGGAGGCCGTGGCATACGCAGTTTGTCATGCCTGTGGAATTGACTCCACGACACGCAGTGCTGATTACATCCAACTGTATCGGGGCACTGAGGAAACACTTCGCGAGTCACTGACATATGTGCAAATGGCTGCTGCTGACATCATCTCTCGCATTAAGAGTCGACAATCGGCAGAAAAAGAAATGACCTCAACAGCAATGGTCGCGTAGTCATGCATCTCACGAAACGCCCTGCGGTGTCAAATACGGCGGGGCGTTTCTGAGAAGGCTCGACCAACAAATCGTATGATTCATCTTTGCTCTCATGGAGAATTCAACCCATGCAACTCAATCGATTGTCAGGGCAAATGATTTCGGTTGAGTCAAAATTGCCATTGGCAATTTCGCAACTCAAGTGACCATTTCGGGAGCAGCACCATCACCAAAGGGACGCACGATGCGTCGCCGAAGTGGCAAGACTTCGACGGGCACCGGCCGATAGCCCGCCTTCCGTCGGACACGGTTCACGGCTCGCAGAAGATTCAGCATCTGCCGACGGACCGGGGCATACGGTTCAAACGGAAGCCGATAGAAATCCATTACGAGATGTTCGACGGATCGATGTGTTGCCTTGTCGAGAAGCCAGGCTTTCAATTCCAGATAGCGTTTGCGTTCAATTTCCACATGGGCATGAGCTTTCAGGTCTGGTGCTCCGCATCTGGTCCGGCCTCCCTGCCGGTAGCTGATGGAATAGCCGCCGATCTTGAGCGGGATATGTCGGATATCGTGCATTGAACCTGATTCGGCTTCGAAGAATGGATGCTGACCGTGAGTGGCGAGAATGACGAACCTGCGATCAAATCGCAGATACTGGAGGTTTGCCTTTCCCAGTTGCTTCCGTCGAGCCCTCGTCGATTCTGACACTCCAATGCCGTATTTCTCAATCAGCTTGCGGTCGATGGTGGCCGGGTCTTTGGACTTCGGGATATGGCCGGTGACATAGAACCAGTATCCATGCCTGAGGTAGCAGCAGGCAATCTGCTGCACGAATCCTTCCAGTGATGTTGCTTCCGCTCGATACCGCATGAGCCTCCCAACAAGGGGCGAGGCCCCTTGACCTGATTGCAAGCTACCGCTCGCCTCCATGAACTAGCTCCCGTTGGTCGCTTCCTTTAGGAAATCAAAACCGCGTGAGTTGATGTGCAAATCCAAAAACGACCAGCCAAACATGTGGAGTTTGTTTAAGGGCACAAACTCCACGAAAAGCCATAAACCCTGGCAAAGTGGGTGAACGGTGGACGGCGACGCGATCGTTTCGCTGTGAGCCATTACGCTCATCAGCGACGCAATCTGATGTCTGTCCTGTTGCAGGTGGCGGCGGTCGAAACTCCATTCAAGAGTTCACCGCCGCCAATCCATACAACCCTTCACCCGAAAAAACCGTTGGCGTCCGTTTCCGCGTGAGTACACACGCCGAGCGTCCGCCGTCAGTTCGCCGCCACAGGAGACTGTTCCTTCCGGAACTTTCTCGTGTGACCGCTTACGCCTTGCCAGGGACCGATGGATGCGAAGAAGCTCGCACCATCGATATGTCGCTTTGGCACTATCGAACCGCAAGCGTCCGGCACAGGCGTGACTCCCATCTGGAGCCACGCTGTGACCGTTGCCTGCTGTCGATTTCAAAATGCCCGTCGGCCCTTTCGTTGTGATTCTGCTCTCCGGCACCACCCGGTGAGCATCAACGGTCGCCCACTGCCTTGCAGGACGACCGCCCGATTTCCCCGTCGACTTCCGTCGTCGGGTTCATCGGCTTCTACTCAGGCCACACTCCCCTTCTACGGCGTTTCAAACACGTGACGGACAAGGTCACGCACCGGGGACCAGCCCGGCTGCCACAGAAGTTCCTGCGTTAGTCCTGTTCTTTGTTCTGCAGATCACGTCGCTATCCGGTGTGACCCGGAGGGACCCATGTTGTGTGCTCCGTTCTTCCGAACGGGCACCGTTTACGTCGAGAATCCAGGCATTGCAGTCAGTGGACTCATCGGCGATTTCTGGGGATCGAATGGAGAAGCATCCCCTTACCCATCAGCATGTGTCGTTCGCAGTTCGGCATCGTCTTCTGCAAGACTTACTGGCAAGCCCTTTTTCCGAATCGGGCCTTTCATGGTTGAGCTTTTCGCCGTCGAAGGATTTGCCTTCGATCGCCGGATGAGTCACATCCGGTCTCGACTGTCGCCAGTCGAAAGTTCCCCACGCCAGCCAGGTTGAACGAAGTTATTTCATCGGACTCCGAACCCCCATGGGCGGGATTACGCTCATGCAATGATGAGCCTCACCCGCTTTGAACCAGGACGGCCGTGCAATCGGTGATTGCATGGTCTGTCCGCATCGCCCCCAGTTCACAGTCGTCATGACTGTCTGGAAACATCGGATAGAATGTCGGGATTACTCTGCTGGCGAAACGACTGCTAAACGAGAGCAGCACGTTCGCGTATTGCAGGATTGCTCCGACAAGCCTCCGTCGATCTGGACAAGCCAGTCTCCTGGCATCCAGCTCTACGGGCCGATCACGTGCAAACTGGTAAGGTTTGCCTCTTAGCCGGAATGGTGAGTTCCGGTTTACCGAGTGTGACCGATGCCAAAGCGACATCTTGCGGCTGCCGATTGGTCACGGGATTGACCGTGACGTTTCGAACAGCACGTTTGACGAAATAACAGCCGCAGTCAGGACTATCCGATTCCCGACCGCTGTGGTCTTAATACCGTACCGGTCAGAATTCTCAACACTCGGCTGGCGGATTTTGTCGTCGAAGTTTGGTCGAAGCAGCGGCAGTTTGCTGCCGTTTGCCAGCGAAGTGAATACCGTGGTAAGACGTCAGAAATGTCGAATGGTGTTGATAGTCGCAAATCGGTAAACGAACGTCGTGGTGGGAGACCCGGTGGAAAACGGCTTCCCGCTCGCCTTGTCTTTGTCGACCTGGAGACAGCCGGCCAGCAACCGTGGCGGCCCATCATGCAGATTGCCGCAGTCGCTGTTGATGGCCGAGGTCGAACGCTGGAAGTCTTCGAAGCAAAACTGCAGTTCAATGAGCACCAGGCGACGAAAAGAGCATTGTCGCGAAGGCATTATGACCGACGACGGTGGTATCGGGAGGCTCGTCCGCCGCGAGAAGTCGCGTTACGTTTTCGCCAGTTCCTGATTCGTCATGCCGTGCCGGGCGGATACTCTGCTGACGGAAAGCAACTCTGGCAGGCTCGCCTCGTCGCCCACAATGCGGCCTTCGACGGCCCGTTCCTTCGCAAGTGGTTCGAGAGGCAGCAACTGCACTTCCCAGCAGACTTCCGAACCCTCTGCACTCTTCATCGAGCTCTCTGGTTCTTTCAGGAACGGCCTGACTTCCGACCACCCCCTGATTTCAAGCTCGGAACGCTCTGCCAATACTTCGGAATTCCGCTGCGACCGGACGAAGCTCATGACGCGCTGGCTGATGTGCGTGCGACTGTGGAGTTGTATCGGTGCCTGAATGGAGAAGCCATACAAAAGCAGTGCGACGATTCTGCATTGGCAATCAGCAACGTCAGTGAACCGGGCTGTGGATAGATCACAACATGAACGTGTCGTCTGCGTCGCAATCCCAAGGGCTCTGGCGTGTCGCTTGCGTCGCAGCTGCTAGCACATAGCGTGTCGCTTGCGTCGCAGGAATCTGTCGATGATTTGGCTCGTAACATCACGGAAACATTGAGCAATTGCCAGACTTTCGACGCAGATTGTTACCTGTACAAAGTACTGATTCAAAGATCTGCTAAAGCAATACGTTCTGCTTTTGGTGACTGGATTGAAAACGGAGTTAAAACCCGGCTTTGAAACTGAGACGCCTGCGGCTATTTCAGCAGTTGGAGAATCGCGGCTTGTGATTCCGGGGAAGCTGCTTGTTCGCAGGTTGCGGCAAAGCGTTCCGCGTTTGTGCGGGCGAGATATTCCGATTGGCCGAGATCCCGGAACTGTTGATACAGGACGTTGCAGAGCGATGGCGCGGCGTTTCCTTCGTCCGGGCACTTGCTCTGCTTTTTTGTTTTTCTTCCTGCAGCGGACTTCGCCTGGCGTTCCTCTCGCTGCAGGTCGTGCCACCAGTCCGGTGGAGTTCGGATGCCTTTCACTGCGTGCTGGACATTGTCGATGAAATACGCGGCAGCGCTGCGGCGGAAGAAAGATTCGCCATGACGCTCACGGGCGGCCAGCGTGATATCAATCCATTGTTGTAGAACCGTATGGGAATATTCTCTTAGGCAGCGACGGATTGCTCGCGAATCGAGACCAATCGTTTTCATGAGTTCCGACAGCGGTGATTCGACGTGCGGGATGGCAGAACGCCGCTCGGTCTTGTAGTGGGCACCTCGGGTCAGCTGGATGATCGTTGTCGCGTTTCGACCTTTTCCTGCAGCTTGAATCACTGGTTCTGACACGATGCTGTGCTCCTCAAGTCTCGCGATGGCTCGTCGGACTTTGATCTTCAGATCGCGTCGAGCCAGGGTTGGTGCGAATCCCATCACTTGCACACCCAGTTCCTGCAAGTCAAATCGAGGTGAGTGCTGCTTCCGACGAAAGACTTTGCTGAGGAGCAGGAACAACCTTCGAGACGCCGGATCCAACTGGCGATACACGTTCAGGTCGAACCACAAATGCCCACCAAATGCTTGCACCATTTCAAAGAACACACTGTTCCAGACAATCCGCCATGCTCGTGAGGAATCGTCATCCAGAGGAAGGCTGTAACTCAGAAATCCGAAACTGATCCGCCGGTGTTCGCGTCGAACAGGGTCGTAGAATCCGTCGTTCTGGTAGTTGACGGCCGCGAGTCGTGCGAGCGATTCGGCGAACTGCCGATACTGTCGGCCGCCGCGTTTTGAGTGCTGATCTATGACCTGCAACTGCCGCAGACAATAGTGTGGTGTGGCACAGAATTCCGGGCTGGGTTCGGGCTGCGAACAGGTGAGTGCCAGCAGCCCCCAGAGATAGAATTCATCGGTGGGAGTCAAACCCAGCGCACTGGAAATTCGGACACGAGAGGTTCGTCGTTTTCCAGACTTGTCCGTAAATTGATGGCTGGACAGATGCACGGCACTGCGATTGACCGAGGCAACTCGGGATTCCAGCGGGCACAAGGCGTGTTCGACAAGGGACAATTGTCCCATCCCGAGCAGTGGCGATTCCGCCGGATTGCTGTTGGTTTTGACGTTCACAGCTCTGACTTAGCAGGCTGTGGTGGAAATCGGTAGATCCAAATGCCGAGTACACATCAACGTCCGGTTCCACCGACTTCGATTCATCCTCACCTTATCATGACCTGCAGCTCTGAGGCTTCGAATCAATGCAGCCGGGATGTTCTCATTCGCCAACAGTCTCATGGTTCACGCTGTTACGGGATAGACACGTTCGGATTTCAACTGCTGGCTGGCATATTGCAGACACGCCAGAATGTCTTCGTGCTTGATGCCTGGATAATTGTCGAGGATCTGTGTTTCACTCCATCCCTGACCGAGCAGATCTACGACAAATTCCACGGCAATCCGCGTGCCTCGAATGACGGGCTTGCCGGTGAGCACTTCTGGATTCAATACAATTCTTTCTCGTAAATTCATCTTTCATTCCTTGCGCATTCGAATCGTCTCAAAGCACTCCATATGTTAGCACGAATTTCGCCGCCGTGAACTTCTGATTGACGAATTGAGCGTGGTCATGCCAATCTCACTCCAGCGATTTCAATAACTTGGCCGGAATTGCCATTGGCAATCGGCCAGAAACGCCGGGAGAAGTATGCCAGCAACGGTCATTGGGTTTATCAATCAAAAAGGTGGATGCGGCAAGAGTTCCTGCTGCTTTCATCTGGGCGGGCAGTTTGCCCGTGATGGACTGCGAGTCCTGCTGGTGGATGCTGACCCACAAGGCTCGCTGAGTCAGGGCTTCTTTGGCTCGGCGTTTGTCGAAGCCTTGCCAGTGGAAGCGACATTGGCCGCGTGTTTTGAGGACTCGGCGAACATCCTTCCATGGGAACACATCGTCCAGCCCACACCTTTTGAAAGGCTCTATATCGTTTGCTCCAATCAAAGCCTGGCGTCTCACAATGTGCCGAATCCGGAAGTTACAGGGATGCAGCAATTCGCTCTGACGCAGTTTCTGGCTGACATTCCAAACTACGACATTGTGCTCATCGATTGCCCTCCCAATCTGTATCAATGCAGTTGGAATGCGCTGCTGGCGGCGAACTGGATTGTGATTCCTGTGCCTCCGGAAGACTTTGGCACACAGGGACTGCGAGTAATTCACGAGGGAATTGAACAGGCCCAGAAGTTGAATCCTTCACTGCAGTTGCTGGGGCACCTTGTCACGCGGTTCGACAGTCGTCTGCTGATTCATCGCCGCTATGAAGGCAAACTCCGGCAACTGTATTGGGCGCAAGTGATGGAGACGGTCATTCCGGAAGCTTCGGCATTCAAGGTGTCTCTGGCCTGCCGTCAGCCGGTGCCCTACTTCAGTTCGCGGACAGCAGCGGCCCGATTGACTTCGCAGCTCAGCCGTGAGATTCTCGACAGGATTGCAGGACAAACCAATAAAGCCAATGTGGGGTAATGAGCAGCACGCGCGAAACACTGGAACGAGTCAGTCAGCATGTTGAAGAATCCATGGGTGTCCGTGATGTGTCGCTTCGCCCACGGCTGAGTCCTGTGCCGTCGGCAAAGGACATTGGACGGCGACCACTTCGGGGGTATGGTCGACTGGAGATCCAGCAGTTGGAGCCAGATCCCGAACAACCGCGAACGGAATTCGATGAAGCGGGACTGCATGAGCTTGCCGCTAACATCAAGGCCAACGGTCAGCTCCATCCGATTCATGTGCGATGGAGCGATATGTCGTCGAAATGGCAGATCATTTCGGGCGAACGCCGCTGGCGAGCATCTCAGCTTGCCGCCCTGACCACAGTCGACTGCTTCTTTCATGAGCAGTCGCTTGATAAAGCTCAGGTGCTGGAGTTGCAGCTTATCGAAAATCTGTTGCGTGAAGACTTGAAGCCCGTTGAGGAAGCCCGAGCGTTTCGGTCACTGATGCAGCATAACGGATGGACCGGGAAACAAGTCGCGGAATCGCTGCACATTCCAGCCTCGAAAGTCAGCCGGGCTTTGGCATTGCTGAAATTGCCTGCTGAGACCCAGCACGAAGTCGATGCCGGAAAGATTCCGGCTCGCACCGCCTATGAGCTTTCAAAGGTAGCCGATCTTCAGGAACAAAATCGGCTCACTCAGCAAGCAGTTACTGGCTCACTCACGGTCGCTGACGCAGCGGAGTCTCATGGCAAGAAGCAGAAACCCCGTCGAGGTGATAAGGGACAGGGAGTGCGACAGACGTTCTTTACGGAAAACGGTTGGACGGTGACAGTTCGTTCGGCGGCAGATGTCACTCCCTCGAACTCCAGCTATCACGATCTTGAGCTGGCTCTGCAGCAGGCTCTCGACGAAGTCCGTCTACGCATCAATAACAATATTCGCCTGTAGCACTCTCAAATTCATTTGGGCGATGCCCTTCGGGCCCGGGCTGCTACGGGCTCCGCATTCGCTCGGTCCGGCAAGCCGGACTGCTTCGCACCCTCCACATCCCTATCGCAACACTCACCATATGCGAACACGACTCAGCATCTGGATTCCGCATAATGCAATGAAACAGGAAAAAGAAAGAGGTTCCGCTCGCCGGGATTTCTCATGGTATCACGGCGTCAAGGTCCGCTCCCGCCTGCGGCGTCCGCTGCTGCTCGGCCTGCGGCCGAGACTCCACCTTGACCTGCCGTGATCCTCATTTCGAAACCCGCGAGCGGTCACATCGGATGACTGCCCGCATAAATCGAATGGAGATGAGACCATGGAAGAACACGTTTACAAAGCAATTGTTGAAAGTGCATTTGAAGAACTGATCGGCGCTCTCGATCGAGCAGAGCGTCGAAATACAATGTGGAACGAAAAAGGAGGACTCTGGAATCGAATTCTGCAGGTGACATCGGAGGAATTGCCACGGGAAATCTATACACGGCTTCTCTGTCGGCCAAGGGCGGATCATTCGCGTTTGCGAAAGACGATGTTCAAAGTCAGTCATCGCTTCCTGCGACTGTTCACGGGCGACGCAAGAGCATTTCGACTTCTGGAGAAATGTCTATGGAAGCAGTGGGTCCCAGAGTGGCACAACATCGCTTTCGAGAATCGTCTGGTTGCGGTGCCTGTCATTTACGGAATTGCGGTCGAGCCAAGAATAGCACCTCGATGGAAATTTCGAATCCTTGTTCAACGGTTTGCTCTACAGGTCTTTGATCAGAGTCCTATTCCCATTGGCCCCCGCGAATCCCGTGAACGGAGGGCAAAATCAGATGCGATTTCATATGCGGTCTCCAAAGTTTTGGGGCTCGAATCGATGCAATTCACGGTCTGGTGCATCCAACAGGTCAGCGTGGATGCGGAAGACATCAGGATGGCAAGAACGGGGCTTAAGGAATTCTGTTGTGAACTGCTTGCCGAGATGTTCAATGAAAAAGAAAAGGCATTGCTTCAACTGTGCAGTGAGTACGGCAGGACTGAGTCGTGTAATTCTGGATCTCCCGACATTGTTGCCTTGATCAAAGCCCGGAAGTAATCGATGTGATCAAGCTCACTGATTCGAGTCGCGATACTTCCAGCCGTTGAAATGGACGTCATCGGGCCAAGCCATCAATTTCCAAATGCTCCATCGTGGCCCATGTTGATGGCGTTCAATGTTGGGGAACGAAGGAGGTTTCGCTCGCCGGGATTTCTCATGGTATCACGGCGTCAAGGTCCGCTCCCGCCTGCGGCGTCCGCTGCTGCTCGGCCTGCGGCCGAG
>JBGSVD010000203.1:0-38118 GCA_041753135.1 Planctomycetaceae bacterium
CGATCACGGCATGTTGATCAACTCTCATGATCCGCTCTATGAAACTCTGCAGCAACACATGGCACGAACCGGTGAGACACTCCGGCTGAAAGTCATGGACGGGCCAACAAGTGTGGAGAACCTCTGCCACTTACTGTTCAGTGAGATCACTCAGATGGGATTCCGTCTTGCTCTGTTGGAAGTTCAGGAAACCGACACCTCGGTCATCAGTTATACTCGCGAAGACTGGATTGCTGATAATCGGCACTTCGCTCATCGCAGGTCTCATTCCCATGCGGAAGCCGTCGCTATGTCCTGAAAGGAATCGGTGACATCTGTCATGCTCCTCACATATAGTCATCGTAGCACAGATTGAACCACAACCATGCGTAACCTCATTCTGGTTCTGGGCGATCAGTTGGATCATGCTTCGGCCGCTTTCGACGGTTTCGATTCTGAAAACGACGTTGTCTGGATGGCTGAGGTTGAGGAAGAGTCGACTCACGTCTGGTGCCACACACTGCGAATCGCGTTGTTTCTCTCTGCAATGCGGCATTTCCGAGACGAACTGACGAAGTCAAAACGCACGGTCGAATATCACCAGTTTCAAAGGCAACGGTCTCAGGATCACGGGAAGTCGTTTGGTGAGGTCTTGTTGTTTGATGTCAAACGCCTGAAACCCGAACGACTGGTTGTGGTTGAGCCCGGCGACTGGCGTGTGCGAACGCAACTTCAAACTGTTGCTGATGAACTCGGCATAACACTGGACGTTCGACCCGATCGCCACTTCTACTGTTCCATTGAAGAGTTTGCAGAGTATGCGGACGGGCGCAAAAGCCTGTTGCTCGAGTTTTTCTACCGCGATATGCGAAAGAAGCACGATGTGCTGATGGACGGCAATCAGCCCGAAGGCGGTCAGTGGAATTTCGATCATGACAACCGTGAAAGTTTCGGCAAATCCGGACCGGGTGAACTGCCGCAACCCAAGACATTTCGGCCCGATGCCATAACACAGGAAGTGATAGAACTGGTGGAAACTCGTTTTCCAGACCACCCGGGAAGTCTCGATCATTTCCAATTGCCTGTGACGCGGCAGCAGGCGAAGGCCTCTCTGAAGTACTTTATCGACAACATTCTGCCGCACTTCGGGTTATGGGAAGACGCCATGTGGACTGATGAAGCGTTTCTCTATCACTCGCGATTGTCGGCTCCGCTCAATCTGAAACTATTGAATCCTCGTGAATGCGTGGACGCCGCCGTCGAAGCCGGCCGAACTGGCAGAGCCCCGCTCAACAGTGTTGAGGGTTTTGTGCGGCAGATTCTGGGCTGGCGAGAATTCATTCGCGGCGTTTATTGGCTGAAGATGCCGGAATACATCGAGCTGAATCATTTCGATCACCAACTGGAACTGCCATCATTCTTCTGGGACGGTGAAACAGAGATGAACTGTGTCAGACAGTCGATGCAGCATGTGATCAATCATGGTTATTCGCACCATATTCACCGCCTGATGGTGCTGGGGAATTTCGCACAGTTGTGGGGCGCCCACCCGCGACTGTTCCACGAGTGGCACATGGCGATGTATCTGGATGCGATCGACTGGGTGTCGCTTCCGAACACGCTTGGAATGAGCCAGTACGGCGACGGCGGCGTCGTTGGCACGAAGCCGTACTGTTCCAGTGGAAATTACATCAACAAGATGAGCAACTTCTGCTCTGGCTGCCGCTTCGATTACAAGAAGAGAGTCGGCGACGATGCCTGCCCATTCACGACCCTCTACTGGGAATTTATGGACCGGCATTTTGATCTTCTGAAAGACAATCAGCGGATGAAGTTCCCGATCAGCAACGTAGCGAAGATGCGAGACAATCCGGAGGCAATGGCTGAGATTCGTACACGGGCCGACGCATTACGCAGCGTTTGGGGATAGTGTCTCTGAACGTGCGTCCGTCAGTGGCGTGAAACACAAACTCAGCGGAAATGGTTGCAGGAAGTGAAATGGCAGTCGACTTAAAGGACCCTGTGAAAATTGGCGTGTCGATTTCCTCAGCCGCGCTGGTTTGGGCAGCGGAACCTCCCTACGATGAACGAACGTTTTAATAAGTGTTTTGTGTTTCTACCGGCTGATCGCATCCTCCACACTCTGAAGGAACTTGGCTTGAGATTCGATCGCATGAGTTCGATCACTTGACCAACGGTAAGTCCGAACTGAACGCGAATCGCGTCAAAAGTCGTGCGATCTTCCCACGCCATCTGGATGATGCGGTCAACCTGATCGGTCGTCAGTGGAATCTTCTGGGATGACATGATTTGACCCTCGTATGTGTTCAACGCGATCGCGGTTTTGAATTTCGCTCGCTTTTCTGTCTGCGGCACAGTTCGCTGCAAAACTTCACTTCGTCCCAAACTGTTGCCCATTTCTTCCGCCAGCTGAACGGCCGATCGCAAACAGTGCAGACTTTTGTCGGCAAATGAATTTTCTTATGGGACATTGAGATGCACCGATTTTTAATGCGTGCTTCTGTTATGAAACAGGATTCGGAACGGATCTAAAGCTGATTGTTGATCAATGTTTCGGTCGTAGACTGTTCTATGTCTTTTGCTGGGCTTACGGCATGCAGCTTTTCTGGTTCCGATCTCGGCAAGTTATTTTAACGAAGTGTTTTTATCTTCGCCCCCGAATTTCGAAAACTTGCCGCAATGGTAAATCATCAACTGGCAGATTTGCCCGCTCATCTTTCCGAGCGAGTCCGCGTGCATAGGGAAGGCACGGATAAAAACGGACATTTCGTGTTGTACTGGATGCGGACTGCCGTGCGAGCCGATGAAAATCCTGCTTTAGAGGTCGCCATCAGGATGGCCGATCAACAAAGTTTGCCGCTTCTTGTCTACCAGGCAATTTCGCAACATTACAACTACGCGTCTGACCGGCATCACATGTTCATGCTGGAAGGAGCGCGCGATGTGCAAATGCAGTTTCTACAGCGCGGGATCAGTTACGCTTTTCATCTGGCGACTCGCGACGATCGTGGTTCGCATCTGACGACTCTTGCCGAACAAGCCACGATCGTGGTTACTGAAGAGATGCCGGTTGATCCGCCGCGTCGATTCCTGACAGCGTTGGGCAGTCAGGTCGCCACGCCTGTGATCTGCGTGGACACGGCCTGCGTGGTTCCCATGCGATTGCTGAAACGGCACTACACACGAGCCTTCGAGTTTCGAAGTGCCACAAAGAAGTTGTACAGCGAGCGGCTGACTCGCGAATGGCCGGGCATGAATTCTGCGGTGCGCCGCTTCGATCTCAGCACGCTCCCGTTCCAATCCATTGATCTGCAGGCCGCTGATTTGCCCGAGTTGGTATCGCGGTGTGAGATCGACCATTCTGTGGGGCCGGTGGTTGACACACAGGGCGGTTCGAGCGCGGGTTACGCTCGCTGGAGTCAATTCCTCCAGACTGGACTGGGCCGTTATGCCGCTCGACGGAACAACGCTTTGGTCGATGGAGTCAGTCGCATGTCCGCTTATCTGCATTACGGCATGGTGTCGCCCATGCGGATGGCTCGGGAGGCAGCCGCGATCAACAACGCGGGAGGCGAAAAGTATCTCGATGAATTGCTGATTTGGCGCGAGCTGGCGTACGCGTTTTGTTTTCATCGAGCCGATCACGACCAGTGGTCAGCACTTCCGGAATGGGCGCAGGCCACACTGGAGACGCATACCGAAGATCCGCGTCCAGAGCTTTATACGTGGGAGCAATTGGCCAGAGCTCAAACGAACGACGCATTCTGGAATGCCGCGCAGACGTCGCTGCTGAGGCAGGGAGAACTGCACAACAACGTGCGAATGACGTGGGGCAAGGCGATTTTGAACTGGACGAAGTTGCCACAGGACGCATTGAAACGTTTAATCGATCTCAATCATCGCTACGCGCTCGACGGACGCGATCCTGCATCGTTCGGCGGATTGCTGTGGTGCCTCGGGCAGTTTGATCGTCCTTTCGAACCTGAAACGAAAATTCTTGGAACAGTACGGCCGCGTTCAACCAAAGAACATGCGCAGCGGCTGGACACAGAATCTTTCCGGACACATGTTGCGACGTCTCGATTTGGTCCTGTCCCACGCGTCGCGGTAATTGGTGCAGGAATTTCCGGATTGTGTGCAGCTCGAACACTGGCCGACCATGGTTTACCAGTCACCGTCTTCGACAAAGGCAACAGTGTCGGTGGGAGAATGTCGAGCCGTCGAGTCGATGGTCATGTCAGTTTCGACCATGGAGCTCAGTATTTTACGGCGCGCGATCCTCGATTCCGGCGCTACGTCGATTCGTGGTTGCAGCAAAGCGTTGTCGCACGCTGGCCGGATCCTGATTCTGATCCGTCTCACAGGATTGTGGAACTCACACACGGCAGGGTGCTTGAAAAAACAGATACGAACGAGCGATTCGTCGGATCGCCTTCGATGAATGCCGTTTGCAGACATTTGGCAACCGATCTGGATGTTCAGACGCAAACTCAAATCGGGAAGATTGAATCGGTCGAGGAGGGAATTCGTTTGACGGACGAAGCTGGCAGAATGCTGGGCACGTTTCAACGTGTGATCGTATCGGCTCCCGCGCCTCAAACCGCCGACTTGCTATTAAATTTCCCGAAGCTCACTCAACCGATTTCGAAGATTCAGATGCATCCCTGCTGGGCCGTCATGGTGTCGTTTGAGCACCCGATTACCAGCGACTGGGCCGGCGCTTTCATTCATGATTCCGTGCTCACCTGGGTCGCCCGCAACAGTACCAAACCTAATCGATCATCGAGCCCGATCAATGCCGAACATCTTGTGCTGCACGCAGGCCACAAGTGGACGGAGCAGAATTGGGAACGCTCCGCAGATGAAGTTGCTCAGGAATTGCTGACCACGTTCTGGCAGGACTCAGGGATCTCGCCGCAAGCTCCGCTTCACCTGCGAGCTCATCGCTGGAAGTACGCACTTCCTGTCGATCCGCCAAGCGATCGATGTTTCTTCGATACCGAATCCGGGATCGCGGCTTGCGGTGACTGGGCGGGCGGCCCGCGAGTGGAAGGCGCTTTTCTGAGCGGCATGGCGGCTGCAGGCCGGATCCTCGGAACGCTCTCCATGAAAAGTGGCACGTCGGCGTCGCAGTTGAAATTGTTTTAGAAATCGTCCTGGACCATGGAAAGTCAAATCTGATGCCTGAAGGACACACGATTCACCGGATTGCTCGTGATCATCGCGGATGGTTTGCAGGCCAGACGATTGGTCTGTGCTCACCTCAAGGACGATTTGAAATGGAATCAAAGAGGCTTGATGGCAACCTGTTGCGGGACGTGACGGCTCACGGCAAACATTTGTTTTATCATTGGAGCCCTCAGTCGATTGTGCACGTTCATCTCGGACTGTACGGGAAATTTCGAGTCCACAGGAATCCGGCTCCCGAGCCGCGCGGTGCGGTGCGGGTACGAATGATTGGCGAGGAACGTGCCTTTGACTTGAACGGGCCGACGTGCTGCGAATTGATTAATGACAAGCAGTACCGCGAGATCAAGAGTCGGTTGGGACAGGACCCGCTCAGTAAAGATGCATGCCCCGAAAAAATGTGGGAGCGAATTTGCCGTAGTCGATCGCCAATCGGGACCGTGTTGTTGAACCAGTCAGTGATCGCGGGCGTTGGCAACGTATACCGGGCGGAGATTTTGTTCCTGCTGGGAATTCACCCCGAGACTCCGACCAACGAGCTGTCACGGGAGCAATTTGATTCTTTGTGGGAATTAACAACGAACTTGCTCAAGATCGGGGTGAAGTATAATCGCATCATCACCGTCGACCGCCAGTTGTTCGACAAACCGCTCAGTCGTTTGAATTCTTCGGAGCGGCTGAATGTCTATAAGCGATCCCATTGCCGTCGTTGCGGCACCACGGTCGCAACGTGGCTGTTGGGCAACCGAAAAATGTATGCTTGTGAGAAGTGTCAGAGGATGAATCAAGACTCCTAGCGTTCAAGAGAATTTATTGCCTAGCTGGACAGCGCCAAGTCCGGCAATTGATTTAACACAAGTCCCATCAGCACAATGACCTACGATAGAATGATTCGTCGCGAGTAAAGGTCGGGGTTCGTATGTCATCAGGCTGCAATAGTTTATGGCAATTACAATCAGTGAACTTTGCGATGTCCAGCTAAAGTCTCTCTCCGGGAGCCCTGCAAAGGCGCACCAGGAAAGTGCGAAAGAAGTTTTCCGCGAACTGGCGGGAGTTGACAATTTCTCGGCCTCGAACTTTGCTCGCATGGTGGATTTTTGAGCTGGGCCTGCTGAGGTCCGCTCTCTCGCGGCTTTCACGGTGATGCCGCCGGACGATCCGATTTTTGGATGATGATGCCAATCGATTGATCAAGCGTCTGCCTGTCACTTAGACGACTTGCGCGCGGAGCGAGTCAGGGGTTGATTCCAAAGAGGGTGACTACTGCTGCTATGCGGGTGACTTATTCAGGCGTGCTCAGCGGAAGGCGATCTCGCTCCCCGGCGAAAGAACAGGCCTCATCTGTTTCTTCCGACGTCGTTATTAAGAAAAAAACATAGCACCAAGCATGTGCAACCAATTCACGAATCTGGAAAAAAGTGTAACACGGTCCTCTTCTGAGCGAAGAGTCGGCAGTTGTTTCAGGTCAGCAGCAAAGGAAAGGCAATGGTGTGTAACCGCGCCTTCAAAAATGACATTAGTCCGACTATGGTGAGCTTCGAGACTCGGAGTTCTTCTGTGTCTTCGAAGAGTGTATCAACCTGTTGGACAATGATGGCCTGGACAATGATTGCCTGGACAATGATTGCCTGGACAATGTCGGTCGGCCACGGAGCCACTCAGCAATATTACCTGGCTTCCTCAACAATCATTGGTTCGGCTTCTCCTGTTTCTGCTTGTCTAGAACAGCTCGGAATTGTATGGCCTCGGCTTCTTTGCCAAGGAGCTGACAGATCTGGGCCATCAGTGCAGCAAGGCGAGGGCTTTGATGCGAGGCTTCGGACAGCGGCTGCAACGAAAGATAGGCGGCTTCGAAGTCGCGTTGATACACCAGGATCTCCGCTTCAAGAAGGTGAGTCGCAATATCATGGGAATAGATTTCCAGGATACTGCGAACCTCCGCGAGCGCACGAACGGAGTCTCCCTGATCTCGAAGAATTTCGGCCCGCATTCTGAGCACAGGCAGAAAATCGTGACGACGCAACAGGCACCAATCGACGTGCTTTTTCGCCTCATCGAGTTCTCCGGAGTACTGCAGCGCGAATGCCATGTTGGCGTGAGCTTCGAAGTGTTCAGGATCCTGACGAAGAATATTCTCAAGAGCCGGACGCATTTCGTCTGTTCGAAAGAGACGAAACAACAATTCCGCTTTCATCAGGTTTGCGGGAATGCTGTCCGGCTGGATCTGAGTGACTTGATCGACGTGTTGCAGAGCTGTTTCGGAGTCACCTCGTTCAGCAGCCCTGCGAGCAAGTGAAAGTTGGATCACATCCTCGCTCAGCCTGTTCCGGTTGGATTTGGTGGACGATGAAGTCGCCTTGTTATGCGCGTCTCGATCCTGAAACGTCAAGCAGATCATTGTCGTCGCCAGGATCGCTGCCGCAACGATCCCAAGTCGCGTTTTCCAATCGAGAATCGATGCTATATTCGTCATTCGGGAATCTCCAGAACGCGATCTTCGGAAGATCGGTCACTTCCCTCTACGATGAAAACTCGCTGGCCGGGCCGGATTTCCGAACTCGATGTCGCTGTTCCGTTTTCCCAGGCACATCGAACGAAGATCGATTGATCCCTCTCTCCGACACCAACAACCAAGCAACCGTCGTTGCACGACAAATAGCTCGAACTGCCATCGCGTTGTCGCACAATCGATTGGTTGGGCAACTGCACTTCCAACTTTGCACCAATCGCGTCTCTGTTTCCCTTCCTTCCAATCAGTTTAACGGAAACGGACCGATTGTTTGAATCGCTGTTGTTCTGAAGCAGCGCGGCCTGATCGTTGAGATGTTGAACGACGATATCCAGGTCACCATCAAGATCAAAGTCAGCAGCAGCACATCCACGACCGAGTACCTCCCGCTGAAAATACGGGCCAGAACTCACGGATACGTCTTTGAATCTCCGACCCTGATCGTTGACCAATAGCTGGCTCTTCTGTCGAAAAGGAATCTGCATTCCAGTGTCAGTCAGACGATCGGAAAGGTGGCCGTTTGCGACAAACAGATCGAGCCACGAATCGTTGTTGAAATCGCAGAGCAGAGTTCCAAACGCAAGTCGAGTGCGACTGGGTGCAGCGAGTCCAAACTCTGAGGTCACATCCAGAAATAAGCCATGACCTTCATTCCGGTACAGCGTATTGGATTCGCCGTAGTAGTTGCCGACGAAAATGTCCAGGCGACCGTCTCCATCAACATCGCCGCTGCAAACTCCCATTCCGGCTTCGCTTTCACCGATTCGATTGAATGCCGCACCGCCAACAATCGCATCGTCCGTGAATCGACCAGTTCCGTCGCCAGCGAGAAGAAAATTGGCCGTGGTGTCATTCGCGACATACAGATCCGGAAACTGATCTTCGTTGAAGTCATTTGTAATCACGCCGAGCCCCGCTGATCGCGGCAAGTTCGTCAATCCTGCATCTTTCGAGGCATCGACAAATCGCCCGTCTCCAGGATTTTTGAACAACGTATCAACAGGCCATTCATACTTGCGCGGTGGACAGGGGATCTCAATTTCTTTTCCACGATAAGTCTGCGTGCAAACGGCGTATTGCTGCTCATCGATTTTCAAGTAGTTCGCGACATACAGATCCAGCAGTCCGTCAATATCGGCGTCAACCCAGGTGCAGCTTGCCGACACAATCCAGGGATTGCTCGAGAGCTGAATCGATACGTCTTCAAACGTTCCATCTCCATTGTTTCTATACAGTCGAGGTCTTCCGAAACATGAAATCGACAAATCTGAAAAGCCGTCGTTATCGAAGTCACCAACGGCAAGTCCCATGGAGTACCGGGAGTTGATGATTCCGCTGTTCCGAGTCACATCCGTGAACTTTCCATGTCGATTTCGAAAGACTCTGTCCAGTGATTCTTCGTCATGAAAGGGCCGCTCAGGATTTCCTGTCCACGCCGCCCCTTGCCCAAAGCAGACGTCTGGCCATCCATCATTATCAATGTCAATCCATGCGACTCCAGAGCCCATAGTCAGATGCAAATGACGTTCAACTGTGAACGGAGAAAAGTGCTTGAAATCGAGACCGACCATTGCAGCAACGTCGCTCATGGCCGGTTTGACTATCACCGGCGACTGGCCGAAGAGCGATGGAGAATGTGTCAGCAAAAGAGCCACTGCGACCATGGCTGCTCGAATTATCATTGAGACATCAACGTTCATAGTTAACGAATGCTCTCGAACTGGAAACACGCAGACTGGATCTGATTCAAATGTAAAAGCGAATATGCAATGAGCGAACTCGGATGTTCATCAAGTCACACTCTCAAGAATCTTGCGGAGCACAGACGGCTTATGATCGATAGCAGAAATCTGCTGTTCCGCAAGGAGACGAAAGTTCATTTCAAGATGCGCAGATCGTTCGCCATTAAACTCCATGCACCAACGAATGCAGATTGTTCGCCGACAATTTTGATCATATCGTTTCTTATTCAACACGATGGAAACATTCACACGCTGCACATCGAAACTTAACAGTCTGGCCGTATCGTCACTCAGATTGCTGGAAAGAATCGCCGATTTTTTGATTTTACGATGAGGAGCTGGACGGATGCGATCTGTGAGACAAATGCGACCGGGGTTTACGTTGATAGAGTTGCTTGTTGTGATTGCGATCATTGCGATTCTTATCGCGCTTCTCCTTCCTGCGGTTCAGCAGGCCCGCGAAGCCGCAAGAAGAACTCAGTGCAAAAACAACCTGAAGCAACTTGGACTCGCGTTGCACAATTACCATGATACTTTCAGTGTGTTCCCTCCGGGGACTGTGAATCCGCTGGGTGACGATCCAAACGGCCGCAATGGTGCCGGTACTCCAGGAATTGGCGGCCCTTGGATTTGCTTCCTGCTCCCACAACTTGAACAGACTGCTCAATATGCATCATTTTCGAAAATTGTTGCCGAGCGTCCTGAAGTTGTCGACTGGTTTGGCAACGGTGCTTACACAGTTCAAGGCGTGACTGTGGGATCTCAGCAGTTGCCAGCGATGTCCTGCCCGACTCATCCGACAAATGGTGAGCAACTGGCGAATGGCACAGGGATGGAGCATCTGGCTCGCGGGAATTATGTCGCGTGCTACGGTAAGGCAGGCTACGGTCGGATCCATACCAACAGCGTTGCAGAAGGTGGCGTCTTCGGAAACAACTCTCGATTCAGCATGCGTGACATTACCGATGGAACTTCCAACACCATCGCAATCAGCGAACTGAAGTATCGCCTTCCAAGTGCCACTGGTCCTTCATACCAGGATACTCGCGGGACTTGGGCGTATGGAGTGATGGGAGGAAATATCTTCAGCACCAGGACTGGTCCAAACGCGACCGCTCCGGACGGTGTCTGGGGATGCAGAAACTTCCCAGCGGAAGGTATGCCTTGCGTTCAGATCGGATCTCCGTACACAGAAATGTATTCGGCGGCGCGCAGTTATCATGTTGGTGGAGTTCAGGGCGCACTTACCGATGGTTCTGTTCGCTTTTTCTCCGAGAACATTGACTTGTTGCTTTGGCAAGCGATCGGGACCCGTGGTGCTGGTGAAGTTCTGGGTGAACTTTAACCTACTGACAGTCTAAGTGTGGGGCGATCTGAATGGGTTCCACAGGTGTCAGTTCTAAAACGGGCGTGTAATTTGTTCGCCCGTTTTCTTTGTTCGTCATTTTCGCAGTGGACTTTGTTCGATGAATCAATTTGGTCGTGGCTTTCGAGTCTCCATTTGTCTTTTGCTCATCAGCTTCGCCGCACTGGGTTGTGGCGACAGCGAAAACGTAGTGGTCTATCCTGCCAAAGGGGTCGTGCTGTTCAATGGGCAGCCGATGGTCGGTGGAGGATCCATTTCTTTTGTGCCGATGGCTTCTCAGAGCGGAAAGAATGCGGGCGGTATCATCAATGCGGATGGCACGTTTGAGATGACCACTTATACAGACGGCGATGGTTCGATGGCCGGAACGTTCCGTGTCATGATTATGCAAACGGTCGTTGAAGAGCCGGAGAATCTGGGCGACAGTGACTCGGCTGGTGCCGCCGCAAATCTGAAACCTCTGGAGACCGTTTCGGCAGAACTCCGAATTCCTGCTATCTATGGTGATCCCGTAAATTCTCCTGCGACTGTCACGATCGAAGCGAAAGATTCGAATGAGCTGAAGCTTGAACTGAGCTCACAGGCTGCTGGCACGCCAGTTTATGGTGCGTAGCAGAATGACTGAGTGATAAACAAGAGTCGGATGTTTCGGAAAACAATACGCAACTTGTGGGGTGTGACAAGCGGAGCGCCGACACACCGTGTCTTGGTGCTGGTGTGCCTGCGCTCCGCTTGTCAAACCCTACCGTATTGAGAAACTGGCCACGCGTCATCGTGTAGGTTCGACAGTTATTTCTACGTCCGTGCTGGAAGGACCTGTCGAACAAATTCCGTTGTTTTCATACCACGAAATCGGGGTTGAGTCAGTTTGGAGCCTGCGTTTAACACACCTCGATTGAGTCGCCAACCAAGTTGGATTCTCGGCCCTGTTTTGGATTCGCTGTTCATTTCGAATGTACTCTGGCCGTTGCTGCTACTCTTGCAGCACGACGACGGCTTCGAAGGGCGTTCGGCGGTTCAATTCTGGCAGATCTATTTCATCACGACTCCGCATCGCTGGATTACGCTCGTTCTGGTGTTGCTGGACCACAAACGTTACCGCCAACAGTCCACTATTTTCGTTGGGATTGCCGTACTTGTTGTGTTGGTATGCGTCGGGGTGCGAATCGCGACGGGGGCATTAACCTGTCTGCTGGCTGTCGATTATGTTTGGAATGCCTGGCACTTCGCAGCTCAGCATCACGGCATCTATCGAATTTATGCACGCATGACTTCCGGCATCACGACTTCTGAAGTTGCCATTCAGATTCAAAAGTGGTTGCTGCGAAGTTTTCTGCTGTACGTGATTCTTCGCATCGCCAGCTCGACTTTTGCTGACATCGCCATCGAACGCTGGACTTCGATCGCAGACTGGTGTGTCTTGCTGATACCCGCCTTTTTGCTGGTCAGCGAGCTTCGAACTCCGAGCAGCGGGTCAATGGGACGGAGACTGTACCTGCTCAGCGTGATTGGAATTTATTCGTGTCTGTTGTGGGCCGTTCACACGCATCGCCCCGCATTGACTCTTTCGCTTGCGACAGCATCGGCGTGGTTTCATGCAAGCGAATACATGTCCGTGGTTGGTTGGCACGTTCAAAAACGAGCAGCAGCCGATGGAAGTGATGCGTCTCTGCTGAATTGGCTGGCACCGCGCTGGATTATTGCCGTGCTGATGTTTGCGGTTGTTCTCGGAAGCAGTGCGTGGATGTTTGAGCATCAGTTTCTGGAGACATGGATGCTGGTGAATGTCATCATTGCATTCCTTCACTATGCCTATGACGGCTTCATCTGGAAGTCTCGCCGAGTCGCGAGAATCTCCAATCGATCGACCCAACAGCCTGCGACCTAGTTTTCCTTCCGATCAATGAAACAAACGATTTAGAGCATGACGATGAATTCTCCGGCAACAGGTCATGGATCGAAACTGGCCGACACGACTATCGTTGCCGTAGTTTTGCTGGCGGTTTCTTTCATCACGGGTGACGGCGGGAAATTCAATCCCGAAAGACAGACGATCATCCTGCCTTTTGTATGGCGAGACATTGCCGCCGTATCATTACTCAGCGCAATTCCGCTGGCATGGCTGATCTCTGAATTTGTGGCTCGGCGAATCCCTCGCATTTCGTGCATTGCTTTCGGTTTGCTTCTGTGCGGCACAGTATGGCTATTCTTTGTCAGAGGCATCAGCGTTGATTCACTATCAACGGAGATTCACCGACATGCAGCGGTGGAACGTCCTGTCGTGGCACTAACGTTAGCCATCGGAATCACACTTTGTCTGCGCGCGATCCATCGTCGTGCAGTCCTGGATCTGCCAGAGTTCGGACTTGCCACGTGGATCCTGCATTTGCTCCTTGCCGCGATTGGCTTTGGGCTGATTCCCTCGACGTACGTGAATGCTCGTTGCCGACACGATGCCGGGCAGGTCGTGGAGTTGCTTAAACAGTCACGCATTGGAGAATCCGCACATCTCCTCAATCGAATTCTTGCGCTGAACTTCAACTATCAGCACAATGGAGAGCCAGTTCGAAGAATAGTGTCAGAGCTGAAAACCACGGTCGAACATCTAAAAAACCGTGTCGAGAGCCAGTTGAGTGCAACTGCAACGGTTGACGAACAAATCGAACGAGCTCGAGAGCTGGCGATGTTGGGGCAACTGGAACAAGCATCCGCGACGCTCCGTGCAACGGGCGAATTGGAAAGCAATCCCGACATTTGTGGGCTGCTTGCCATCATCTCCGAGAATCAAAATCAATGGGAGACGGCTCTCGATCTTTACCTGAATTGTCAGAACCTGTGGCAAGCGATGCCCCAGGAGACGCGGCGGTCAGAAGGAATCTTTACATCGACACGAGGCATCGCTTTTTGCTGTCGCAAGCTCGGTAAAATTCAGCAGGCGGAAGATGAATGGCTGAAGCTTCTTCAACTAAGTCCCACTGCTGCCACGCATTTCCTGCTGGCTCAATTCTACGAAGACATTCAGCAAACAACCAAAGCCGACGAACATGCAACCAAAGCGGCGGAGCTGTCACCGTCACGTTATCGCGACAAGGCCGAGGCTCTGGTAAAGAAGATGCGACAGCTACATTTCGGCTGCTTTCGATTGCACCAATCCCCCGGAAGTCGTAACACCTCCGGTCGCATAAAGTAGGCATCAATTCAGCGACGGAATCTTCGCGCTACAATAACTGAACCACCTGATCAGGAACGCCGAAACCCAATTCACCCTCCCTTTGGGAGGGTCGAAAACGAGCGCAGCAAGTTTTCGGGGAGGGGCCATCCAACGGCACCGCAAACACAGAATAGCAAACACGCCCCTCCCCTCGCTGCGCTCGACCCTCCCAGAGGGAGGGTGAAGCAGATTTTCATCGCTGCGCGGAAGTATTGACCGAAATATGCATCTGTTTAAAACTCCCATGTTCACGACAGGCAACGGTCGACGAGCGGCAGCCTCCATCACTTGTCGTCATCGTCCTCTTCTTCGTCATCCAGATCCAGCACGGCCCATGCTGGATACGTGTCATCTCGCCGCCTGGCCGCGAACCATAGAATTCGATTCAGTGTATCTTCATCAGCCTCGTCAACTTCCTCCAGAGGTGATTCCAGAGACACCTTTGCCCAGTGAAGTTCTCGAGGATCTTTGATGTCAGCAAGTGCGGGATTGATACGATCCAGAGGAATAATGTTTGGAGCGACGTCGTACGGTGTCAGATCCGGCGTGTCGGTGAAACATTCGGTCATTGGAGTCGCGGAGGCATCCAGTTGGTTCATCGGCGGCAATCCCAACATCAGTTCAATGGTTCGCACCATGCTGGTCTGATTGTAATTCGTGCTGTCCACAGATTTGCGTTTTGTGAAAGGACTCACAACCATCGCAACTGTCCGATGTCCATCAATGTGATCGAAGCCGTTTTGAGGATCATCCTGCACAACAAAGATGCACGTATCCTTCCAGAACTTGCTGTGACTGACCGCATCAATCACTCGTCCGAGTGCAAGGTCGTTGTCTGCAACAGCCGCCTCGGGTGTTGGCATGCCCGGGGTTGTGCCGGCAGTGTGATCATTCGGCAAAAGCATGATCATGAAGTTCGGCAGCGAATCCTGTTTCTCAAATTCCTTCAGTTCTTTAATGAATTCTCCCGCACGATGAACGTCAGGAACAGTGCTCGGAAACCCAATGAACGTGGGACACATATGCGGCTCAATCGACTTAATTGCAGCGGTGGCACGAATATCAATCTTCTGATTTCCATCCAGAAAATCGCGGTAGCAGTCGAGGAATTTAGGTCGTTCCTTCTGAGATGGATCTTTCCATTTGATGCTCGCCGATACAAACTCGCCATAGACACGCAGCGTTTTCTTGTGAGCCAAAACGTTGTCCCACAGAAATCCGCTCGACGCATCACCACCGTCGTATGGATAGCTACGCGGGAATCCACCAAACGCTTTTTCGATGTAACTTGTGACGTACGCTTCGTCGGTCCATTGATGCCCGTCGGCAGAAAGGATGCCGCTGCAATAGAAGTTGTCGAGCAACACGAATTCATTCACCAGCTTATGATGATTCGGAGTGACTTCTTCACCGTAAATGCACAAGCTGGGATCACCTTCGCTCTTTTCAATGTCGCCGAAAACCTGATCGTACGTTCGGTTCTCTTTGATAATGTAAAGAACATGCTTAATCATTGACGGTTCCCCATGACGTTCGGGAACGATTCGTGGTGGTGCGTCTGGACGAGGCGGCGCGAGTGCGCTGATGATCGTTGTTTGACGATTGTTGATTGCAACGTTCGCCGTGTGTTGTTTCAGCTGGTCAGAGTCGGGTAGGGGAATCAGCGACACGGAGCCCATGTGGTCATGAGAATTGAAGCCGAAGATCTTTTCACCTTTGACCTTCCGAGTTCCTTCCCAGCCGGTGTCTCGCGAACCGATGCCCTTCAAATTCGCAACGTAAAGTGAGTTGCGGGTTTCATCAAAAGCCAGACCGGCCGGATACCAACCGGTCGGAATCAAGCCTGCGAGTTTTGTCATTGGCGGAGCGAAATCAAAGACCGCGACGGCATTGTTTGTGCCGTTGGAAACGTAGAGCTGTTTTCCGTCGGGACTGAAAACATGGGCGTTCGGAGAGCTGCCAAACGGCAGATCCTGTTTCGGCCGAGTCGAAATGGTTTCAATCACTTTGTTGCTGGAAACGTCAATCACGCTGAGCGTATCACTGTTTGCATTCGCGACGACAACAAATCGGCCATCCGGGGTTTTCGAAATGCTGGAGGCATGCAGGCCCACCAGAATTTCATCGATGACTTTTCCTGTCTCCAGATCGACGACGGAAACCGATCCTTCTGATGCGATATGCCGCACCGGATCTACTTTGACAGCCGCACCACGCCCGGCCGCTCCGGTGGTGTCTTCCTTCGAAGGCATGCGCCCAGCGAAGTTGCTGACATACGCATTGTTGCCCACCAACGTGACGTCGTAGGGAGCATTTCCAACGGGAAACTGTCGCAGAACGGTGTTCGTTGTGAGGTCAATTTCGACAAGTCGATTCGCCATATTGATTGCTGCGTAAAGCAATTTTCCATCAGCGGAAAATGTCATTCCTGCGGGAAGTTGATTCGCACCAAATCGTGTGACGCCATCAGCACTGAGCGTTGTATCTTTCGAATCTGTCGAAGCGGCATTCACAACCTGCTTCAGCGAGATCGGCTCGGCTGCTTCCAGATCACCGTCGGATTCCACATCCAGTCGTAGAATTAAGCCTTCCTTCTCATCCGTCTTCGCACTCACGCTAGTCGAAACAACCAATTGCGTTCCATCCGGAGTGAACAGAATGCCCTTGTAGCTTGCTCCACTGATTCTGATACGCCCGACGACTTCGCCGGATTCCAGATTGATCGTCAGAACTTCTTTGTGGCTGAGCACCGCGAGCAGTTGTCGATTGGGACTCAACGCGACGTCGGCCGGTCGCCCGGGAAACAACACCTGACGTCCGGCTGGCGTGAGGACCTGATTTGTCGGAACCACGATGCGACCATCCGCCGCAGTCGGCCCGACGTTTACACGCTGATTATTTTCTGTTTCATCCGCAGCCGACAGCATGCTACTGGCGCTGGCGGACAGTAATAATCCGAATAACGAGAGTCGAAGAAACATGATGTCTTCCTGAAGTTCTGCTTACTTGATGAAAAGTGTTGATCATGGCCGACGCAGTGCGTGTTGTGGAGATAGCGGAACGTGAACACACAGCCCAACATGTCAATGGCAAGGTATTGTCTGCTGGTTGTCCTGGCGACACTACTTTGCCATCGTTCATGGTATTTCCAAAAGGTTGATATTTCGAATTTCTGATAACGCGTCTTCGCTGAATCTTAATTTGTGTGATCAGGGCCCTGGGATTGAGACTAAAACAGCGGACGTTGCAAATGCGTATGAGCCAACGAAGGCGCTGCATGCTTGAAGGCGCGAATGTTGACTCATTTTCTATCTGTCGATACTCAAACGAACGACAGTGAAAATGTCGATCCAGGATCGAGAGTAATTTTACAGCACGCTCATCAAATCTTCATCGAGTCGGCTTAGCGTGTCGTCGCGTGACGTGTTCTTGCTTTTTTGTTGTCTATCACTGACTGTCGCAGGGCGTGCAAATGACCGTGAAACGTGGATTTACACTGATCGAGCTTTTGGTTGTCATCGCAATCATCGCGATTCTGATCGCGTTGTTGCTTCCAGCCGTGCAGCAGGCACGCGAAGCAGCGAGACGCACTCAATGCAAGAATAACCTGAAGCAGATTGGGCTTGCACTTCACAATTATGAATCGACATTCTCCACATTTCCAATGGGAGACTGTTCAGTCAATCGAGGCTCCGGAGAAATTCCGCAGGCATCCGTTCACGCCTACATCCTTCCGTATCTCGAAGGTACAAACAATTACGCGACATTCAACTTCAGCTTTCAGGTGAATGGTAACGGCAATAATATTCAGGCTCGAATTCAATTCATTCCGTCCTATCATTGCCCGTCCGATCCAGGCGCGAATCGCAATCTCGTGGCCAATGTTATCGACGCAGCCAGCAGCAATTACATGCAGTGTCTGGGTTCTCATTCTGATCATGCGGGTTACGCGCCCGTCGTTGGAGGAGCAGCAACCTCGCGAACTCAGTATCACGGGATGTTTTACCGCAACTCAAGGACTCGGTTCGGCGATATCACTGACGGCACCAGTAATACTGCAATGTTCGCCGAAATCAAGAAAGGGCCGAATCACACGGCTTCAACTCTCGCCGTTCCGGCCGGCGACAAGCGAGACTTTATGGTCGCAACAAACGTGCCGGGACCCTGAACCGGTAACGACCAGCTCAGTCCTCCTGCAGCTTGCGAAAATCGCGCAACGTCCGCCTGGATGTATCGCGGTCTGCAATATTATCGTGGTCTTCTTGTCGCAACGTATTACACTCACACGCTGACTCCGAACGCCAAACAACGCGACTGTGTCATGTCGTCGCTATGGCAGGGGCATCTTGCTGCCCGAAGCTATCATATTGGCGGAGCACAAATGGTACTGGCCGATGGGTCCGTACGCTTTGTCAGTGAAAACATTGATTTGGGGACATGGCATGCGATTGGATCAACTGGAAACGGTGAGGTCATCGGTGAGTTCTGATTGTGCTTCAATCCCAATCAATATCTTGATGGGATGTTGCCAGGACAATCGGCCTGCGCTGCACATCTGCTGATTGTCCTGATCTGCTTCAGGTCGTTCTCATTGCTCTTCAAAACACAACAAACGTCTTCGTTATCGGCGACGTCTTCTTCAGGATCAGTCCTTGTGAAATTGTTTCGAACGTTTGTAAGCGCTGTGTTGCTTGTGGCGGCCGGATGCGGAGAATCACAGCCCACCGGAGAAGTGATTGCTGTTGTTCCTGCCAGCGGAATTTTAACGCTCAATGGAAAGCCGCTTGAGTATTACCAGGTTGCCGTATTTCCAGAAAATAACCGCCCTGCGATTGGCGTCACAGATGCAGAAGGAAAGTTCACGCTAGGAACGAACGCTCCAAACGACGGCGCTGTCGTGGGGCACCATCGCGTGGCGATAACATTTCAGGGCCCGCCGAGTACAAATCCCGATGAAGGAATTATGGAGTTCACTCCTCCGCCAAAACCGACTGAGAAAATCAAAGACCAGTACGCCAGTCCGGAAACGTCGGGGCTGGCGATTGATGTACCGGAATCCGGCACGATGGAAATCCTGATTGACCTGAAATAGCATTTGACTTCGGGCAGTGGAATCTTGCATCGCAAAAGGCGCATGAAATGTTCAGGACGATCTTTACGAATCGATGCATGCCAGCACTTCCAATTCTGTTGATCGCGTCATTTGCTGTGCTGCCTAACGAAGCGACGGCGCAGGAGACACCGCTGTCGATCCGCGTCCTGTCTTACAACATTCATCATGGCGAAGGCACTGATGGCAAGGTTGATCTTGAACGACTGGCTGCGGTGATCCGATCAGCCAATCCCGATCTCGTGGCGCTTCAGGAAGTCGACAACAGAACACAGAGAACCGGGCAGATCGACCAGACAGCACGTCTCGCAGAACTGACTGGAATGCACGCAGAATTCTGCAAGCAACTGGATTACGAAGGCGGAGACTACGGGCAGGCTGTTCTATCCCGCTTTCCGATTTCGGAATCGACGATTCACTGGCTTCCGGGAATTCCAGATCGCGAGCGGAGGATTGCCGCCGAGGTGACAGTTGTCGTTGGCGAACAAAAGTTGAAGATTGTAACGACACACCTCCACCACAATAACACTGCGATTCGCATGCAGCAGGCCAGCGCGCTCAATGAAATCTTTATGGATCATAAGGATCCCGTAATCCTGGCTGGTGATTTGAATGCGGTGCCGGAAAGCGATGTCGTATCCACACTCAGTACTTCGTGGATTTCGGCGACGTCGAATAGTGATTCTCCCAGATTGACTTTTCCGTCTCACAAGCCAGAGCGTCAACTGGACTATGTCTTGATACGCTCCACGAAAATGCTTCGCCCGGTATCATCGCAAGTGCTTGCCGAAGCCGTTGTTTCCGACCATCGGGCGTTGTTGGTCGAGTTGCGTTTGTCGACCATCGAATAGCCCTTTCATGCGGGTATGGAAGCCGAACGGAATTATCGAGCCTTCGTGACCGTCATTCGACACACAGGGAAATTGGCGAGCGAAAATATTACGACTTCTTCACCGGTGATCGTGCTGATGTCATGGTGCATGCTGGTTGGCTTGCAGTCGGTGATCTCGGTGACAAGTGCTTCAAGGGCAGGTCGAGCGATCTCGATGAGCTGAGTTCGCACTTGCTTCAGGAGATCCCGTCCTTTCTCCACCGGCAGCGTGGTCACAAGGTGTTGCTCGGCCGCAGTCAGCACGCCCTGCAGGCGGACGACCAGAAGATCACCAATCAGATGTGCCCGGATGTCTTTCGGGCCTCGTCCCATGAAATCATGTTCGAATTTCGACATCCCTTCGCAAACGGCAGCTTCTATCTCGCCTTGTGTCTTAATGAGTTGTCTCCCGTGACTGTTCCGGAAACGAATTGGCGAATCCTGCTAATTCAGTATTCACCGGCATAAGTAGCACGAGTATCCCATTAAATCGTCTCGGATCACAGCCAGTTGGTCAAAGCCATAACATCTTCGTCACAACTTCGAAAAGATTTGCACACGGCTTCAGCATATCATGACGGCCGTTTACGAACATCAAGCGAATATGAAATAAGCTTATGAATCGCATTGCGTTTCTAATTCACCTTGTCATGATCTGATAAAGGCGTGCACTCTTCCAGTGCATGCAATCGCAGGTTTCGGACGACTATAGAAATCGCAGGCCGGTCTCGATCGGTGGGCGAGTTAAAGAGTAAGCCGACGCGGTGAAATCCAATGGGTTTTACCACGTCGGCTTTTTTTATTGCTCACTGACGTGAGCGATAGAGAAAGCCGACATGGGGACCCTTGATGGGTTTCGCCGTGTCGGCTTTTGTCGTTTCTAACCGCTTGATTGAACGCGACTGTCCATGGGGACTCCGCGAACCATAAGTATTTCAACAAGGAGGTTGGGTCATGTTGGTGCTATCGAGAAAACAAACGGAGTCCATCATCATCGGCGGAGCTGGTGGCTCGCAGATGCTCGTGAAAGTCACGGTGATCGGTATCAGAAATGGTGTCGTGAAGCTGGGTTTCGATGCGGCCCCCGACGTTCCAATTCACCGCTTTGAGGTCTTGGAACGAATCAACGCCGGTAGAGCGGCGAAATCGGCTTGACCCGTCCTGGAATCAGATAATCGCTGTCTATCCGAGTGGTCGGTTCTACTCGGAATTGTTGGAGCTCATTGAGCTCATCTGTACTACCCACAAGAAGAAATAAAATGTTGCGAAGTCAACTGTCATTTGCTGTGCTGGTCGCCGCGTTTGCGTTGTTTGCAGGTTCCGGAGAAGTCGAAGCTCGGCACTGCCGCAATCAGTGTCGACCACATTACCATCGTCAGAGTCAGAACTGCAACCGAGTTCATCACCACAACGGTGGTTATGCCAACGGCAGTTACGGCAACAGCAGCTATGGTGGGGCTCATCATGGTTGGAACCACGCCAGCGAAGATGCATACGGCCATAACGGTTACGGCACGAGCTACTACGGCAATAGCCATCAGCGTTACAGCTATTAGTCACTATAGCGGACGTCTGAGCCGCCGGTCGCTAGTCGACTGTTGATTTAGTCGACTGTTGATTTAGTCGACCCAAAAGCCACTGGCGATATCGCGGGTTGGTTTCCACGTTTCTGGCAACGAAAACCGGACGCTGTCGCGTTCCGGCTGATGTCTTCGACAGCCTCCTGATCACGGTTCTTGCTCCTGTGCTTCTAACGCACTAACCCGCAACTGGCGTTTTGCGGCTCACTCCGCAGGAAGGCAACTTGCATTTTTCAACCGTCTTAAAGCCTTCCGAGCGTCGCCAATATTGTTCTGTTTGATCTTAGAAAAGGATTTGTGATGAACACCAATTTGATCTTTGCGGGTCTGACCCTGCTGGCAGGGATGTCCTGCTTTTCTGCCATGAACGACGAGCCAAAGCGTAAACCGAATCCGGAAAAAAAGGACCCTGTCGTTGAGGTTCCAGTCGTTCAGTCGCAAGAGGAAAAACATAACGAGGGCAAGCACACAGAAGACGAGAACGCGATTCGCGAAGCCGGGCTGGCGTTCGTCGCGGCTTATGAAAATGGCGACGTTGCGGCTGTCCTTGCTCTATTCACAGCAGATGCGGAATACGTTGATGAAGCAGGTGATGTGTTCGATGGACGCGAGGCGATTGAGGCGTCGCTCGTTGAATTCTTCGCCGACCACCCAGAGTGTTCGCTCGAAATGAACATCGACTCCATTCGATTCATCAGCCCCGGTGTGGCCATTGAAGACGGCAGCACACACATGACGTGCCCGGAAGCGGCAACGTCCGTTGACAGCCGCTATTCAACTCTGCACGTTAAAACAAATGGCAAGTGGCACATCGCCAGCGTTCGCAATCATGCTCCACTTGATCGCCGCGAACATCAGACTCGTCTTCAACAACTGGACTGGCTGATTGGAGACTGGGTTGATGAGAACGACGATGCCGTTGTCCACTTCGCCTGTGAGCCGATCGACAATGGCAATTTTTTGATTCGCAGCTTCAGCATTCATGTGGCCGGAGTGGCTGAAATGACGGGGACTCAGCGAATTGGCTGGGATCCGCTCACAGGACAGCTTCGAACATGGATCTTCGATTCAGAAGGTTCGTTTGGCGAAGGATTCTGGTCACGACGTATCGATGACGATGGGGCTGAGAGCTGGCTTCTGAAAACATCAGGAGTGATGGCGGACGGACAGACGGCTTCCAGCACAAGTATCTACACCGCGGTCAACGATCACACCATGACTTGGCAATCTGTTGATCACGAGATCGGTGGTGAGCAACAGCCGGACAGTGAAATCATGACCGTTGTCAGATCAGCGCCGGCTCCTGTTCGGAAAATCGCGGCCGACGACAAGTAGTTGTCCGAGCCGCTTCGTGAATTGATTCGCGATCACTCTGCAAAGCTTCATTCCACTTTGGAAGGACATAAATATGAAACTAAGTTCACGGAAATTGATGATTACTCTCGGACTGGGACTGTCTCTCAGTCTTCTGAGCGACCTTGGCCTCGGCGCGGCGAATGCCAGCGGCCCGGTTCAACGTGGCGGCGGAGGCAAAGCGGGAGGCGGACAACGAGGTGGCGGAGGTGGCGGTGGCCAGCGAGTAGGCGGAGGCCAACGTGGTGGAGCTGGTGGCGGGACGCATTCCGGCGGCGGTGGTCAGCGTGGAGGAGGAATGCATGCACCAGCGATCGGTGGATCTCGACACAGCGGTGGCAACGGTGGAGGCAACAGCGGGAGCGTTCGAAATAACGGCGGCGGTGGTGGTGGAAGTCATGTCGTTCAACGGCCACCAGCCAATCGACCGTCCGCTTCCCATCCAAATCCGGGAGGCTTTCGACCGGGAATCAATCGTGGTCCAGGACACAGCAATCATGTTGTTGGAAATCACAGCATAGGCAACACGCCGCGAATTCCGGGACGGCTGACGGGCAACAGGACAATTCCGCGAAACATCGGGGTCAACGGGGGCAATGGGTTCAACAATGCTCGAAATGGAATCAGCCGAATCAATCGTTCGAACGTGAACCATTCGTCCGGAATCAGGAATCGTCAATACGGCGGCAACTCGCTGAGCCTTAACAACCGACAATTCAATATCGGTAACAACAATTACCGGCCGTCGTACTACCGTCATGCTGGTTATCACGGCTACTGGAATGGCAATCGAAGCAACGGAATTGGTTCGAGCTTCGGCTATGGTCTTGGATCGAGCCTCGGATTTGGGATCGGTTCAAATCTGGGATACGGTTGGGGACTTGGCAGCGGATATGGCTACGGAAACGGCTATGGCTACGGTAGTCGATATCGACGCAACGGTAGTTACGGATACCGACCTTTGGGTTGGGGCCTCGGAGGCTGGGGCCTGGGTTCACTGATTTATAACAGTGGGTATCTTGGATACTCAAATCCCTATTACAGCAGCGCCGGCTGGAGCGGATACAACTATTCTCAACCGATAACGGTGTCGTACAATAATCCAGTCACCGTGGTCGACAGCTCTGTTGATTCAGACATCGCAGTCAATTCCTCCGACCAGGTACTCAACAACGCAGTCGCCGCCTTTCAGCAAAACGACTACGACGCGGCACTCGATATCACCAACAAAGGCATCACTCAGTTCTCTGACGATGCCGTTCTGCACGAGTTTCGATCGCTTGTGCTGTTTGCAAAGCAGGACTATCAGCAATCGGCCGCAACGATTCACTCGGTGCTCGCCGTTGGTCCCGGCTGGGACTGGACGACTCTGATTGGGATGTATTCCGACGCATCGCTCTACACGACACAACTTCGAGCCCTTGAAGCGTTCACGAAGTCGAATCCCGACGATGCGGCCGGGCAATTCCTGCTGGCCTATCAATATCTCAGTTGTGGACACACGGACGCAGCGGCTCGCCATCTGCAGCGAGTCGTAACGCTGATGCCAGACGATCGAGTCGCTGCCGACATGCTGAAAATGATTGCGAAGCCAACGGCCGAAGAACAGGCGAAAGCACCCTCACCGGATGCGTCAGAACCCACTCAGCCTGAAGCTCCGGCCATCGATCCCAAATCGCTGGTGGGTGCATGGCACGCCACACGTGACGACGGATCTTCGTTCAGTCTGACTTTGACAGACAACGCGGCATTCACATGGAGTTTCACCCAGAAGGGACAGGCGGCTCAGGAGTTCGGTGGCGCGTATTCAATCGAAGACAACGTTCTGGCATTGGAACGAAAAGACGGTGGATCACTGATCGCCGAGATCACAGCGGCAGACGCATCGAAATTCAACTTCAAAATGCTGGGTGCCGCTGACGACGACCACGGATTGAATTTCAGCAAGTAAGGCGATCGGCAGAACTGGCCTGCGAACAGAACATGACGGTCAATGATGAGAGTCTTTGAACTCGTGTAGCAACTGAGAAAGTGTTTGTTTCCGGACGACAATTTCGTTCGATCCGGATCGGCAAAAATGCAAGGAGCATGAAGATGAACTGGGATCAAATCAAAGGCGACTGGAAGCAAGTGACTGGCAAGGTCAAAGAAAAGTGGGGGAAGCTCACAGACAACGAACTGACGACTATCGCCGGTCATCGCGATCAGATGATCGGCATTCTGCAGGAACGTTACGGCTATGCCAAGGAACGTGCGGAAAAAGAACTCAGCGACTTCGCTGATGGACTGAAGCCGATCACGGCTGCACGTTAGTCCCAGACAGTTAGAGACGACACATCCCCTCGGCGAGCCGGGGGGATGTCAGTCCCCTGATTCGCTGGAGGGATACCGTCAAAATCCGGGGACGCACGTTCCCCGGCTCGCCAATTCGGGACTCAAACTCAACTTCATTCACAGGAAAAAGACAATGACAAATTCAACTCTTTCATCAGGCGTCGGCAAAGACGAATGGGCTCAAGCAACTGATAAGGCGAAGCAGGCTGCGGCCGCAGTGGGCTCAATGGCCACTCACGCAGCCTCAGCGGTTGGCGACATGGCTTGTCAGGCTGGAACAACCGTCGGAGCGATGGCCAGTCAGGCCGCGTGCGATGCCAGCAAACGAGCTGACGATCTGACTGCCAGAGCAGGCATTGGTATTCAGCAACTGGGCAACGAAATTGATCGCAATGGTCCGCAGAAAGGCGCGATGGCTGATGCTTCGCATGCGGTTGCGAAATCTGTCCGAGACGGCGGCGAATACCTGGAAGACGCAAAGCTCAGCGGAGTGACGAAAGATCTGAGTCAATTGATTCAGAAGAATCCGATTCCTGCAGTTTGCGTGGCCATCGGCCTGGGTTGGTTTATTGCCAGTAAGCTCAGGAACTGAAGCGATGTCGATTCGGATTGATGATCCCCCACAGTCTGCCGCAACTCTGGTCACGGGAATTCTCGACGATCTTCAGTCGCTGATACATCAGCAACTCTGTCTGTCCGTGCGAGAAGTCGAGGTGGAATTTCAGCGTCGCACCAGGGCGATTGTCATCATCGCGGTTGGCGCTGGTCTGACGCTTGTCGGAGCCGTGGCATTCAGCGCGGCGGCCGCCAACTTTCTGCATTGGTTGGCATGTCCGGAGGGAACTGATCCGGCTCGGTTTCCGCTCTGGGCCTGTCAGGCGGTTGTGTCTTTTGTATTTGCTGTTGCTGGCGGGGTTGCCTTGTTTGTTGGCCGCCGTGGATTGCAGTGTTCGACGGACTGCCAGGCTCCAGTAACTGAAATCTACGGGGAGAAAAGATTGAATGGATGAGACAACGGAAGTCATGCGACGACAGTTGGTTGACACTCGATCGCAACTGACGGAGAAGCTCGTCTCGCTGGAGCAGCAGGTTTCCGACACGGTTGAATCAACAGGCTCCGCAGTTAATGCGACTGTCGGAGCCGTTCAGGAGACCGTTGAGTCCGTAACAAGTGCTGTCCATGGAGCCGTGCAATCGATCACAGATGCGATCGATCTTCGGCAGCAGATGAAGCAACACCCGTGGCTCGTTCTTGGCGGCTCCGTGGCATTGGGATATCTCGCAGTCGAATTTTTTGAGCAGTCGGCCAAGTCGTCCGTCACGCCGCAGAAGAGTGCCCCGTCACCAGTTCCGGCCGACGTCAATTCCGAATCGATTGTACAGCGACCGCGTCAAAGCTTCGCCGCAACACCCAAAGCGATTAGCGCAGCGAACGAAGCAGCCTCAAGCAATCTTCTTTGGCACCAACTGACAACCGCAGTCACCGGCGCATTGGTGGGGATCGTCCAGGATGCGGCAACGCACGTCGTGCCTCAAATCATGCAGTACCTCAATCGCAGCAACGTCTCAGCGGAATCAGCAACAACGGAAGGACCAGTGAGTGCAAATCGGCAACGCAGCACGTTGCCCAAATCAGAACGTTTCGAGGCGTGCCGAACCAACGGACGCTGAGCCAACTTAACGGTTCAGCAGCACGCCAGCATGGACCTGGAAACGCCAACTTCGCAATAGCTGGGTTGGCAGATGGAAGCATGTTGCTCCCGTTCGATGGTCCGCGCAACTCGTAAGGAAGATGGAGAACAGTCATGTCAATGCACGAAAAGACTGCGGCGCCGAAAGCAGCCGGCGATGCCAGGAAGGACGCCGCCTCAAACATGTTTGAGGGCAAGGTCGTCAGCATGAACGGCGGAAAGCTCGTCATGTCCAACAAGGAAGGCAAGGAACATACTCACACGCTTTCGAAGGATACGAAAGTCACCTGCGACGAAGCAGCCTGCAAGCCGGACGCCCTGAAGGCTGGAAACAAGATTCGAGTGACCACAAAGAGCGACGACAAAAACGTCGTCACCTGCGTTGAGTCGCTGAACAAGAATACTTCCTTCAAGAAGTGCGGCTAAACAAACGGGCGCTTGCCCAAACCGTCGAACTAGTAAAGCCATCGGACCGAATCAGGTCGTGGCATGCGGATGCATGTTGCTTCCGCAAATAATTCAGAGAATTTTGCAACGGAATACATGAACCATGAACTATCAGACAATTTCAATGAGTGCAATCGCTTTGGCTGTTCTGGCAAGAAGCGCTATGGCGTTCACGGCGGAAGAAGCGAAAGAGACCATGCACGACGGCACGATCGTCAGCATCACAAGTACAGAGTTGGTGATGAAGAGCAATGACAAGGAACATACGCACACTCTGGCGAAGCACGCCAAAATGACGCTGGACGGCAAAGACTGCAAGGCAGAAGACCTCAAGGCGGGCCTGAAGATTCGCGTGACAACTAAGAATGGCGATGCAAAGGACGCGACAAATGTTGAAGCGATCAGCAAGAACGCCATGTTTGCGAACACTCATGAAGGGAAGTTCGTCAGCACAACCACCGGCAAGTTTGTGATGACGAACACTGACGGCAAAGAGCACTCACACACCATCACGGGTGACACAAAGGTGACTTGTGACAAGAAGGATTGCAAAGTCAGCGATCTGAAGGCCGGAACAAAAATCCGCGTCACGACGAAGAAGTCTGACGAGAAGGCCGTGACCTGTATTGAAGCGATCGTCAAAGACAGCGACTTCGCTCAGTCAATCTAGCTCGCACGGCGTGACGATCGGCTGACAAGTCGTGAAGGCACGCCAGTTTGCAAAGTTTCCCCTGAGTCCCACACTGGTCTCAGGGGGGACAATGCGTCATCTCACCGCGTCAGCGAATGCTGGTCCGCAACACTCAAAAACTGGAGACAACGCTCATGTTGGGAACCCTGTTGATTGTTCTTTTAGTACTGATGCTGCTCGGTGCCATTCCGCAATGGCCTCACAGTCGCAACTGGGGCTACTACCCAAGCGGTGGACTCGGTCTCGTGCTCCTCGTTCTGGTGATCCTTGTGATGTTGGACAAAGTGCATCTCTGATGACTTCGAGGACGACAAATTTCAAAACACAGGAGCATTCCCTATGAAGACACTCGTTCAACTCATCGTGGTTGTGGCCATCGTCGTTGTTGGCGTTGGCTTCTACCGAGGCTGGTTCACTGTGACAAATGACCGTGAAGCAGAGAACAACAACGTGGAAGTCAAGTTGACCGTTGATACGGACAAAGTCAAACAAGACACCGATGCCGTCAAGGACGGCATTGAAAGAAAGGAATCACATAATGAACACTGAAACTGAAACCGCTGAACTGGCGCCGGAACGAGATCTGTACGGCCGACTCATCGGCGTTGTTGAGTTTCGCCACCAGTTGAAACCACTGTGCGATTCGCTCGCGGTGCTTGGAGTCCATGAGGTCGAGGTGCTCGACGGGCTCGCAGGAATCGCGCAGCTTGAAAAATGGAAGGAAGGCGTTTCCCAATACCTCTTCGGCGACACGGAGGGAAAAACGCTGCAAAGATACGTCAATGCCGTGAAAAACAAGCTCATTGTGTTTGCGGTCGTCGTGGAATCCGGAACCGCCAACGCTGCTGCGGAAATTGCTAAATCAAATGACGCGACCGAAATCACGCATTTCGGAAACGCTGTCGTTACCAACTACTAGTCATCAACTTCACTTCTCAAGGGAAATTCAAATGAAACAGTTCTTCAGTCGTATTGCGGCAATCACATTGATCGGTCTGGCTGGTTGCGGACAGGGCACTTCCGGAGGACCCGGCGCCACTGATGTTTCGGCCAAGAAGCCGGTCTTTGGCCAAACCGAAGATACGTTCAACCTGAGCGTGCCGTTCCTGTCCACGACGCTTCAGCAGGGCAACACAATTGATGCTGAAGTCGGAATCGAACGCGCTAAGAATTTTGGCGAAGACGTTGAGCTTACCATCGTTGATCTGCCAAAAGGTGTGAGCGTTTCTCCCAGCAAGCCAACGATCAAACACGGCGATGCGAACGCCTCCATCAAATTGACGGCAACTGACGAAGCTGTGACCGGCGACTACAAAATCAAGGTCACGGGACATCCAGCAAAGGGCAAAGATGCTCAGATCGAATTCAAGGTTTCCGTTACCGCCAAGGATACATTCACGGTCGGACTGCCGATCCTCTCGACGTCACTCAAGCAGGGTGAATCGAAGACGGTTGCAATGACGATCAATCGCGACAAGAAGTTCAACGACGAAGTGACGCTGAACTTTGGAAAGCTGCCGGAAGGAGTATCAATGGAGCCAAGTGCCCCGGTGATGAAGCAGGGCAACTCAGAGTCGACGATCACTTTGACTGCGACGAACGATGCCGCATTGGGAGATTTTACAATCAAGGTGACTGGACATCCGTCCGATGGTGTCGACGTTTCAAAGGACTTTAAGCTCGCTGTCGTTGAAAAGTAGTCACCACTTCACAAGGCGAGTTGTTGATTCAGCATCAAACCTTCATTGAGCAGATTGAATCGGTCGCGACTGTCGCGACCGATTCGACTCGACGGCAATCATTAAACGGGAATACACACATGCTCTGGACCATCTTCGTAGTACTACTCATTCTCTGGGCCGTTGGCATGGTGACATCAACGACGCTTGGTGGCTTCATTCATCTGCTCCTGCTAATCGCAATTGCCGTGGTTCTGATCAGAGTCATTCAAGGACGCAGGCCCATCTAACCGGCTCTGCGGGAGACAGAGAACAGCCAATAGTAACGGCGGTTCTTTTTGCAAACAAAACAGAGCCAAATCACCGACGTTTAGAAATGAACACTGATGCATAATCAGTTTTTCTTAACGGCGACTCGAAGACGTCGGTGATCGATGGAAACACACGACCACCGCATTTCCAATAATCGATTTTTAACAAACAAGTTGCATGCCAGTGGATCTCAGAACATTTCGAGGCCGCACCTTCCCTCGATGTGATCTGCATTCTGGCGTCGCGTGAGCGCGTAGAGTCGCGTTACATGAAAGGTGAATGCCATGCTCAAGTTTTTGCTCCTGTCAATCGGTTTGCTTTTTATCGGAACCGGGGTCGTTGCGCTGTCCTATCGAGGCATTCCCTATACAAGTCAAGACGTCGTGATTGATGTCGGACCGCTGACGGCCACTGCCGAATCGAATCGCACGTGGCCCGTGCCATCTGCGGTTAGCGGACTGGCCATCGTCGGTGGCATCATTTTGATGCTTTTCGGTGCACGCAAGGACTGAGACGATAGTCGTGGTTAATCCGAAAGCAGTCGCGACTGTACACCGATGCATCGCTATCATTGCTCTGCACCAGAATCATCAGAATTCAACACGTCCCCATCAGAATGGAATCGAAACCATGCCGTTCGAGAAACAAAACAAGCGAAGTCGTGCCCTTGAAGTGTGGAACTGGGAAAGCGAACTCAACGCAGCAGTGACTGACAGGAACGCCGAGCGAGACATGGACGCATTTCTTGGATTCACTGGCGACGGTGACTCTGACGCCGATCCGACGGTTTCTATTCGTACGAAGATTCCCCATCAACAACAACCAACAAGATGCCATCTTTCGTTCCAGTAACTAAGGTCGATTTTTGCACTAACGTTGCTTCGTGGAAGCTTGGAACCAAACCAGTATTCCTCGGGCGGCAAACAGATAACGCTGACAGCGATATTGCTGCGAGAAACAACAGATCCGACAGATAAGGGTCTGCTGGTCTCGGTGAGATTGAGGATAGTTTGTGCTGACTGCCCCGACAACAACGAAGAAAATCGCGAGCGATGTTGCTGCCAATGATCACAGCCGATCGGACGCTCATGGTGCGTGGCATTCGTTGTCGATTGGTGAGACCTTTGATCGCCTCAAGTCTGACGAAGAGCAAGGTTTAACTGCCGCCGAGGCATCTCGGCGACTCCTGAAGCACGGCCCAAATATGTTGGCTCGTGCACAGCAACGCTCGACGTTATCGATCTTCGTGTCGCAGTTCCTGAGTCTCATTGTGGCTCTGCTGGTTGCAGCCACTGCGATTGCATTTGCGATGGGCGATCGGATAGAGGCAGCTGCCATTCTTGTGGTAATTCTGGTCAACGCGACGATTGGCTTTCTGACCGAATGGAAAGCCGAACAGGCGTTGTCTGCACTTCAAAAACAGTCAGTGCCGATTGCTCATGTCATCCGAGATGGAATCGGACGAGAAATTCCCGCCGCCGAACTGGTGCCGGGAGATCTGATTGTGCTCGCGGCCGGGGCTCGAGTTCCCGCAGATGGCAGAATTGTCGAATGTGCGCGTTTGCAGATCGAAGAGTCCGCGCTGACCGGTGAGTCAAACGCCGTCTCCAAGGCGGTCGATACCATCGCAGAGAACGACGCCGCGCTCGGCGACAGACTGAATATGGCGTTCCTGGGGACAACGATCACCGACGGCAGAGGTCAGCTGCTGGTCACGGACACCGGCGCGACGACAGAAGTCGGGAAGATCGGCCTGCTGATCGATGAAGCAACGACCCGTGCAACTCCGCTGGAACAAAAACTGGCCGGGCTGAGTCGGCTGTTGATTATTGTCGTCTTGGTACTGTGCGGTGTGATTGTGCTGGCGGGATGGCTGCGAGGATTGACTGATTTCTGGCACATGCTCGAAATCGGCGTGTCACTCGCCATCGCCGCGGTTCCCGAAGGTCTTCCCGCCGTGGCCACGATGACGCTGGCTCTGGGAATGCAGCGGATGGCCCGGCAGCGGGCACTCGTTCGCCGACTTCCTGCGGTTGAAACACTCGGTTCGACGACGGTCATCTGCACGGATAAGACCGGAACGCTGACGAAAAATGAAATGACAGTTTGCGTCTATGTGCTCGATCAGCGTCGCATCGATGTCACGGGCACCGGCTATGCACCCGTGGGCCAGTTTATGGACGGTGAGACGTCTGTCGACGCTGGCACCGACAAGCAGCTCGCGATGGCACTCCGCATTGGGATGCTGTGTAACGACGCACAAATCGAACGCACCGATAATCACGACACGGTGCTCGGCGATCCGACCGAAGGCGCTTTGATCGTCGTCGCGGAAAAAGGTGGCATGAGCCTGGCCTCGCTGATGGCGGAATTTCCACGAATCAGTGAAATCCCGTTCGACAGCACGGCCAAGCGCATGGTCACGATCCATCGTAATCCACAGGGGCCGCGTGGTCCACAAGGGCCTGCGATCGCGTTCGTCAAAGGCGCTCCTTCTACGATGCTCGCGGCGTCCAGTTTGCAGATGCGAGCTGCGGAAACAACGGCCATCACAGAGGACGACCGTCGCAATTGGATCGCAACGAACGAAAGTCTGGCGGGTTCCGCGCTGCGAGTTCTTGGCCTTGCCTTTCGTGAATTGCCGGACAATTACACCGAGGCGGATTTCGATCGAGACTTAACCTTCGTCGGCCTCACAGGAATGACCGATCCGCTGCGTGACGAAGCCAAAGCGGCGATCGCAACATGTCGAGAAGCTGGCATCCGCACCGTGATGATTACCGGCGATCAACAGATCACGGCCGCTGAGATCGCTCGACAACTGGGGCTGGATCATGACCTTGCAGGACGAACACTCAAGACAGTGCATGGTCGCGAACTGTCGAACCTTGATGCCGAGGGCTGGAAACAGATGGTCGCTGATGCCGCGGTCTTCGCTCGCGTGTCTCCTGAACACAAACTGAGGATCGTTGAAGCGTTTCAGGAACTCGGACACGTGGTCGCGATGACCGGCGATGGTGTCAACGATGCGCCGGCTATGAAGCAGGCCGATATCGGCATTGCGATGGGTATCAACGGAACGGAAGTTGCCAAAGAAAACGCCGACATGGTGATCACCGATGACAATTTTAACAGCATCGTCGGAGCCGTTGAGCAGGGTCGGATCATCTACGGGAACATTCTCCGATTCTTGCATTATCTGCTGTCGTGCAATCTTTCTGAAATTCTGACCGTCTTCATCGCGCTCATGGTGGGTTGGCCCCTTCCTCTGGTGGCACTGCAGATTCTATGGCTGAATCTTGTCACTGATGTCTTCCCGGCGTTCGCTCTTGCATTGGAACCATCAGTTCCGGACGCCATGAAACGCCCGCCTCGCGATCCGCAGGAATCGCTGTTGACTCTTCGATTCATCGGCCTGATCGTTTGGCAAGGTGTCTTACTGACGGCCGTCACGCTCCTCGCATTTGCCGTTGGAATCCATTGGCACGGAACAACCGGCGACGGTTTGCGTTCAGCAACGACGATGACATTTATGACGTTGGCATTGTCACAAGTGTTTCATGCCTTCAACGCTCGCTCACAACGTCGATCGGCGTTTACTGACAGACTGTTCACAAACGCGTGGCTCTGGGCAGCGGTGACGCTTTGTTTGATCCTTCAGGCAGCAGCGGTCTATCTGCCGCTGCTTCAAAAAGTTCTCCACACAGCTCCACCAACATTGGCCGATTGGGGCGTGATTACCGGCTGTTCATTACTGCCTGTGGTGGTGGTGGAGTGCGTCAAGTTGCTGCAAAGAATTTCACAAAAACCATTAACGGAAATCATCTCATGAAAAAGCTTGAAACACTGGAACTCGAAACAACCACAAGCCGTTCCAGGGAGACTCCGATCAATCAGCGGATCGTGCTGAACTCGCGCCCGATTGGTGAACCGATTGCTGACAATTTTCGACTGGAAGAACTCACCGCCTCAACGCCCAACGAAGGCGAGGTCCTGCTGCGTACGCTTTATCTGTCGCTGGATCCGTACATGCGAGGTCGGCTCAGCCATGAAGCGTCCTATGCGGCGCCGGTCGGAGTTGGCCAGGTGATTGTTGGCGGCACAGTTTCGCGAGTTGAGATCTCAAACCATCCGGCCTATCACGAGGGCGATCTGGTCCTTGGTCAGTCGGGATGGCAAAGCCATGCAGTTTCAGATGGAACAGGTCTGACAAAACTGGATCCCGCGATGGCTCAACCATCGCTGGCTCTGGGTGTGCTCGGCATGCCGGGCTTTACAGCGTACATGGGATTGCTCGATATCGGAAAGCCGAAGCGCGGCGAGACTGTCGTCGTGGCCGCCGCCAGCGGAGCTGTGGGATCAGTCGTCGGACAAATCGCAAGACTCAACGGCTGCCGCATCATTGGCATCGCTGGCGGTCCGGAAAAATGCGACTACGCCACGAACGAACTCGGCTTCGACGCGTGCATTGATCACTACGCCGAGGACTTCCCGGCTCAGTTGGCGACCGCGTGTCACGGTGGCATTGACGTTTACTTCGAAAGCGTTGGTGGCCCGGTCTTTGATGCGGTACTTCCGCTGCTGAATGCAAAGGCTCGTATTCCTCTTTGCGGCCTCATTTCGCACTACAACGATTCTGCATCGCCGACAGGCCCAGACCGATTGCCGCTGCTGACTCGTACGATTCTGACCAAACGTTTGACGGTCCAGGGGTTCATCATTTTCGACGACTATGGTGATCGTTATCCGGAGTTCCTCGAACAGATGAGCACATGGGTGCAGGAAGGAAAGGTGAAGTTCCGCGAAGATATTGTTGACGGTCTTGAGAACGCACCGAAGGCCTTCATTGGACTGTTGGAAGGGAAGAACTTCGGCAAGCTGATCGTGCGAGTCTCCGACGCGTGAAGTTTAACGGGCGTGCTGAAGAGCAGATGTTCTCGGCGAGCGGGGGATGTAAATCCCCTGATTCGTTGAACGGCTGTTGAAGAGATCAAGGAACCGACGTCCTCACGCTCGCCGAACGTGAGGAGAGAATCGCAATCTCGAAAGTTGAATGTATGACATCCGTCCTCACCGTCATCGACAGTCCGACGCCACCCAGCCTAACGCCGAACGACGTCGAACACGCAGTTGAAGTGACTGTTGTTGAACTCGTCGCAACGGAAAGCGATGATGCGACAGCATCTGTCCAACGCACTGTCAAAACAACAACCTCCGCCGACAATGAAACACCTCTGCCTGTGGCTCACGACTGGGGCTCGCGGAACCATGTGCAGATCTTTGTTCTGATGGCAGCAACGGCGTTCGGGATCTATTTGTGCTATCTGCTGGCTGCGCCGTTCCTGGCATCGATCACATGGTCGCTCGCGCTGGCGGTGGTTTTCGTTCCGCTCCAGAGATGGGTGGAAACGAAAATCCGAAATCGAAATGTCGCCGCAGCGATCTCAGTATTCGTGATCGGACTGGTCGTTCTGATACTGGTCACCTTTGTTGGACAGCGATTGATTCTGGAAGCATCAAATGGAGCGCAACTGGTCAACACACGTATTGAATCTGGCGAGTGGCGCAGAGCTCTGCAAGTCCATCCGCGACTGGCGCCGCTGGCGGATTGGATGGAACAGCAAAACCTTCCGGAAACAGTGAAAGCAGGAGTCACATGGATGAGCACCACGGGGGCATCCATTGTGCGCGGTTCGGTTGTGGAGATCATGAGCCTTTTGATCACCTTCTATTTTCTCTTCTACTTTCTTCGAGACCGCCGCGCGGGGATCGCCATGCTTCGCACAGCCCTTCCGTTGACTGTTCTCGAAATGGACCGAGTGTTCTCTCGGGTCGACGATACGATTCATGCTACGATCTACGGAACACTGATGGTCGCTGCTGTGCAGGGATTCCTTGGCGGTCTGATGTTCTGGTGGCTTGGCCTGCCCGCTCCGCTGTTGTGGGGTGTTGTGATGGGCTTGCTGGCCATTATTCCCATCCTGGGCGCATTCATTGTCTGGATCCCGGCGGCATTGTTTCTTCTGATCGACGGCCACTGGGGGCAGGCCGTGATTCTGACGACGTGGGGCATGCTCGTCGTCGGCACGATCGACAATCTTTTGCGGCCGATCCTGGTCGGCAATCGCCTGCAACTGCACACGGTGCTGGCCTTCATTTCTGTCGTGGGAGGTATCCTGGTGTTCGGCCCCGCAGGTTTGATTCTCGGCCCCGTCGCACTAACGATCACGAAAGTGCTCCTGGAATTTTGGCCGCAGAATGACATCGCACCGGCGACAATGTCTGCCGATGCCGCAGCCATTGCGAGTTTCGAAAACGAAGGCGGAGCCGTCGCTCCGTCGCGCGCTGCAACAACAGCTTAGCTGGCCAGTGCCATATCTTCATCAGCGGAAGTGCATAAGCACGCGGTTCATGCGGAAGTGACCTTGTCGACAAGCGAAGCGCCGGCACACCGTTTCCTGTTGCTGGTGTACGTGCGTTTGGATTGTCACACACTTTCTCGTTTTGTCATCTTCCGCTATTCCGCCAGAAGCTGATGACTGACGTTGCTAATTTCGCGGGGCTCGTGATGATAAGACAGAAGTAGCAGAAGTGAGAGCTTTTGGCGAATCGTGTTTTCAGGTCGTCGGACGACCCCTAAAAATGGCGGCTCAAATGTGAGCGGCCAGTTTTCAAGTAAGCCGACGTGATTGAATACCTTCGGGTGTTCTGTCACGTCGGCTTTTTTTATGCCCTCAAAGAAGGATGTGTTCAGATGAAGAAGAATCCGAATTCCGTTTGTCAGCATCACATGAACAGCGCGATTGCGACGTTTAACACGCATTCTCAGGCCGAGAATGCTGTGAAGCAACTTCAGCAGGCGGGCTTTGATATGAAGCTGCTGTCGATCGTTGGCAAGGGCTATCACACCGAAGAAAACGTCGTCGGCTATTACAACGCAGGCGATCGAATGTTGTATTGCGGAACGCAAGGCGCCTTCTGGGGCGGATTCTGGGCTCTGCTGTTTGGATCAGGCTTCTTTCTGGTGCCTGGAATCGGTCCTCTGCTTGTCGCCGGACCGCTCGTGGCTGCGATTGTCGGTGCCCTGGAAAGCGCTGTCGTTGTGGGCGGGTTTAGTGCTCTTGGAGCGGCACTTGTGAGCATCGGGATTCCTAACAACAGCATCGTTGCCTACGAAGCCAGCATTAAGTCCGGTCAGTTCCTGATGGTGGCTCATGGTTCGCCGGAAGAAGTCGAACGAGCAAAGGTTTTGCTTGCCACCTCCGGAGCGACGAAGACGGAACTGATCCTGATCGATGAGCCCGTTGCCGCGATTGCGTAGACAACTTCTGATTCGCGAGGCACTCGCGCCTTGTGGATCATTCACCATCCTAACGACGAAACCAAACTCATGAATACCACGATCTCCATCCTTGCGGAATCCAGCGAAATGTACGAAACCGAAAACGATATCCCGTTGCTTCGCCGCACGGCTTTGAATGTGCTGATGAATCAACGACTCGCTTCGGCGATTGACCTGCAACTGCAGTTGAAGCAGGCTCACTGGAACGTCAAGGGCCCCAACTTCATCGGCCTGCATGAACTGTTTGACAAAGTCAGCGAAGCCATCGAACCGTATGTTGATATGATCGCAGAACGAATCGTACAGCTCGGCGGGACAGCCGAAGGAACCGTTCGAGGTGCTGCGGCTCGTTCACGACTGACCGAGTATCCGTCCAGCATCGGCGATGGCTGTGCACATGTTGATGCCGTGGCTCATGCCCTGTCGACGTTTGGTTATGAATCTCGCAATACCATCACCGAGGCTGATGAATTGGAAGACGCCGTGACGGCTGATCTGTTCACCGAGGTGACTCGCGGAATCGACAAGTGGCTGTGGTTCGTCGAAGCACATCATCAGGCGACGAAGTAAAAACCGGCGTAACAAGAATTGTCCAAAGTCTTGCCATTCGCTCAGAGGCAGTGATTTCTACAAGCTCGAAGCGCCAGCGAGTGGGCTTCGAACACTCGGTGCCCCAGTCGATAGCCCACTCGC
>JBGSVD010000204.1:0-15876 GCA_041753135.1 Planctomycetaceae bacterium
GCGAGACGCCCGCGCTCCGGAGCGCGGGCGTCTCGCCCGCCGTTTTTAAATGATCTTCAATCAATGTTGCTTTGGAGTGCCCTGAATTTCTCGAGCACGGGCCATGGCTTCTTCGGCCTCAAAGATCTTTCCGCAACGCTGATAGATGACAGAAAGCTGCGTGAAGGAGAATGCATCGCCGGGTTCGAGTTCCGCGACCTTTTTCGCGTGGAAGATCGCATCGTCGAAGCGGCCGATCTTCTGCAAATGAACTCCCAGGGCCATGTGAGTCTGCACGTGATTGGGATCGACGTTGAGAATGTCTTTTAGAGCATCAACGCAACCTTCGAGGTTTCCGTCGGCCTTCAGCTTCATGGCCGCGTCGTACATTTTTACGGGGGTATTTTCTGACATGGAGGCACTCGTTCGTCTGGTGTCGTTCTGGAGAAATCGAAGATTGCGTATGTTAGACCCGACGGCGAACGACTCAACCGATTGGCAATCGAATCCCGCGCCAAAAGCCAGAGTCCGCATTCCTGAGACCGCCAGGAAACGTTCAGCTTCGCTTTTTGTTGATTTGTACGGATCGCAAAAGGCGGCCGAACTTTCGCGGTTCCACGTGGAACATCGGATACTCGGATTGCGCGGAAGACGTGCGATGGCGACGGATACGACGCGTTCGAGTGCCAGAAATCGCCACAAGTGACTCGTCGAAGTGCCAGAAAGGACGTACCTTGTAGAGTAACACCTCGCAACTCGAACGGACCAATTCATGAAGATTCGCCCTACGATTATCGAATCCGTGGCTGTCGCCGGGTTCTTCGTGCTGGGCCTGCTGCTTCGGGTCTGGCACCTCGACCGGGAAGCCGTCGAGCACTTTGACGAAGGAATCTATTCGTCCGTCTTGTGGTACGACGGAGCATTCGAGGGATCCTATCCGGCTCGGGAATTGTTCGCCCCGCCGTTGTTATCCACGATGATCGAAGCCGCCAGTTTGCTTCCGGGAGTCGGCGACTTCGCACCATTTCTACCGGCCGTGCTATTGGGCTCGCTGACGACCATCGCCTTATGGCTTCTCGCAAGAGCCTGGTTCGGATCAGCCGCCGGCATCTTTATCGCCGCGGTTGTATCGATGAGCGATTTCCACGTGATCTACTCGCGGATGGCTCTGACCGACGTCCCGTGCCTCTTCTGGATCATTGGTTCCGTCTACTTTGGAACGCTGTCCATTCAGAAGCAGTCGTTTCGCGATGCCGCCGTGGCGGGATTTCTGTGCGGCCTGGCGTGGTGGACGAAGTATACCGGGTGGCTGCCCCTGGCGATTGTTTTCAGCGGCGTCGGCACGTGGTGGGTTTGGGTTGGGCGGAAGAGCATCACGGTGTTCCGAGTTGCCCAGTTGCTTGGCGTCATGCTGCTTTCAGCCTTGTTGACCTTCGCGCCATGGTGGTGGCAGCTGCAGGACGTCGGCGGGTATGCGGCCGTCAGCAAGAACCATGCGAACTATCTGCAGTCGTTTTCGATGGAGACTTTCAACGTCTGGTCCACGAATCTTGGTTCTCAATTGGCTTGCCAGTTCTGGAACGATGGTGCGTATGGAGGGATTTCGCTGGGACTGGGGCTTTTGGCGGCGGCGTTGTTTCGATGGAAGGCTGCCGGTCGTTCCACGGGGAACGCGGATAGCGGTGAATCGGGCGGCGTTGGCTTTTCGGGCGGTTTTCCGTCCATCATGCTGTTGATTCGCTTCTTTGTCGCTGCGGTTGCATTGACCGTCCTTGCTTTGCGGATCTGGACGCCACTGTTGTTGACCAGTCTGGCTCTGGGCGGTTTTGGGGGCATGTTCCTTTGGCCTGTGTTGAGGCGATCATGGAGCCGCAGAGCCGCTGGTGATCTATCTCCGACCGCAGAGGGAGCCTTGTCGCTTTCGCCTTCGGACCTTGAGAGTGCCGCCACGATTGACCCGGCGTTGGGGCTCTGCACTACGCTGACCTGGTTTCTGGGAATGCTGGTCGCGACACCGCTCTACCATCCATACGCTCGCCTGTTCTTTCCGCTTTTGGCTTCAGTCTGGTTGGCGGCGGCAGGAGGCATCAGCTGGTGGCTGGAGTCCAATGTCAGTGTCGCTCGCCGCACGGCCGGAGTTCCAGCAGGGACTGTGGCTGCAACGCCGAGGTCGTGGGGCCAGCAGTTAGTCACGTGGATGTTGATTACGGCGGTGCTGACGTCAGTGCTTCGCCTTGACGAGGCGAACGAACTGGGGGTCGCGTCGTTCGAAGAGATTTTTCATGCTTCGCTGTTCACAGATCGCACGTCAATTGTGGGTTCCGCACGTGATCTTGCGGATGCCTGTGTGTTGTCGGCAACAGGTAAATGGGTGCCGCGTGCAGCGGCGGCGGCCGAGGGAGAAACGATTCGACCGAGTGCTGTCTTGAAGGCCCTGGAGATCCCGGCTCCGGAACGTCCCACCTTTACGGTTGATGAGCGTGAGCAGCAGCGACTGGTGGTCTATGCCTATGGTGAGCCGGCGATGTTGTTTCACTTGAGCAATGCCGGACTGACGGCAGCCCCTATCAGTCACTTGAATTTACGTCAGCCAGACGGATCGGAACCCGTGGTGCCCACGTTTCTGATTATTGGTCCCAATGCAAAGAGGACGCCGGGCTTCTGGGAGAAGTGGTTTGAACAGGAGAATGACTTCGAGTTCGTTACCGAATCGGTCTACTTCCCGAGCGATGCGACTCTGCTGGACCTGTTCACCCCAAAATGGTTGTCGCAGCACAACGAAGCAACGTTGCAGAAGCTTGAACTGTATCGAGTCAAGTAGCGAGGCTCGCGATTCAGATGGCAAGCCCTCTCGATTTTTGCTACTCGTGCCGCGTTTCGAGTTCGCGGCTGACGTCGTGGATGTTGCGAAAGATCCCGCGGCTGCCGGACCTCTAATCTTTGAACCATGCCGGCAGAGATGTTTTTCGTTTAACGGCAATACCGTTCAAAAAGTAGCGGCACGGCGCAAGCCGTCCGGTGAGTACCTGCAAAAGGGCGGTGCATCGAGGCGGGCGAGACGCCCGCGCTCCGGGAGCGCGGACGTCCCGTCCGCTGCAGCTCACTCCTCAATCGACGATTGGAGGATCGATCAGGCAGCACCCGTAGCCTCACCCACTGCTCCAAATCGGAAAGCCGCATGATCTTTCCGACGATCTCACCGATGCGGCGGGACTCGCTCGATTCGGCGACCTGCACGGGAGAAGCCTGATTTTCGGAACGGGAAGGCAATTCGGCCCGCTCGACCGCGACGAATCTCAAGCCGCAGCTCAACCCGATCACTATTCAGGAAGCAAGCGGTTTTCTGCGAAATGGTGTCCGAGTTCGCCCGGAGTCCAGAATTTCACGGAATTTATGTCTCTCCGTTGAGACGGCATGCTCTACTAGATCAGGGTTTCACTTGACGGTGCTATCTCCGTCCGGATAAACCATACTCAGCAATGGACGTTTTTCGCGTCTATGCCACCAACCAATACTTCGATGGGCCTGTTTGACTGAGATTCGCAGTGAACAGGATTTCGTTCCTTCCTCAACTTCTTCTGATGACTGCCAACCGTGGTCTGCTCCGCAACTTGCTGAGTGAACCATCCCTCCTTCTGGCAGACTGATGAAGACCAACGGAGAAGCCGCGATGATCGCGAGACTCCGATCTGCTGCGCGTGCAGCGTTCCACATGGAACGCGGGATGATGGTCCGTCCCGTGGCTGCCGTCCTTTGCGTCGCATTTCTCTGCGTGCCCGTGACAAAGTCGCTGGCGGATGATGTCCCGCCCACGCCGCCGCTTCATGACATCATCAACAGCGAACTCGCTCCACCCTCCGGACCCGGATGGCCTCAGGCGAGCGATGCCGAGTTTCTGCGGCGAATCTCCCTGGATCTGAACGGAATGCCGCCGAGTGCCGATGAGTCGCGTGCGTTTCTCAACGATGCGGATCCTGCAAAGCGGGAGAAGCTGATTGATCGACTGCTGGCCTCGCCACTTTACGCACGGCACATGGCTACGACTCTTGACGTGATGTTGATGGAACGCCGGCCCAATACTCATGTGCCTCAGGACGAATGGCAGGCCTGGCTCTTGAAATCTGTTCGAGACAACAAGCCGTGGAATGTTCTGGCCCGAGAACTCATGACGGCTGACGGAGACTCCCCGGAATCTCGTGCGGCTGCTCGCTTCTGCCTGGATCGTAACGCTGAGCCGCATGTTGTGACGCGAGATCTGGGGCGCATCTTTTTCGGTCGCGATATGCAGTGCAACCAGTGTCACGATTCGCCGATTGTGTCGGACTTTCTTCAGCGAGATTATCACGGGCTGCTGGCGATCGCATCGGCATCGTATCTTGTTAAGAAGAAGGTCGGTGACAAAGAAGTCACTTTTCTTGCCGAACGATCGCCGACGGATCTGTCGTTTGAATCGGTGTTTGATAAAGGCAATACCCATCGAACAGTGGCCCGAATCCCGGGCATGCCTTCGTTTACAGAACCAGTGCTGAACCCAGGCGAGGACTACGCAATTGCTCCAGCGGACGGCGTGCGATCGGTACCAAAGTTCAGCCGTCGAATGATGATGGCAGAGTTGGCGACGAACGGTTCGAACCGGGCCTTCAATGAGAACATCGCCAACCGCTTGTGGGCGATGATGCTGGGACGTGGTCTGGTTCATCCGCTCGACATGATGCACCCGGACAATCCAGCGGCCAGTCCGAAACTTCTAAAGCAGCTCGGTGAACGGTTTGCCTCTTCGGGTTTTGACATGAAGCAGTTCCTTCGGGAGATTGCCCTGAGCGATGTCTACCAGCGACCGTTCGACCTGAGCGACGACGCTGTGAACCATCTGCCCGCGGCGAAACTGGTACACCAGTCACTGGTGACAGAACAGGATAAAATCGAAGTGCTGGCGAGGGATGCCGCGTCCCAAAGCAGTGATGCTGACAATACCTTTTCCGCCGCAGAAGTGGCGATGATTCCTGTTGCAGCGGAAACGGATGCTGTTCGAACGCAGCTCGTCGATGCTCAGAAGAAAGTGGACGACGCTCAGAAGGCATTGAACGATGCCACGGCGACCTTCAACTCCAGGAAGACGTTTGCTGAAACACTCCAGCAGGCAGTGGAACCATTGAATCTTGCATCCGCCGCGCTGCCAGAGAATTCGGAGCTTGCAGCCACTGCGAAAGCTCTTGCCGAACGTTCGCAGAAGTCAATGGCTGAGGTGCCAGCTCTGGAAAAAGCGGTCGCTGAAAAGACCGCCGCTGTCGCTCCGTTGAACGAAGCCCTGCTGACAACCCGAGCTGCATTTGATGGGGCGAGGCAGAAGCTTCAGCCCTTGCTCGAGACTGTTCGAAATGAAGAAGCCAAAGTCGTGGCTGCACGAGCCGCGATGCAGGAAGCTCAGTTTGCAGCAACCTCTGCGAAGAGTCGCCTGTTAGCTCTCGAACGAATTGCCGCGGCAGGTGAGAAGAAGATTGCCGTTGATTCGACTGTGGAACAAACTGCGAGTTACGAAGCCAGTGTGCTGGCGGCCAACAAGGAGATGACTGAGTACATGCCGGTGGTGGCTGCGCGAACCACGGACATGCAGACCGCCGAGCAGGCAATGACTTCGGCGACCGCGGCCGTGAGTACAGCTCAGGAACAGGTGAGCCGCTACCGCAATGCATCCGTGACACTGGATGAAGCGGCCACGGCTTTGAAGAAGGCTCAGGCTGCTCTGCCGGGTGATGAAGCCATGGTCAGCAGCGTGAATACATTGCTGGCGAAATCGAATGCTGCGAAGGAGTCACTGAAGGCGTCCGAAGCATCGTTGGTTTCCGCCAGTCAGATGTCATCTGCTGCGACTGGTCAAATGAAAGCCGCGCAGACTGCGCTGGCTGAAGCAAACGTTGAGTTGAAGCGAAGACAAGATCTGGTGACTCAATCGAATGCGGCTTTGATGCAGGCCAGGGAATCTTTGTCGACGGCACGAGCATCGTACGAGTCCGCGATGGAGACCATTCCGACGGATCTGTCGGCGAACTTTGCGTTGTCGCAACTGAAGCCCCTGACGCCCGAGCAGATGTGTTGGACCGTCTTCAAGGTGACGACAGTTTATGATCGCTACGTGGCCACTGAAGCGGCAGAGTTAGAGAAGACCGCTCCGCTTACCGACGAACAAAAAAATGACGCTGCTGCATTGGCGGCGCGGGCGGCAGAAATTGAACAGCGAGTTTACGACAAGCTCAAGGGCAACATCGCAAGCTATGTTCAGATCTATGGCGGTGCTCCAGGGCAGCCGCAGAATGATTTTTATGCAAGTCCCGATCAGGCGTTGTTCACGTCAAACGGTTCGGCCATCAATAGCTGGGTTGTGCCAGCGGGCGACAATGCCGCCGAACGAATTGTGAAGGCGACTGATCCTCGAGTTGCCGCAGAGGAGTTGTATCTGGGCCTGCTGACTCGCCAGCCTTCTGAACAGGAGGTGGCCGAGGTCACTGCATTCCTGGCGGCTCGTCAGGACCGCAGCAAGGCAGCTCAGGAATTGGCCTGGGGCCTGGTGAGCAGTGCAGAATTTCGATTCAACAAGTAGAGTGCTTCTGAGTCTGCCACAGTGTGTCGGTTTATACTCTAAACGGTGCCGCGTGAGATTATTTCGTTTAACCGTCAGCCGCAGGCGTACGCGGTACGCTGCATCCGCGTACGCCTCCGGCTGACGGTTAAACGAAAATACCTTTGGCGCGACCGTTTAAAACATATCGTTGTCAGTTGTCTTCTGAAAGATGATCCCATGAAACTGCTTTATCCATGCAATACTGCGGCACACGGACTTGCTCGTCGTCAGTTTCTTGGCACGCTCGCCGCTGGCGCCGGAGCGATGGTTGGAGGGCTTGGAGCATTCACTTCTCAGGCAATGGCGGCGCAATTGAAGTCTGACCAGAAGCGCATCGTGGTCTTCAATATGCATGGCGGGCTCAGCCAGCTTGAGAGCTGGGATCCTAAACCGGGTGCAGACACAGGCGGCCCGTTTCTTGCGATCCCAACTTCCGTTCCAGGAATTCATATCAGCGAACTGCTTCCGCTGACGGCAATGCAGATGCATCATCTGTGTCTGATCCGCGGTGTGAATACGTCGGAGGACGATCACGGTAAGGGCGCGTATCTGATGATGACGGGACGACGTCAGACGCCTGCGGGCGAGTTTCCTCAGATTGGTGCGGTGGCATCGAAGACGCTGAACCCTCCGGACGGTTCGATGCCCGGGCACATTGTGATCACACCGGGCGGTGGTGGTGGGCGAGGTAACGATTCGGCCTGGCTTGGTCCCAAGTATTCCAGCGTTCAGCTTGGAAACGGAAATCCTCCACCAAACATTATTCGACCAGACAGCATCACGGAAGACTCCGACAAGGCGCGGAATGATTTTCGTCGCCAGGTCAGCGAACGATTTTTGAATCGGCGTCGAACGGCTGTGACGGAAGCGTTTACCTATTCATTTGAGCAGGCGGAGAAGCTCATGAATCAGCGAGACGTTTTTGACGTGACGAAGGAACCGGCGAGTGAGATTGAGCGATACGGCAAGCATGATCTGGGACGTCATTGTCTGCTGGCGCGGCGGCTTCTGGAGAGCGGCGTTTCGTTCGTGCAGCTGTCACATTCAAACTATGACACTCACAACGAGAACTTCAATTTCCACATCGAGCAGCTGGCGGAGTTCGACTTTGCGTTCTCAACTTTTGTCGCCGACCTGGCCAGTCGCGAGATGCTGGAGAGCACTTTGATTGTGGTGCTCAGCGAGTTCGGTCGTACGCCAAATGTGAATCAATATTATGGTCGCGATCATTGGTCGCGAGCGTGGTCCGTTTGTGTTGGCGGCGGGCGAATGCCACGCGGTCATGTGTTTGGTGCAACGAACGACAAAGGGACAGAAGTGGTCGACAAGCAGGTCGATCATGGCAATCTGTTCCACACCTATCTGCAGGCCGTTGGCGTAGACTCAACCGGAAACTTCAACGTCGACGGCCGCGACATGCCAATCGCCGATCCGTCCTCTCGTCCCATCGATGGCCTGCTGGTGTAGTGTCGAACGCATTCGTGGAATTGAACCGCAGCGAAATTCGCAAGAAGCCCGCTCGGCTCAAATTCTCCCGCATCTGTTTGCGACTCCGCCACTGGCACTCGTAGCCCAATGCTCTCTCAAAATAAAAAAGGGGGGGCAGGTAATGGATCTTGCAAGAGATCCGGTCACAGCAGGACATTTATCCGAATCGTGATCACGATTGCGTTGTTTAACCGCAATACCGTTCAAACAGTAGCGGAGCAGCGCGAGCTGCCCGGTGAGTGCCTGCAAAATACTGCCTCACCGGACGGCTTGCGCCGATTCCGCTACTTCACAGGCCGTTTCGTTGAACGGTATTGTGTTTAACCGTTAGCCGGAGGCGTACGCGGATGCTGCCACCAACTTACGCCTCCGGCTAACGGTTAAACGAAAACATCTCCGGCGGCACCGTCTAGAGTATAGCAAGGTCCACGACCCCCCAAATTGGAGTGTGACAAAGCACGAATCCACGACGAGAGCGAGCAGCCCCTTGCCGGAACACAGCACCACCAAAACGGTGGCCGACAAAAATCCGCCACTCCATTTTTTTGCCCAGCAATCTTTTACAAGCTCGAAGCGCCAGCGAGTGAACTTCGGACACACAATGGCCCACTCGCTGGCGCTTCGAGCTTGTATGTGCGGGATCGCAGGGTTGCAGCGGAAGGGCGCGAGCCCTCCGGTTTCAAATCACCGCACGGCTTGCGCGTTCCTCGGGAAGTAATTTCGGGACTGGTCCTTCGGACTTGAAGCTCAGAAGGATCTACTCTGTGATCTCATAGCAGCAGATGATTTCCTGGTCACGAAGATACAACTTGCCGTTGCAGATCACTGGATGCGTCCAGATTCGTCCCTGGGGATTTCTCTGAGTAGTCTGAGGATCCATCTTAAATCGGCTGACCTCTTTGTAACCTTCTGAAGTGGCTTCGACCAGGAAGCAGTCCCCAGAACCTTCCTCCAGGCAGTAGAGCATTCCGTCAGCGAAAGCAACAGCGCCCTTGCTGTTGTTCTTTTTGTTGTCGCTCCAGACCTCTTCGCCAGTCACAAGATTCTGGCAAATAAGCCCAGTGGCATCGCTGTGGCCGTAGACGAAATCGCCAACAAGCAAAGCACCACCGTGATGGTTCTTCATCACTTTGTTCTCGTAGATCTTTTCGACATTGTTGTCCGCTGTGATGTTCAGCAACATGCATCCAACGCCATACCCCGCAGTCAGATAGACCATCCCATTGTTGTAAATGGGAGTCGGGATCACGGCAACTCGACCTGGGAAATCATGCTGCCAAAGCACCTTGCCGTTGGCCGCATCAAGTCCGAACACTTTGGACTCAGTCAATTGGATGTACTGACGTTTGCCAAAGTGATCCACTGCGATGACCGACGAGTAATGAGCATTGACAGTCATGTCGGTGGACTGCCAGAGTTTCTCGCCCGACTTCAGATTGAAGCAAGCTACTGTTCCGTTACTTCCGCCTGGCGTAACCAATACATTTTCACCGTCGATCAAAGCCGATTCGCAATAGCCCCAGCTGGGAATGGATCCACCCAGTTCCGTGAGACTGACTCGCCACTTTTCGCTGCCGTCGGAAGCGGACAAGCAGACTACGTCGCCTTTGCCACCGATGGCAACCAGCAAGCCGTCGGCAAAAGTCGGAGTGCTGCGTGGTCCGCCACCCCAGCCATTCTCCAGGAAGGGGCCGATGTTCGACTGCCACACCTTTTCGCCAGACTTCACGTTGATCGCAACAACAAATTCATTTGACTCCGGAGTCGTCCCGTCGGCGCCCATTGTGAAGAGCATATCGCCCACGATGGAGAATCCTGAGTAACCCAGACCGGCGTCCTTGGACGTCCACAGTTTCTTCGGACCGCCTTCAGGCCAGGATTTCAGAAGGCCCGTTTCGGTCGAAATGTCATCTCGGTTTGGACCACGCCATGACGGCCAGTCTCCCGCGATAAGGGGAGCTGCCGAAAAACACACCAGTCCGATTAGGAACGCAATTGCCCTGAAACGCATGAATCACCCTGAACAAAACGACTCAAAGATAGTCCCGTTGAACGTCCACAAATCCGGAAATGGACCTGTGGTCCTGCCTGTTACAATACCGCCGGAAACGATGAATTTCCTCAATTACCACTTCTGGCAGCATGTCTCGCCTGGGCAAAATGTATCAGACGGACGTCGGTTTGTCTTTTGACTTCGAGATCATCAGGAATTGGCAAGGTCCGGAATTGAAACAGGCGGAATTTTCGTCATAGTGTTCTTCTTCTGCGGTGATCCCCGTGAGGATTCTGCGGCACCTGCCTACGCTTCCCCGCTCATGCTTCAACTGCACAGCCTGGCTTCTTGTCGCCAAGTTGAAACCTTTCTCTTCGCCAGCGGCCGCGCATAGCGCTGTCATAGTTCAATGGCCAGTGACCGCTCTGTTGGAGTGTTTTGCCCGATGTTCATTCGCCCAGTGATGACTTTGTTTTCTGTCGTCGTACTCTGTTCTTCACTCACCGCAACCGCGCAGGATGAAGCTCCTGCAAAGCAAGAAGCCCCGAAATTGGAAACAACTCTCGATAAAGCCAGTTATGCAATTGGCTTCAATATTGGCAAGGATCTGAAACGTCAGGGACTTGAACTGGACCCAAAGAAGATTGCACTGGGAATCGCCGCCGCAATGGAAGGCAGCAAGTCGGCTTTGTCAGAAGAAGAAATTGCGACCGTTTTCGCCGCTCTGCGTCAGGAGATGATGAAGAAGGAATCCGAAAAGGGAACGAAGAACCTTGAAGCCGGCAAGAAGTTCCTTGAAGAGAACAAAAAGAAAGACGGCGTAAAAGTCACAAAGTCCGGTCTGCAATACATGGTGATCAAAGAGGGCACTGGTGCGGTTCCGACGAAGAACAGCACGGTCAGCACTCACTACCGAGGAACTTTGGTTGACGGTACCGTTTTCGATAGCTCGTTCGAAGGTGAAGGCCCGACAGCGGCCGACCAGACTGTGTCCTTCGGCGTGACTCAAGTGATCAAGGGTTGGACAGAAGCCCTTCAGTTGATGAAGGTTGGTTCACACTATCGCCTGTTCATTCCAAGCGAACTTGCTTACGGCGAAAATGGCCCTGGCGAAATTGGAGCCAACTCGACTCTGATCTTCGAAATTTACCTGATTGATTCTGACGGTTGATTTCTCAGACTGATAGACAAAACAGAAAGCCCGATGTCAAAATGACCTCGGGCTTTTTTTATTCAAACTTCCCGTCACGCTTGGCAACATCGTTTGATCTTGAATTGTGTGTGACCGGCAAGCAAACTCGAACACAGCACGCCGCTTACACTGTAAACGGTCGCGATGGAGATATTTTTCGTTTAACCGTTAGCCGCAGGCGTACGTTGGTTGCGGCATTCACGTACGCCTCCGGCTGACGGTTAAACAATTCAATCGTGACCGCGATTAGTAAAATTCTCAAAGCAATCCTGGGGCAACGATGAATCCGAAGCAAGGACATTTGGTCAACGCGAACAGCAGGAATCACGCAATGGCGACTGTGCGGAAACGATTGACTCTGGGCGTGTTGTTGATGGGACTTTGGCTCCACTGTGATGCATCAGCCAATTCGCAGGAGCCGGCCTTTCGCCACGCGGTCGTCGCGGCCGATCATCCGGCGGCAAGTGAAGCGGGGGCAAAGATACTTCGCCAGGGCGGCAATGTCATCGACGCTGCCGTTGCAACATCCTTTGCGCTCTCCGTGGTTCGACCTGCGAGCTGTGGAATGGGCGGCGGCGGATTCATGGTGATCTGGGATGCGAAGGAGCAAAAGTCGATCGCGATCGATTATCGTGAACGAGCCCCAGCGGCTGCGGTGGCCAGTTTGTTTCAGGTCGAGCAAGAACTGACGGAACCACTCAGTGTTCGAGGCGGGCTCGCGGCCGGGATTCCTGGCAACGTGGCTGGACTTTGTTTTGCCGCCGAAAAATATGGTTCGTTGCCAATCGCCACACTCGTTCAACCGGCAATCGATCTGTGCCGCGAAGGAGTCCTCATTGATGTTCATGATCAGGAAGTGCAGCAGTCTACGCTGGCGAAGTTGGCGCGCCACGAGGGTTATGAAACTCGCTTCGCCCTTTTGCGAAAGCTCTATCTGAACGACGGCGTTCCGTGGCAAATCGGAGACAGATTCTTTTCGCCTCAGCAGAAGACGCTCGAAGCAATCGCAGCTCACGGGGCCGCCGGTTTCTATAGCGGAGCCGTCGCTGACGCCATCTGCAAGACAGCTCAGTCGGAGTCGGGCGTCATCACCAACGCCGACCTTGCTGGCTACCTTCCGACCGAGCGCGCGGTGTTGAAGTCAGAATTTCACGGTCGCCAGGTAATCACGATGCCGCCACCTTCCAGTGGCGGTGTTGCATTGCTGCAGACCTTGCAGACGATCGAGGCGTGGGAAGCTCGGACCGGAAAGACTTTGCAAGGTCTTCAACACAATTCATCCGACTATGTGCATGTTATCGCGGAAGCTTTAAAGCATGCGTTTGCTGACCGAGCGGAATTTCTCGGCGACACGGATTTCGTCCAGGTTCCTGTGGATCGCATGTTGAACCGAGAATACGCGCGTGAGATCGCTCAGCGAATTCTTCCGGATGCAACTTTGCCGATGTCAAAATACGGTCGCTTCTTCCTTCAGGCGGATGGCGGGACAAGTCACTTTTCCGTTATGGATTCTTCCGGAAATGCCGTGGCTTGTACGGAGACTATTAATCTGACGTTCGGCAGTTTTGTCGTGGTTCCAGACTATGGAATTCTCCTCAACGATGAAATGGACGACTTCACGGCAAACCCCGGTAAGCCCAATGCTTTCGGTTTGATCCAGAGCGCAGCGAATGCGGTTGAGCCGGGAAAGCGGCCGCTCAGCAGTATGACGCCCACGATTGTTGTTGAAGACGGCAAGGCAACGTATGCCTGCGGCGCGTCCGGCGGGCCGAGGATTATTACAGCGACACTTCAGAGTCTTTTGAATCATACAGTGTTCGGAATGTCGCCCGGCGAGGCGGTGTCAGCTTCGCGATTTCATCATCAGTGGTCTCCGAATGAACTGCTGCTCGAACCCGCTTTGCAAAAATCCGTGGGCTCGAGTTTATCTGCCAAGGGTCATGCGGTTAAGTCGGCTTCAGCTCTCGCCGCGACTCAAGCCGCCGCCGAAGAGGCGTCGGAGTTGTTCGGCGGCAGTGACCCAAGGAAGGGCGGACAGCCTGCAGGAAATTGAAATCGAGCGGCCTCGGGAACTTCATGCCGCCGGCCTGTCAGGCGAGCGGCAGGATTTTTCATAGTAGAACGATTGTCCCAATCGTTCATGAGCAGCTGACACATCTGCTCTACGGCCGCCCTTACGCATTGCTCAGTCCTTTGCGGCGAATGCGCGAAACATTCGGAATACCGCCTCCCTGTTCGCGCCGCGGTTCCGCGTGAAACCCAGGACGGCCAGCCCTTGGCGTTGCGGATCGTTCTGCGCGAAGTGGATGGCTAGTTCCGTGGTCGAATCTCAATCCATTGGATTGATTGGCGAAGCCGGTGATGATGTTCTCACCGGCGCTGGCGGCTCCGACATCCAATGGCAGTCATTTTTAGCGGAACAGCGCAAGCTGTCCGGTGAGGGGACTCAAAGAACTTGCAGAAACCGGACGGCTCGCGCCGTGCCGCTTCAAATGGAAACCCAAAGTGACTGCCATTGGGCGTCTCGCCCGCCGAACATTCCTCCCCATTTCTTATCTTGACTGATCGTCAATCAAGATCGAGTTGCAAATCTGCATGACCGTCTGCACTGACATCAACGATCAGGTCGGTTGTGTCTGCGTTTGAGTACTTGGGGTTCAATCGTGGCTTCTCCAGCAGAGCCATCTCGTTTCCGTCAGACGGAGGAATGTTGGCCGCGCCACCACTTCCAACTGCGACTGTGACTTTGCATTTTCCCAGCGGACAACCATTCTGACCGTTGGTCTTGACTGTGAACGCTCCTTGCTCGTTCCCGATCCCGATGCCAGGAGGCCCTTTTTCCGGATAGAACGTAACAACCGCGCTCGGCAGCACTGCGCCCCCCAATTTGACAACGCCCTTAACCGATGCCAGTGGAGGAGCGTCATTGGCACCACCTCCACAACCTGCAAACGCACTCAACAGCAGACAACCGATCAATGTAACTCTGGCAGAAATCATCATCTTTTCCATTTCAAAACGGCTTAACACAAATTGACAGACTCGGGCGCAAAACAAGAACGGGGGCCCGAAAATATCATGCAACCAAGTGTGGAGGTAGTGGACCTTGCAAAAGATCCCATCACGGCAGGACCTTTAGCAAGGTCCACTACACGACAACCAAATCCGGGCAAAGCACAACGACGTTGATTTCTGCGCCGACCTTAAGCTTAGAACTCGCCGATCACTTCACCACCGCTGATCGTTGAAAGGCCGCGATAAACGGACAGGTCAATATTCTCGCTGACGAATTTCACCGCACCGTCGCACATCGCAAACTGAGCTCCACCGACGTGCTGACTCATAAACGAATAGTTGTTCGGCCAGTCACCGGCACACTGCACAAGTAATTGATCCTTGGATGCTCCTGCTGTTGTTGCACAAACCGCTGGTGCGTTGATTGGAATCGAGCACGTTGCGGTTGAACCATTGAACCACCACCACCATGTGTGAATACAGTACTTTGGAACAGCTTCGCCGATCGCAAATGAATTGCTTGTGCCGTCGGTGATCTTGCTGAAGTTGTTGCTGTACGGAAATCCGTTACCGCGGAAGAGCAGTCCGTTTCCTCGATCAAGCCCGTTGTTCGACACACCCCATCGCGTGTTGTTGAAAGCCGCCGGTGACGTCCAGCTGCCCCAGGCCCAGTTCGCGCCGCCAACGCCTTTGTAGCTGTTGACCGCCCAGCTTCCACCGTAGTTCGCGCGTCCCGCCATGACAGGATCGCTGGTGTCGGACGGACAACGAAACGCCGAAATCGATTGCTTCGCGACCCAGCCATTACTTGGATTCACAGGCGTCACACCGGCAGGATTCGGTGAACGTGGATCGTTGTTGATTCCGAAGCTGGTGTTAATCTGAGCGAACAGTGGCGCCTGCTCGATGTAGGGCAGAATTCCCACCATCCAGCTCAATGAGAGATTATCAAGCGTAAACGTGGTTGAGTAATTGATTGGAAAATGGTTGTACACGTCGTGGTAATTGTGAAGGGCCAATGCCAATTGCTTCATGTTGTTCTTGCACTGGGTACGGCGAGCTGCCTCGCGAGCCTGCTGAACAGCTGGCAGCAGTAGGGCGATCAGAATTGCGATGATGGCGATCACCACCAGTAATTCGATGAGAGTGAAACCGCGTTGACGTTGCTTCAGCATTTGCAAAACTCCAGGAAAAGTATGGAAAGGCAACCAAACCGGACTGTGCGCCAGTTGGTGATCAAACGTTAATAGGTATCGGCCGAGTCTCACAAGCAAGATTGCAGGGATTTTCTGAGAATTGCCCAACGATGCAGCATCTGACCTATTGACTTTTCAACGAGGTGACCCGCTGATCTGGGACAGATCAGCCAACGTAGCCCGACCTGTCTCAGGTCGGGAACGGCGTTCTTTCGCTCAGTCACGCGGCAGCAACCCCCAAACCGGCGGCGTTACGCAAAAGGCGCACTTGCTGATCTGGGACAGATCAGCCAACGTAGCCCGACCTGTCTCAGGTCGGGAACGGCGTTCTTTCGCTCAGTCACGCGGCAGCAACCCCCAAACCGGCGGCGTTACGCAAAAGGCGCACTTGCTG